>JAPLQX010000023.1 GCA_026399435.1 Rhodocyclales bacterium
CGCAGCCGTTGCTCACGAAGAAATGAAAAGGGCATCGGCCAAAAAGCATGGAATTGTATTCCCGATGCCCGTTACTGTTGTCGATGACCGATATCGAATTTAGCCAAAAAGCAGAATGCCAATACTCATCACAATCAAATGGACCAATATCAAATCCCTCACGGCGTCGATGAGGATCTTGCGTTGTCGCTGGAGCACGTATGCCAGCTAAATCGAGAGAGACACGCAGGGCGGGCATACACCAAAGCAGCTTTACCCGCGGCGGCGAGATACGGCGCTTGATGGGAAGGTTGGAAGGCGACAGCTTTCCGCGATTGCAGATGTTCCTTCTCGTCATGCTCACCGGCGCAGCCGGCATGGTCTCGTCGTTCGCGCTGCTGCGAAGCGGCGTGGATTCGATGCTTGCACGCTATCCGCTGTCGGTCGGATGCGCCTATCTCGTGTTTCTGTTCCTGCTCTGGCTTTGGCTGCGGACCAAGGCGGAAGATTACGTGGACGGGTCCTTCGATATTCCCCAGTCCGGCGGCAGCCATGATGGCCCGTCGGTCGGCATCGAGCACGAGCCGGGCTTTTCGGGCGATGGAGGGAACTATGGCGGCGGCGGGGCATCCGGAAGTTTTCAACTGGACGAATCGCTGCCTTCGCCCTCGCTGCCCGAGGTGAATATTCCGGGCGGCGATTCCGTCGGCGAAGCGGTGGGCGGGGTGATCGGCGGTGCCGATGAAGGGGCGGTTCCGCTGGCGATTGCGCTGCTGATAGCGGTTCTCGCGGCAGCGCTGCTTTTTGCAACGCTGTACATCGTCTACCTGGCGCCGGTTCTGTTTGCCGAACTGCTGGTCGATGGCGCACTTTCGGCCAGCCTTTATCGTCGCATGCGGGGGCTACAGACGCGGCACTGGCTGGAAAGCGCCGTGCGGCGCACCGCCGTTCCATTTGCGGTGACCGCGTTAAGTCTTGGCGCAATCGGCTACGTCTTTCAGTTATATACGCCGCAGGCGCATACGCTCGGCGAAGTGGTCAAGCAATGGCGTAGTTCGGGCACATGAACTCGCCGTGCTGTCAGCGCCGAGTTTTGGCCTGGACGCCATAAGCGAGACGTTTCAGAGACGCTCGCTACTTTGGCCGTTCAGCGGTGTTCGGGGAATACCTTCTGCAGCAGTCCGAAGAACTGCTCGCGCTCGGCGTCGCTGAAATTCTGCAGCAGCCGCTTTTCGTGCAGGGTGACCTGACGTTTCAGCTTGCGCAGCAGGGCGGTGCCATCCGCTGTCAGGCGAATCGCATTGGAGCGGCGGTCGTTCAGGGCGGCGCGTCGTTCAACCAGGCCGCGTCGCTCCAGATTGTCGATGACCGTTACGACGGTCGAACGGTCGAGATGCGTGGCGCGGGCGAGGTCGCTTTGCTTGAGGTCGGGGTTGGCTTCGATGATGACCAGAACGCCGAACAGGCCGGGTGTGACGTCAAGCGCTCCGGGACCCTGCGCAAAATCGCGGAATATGGCGATTTGCGCCATGCGCAGGTGGTAGCCAACCAGCTTGGGCAGAAGCCCGAAGTCGAGCTTCGCCTTTTTCTCTTTTACGGATGTCTTGGCAGGAGTCATTGTCTGGACCTTGGCTTGCACGGGGGCGTTCGAGAGCGCCAGAGCCGCACGCTCTCGAACATCATGAGCGGAAGGATACCAAACAAGGCCGGCCATTCATGCATCAGTGCCGGAGCGATTCCGTCAGCCGCCGGCGATGATCGGGACCAGGGCGACCCGATCGCCGCTGCGGATGCGCGTCGCCTTTTCTCCCGACAGCACCATCTCGCCATTCACCGCGATGTTCCACGAACTGTCGTTCAGGTCCGAAGCCGCCTCGGGAAGCTTGCGCAGCAGGGCCTTGCGCAATTCGGTCACGTCGCCCACATCTTCGTCGATGACCACGATCTGTTCCGGCGCGCCGGGCAGTTGTCTGGGCAGGTCGACGCGTATGGCAAAGCCGGTGATCCAGCGGGAGAGCTTTTCGTGCCAGTCGCCGGCGGGCAGGCCTTCGGCGTTGAGCCCGGTGACGGTGTAGAAGCGCTGCTTCATCGCTTCGAATTCGGTACGATCGATCTTCTCGCCGGCAAAGGGGCCTTCCGTCAGGGCCTCCTCGAACCAGCGGCGGGGCAGAGTGTCGTCCTTGGCGCGCAGACCGAGGCGGAAATTCAGCATGTGCTCGATGCCGCTGATGTTGCGGCCGATCTCGTCCATTTCGGCTTCGACGAAGGGCTGACCGGTCAGCGACGTCAGCTGCACGGCGAAGTCGCCGGGATCGGGCAGGGAAGGGGAGTTGAACAGCTTGGTGTTGAAGCGGCACATGCCCACCGAATCGCCCACCGCAAAGTTGTTCTCGCACTTCCTGACGGCGTATTCCTTGCCCTCGTAGCTGTTCGGCTTGGCACTGACGACGCCGTTGTAGAGTGATGCCTTGAGCGCCGGATCGTCGTTGATGCGGGCATTGATTTCCAGCGTGGGGCGGCTGCGCAGGTGGTCCATGCCGCGCGTGGCGACCGAGAGGCCCAGCGCGAAGGCCTTGAGGATGCGCGCATCGTGGGGGTCGGATTGGAACAGGCCCTTGACCGTCATGCGGTAATCGAGCGCTGCTGCCGGGTACTTGCCGCGCTCCACGGCGCGCGCAGAGTCGGCGATGGTGTCGCCGAAGCCTTCGCGTTTGGCGGTCATGAACAGCAGCTTCTCGATGACGTCGTAGTTGCCCCACGACAGATCGAGGCCGCCCGTGTCCTTCTGGGTGATGATGCCGCGCTGGTAGAGTTCCATGGCCCAGGCGATGGAGCTGCCGCAGGAGGCGGAGTCGAGGCCGAGGTCGTTGAGGATGTTGTTGAGGCGCAGCACCTGCTCGGGCTCCTTGATACCGATCAGCGGGCCGAACTTGCCGAGGGTGACGTACTCCGGACCGTCACCCTTGTCGTACTTGTCGAACTTGCCGTCGTGATGGATGCCCGTGTAGTTGCGTTCCTTGCCATGTTCGATCGAGGCTTGCGCCTTGTCGTAGCTGGCGTTGCCGGTGAGGCCCTTGAGCGCCGCGGCACCCCAGCCGCCGTGGCCTTCAGGGGTCATGTCGTTCTGGTTGCGGCAATGCACCGGGCACAGGTAGCAGCCGTCCATGCCGGGGCGGTAGGGGTCGAAGTTGTCGGCATCCAGGGCTTCGGTCCAGCTGGTCTCCTGGTGGTTCCTGGCGCCGAGGGCGCAGAGCACCCGGCTCGGCTTGTAGAGGAAGGGGGTGCCGACCATCTTCAGCGCGTTCTTGATCACACTGGTGGTAATGATCTTCTTGCCGATCACCTTGTTGTATTTCGCCATGGGCTCGACCGGCTGCAGTTCCCTGGGCGTGCCGTGCACCATGATGCCCTTGAGCTTGAGCGAACCCATCTTGGCGCCGCCGCCGCCGCGCGCCCAGATCGCCTTGATGCCGCCCATGATGCCGGCGCACAGCACCTGGTTCTCGCCGGCCGTGGTGATGCGGGCCAGCGCCATGTCCTCGCGCTCGGTGCAGTTGAAGTCGCGTTCGATCGCTTTCGGCAGTTCGAGGTTGTCCATGCCGACATAGGGCGCGGCATCGACGAATTCGACGTTCTCGTAGGCGATCTTGAGCAGCGTCCAGGACGGCGCGCGACCGTAGAGCACGACGTGGTCGTAGCCGTGGGTGCGCAGAAAGGAGGGGAAGTAGTCGCCGCCGTTGGCGTCGAGGATGGCATCGCTTTCCGGCGATTTGCTGGTGAAGTTGCCGCGCGTGGCCGAGGGCATGCTGCTGGTGAGGATGCCGGTACCGAAGATCAGCGGAATCTCGGGATCTAGCGCGGCGCGCTCTTCCTCGATCAGGTTGTAGAGCAGCCACATATTGGCGCCGCGTCCACCGAGAAAGTTCCTCATGACCTCCAGCGGCAGGTATTTCTTCAGCGTCTTGCGCTGTTCGAGATCGACGAAGAGCACCGCGCCCTGCGAGTTGTACTGCGGCGTGTCATGCATGCGCGCGGCGAGCTGCGCCAGTTTGTCTCTGATACCCATGTCCTCGGCTCCTTGTATTGGCTTGATCAGGCGGCTTTTTGCGCCATCAGGCGCTCGTACTTCGCCTGCAGTTCATCCTTGCTTTCGCGGTGGGCCGGATCGGGAACGCAGGCCCGCACCGGGCAGACCTTGACGCACTGGGACACCGCGTGATGGCCGACGCATTCGGTGCACAGGTCCGGATTGATGGTGAAGATGTCTTCGCCGGCCGTAATCGCCTTGTTCGGACAGGCGGCCAGGCACACGTCGCAGGCGATGCAGAGGTCATTGATGAGTAGCGCCATTTCGTTTTCTCCTTTTCAGGGGGAAGGGGGATAGGGGAAGGGGAGCGGCTTGGGCTATTCCTGGCCCAGCGGCGGATCGGGATCCTCCAGCGCCAGCGCGTCGGCGGGGCCGCACTGGGCCAGCCAGCCTTCCAGCCAGCCGATGTGTTCCTGTTCTTCGGCGGCGAACTGGCGGGCCATCTCTTTCACGTCGGCCGCTTGTGCGCTGTCCGCTACGCCGGCATAGAACTCCGCGGCCTTGCGCTCGTGCTCGTACGCCAGCAGGATGGCCTCCCGCACTGACAGCTGGTAGTGCACCCTGCCGGTGTCGATGGCCTCGGGGCTTTCGGCCCCCGTCCATTTGAAATCCCACGGCGCATAGTGAGGCAGCTCGACGTTGCGGCACATTTCCGTAATTTCGGCCAGGTGCTTCTTTTCTGCGCTTTCGAGGCGGCGGAAGATCACCGCGACGGCGGTCTTGCGATGGATTTCCATCTGCACCGCCAGTTCGCCGTAGCGCTCGGCGGCTTCGGTCTCCATGGCCAGCGCGTGCGCCAGCAGTTCAGGCACGGTGGCGATGGCGACGCTCTTGCTGGTGCTGTGGCTCATAGCGCAAACCTCGCTTCCAGTTCCGCTACGGAGCCGCTGGTGTTTTCGAATTCCGGCCGGAACGGCGGGCGACTTCCCTTGTAGAGCACCTTGCCGACGTTGAAGCCGTCGTCCGTCATCAGGCGGCGCGCGGCACGCGCGGCGTCGTCCGTGACGTCGACCACGGCAGTGCGCACGATGTCGCGCCATTCCGCCTGTTCGGGGCGGAAGGTGACGCAGGGGCTGAGCACCTGTACCAGCGAGAAGCCGGGATGGCGGATGGCTTCGACGATGATCTGGGCCATGTTGACCGGGTCGCTGCTCGACACGCGGGCGACGAAATTCGCTCCCGAGGCGAGGCCGACCACCAGCGGCTGGAAGGGATTGATTCCGGTGCCTTCCGGCGTCAGCTTGCTGCCTTCCCAGTCGGGCGCGGTGGTGGGCGAGGCCTGGCCCTTGGTCATGCCATACACCTGGTTGTCCATGACGATGTAGGTCAGGTCGACGTTGCGCCGGCAGGCGTGCAGGAAATGGTTGCCGCCGATCGAGAAACCGTCGCCGTCGCCGCCGGTCACCAGTACCGTCAGGTCGGGGCGCGCCAGCTTGAGGCCGGTGGCCACCGGCAGGGCCCGGCCGTGCACGCCGTGAAAGCCATACACGCTGGTGTAGGCGGGGATGCGCGAGGAACAGCCGATGCCCGAGACGACGGCGACTTCTTCGGGCGGGAGGGCGAGTTCGGCCAGGGCCCGGGTGATGGCGTTGAGTACCGTGTAGTCGCCGCAGCCCGGGCACCAGATCGGCTTGAGGTCGGACTTGTAGTCCTTGGCGGCGTATTTCTTCTTTTGCGCGCAGCTTTCCATCAGGAGCTCCATGCGTTGAGTTGTTCGAGGATGCGGCCGGGGCCGAAGGCCAGGGGGCCGGCCTGGTGCAGCGAGCGGGTGTCCTTCGGCAGGTCGTAGAAGGCCCGCAGCATGCGGTAGAACTGGCCGCTGTGCGATTGCTCGACCACCACGGCGCGGGTTATTCCGGCCAGGGCGGCTGCCATCTTTTCCGGTTGCACCGGAGCGATCAGGCGTACCGAGATCAGGCGCGCCTTGCCGCCGGCATCCGAGAAGCGGCGCAGGGCTTCGCGGGCGGGCCCGGTTGAGGAACCCCAGGTGATGATCGCCAGGTCGCCGGGGCCGGCATCGGCATCGATGATCTCGGCCCAGTGGTCGCCATAGTTGAACTGGGTCAGCTTGCGGCTGCGTTTGTCCATTTGCGCCTGGTGGTCCGAGGCCTGCGACGACGGCGTGCCGAACTCGTTGTGCTCCAGCCCGTCGGCGGTATGGGTGAGGCCGGCGGTACCGGGGATCGCCATGGGTGAAACCCCGGAGGCGGTCACGGCATAGCGTTTGTAGCGTTCGCCTTCGACGGCTGCGGTGGCGGTCAGGCGCTGGCCGATGAAGGCCAGTTCCGCCGGGCGCGGCACGATGGCGCGGGCCTGGCCCATGGCCTGATCGGTCAGCACCAGGGTCGGCGTCTGCATGGCTTCGGCCAGATGCACGGCCCATTGGGTGGTGAACAGGCAGTCGGCCACCGAGTTGGCCGCGACGACGATGTGCGGCGCGTCGCCATGCAGGCCATACACCGCGATGTTGAGGTCGCTCTGTTCCGATTTCGTGGCGATCCCGGTCGAGGGGCCGACACGCATGACATCCACGACGACGAGCGGTACCTCGGCAGCAACCGCGAGCCCGAGGGACTCGATCATCAGGGACAGGCCGGGACCGGACGTGGCGGTCATCGCCGGCACACCACCGTAGGAGGCGCCGATGATCTGGTTGATGGAGGCCAGTTCGTCTTCGGCCTGCACCAGCACGCCGCCGACTTTGGCGAGCGACGGCGCCAGCCATTCGAGGACTTCGGTGGCGGGCGTGATCGGGTAGGCAGCGACAAAGCGCACGCCGCCGCGTATCACGCCAAGGCCGGTGGCTTCGTTGCCGGTGATGCTCCAGCGCGGCTCGGAGGCCGCGGCCACGGCCGGCAGCTTGGGGGTCGCGGGCAGGTCGGCCGCGGCAGTCACGCCGGCGTGGAAGGCGGCCATGCTGGCGTCGATTGCGGCCTGGCCCTTGCGCTTCAGATGCTGCTCGACCACGGCTTGCATGGCTTCGGGAGGCAGGCCGATCAGGGCGGCGATGGCGCCCAGGGCCACCATGTTGGGACGGCCGCTCTCGATCTTCTCCGCGATTGCCGTCATCGCCAGCGCGGCTTCGCGCGGCTTGCCGCCCAGCAAGGCGGCCGGAGCCGGACCGTGGGCCGGGTCGCCGACGATGAGACTGGTCGCGATCAGTGGTATTTCGGCCGAGAAGCGCCCGATGTTCTCCCAGTCGATGGCCATCAGCAGATGAAAGCTGTCGTCGTGCGACATGATCGGCTCGGTGGCGAAGCGCAGCATTGCGGCCGCCTCGCCACCGCGGATCTGCGGTCCCGAGGAGCGGCTCATCAAGGCATACCAGCCGGCATTCGCCGCCGCTTCCAGGAGCAGGGAGCCCGCCGTTACGACGCCGGCGCCCCCGCTGCCGGCGATTACGAGCGAGACACTTTGCACTGTCATCTGTTTCTCCCTTCCCCAAAATGAATGGCGGTTCACCAGCCTGGACGAAGAATAAACAATTAGAAGCTGGAAGTCAAATGATTGGAGGTCCATCATAAAACGCTGATGCGCATCGCCGTGCCGCCGGCGCCGACTGCTGGCTTTGCCGGGAGGGAAGCTGCGCCGGGCGGACCCGGTTCAGGTCATCAGAAACTCGTGCAGTGCGCCTTCCAGCCGGAGGCAGGTGAGCACGCCGCTGCGGTAGGCGCCGGTATCGATGCCGATCCGGTTGGGCCGGATCACCGGCTGTGCGGAGATGCTGTGGCCGTGCACGACCACCGCGCCATGATCGGCGTCCGAATCGAGAAAGGCTTTGCGGATCCACATGCGGTCGTGGTCGTTCTGTTCTGCCAGGGGCACGCCGGGGCGCACGCCGCCATGGACGAAGTAGTAGTCGCCGGCCCGATAGCTGACCGCCAATGACCGGAAAAAGTCTAGGTGCTCCTGCGGAAGTGCCGATGCAAAGCGATCACGCAGAAGTGCCACGCTTGCATCGTCGCGGGCCTGCCGGTCCGGGATGGCGATGCCGTAATGGGTCAGGGCGTCGAGGCCGCCATAGTCGAACCAGTGACGCCCCATATCGAGGTCGCCTCCGAGAAAGCGCAGCAGCAGGTCTTCGTGATTGCCCTTCAGCGTCACCCGCTCGAATCCGGCGGGCAGCCATTCGTGCACGCGGTCCACCACTCCGCGGCAATCGGCGCCGCGGCTGACGTAATCGCCGAGATAGACGACGATCTTGCGCCGTGCCGATCGCCGGACCGCGTCCGCCGCGATGCGGTCATGGATCGCTGTAAGCAGGTCGAGGCGGCCGTGGATGTCGCCGATGGCGTAGATGACCGTATCCGGCGGCGTCTGCCCGGTCATTCCCCGGGATTCACCTGAGGTCGCGCATTTCAGCGCGCATTTCATCGTACACCGCCTGTTCCATCCTGAGCATGGTCTCGCGTTGCGCCGCAGGCCATTCGTACGCCAGGGCCGTGGTGGTGACGCCCGCCCAGGACTGGTCCTTGACCGCCACCACGTCCATTTCCCACAGCATGATCGGTGCCGGCGCCGCGGCTTCAATGCGGTCCTTGATCAGGCGCGCCTCGCCCTTGACCAGAAAGCTGACATCGCCCGGGCCGATGATCTGGATCGACACCTGGCCGCTACGCTGCAGGTTTTCCATGGCTGAGCTGCCGAGGTCGACAGCGAACCGCAGTCGCGTGGCGTCGATTGCCACGACCCACGCATAGGCTGAACTCGCGTAGCCGTCCGTGCCCGTGGTGAGCATCAGGGCCGGGGCGCCGGGGAGCAGGTAGTCGATCAGTTTGTCCGGAAGGGTTGCCGTGATCTTGTCTTTCACGCTGCCGCGCTCCTTTGTCGGCTATCGCTATGCTGCACGCTGCCACGGCGCGGTCACCTCAAAGATCACCTCATGCAGCCAGCGGTCCGTTGCGCTTCCCGCAGCCGGCACCGGCTGCGTCGGCAAGTACCCGGGTGCAAACAGTCCGACCTCGCTGGCATCGTCGCCGGCGACCAGGCGTCCGCCGCTCGAATGGGCGCGATAGGCGACGATCAGCACGTCGACGTCGGCCTGCGAATACACGCCGGCCAATTCGTCCAGCACGATTTCCAGACCGCATTCCTCGCGTGCCTCGCGGATCACTGCCTCGGGTACCGATTCGCCGGTTTCGACGTATCCGGCCGGCGGCGCCCAATAGTCCGCGAGCGGTGCGTCGCGGCGGCGGATCAACACCAGTTGCTGCTCATGCTCGATCACGGCCATTGCTACCGGTGCGGGGTTGCGCCAGGCGATGAAGCCGCAGGCCGGGCATTGTTCGCGCTGGCGTTCGTCGATGTTGGCAAACACCATGCGTGACCCGCACTGGCTGCAGTGTCGGGTTGTCATTCAAGCCCGATCCGGCGTTTCACCGAGCCCCATCCCGAAATTACTGCGACTTCTTGGCGCGTTCGCGTTCTTCATTGCCGGTCCAGCGTTTGAACAGGTTGAGTTCCACCCCCAGGTTGAACTGATCGAGCGCCTTGTTGACCGACTGGTTGATGATGTCGTCGAGCGTCTTCGGTTGATGATAGAAGGCCGGTCACCTGAGTCATCAGCCGCAGGTGACCGAGGTGCAGGGGGGTCTCGCGAATCATCAGCACCAGCCTGCGCCGCTCTTTCAGCGTGACATCGGCGGAGCGGATCAGCAGGTTGGTATTGAACGAGTTGGCCAGCGCCGACAGCGTCTTGATCGAACACGGCGCGATCACCATGCCGTCGTGCCTGAATGACCCGGACGAGATGCAGGCGCCGACGTCGTTGACATCATGTACATAGGTGGCCAGCTTCTTGACGGTATCGATCGTGTAGTCGGTTTCGTACACAATCGTGCGCTTGGCCGAATCCGACATCACCAGGTGCGTTTCCACCCCGACCTGTTTCAGCACCTCCAGAATCCTCAAGCCGTAGATGGCGCCGCTTGCACCCGATATTCCGACTACCAGTTTCATTGTCTCGTCCTTGCCTCAGATTCAGGTTCGCACGGCGTGCACCGTGGCCGGCCGCCGAAGTATCGCCGTATCACCATCCGCTACGGCGAGGAGAGCGTTTCTTGCTCGACCGCCTTGTAGCGCAGTTGCTTCACCAGCGCCGACTATCATCGGCAGGCACATTGTTTCACGCCTGCCGATACTTGTCAGTGTCTGCTACCTTCCGGCGCCGGTTCAAGATGCTCGGGGTGCCGCATCTCGGTCGATTCGATGACCGGGAAGCCGGCGGCTTCCAGCGCGGCCGCGACGTCCTGCCCCGCGTCGGCATGAAAGCGGAGGATGACCCTTTTCTCCGGATAACCCCAGTCCGTCTGGGCGTCCTGACGTCCGATCGGGTACACCGCTTGCAGCACGGCGCCTGTTCCTTCGACGACGTCGACAATCCGTCCAAGCACACCGGGGCCCAACTTGAGCGGCGCCAGCGTGACGCCGCTGCGCCGTTCCCATGCGCCGAGGCAGTGGGCCGCCAGCTGAAATATCTCGTTGGCGGAAATAACTCCCACCACTTGCTCCTTGTCGATGACGGGGAGCTGTGCGACGCCGAGTTCCTGGCCTTTCTGCAGGCAATGCTCCATGGTGTCGCTTGCCTGAACCGTCGCCGGATTGCGCACCATGATGTCACGGACCTTGAGCCGGGTGACGAAGAAGTTGAACTCGTCCGTACTCTGCGTGCGCAGCACAAAACTGCCCATGCGCAGCAGGTTGGCCCGGGTCACCAGCCCGCGCAGCTTGCCGTTATCGACGACGGGCAGGGCGTGCAGATTGTTCTCGCTGAGGATTCGCTTGGCTTCCGACACAAGCATGTCGCTCGGGATGACCGTCGGGTTTGCCTGCATCCAGTTGCGCACCATCATGGCCGTCTCTCCTTGGTCTTTGCTTCTTCATGCAAACGAACGAACTCGTCGACGGCTACACGGGCGAATTCCGGGGTGTAAAGGTGCAGATCGACCTCCTTGACCCGGGCCGGGTCGTCGAGCTTTTCCTTCAGCCGGGCGACAAACGCGGCGTCGGCAACGGGGTCGTAGATCGGCCGCCCTTCCTTGTCCAGCGACGACCAGCCTTTCAGCGGGATCAGGAAGGTCCACGGGCCCTTGGCCCGATTGAGTCTCTCGGCGATCACGTCGGCGGCCTGGCGCAGTTCGTCGGCGGTGGTGCGCACCTGGACGCGCAGCGCGTCCTGCACATACTGCACGCGGCCTTTGGTCTGTTCCAGCATGTCGGCGCGGCCGCCGTAGGAAAGGATGTCGAGTCCGCAGGGCGCCAGCACCATCGGAATGCCGGTTTCCACGGCCGCCATCAGCCGGTCCGGCCCGGGGTCGCGGTTGCCCTTGAACAGGTGCTCCATGATGCCGCCGGTGCAGATGTCGAGCACGCCGTGAAAGGCGCCGTCGCGGATCATTTCCTCCATCGCCTTGTCGCCCTTGCCCTGGGCGTGGCAGACGATGGGCGTGAAACCTGCTTCTTCCAGCATGCCGATCGCCGTCTGCACCGCCATTTCGCCGAAGCCGAACGAGGAGATGGCGACGCAGGGCTTGTCGAAGGTGATGTGGGTGCCCTGCGTCATCTCGACCATGCCGCAAATGGCGCCGACCGCGTTGATGATCTGCGCCTTCAGCAGCGGGTTCATCTTGACGATGTCGAGCACCGTGTGATGCATGGTGATGTCGCGCGTGCCGACGTATTTGTCGATGTAGGCGGGGTGCGCCGCCATTGGCGAGGCCATCAGCTTGGGCATGCCGAAAGGCAGTTGTTTCATGATCGAGGTGGCGACCAGAGTGGCGGTGCCGCCGCCGATGCCGATGATGCCGTGCACGCGTCCCTCCGCCAGCAGATCCTGAACGATCGCCGCGGCGCCCCTGATCTGGTTGTTGGTGGCGGTGTCGCGGTCGGAGCGGTATTTCTCGCGCACCACTTCGATCGGCAGGCCGCCGCGCGTTGCCACGTCTTCGGTGCGGATGTCGCCGGGAAAGGGCGGCGGCTCCTCCATGCTGAAATCGAGCAGGATCGGCTCGTGGCCTCGGTCGGAAATCAGTTGCTTGACGAAGACGATGTCTTCGCCACGGGTGTCCAGGTTGCAGACGATGACAATGCCTTTTTTGTGGGTCATGGTGCGCTATGTAGTCGGATTGCCGTGCGGGCCGGCGGATGCGTGGATGGGCGCTGCCGCGGGATTGTCATTCCGGGCTTGACCCGGAATCCAGTCGCGGCGCCGCACTGGATTCCGGCTTTCGCCGGAATGACGATCCCTTCGTTTCATCATGAGTACCTGCTACTTGCCGCTCTTGGCCTTCTTCACTTCCGGTCGCGTCAGCCGGTTGATCATGCCGGCCACCGGGCTGGTCCCGGGGAAGCCGTATTCGTTCCAGCGGTCGGAGACCTTCTGCAATACCGTGCGGTCCATGAAGATTTCGTTGGGCTTGTTGGCCCATTCGTAGGGCGTGCAGGCATCGAGAATGATGCGGCTGGTGATGTCGCGGGCCTCGATCGGCAGCCCCGGGTCCAGCGGCGTCGAGCGGCCGCGATCGATGATCTGGGCCGAACGCTTCGGGTCGAAGCGGGTTGCCAGCGCCCACCAGACGCGATCCCAGTCGTCGGCCTCGATGTCGTGATCGACGACGATCACGCCCTTGACGCCATAGTGGCCGGTGGTGGTGGAGATCACGGCATTGCCGACGTGATTGGAGTGCCCCGGATACATCTGCTTGACCGAGACCACGACCCAGAAGCGGCCGCAGGCCTCGGGCGGGATATACACGCTCTGGATGCCGGGCACCTTCATGGTTTCCAGGTCGTGCCAGAGCGTCGCGGTCCGGTTCAGCGACTGGATCATGTGGATGTCGTTGATCGGCTTGCCCACGGTCGTCGCCCACATCACCGGCTTGTTGCGATGCAGGATGCGCGCGATGCGCAGCACCGGTTTGGGATAGTCCTTGCCCTTGTTGCCGGAGTAATAGCCGGTGTATTCGCCGAAGGGGCCCTCGTCCATCAATTCGTTCGGGTCGATCCAGCCTTCGGCGATGATCTCGGCATTGGCCGGAAGGGTCAGCCCGGTCAGTTCCGACTTGAACACCTTGACCGGCTTGCCGCGCAGCGAGCCGGCCACTTCGTATTCATCCACCTGCGCGCTGACCAGCGTCGAGCCGGCAAGGAACAGTACCGGGTCGGTGCCGACCACATACGCGGCGGGCATCAGCTCGCCGCGTTCCTGGTACTTCTTCATGTGCATGTCGCCGTGCTTGCCCTTGATGATCTGCGAGCCGAGGATGTTCTTGCCCAGCACCTGGGCGCGGTAGGTGCCCAGATTGGTCCAGCCGGTGTCCGGGTCCTGGGTCACC
>JAPLQX010000043.1 GCA_026399435.1 Rhodocyclales bacterium
TCCGCCGTAAGGAGAATGCGAGCTTGTCTTCGACCGTTTCTTGGGTATAATCCCGCCCTCTCAAGCGCCCGTAGCTCATCTGGATAGAGTACTTGGCTACGAACCAAGGGGTAGGGAGTTCGAATCTCTCCGGGCGCACCACTACATCAACGGGTTAGATCAGGAATGGTCTAGCCCGTTTGCTTTTGCATGGGGAGATGGTGGGGACTTATGGTCCGCGCCTCCCTTGCAATCAGCCCACCAACTGATCGAGTACGCGATAGACGGCATCTAAATCGTCCTCATAAGTGGCGACATAATTGAATGTTCGGACATCCTTCTTCTTTGCGCGCAGACTCAAGGCCTGTATCGCCGCCTTGTGGGTCATCCAATACTCTTTCAGTCGTTCCTCCTCGAGAACCTTCGTAAATACAGCGACGCTAGGCACGTAACGAACACCATCGTCCAATCCAAACGTATGCTCAAACAGCATCAATAAGTAGTCCACGAATCGTTCGAAGTTTTCCAGACTAACATTTGGATTAAAGCACAGCCCAAACAAATAGTTGTTCACCTGTCTTGCGATTCCCTTTTGATCATTCTTGCCAGTCTCGTCATATAAACCGCAACCAACCCCGCTGCTTATCATAGAGTTCCCCAACTGATAAACGACGAAGGTTTTCACGCGCGATTTCTCTGCAGCAATCAACTGCTCAACCTGATCTTTAGTCACCTTTTTAGACTCAATCTGCGCACTAACGAAGTCAGAACACTTTCCAGCCAAATCACGCAAAGACAAATTATCAATAGCTTCGAATATGTTTTTTTCCGGTGCAATGTACTGGTTCTTAAAAATTTGGAAGACCTTTTGGGATATCTCCCGCATTTCTTCCTTCGCGATCATGGTCGTATTACCCTCGGTCGGAGCTCCTGGATCGCCGTGCAGCGATAAAGCTCGCTGAAGATTAAACAAGCTTCCCCCTCTGTCGGCACTGCAATAAAGACGAAAAAGCATCAGGTCAAAAAGACCCAAGGGGCCTCTGTCCGGTTTCGCCAACGTGCTCAGCACACCAGCTCCAGAGTGGCTACGTTCGCCAAAAACCCAATCGGCAATCTCGGAAATATTTTCTGGAGTGTTGTTTCGGCGTGCAGATTGATCGGCTCCCCATGCTGCCTGATCCAAAAGCTTCAACAAAGAGTATGTCAAACTTGTCCTTGAACCTGCTGCGACGTTCTCCATGTCTAGAAGGGAATACTCCGGTAAGTGCTCCATCAGATGGGAGACGACCTGGGAGGCCGTGTTTGGAAGCAATTCGTCTGTGCTATTGACGATTACCTTCCAAAGCTGATATCTGGAAAAATCTCCTCTCGAAAACTCGAAATCCTCCTCCTCGAAGATCCTGTCCAATGACATTCCTTCGAGTAGCTTGTTCTTCATCCTGACATAAAACTGATAGCTCTCTCGCTTGTCTTGTTTGGATAGCTTGACTATCAGATTCAAATATCTCTCTAAATTTCTACTTGCACCCCCTTGCCCATTGAAGCAAGCGCGAGATCGAATGGTGTCTTCCTCGACGGGAGAGCTGGCCCCGTTTGGTTGGACAGAATTTCCACGGCGATAAGTGGAGCCCTGCGGTGTAGCGTTATCCACGGTGCGGTCTGCCGAAGGTCCCTCTAGACCGTAGGCGGGCTGCGCGGTGGGTAACGCGGTCATCAGGACGAACTCTTTCGTGAAACGAAGCCACATTCACTTTGGTCTCCTCCTGTTGAGCTGACTCAACATCGGTGCGGCAATTAATTAGGCCAGCGCGATTCTATTTTTTTGATTGTTTAGTTGAATCAGCTGCAGCGGGCACAGTTGTCCCATTAACGTTACTGTAAATGGTGGTGTTCCCCCATCCATATGCAGAGACGGCGATTCTTGTCTCCTTCAGCTGCTGTTGTGCCGAAGCAGAGAGAGGCACGGATTTTGAATTCTTGACAAGAACATCGACAGCCCACGCCCGAAGTGCCGATGTGTTTTCTTTTGGCTCCTCTCTAATGATTGACGTCGCAATCTCAATAAATTTGATTTCGTTTTCGCTTTCCTTCATCGTCGTTGCAACGTGATTGGCGGCATACGCAATCACAAGAGGAATTAGCGTTCCGGAAAGAACAGATCCAACCGCCGAAACTTTCGGCCAAATATTGTTTCTTTGTTCATTTGCCATAGACATATCGCCCTAAATATCATCGGTATTGGCTAACTGCGCCCAACAGTTGCTGGGCTAGTCCACCGGCCGGCATATTGATATCGTAGAACATGCCGGATCACTGTAATGGTTCGATTCATTGTGGCGAGGCCGAAATTTCCTACCCGCATATGCAATGATAATAGAGCAGAACCAACCGCTTGTCATTTCATGGAGACAAGCCAATCCCGCGCAAGGGGGACTTTATGGGGACAAGAGAGTTGAGTACCTGACAAAACAGCACAAGAGAGCGGGATGGGCGGCAATTGCGCATTTATAAATCAATGAGTTACGCCGATAGGCTCAACTACGAACCAAGGGGTAGGAAGTTCGAATCTCTCCGGGGCGCACCAGAATCAAATAGGGGTCTGCAGCAATGCAGGCCCTTTTCATTTGCGCCCTTGCTACCATGCGTGACCGCGGGCGGCCTCTGCCCGGACTGCTTCGAGGGTGCGCCATGAACACAATCGATTTCCTCGTCCGCAAGGATAGTCTCGCCGAGACGGAACTGCGCGAGGCGCCCGCGCCTCCGCTCGCCGCGGGCCAGGTTCGCCTCGGCGTGGAAAAATTCGCACTGACGGCCAACAACATTACCTATGCGGCGTTCGGCGAGGCCATGAACTACTGGGGCTTCTATCCGGCGGAGTCGGGCTGGGGACGCATACCGGTCTGGGGTTTCGGCAACGTGGTGGAGTCGCAGCACCCTGACGTGTCGGTGGGCGAGAAATTCTACGGCTACTACCCGATGTCATCGAGCGTCGTCCTGCAGCCCGTGCGCCCGTCACCCGCAGGATTCTTTGACGGTGCCGAACACCGCGCTGCACTGCATGCGGTTTATAACAACTACTCGCGCTGCAGCACGGACCCCTTCTACACGCCGCAAACCGAAGACGTCCAGGCCCTGCTGCGCCCGCTGTTCATGACCTCGTGGCTGATTGACGATTTCCTCACCGACAACAATTTTTTCGGCGCCGGCGACAACGGCGAAGGCCTCATGCTGCTGTCCAGCGCATCGAGCAAGACCGCCTACGGCACGGCATTTCAACTCGCGCAGCGGCAAGGCGTCCAGGTAATCGGCCTGACCTCTGCCGCCAATCTGGAGTTCTGCCGAAGCCTCGGCTGCTATCACCGGGTGGTGGCCTACGATCAGTTGGACCAGATCGCGGCCGACGCGGCTTGCGTGTACATCGACTTCGCCGGCAACGCCGGCTTGCGCAAAGCCATCCATTCCCGGTTCACGAATCTGAAATACAGCAGTTCGATCGGCGGCACTCATGTCGAGCAACTGGGCGGCGCCAGGGATCTGCCCGGCCCGCGCGCCACGCTGTTTTTTGCGCCGGCGCAAATCAAGAAGCGCAGCGCGGAATGGGGCGCCAACATCTTGGGACAACGCCTGCTTCAGGCATGGCAGGGCTTCGTCGTCAAGGTGTGCGATCCGGCAGCGCCCTGGCTGGTGGTCGAGCATCACGTCGGGCCGCAAGCAGTCCAGGCCGCTTACGCCGCAGTACTCGGCGGACGTGGCGACCCGCGTGTCGGGCACATGCTCTCGCTCGCGCCGGGATCTGCCGCGTAGCTACGTTGCCGACAGACATGAAAAAGGCCGGACTTTGTTCCGGCCTTTTGAAATGGTGGAGGTGAGCGGGATCGAACCGCTGGCCTCGACGTTGCGAACGTCGCGCTCTCCCAACTGAGCTACACCCCCATCGAGGGGGCGAATTATAGCAACCGGGGTCGGGCTAGGGAAGCCGGCGTCAGGCCAGGCTCACCTCGTCCATGCCGCATTTGGTCACGCCGAGGGCGGTGCGCACCACCAGCGGATAGGCGCTGCCGACGAAGCGGCCGAAACTGGCGATGTTGTAGCCGACCACGATGCCGGGGATGCAGCCGACGAGAACCTCGCGCCCGACCACGAAACCCCTGTTGATGGCGACATTCACTGCGGACCCGATGACGCGGCCGGGCTGTTCCGAATCTTGCGAAAGCTTCCCCGGGCGTCGTCCATTGCGCTCCTTGGCAGCCATAGTCCCCTCCTTCTCGCGGAAAACCCGCTGGCGGGAAAATTATCGGTCGCTGCCGGAAACGCTTAGGCCTTGATGACGGTAATGTTTCACCCCTATTTCGACCCGGCCGCGGCGCGGCGCAGGCGATCGGCCACGGCGCGCCAGGCTTCGGCGGCGGGCGGCGCGGCAACCAGGATCAGGTCGCAGCCCAACGCGTCGAGTTCGCGCAGCCGGGCATACAGTTCATGGGCGAACTGTGCGGCGTCGGCGCTCGCCGCAGACCAGACCATTTTCTGATGGACGTGGACGGGTGCTTCAGGGGCCAGCACGGCGATACGCCGGCCGGCGGCGAGCGCCTTGGCTGCGGTTGCCGCGAGGTCGGCCGCGGCAACCAGTTGCAGCGGGGTGCCTGGCGCGTAGTGGGCTTCGAGGCTGCCCGACACCCGCGGCGCGTTCAGCTCGCCGCCGAATGCCGGCGGACGGCCGAGCACCGCGCCGATGGCCGCCGCATCGAGCATGCCGGGACGCAGGATCCGCGGCTCGCCGCCGGAGAGATCGAGGATGGTCGATTCGATCCCGACCGCGCAAGGCCCGCCGTCGAGAATCATGGCGACGGCATCGCCGAGTTCCTCGCGCACATGCGCGGCGGTGGTCGGACTGACGTGGCCGAAACGATTGGCCGAAGGCGCGGCAACGCCACCATCGAATTCGCGGAGCAATTGCAGCGCCAGCGGGTGGTTCGGCACGCGCAGGCCGACCGTATCCTGGCCGCCGGTGATGGCATCCAGCACCGAGGGATGGCGCTTGAGGATCAGCGTCAGGGGTCCCGGCCAGAATGCCGCGGCGAGTTTGCCGACCGCCGCGGAGATATCGACCGCCCAGCGCTCGAGGTGCGAGGCGTCCGGCAAGTGCACGATCAGCGGATGGTCGGCGGGCCGACCCTTGGCGGCGAAAATCCTGGCGATGGCGCGCGGATTGCCCGCATCGGCGCCGAGGCCATAGACGGTCTCGGTAGGGAAGGCGACCAGCTCGCCGGCGCGCAGCAGGGCCGCCGCGCGCGCTACATTAGTCATCGCAGATGCCGATCAATCGCCGTGCCGCCAGCGCCGACTCCTGCACCTTCTGCGTATCGCTGCCGATCACCGTGAAATGGCCCATCTTGCGCCCCGGCCTGGCGTGGTGCTTGCCGTAGAGGTGCAGTTTCAGATTCGGCACCGCGAGCAGCTTCGCCCAGTCGGGCTCGTGGCTGTGGTGCGGGTCCTGCAGGTACCACAGGTCGCCCAGCAGGTTCACCATGACGGCGGCCGAATGCGCGCGCGCCTCGCCCAGCGGCAGGCCGGTCAGCGCCCGCACCTGCTGCTCGAACTGATTGGTGATGCAGGCGTCGATGGTGTAGTGCCCCGAGTTGTGCGGCCGCGGCGCCATTTCATTGACGTAGAGCTGGCCGCGCACGATGAAGAACTCCACGGCCAGCGTGCCGACATAGCCCATTTTCTGCGCGATGCCCTCGGCGATTTCCTCCGCATTGCCGGCCAGGCAGCCCGAGGTGCGCGCCGGAACGATGGAGACATCGAGGATGCCGTGGCGATGGCTGTTCTCGGCGGTGGGGAAACACTTCACCACACCCGCCTCGTCGCGCGACAGCACCACCGAGACTTCGTAATCCAGCGCCAGCATCTGTTCGAGCACGCAGGGTTCGTTCTTCAACTGGCGAAACGCCAGCAGCGCTTCTTCGCGACTCTGGACCCTGACCTGTCCCTTGCCGTCGTAGCCGAAGCGGGCCACCTTGAGGATGCCGGGGAACAAGCCCGCGTTAGCCTGCGCGATATCGGCCTCGCTGCGCACGTCTGCGTAGGGTGCGTGAGGAAAGCCGTGCTGCTTGAGAAAGCCTTTTTCCGCGCTGCGATTCTGGCTGATCGCGACGGCCTCGGCACTCGGCCTCACCGGCAGGAACTTCGACAGATAGGCCAGGCTGCCCGCCGGCACATTTTCGAATTCGGTGGTCACCGCGGCGCAGGACTCGGCCATCCGGTTCAGCGCATCGGGATCGTCGTAGGCGGCGACCAGATGCTGGTCGGCGATGCGTCCGGCAGGACTCTGCGCATCGGGATCGAGTACGACCACGCGATAGCCGAGTTCATGGGCGGCAATAACGAAGAAGCGGCCCAACTGGCCGCCACCGAGCATGCCGAGCGTGGCGGGGGGGAGAATCATGAAAAAACCAAGGGCAGCAGAAAGGCCCGCCCCCTCCCATCCGCTGCGCGGCCCACGGCTGGCTTTGCACAGCCAGCCGGCTGCGACGGCGCGACGCATGCGTCGCGAATTCCCGTCTCGCCCCCCTCACGGGGGAGGCGACTAATTTGCTCGCTGCGCTCGATGCTCACAGGATGTCAGCGCGCTAGCGCTTGATGGCGCGAAAGCCGATGTCGCGGCGGCATTGCATGCCATCGAAACTGATTGGATCGAGCACTTCGTAGGCGCGCTTCTGCGCTGCCTTGACGTTGTCGCCCAGCGCCGTGACGCAGAGTACACGCCCGCCCGCCGTCACCACCTCGCCGTCGTGCTTCGCCGTGCCGGCATGGAACACGTGGCTGTCCTCGGTCGGCGCCGGAAGGCCGTGGATCACGTCGCCCTTGCGCGGGGCCTCGGGATAATTCGCAGCAGCCACGACCACGCCGAGGGCGACGCGACGATCCCACTCCGCTTCGACTTCGTTGAGGCGCCCGTCGATCGCGGCATCCACCAGTTCGACCAGATTGCTCTTGAGCCGCATCATGATCGGCTGGGTCTCCGGATCGCCCATGCGGCAGTTGAATTCGAGCACGCGCAGGCTGCCGTCGGGCTTGATCATCAGGCCGGCATAGAGGAAACCGGTGTAGACGATGCCATCCGCGGCCATGCCGTTGATGGTGGGCATGATCACCTCGCGCATGACGCGGGCGTGAATTTCGGGCGTCACCACCGGCGCCGGCGAATAGGCACCCATGCCGCCGGTGTTCGGCCCCTGATCGCCATCCTTGAGCCGCTTGTGGTCCTGGCTGGTAGCCAGGGGCAGCGCGTGATGACCGTCGGCCATGACGATGAAACTGGCTTCTTCGCCGTCGAGGAATTCCTCGATCACGACGCGGGCGCCGCCCTCAGTGTGGTGAACTGCAAGCTTGTTGTCGACCAGCATCATGTCCACGGCGGCGTGGGCTTCCGTCAGGTTCATCGCCACCACCACACCCTTGCCGGCCGCCAGCCCGTCGGCCTTGATGACGATGGGCGCGCCTTCGGCATCGATGTAGGCATGTGCCGCCTTGCTGTCGGCGAAGGTCTGGAACTTCGCCGTCGGGATGTTGTGCCGGGTCATGAAGCGCTTGGCGAAGTCCTTCGAGCTTTCGAGCTGTGCGGCGGCCTTGGTCGGTCCGAAGATGCGCAGACCGCGGGCGCGGAACACATCGACGATGCCGGCAGCGAGCGGCGCTTCGGGGCCGACTACGGTGGTATGCACCTTTTCGCGCTGGACGTAATCCGCCAAGGCATGGATGTCGCTGAGCGGCAGGTTCTCCAGCTCCTGCTCCAGCGCCGTGCCGGCATTGCCGGGCGCGACATAGACCTTCTGCAAACCGGGAGCCTTGGCCAGGCGCCAGGCCAAGGCGTGCTCGCGCCCGCCGGAACCGACTACGAGGATTCTCATCGCACTTAACGTGAAAAAACTCGTTCGGAGCGACTGGTGACAGTCGAGCGAAGCGAGCAAACAAGTAGCCTCCCCGGGAGGGGAGGATGGGAGGGGCGGGCCATCAATTCGCCTTTCGCGTATTTCATCCTCTGCGGGTGGTCTACAGTGACCATGAGCGTTAGTGGCGGAAGTGGCGGAAGCCCGTGAACACCATCGCCAGGTTCTGCTCGTCGGCAGCGGCGATGACTTCGGCATCGCGCACCGATCCGCCGGGCTGGATCACCGCGGTCGCTCCCGCTTTGGCCAACACATCGAGGCCGTCACGGAACGGAAAGAAGGCGTCCGAGGCGGCTACCGAGCCGACCACGGTGAGGCCGTTGTTCTCGGCCTTGATCGCGGCAATGCGAGCGGAATCGACGCGGCTCATCTGGCCGGCGCCGACGCCGACCGTCATGGCGTCCTTGCAGTACACGATGGCGTTCGACTTTACATACTTGGCAATGCGCCAGGCGAACAGGAGGTCGCTCATCTCGGCCGGGGTCGGCGCCCGCTTGGTCACCACCTTGATGTCGGCAGCGGTGATGCGCGCTTCGTCGGCACTTTGCACCAGCAGGCCGCCACCCACGCGCTTGTAATCCAGCACGCCGGTGGCATGCCCCATGGGGACGACCAGCACGCGCAGATTCTGCTTGGCGGCGAATACGGCTCGCGCTTCGGCGGTGATCTCGGGGGCGATGATGACCTCAGCGAACTGTCCGGCCACGGCTTCGGCGGTGGCCTTGTCGATGGCGCAGTTGAAGGAAATGATGCCGCCGAACGCAGATGTCGGATCGGTCTTGAACGCCTTGCGATAGGCATCCAGAGCCGAGCCGGCAGTCGCCACGCCGCACGGATTGGCGTGCTTGACGATGACGCAGGCAATCTCGCCGTCGAAGGCCTTGACGCATTCCCAGGCCGCGTCGGCGTCCCCGATATTGTTGTAGCTGAGTTCCTTGCCCTGCAGCTGCTGATAGCTGGCGATGCTGCCCGGCACGACCGTGGTCTCGCGGTAGAACGCCGCCTGCTGATGCGGATTTTCTCCGTAGCGCATGGTGTCGACCTTGTCGAACGCGAGTTGCAGGCAATCCGGGAAGCGCCCCGGCTTGTTGTCGGCATCGAGCGAAGTGAGCCAGTTGGCGATCGCCGAGTCGTAGCGCGCGGTGTGGGTGAAGGCCTTCTTCGCCAGCGCGAAGCGCGTCTTCCAGGAAAGCGCGCCGCCGGACTTGAGCTCGTCGAGTATCGGTGCGTAATCCTCGGGGTCGGTAACAACGCCGACGCCGCCTTGTTCATTGCCGTGATTCTTCGCCGCCGCGCGGACCATGGTCGGCCCGCCGATGTCGATGTTCTCGATCGCATCGTCGAGCGTGCAGCCCTGCTTGGCCACGGTTTCGCGGAAGGGATAGAGATTCACCACGACCAGATCGATGGCCGGGATGTCGTGCTTTGCCATGACCGCCAGATGCTCGGGCAGATCGCGCCGGCCGAGGATGCCGCCATGCACCTTGGGATGCAGGGTCTTGACGCGGCCGTCGAGCATCTCGGGAAAACCGGTGTAGTCGGAGACGTCGGTGACGTCGAGGCCGGCATCGCGCAGCAGTTTGGCAGTGCCGCCGGTGGAGAGAAGCTTGATGCCGAGCTGAGCGAGACCGCGGGCAAAATCCACCGCACCGCGCTTGTCGGAAACGCTAAGGAGCGCCTGTGTGACCTTCATGGAAACCTCGGAAAATTAACGTGAAATACTTTGTACGGAGTCCCCTGCGACAATCGCGCGTAGCGCGCCGAACGGTACCCCCCCGCGAGGGGGGAAGGGGGGCGGGCGAATAATTGGCTTTTCGCGTGTTTCATCTTCAGCGAGTGGCGCTTGGTGCCATGAGCGTTAAAGCAGTTCGTGTTCGACCAGCATGCGGCGCAAGGTGCCGCGACTGATGCCCAGCATCTCGGCGGCGGTGGTCTGATTGCCCTCCGCCTGTTTCATCACCACTTCCAGCATCGGCCGCTCGACGCATTTCAGGACCATGCCGTAGATGGCATGCGGCGCCTGCCCGTCGAGATCGCGGAAATAGCGGTTGAGGCTGCGGCGCACGCAGTCGTTGATTTCGCTGCTCATGCCGCCCTCATTTCCAAAACGCGCTCCTCGACGCGATCCTCGTAGCGCAAGTGATCGTTCGCCGCGGCGTGGCCGAGGAAGAATTCATCGGTCGCCGCCAGTTGTTCGCCAACGCTCTGCAACTGGTTCATGGTGTGGCGAAAATGCGCGGCGCCGATCAGTCCCTTGGTGTACCAGCTGATGTGCTTGCGCGCGATGCGCACGCCGGTCTCTTCGCCGTAGAACGCGTACAGATCCGCCAGGTGGCCGCGCAGTATGCCGTGTATCTCTTCGACCCGCGGCGGCGCCAGCACGTGGCCGGTCTTGAGGAAATGTTCGATCTCGCGGAACAGCCAGGGCTTGCCCTGCGCCGCGCGGCCGATCATGACGCCGTCGGCGCCGGTGTAGTCGAGCACGTAGCGAGCCTTCTGCGGCGTGCCGATGTCGCCGTTGGCGATCACCGGAATCCTCACCTGCGATTTGACCATTGCGATGGTGTCGTATTCGGCACAGCCCATGTACTGGTCGGCGCGGGTGCGGCCATGAATGGCGATGGCGCGGACGCCGGATTCCTCGGCGATGCGGGCGATGCGCGGCGCGTTGCGGTTCTGGCTGTTCCAGCCGGTGCGAAACTTGAGCGTCACCGGCGTGTCCGGCACGGCGGCCACCACGGCCTCGAGAATCCGCGCCACCAGTGGCTCGTCCTGCATCAGGGCCGAGCCGGCCATGACGTTGCAGATCTTCTTTGCCGGACAGCCCATGTTGATGTCGATGATCTGCGCGCCGTTGTCGGCGTTGTACCTTGCCGCCTGCGCCATCATCGCCGGATCGGCCCCGGCGATCTGCACCGAGATCGGATCGACCTCGCCCTCGTGATCCGCGCGACGGCGGGTCTTGGCGCTGCCGTAGAGCAGCGAGTTCGACGTGACCATTTCGGAAACCGCCAGCCCGGCGCCGAGCTTCTTGCACAGCTGGCGGAAAGGACGATCCGTAACCCCTGCCATGGGCGCGACAAATAGATTGTTGCGCAGCTGAAAGCCCAGAAAGTCCATGTCGGAGAAAAGGAATACGGTCGGGGAAGGGCGCGATTTTAACGCAAACCGCTAGGTCGGCAATCGAAGCTTTCTATGGTTCGTGGCAAATGTCACGGCCAGGCACGGGCACCGTAAATCATGCGCTTCGCCACGAAGGCCCGCAACGGCGGCAGCAGGTCCAGCGCCAGGAGCCCTGCGCCACGCACATGTTTCAGGGGCGCAAAATCGGAGGCGAAACCGTCGATCAGCAGGTCGGTAAAGCCGATGGCACCACGCCGGTCCGCCCGACGGCCGCGCGCATAGTCGGCGAGCACTTCGGGTGCGCCGGGATCCGTCGCGGCCCCGACCTGCTGCGCCAGTTCCCAGATGTCGCGCAGGGCGAGGTTGAAGCCCTGTCCGGCCACCGGATGCAGGGTCTGCGCCGCATTGCCGAGCCAGACCTGGCGCTCGCCCACCGGGTCGGGCCGGTAGCGCAAACCCAGCGGATAGGCCACGCGCGGAGTCGCCGCGGTGAAGCGATGCCGCGTGCCGAAACGCTGTTGCAGCAGGGCGAGGAACGCTGCATCGTCGAGCGCCTTGACCTCATCGAGAATCCTGTCGTCACAGGTCAGCACCACGGAATAGAGTTCGCCGAGCGGCAGCAGCGCCACCGGGCCCTCGCCGGTAAAACGCTCCCAGGCGACATTGCGATGCGGCTCGGCAATGCTTACGTTGCACAGCACCGCGTGCTGGCCATAGTCGCGCAAGGTTCCGGCACCAGGCTCGACCATGCCTTCGGCAAAAGCCGTCAGGGCAAAGTTCGCCGTTACCTGCCCGCGAAGCGGCGTTCCAGGTACGCAAGGCGGAGCGGCGCCGACTCTTGTGTTCTCGCGATAAACAATTCCGGCAGCGCTCACCGCGGCATCGAGCGCGGCGATCAGATCGCTTGCCGGCAGCACCCAGCCGAGCGCCTTCAGATCCAGTTCGGCTGCGCGCAACAGCGTGCGGCCAAAACCGCCTCGCTGCGAGATATGGATGGTTTCGATCGCCGTCGCCGCGAGCCCGGACCAGACGCCGAGCCAATCGAGAATTTGCCGTGCGCCGTCGGACAAGGCCAGGACACGTGGATCGCGGCGCACCGCCGCACGTTCGCGGGCCTCGAAGATTTCGGCAGTCACGCCATGGAGTTTCAGTGCCAGGGCCAGCGCCATGCCCGCAGGACCCCCGCCAACAATGGCGACCTGGCGGTCGCCATTGTTGGCGGTATCTGATGGACTATCCCCCCAGCCCCCTTTCCTGGAAAGGGGGTGACTGGTCAGGCTCTCTTCGCTCGCAGAAGTATCAGCCGGCACGGGCATCGCGCATCAGCGCTTCGATGTCGGCGATCTTCTTCGGTGCGGCGTCGGTGATGATCTCGCAGCCGTCGGCCGTCACCACCGCATCATCCTCGATGCGCACGCCGATATTCCAGAAGGCCTTGGGAACATCGTCCGCCGGACGGATGTAGCAACCGGGCTCGATGGTCAGCACCATGCCGGGCGCCAGCGGTGCCCAGTTCTCCCCTGCCTTGTATTCGCCGGCATCGTGCACGTCCTTGCCCAGCCAGTGGCTGGTCCGGTGCATGTAGAAGCGCTTGTAGCTTTCCGATTCGATCACGGCATCCAGCGTTCCGGACAGCAGCCTCAAATCGATCATGCCCTGCGCCAGCACCTTCAGCGCCGCCTCATGCGGATCGGCGAAGGTGGCGCCGGGACGCACGGCGGCGATCGCCGCCGCCTGGGCCTCGAGCACCAGCGAGTACACGTCAGCCTGCGGCCCGCTGAAGCGGCCGTTGACCGGGAAGCTGCGCGTGATATCCGAGGCGTAGCCGCTGAGTTCGCCGCCGGCATCGATCAGCAGCAGATCGCCGTCGCGCAGGACCTGATCATTGCCGACGTAATGCAGGACGCAGGCATTCGCCCCGCCGGCAACGATGGAAGTGTAGGCAGGGAATTCGCAACCCTGACGGCGGAATTCGTGCAGCAGTTCGGCCTCGACTTCGTACTCGAAGCGGCCCGGCGCGACAAAGCGCATGGCGCGACTGTGGGCACCCGTCGAAATCGCGGCGACGCGGCGCATGGTGGCGAGCTCGGTGGCATCCTTGACCAGGCGCATGGCGTCGAGCTCGGCGCGCACATCGCGGATCGTGGCCGGCGCATGTTTTCCGGTGCGGCTTTCGGCACGCACGCGGTTCAGCGCGGCCGCGATGCGGCTATCCCAGCCGGCATCGTGGCCTATCGAAAACCACAGCACGGACTGGTCGGCGAACAGCTCCGTCAGCTTGGCGTCGAGTTCGCCGATGGCATGGGCTGCGTCGAAGCCGAAAGCCTCGCGGGCACCGTCCGGGCCATGGCGGAAGCCGTCCCATATTTCCCGCTCCATGTTCTTCTCGCGACAAAAGAGGATCGACTGCGGCGCCGTGTCGCCGCGGCCGACGGCAATTACCAGCACGGCTTCCGGCTCGGTGAAGCCGGTCAGGTACTGAAAGTAGCTGTCGGCGCGATACGGATAGTGCGAATCACGGTTGCGCGGCTGCTCGGGCGAGGTGGGGATCAGCGCGATGCCGCCGCCGCCGCGAGTCATGCGTTCGATCAACGCGAGCCGGCGCTGGCGATACGCCGCGAAAGAATTCCCGACCGCGGGTGACGATGGTGACGACGTTTCCATCGACTGATTATATGTCCCCGCGCGCCGGCGCCGGGGACGGTATCCCCTGGTGGGATAGCGAGCTGAGCTCGGCATCCAGTTCGGCCAGGCGTTGCGGCGTGCCGACATCGGTCCAGCGGCCCGCATGCAATTCTCCGCTGACTTTTCGTGCCGCCATCGCCGTGCGCAGCAGCGGCGCCAGTTGCGCGCGCTCGCCGCGCCGGATGTCGGCAAATAGTTGCGGGCGGTAGATGCCGATGCCGGAAAAGGTGCACACCTGCTCGCCGGCCGCTGCAGCGATGTCGGCGCCGACTTCTGTCCCCGTCAGGGAAAAGTCGCCCCGTGGATGGTGCGACGGATTCGGCACCAGCACCAGATGCGCGAGATCGGTGGAGGTCAACGCGGTCGCGGCCCGAGCCACGTCCCAGTCGCAATAGATGTCGCCGTTGATTACCAGAAACGGTTCTTCATACCCGAGCAGCGGCAGGGCGTTGGCGATTCCGCCGGCCGTCTCCAGCGCGCCTTCGGGTTCGGCCGAATAGCCGATCGACAGACCCCAGCGCGCGCCGTCGCCGAGCGCCCCCTCGATCTGCCCGCCAAGATGCGCGTGATTGATCACCACTTCGCGCAGCCCGGCCTTCGCCAGGCGTTCCAGATGCCAGACGATCAGGGGCTTGCCGCCGACCGGCAGCAGGGGCTTCGGTGTGTGGTCGGTCAGCGGCCGCATCCGCTCTCCGCGCCCGGCGGCGAGAATCATTGCCTTCATGAGGCCGTCGCCTCATGAAGGCAATGATTCTCGCCTTGGGCGAGCAGGCGATGGCCCTCCCCCCGACCCCCTCCCCGGGGGAGGGGGTGACTAGTCAGGGACCGCGCTCGGCGCGGACCAAATTTAGGATTCACGACGACTCCCGAGCGTGCCGGCATCCATCGTGTAACCGAGCACCGTGATCTTGTCCTCGACGCGGTCGAGCAGCTTGCGCAGCGGTGAGAGCTCGCTGTAGCGCTCGCAGGCCTTGCGCAGGTAGCGCGCCACCAGTGGCAGATCCTTGAGGTAGCCGTCCTTGCCGTCGCGGTGATAGAGCCGGGCGAAGATGCCCAGCACCTTGACGTGGCGCTGCACTCCCATCCATTCGTAGTCGCGGAAGAACTCGCCGAAATCGGCGGCGACCGGCAGGCCGACCTTGCGCGCCTGCTCCCAGTACCGAACCAGCCAGTCCAGCGCGAGATCCTCATCCCACTCGATGTATGCATCCTTCAGCAGCGACACCATGTCGTAGCTGATCGGCCCATACACGGCATCCTGGAAATCGATGATCCCCGGATTGGCGCCGCCCGGCTCGGCGATCCGCATCAGGTTGCGCGAGTGATAGTCGCGATGCACGAAGACCTTCGGCTCGGCCAGATTCACCGCGAGGATGCGTTCGAACACGGTTTCCAGCGACTGCTTCTCGCCCGGCGTCAGGACTATCTTGTGGTGCTCGGCGAGGAACCACTGCGGGAAGAGATCGAGTTCGCGGCGCAGCAGCACGCGGTCGTATTCGGGCAGCATGCCCGGGCGGCTTGCCTGCTGGATCTTCACCAGCGCGGCGATCGCATCGGCATAAAGCGGCGCAGCATTGTCGGCATTCAGGGCCTGCAGATAGGTCGTATTGCCCAGATCGGAGAGCAGCAGAAAGCCCTGGTCGAGGTCTTGCGCGATGACCTCCGGCACATGGGCGCCGGCCGCCTGAAACAGCTGCTGCACGTGCAACCAAGGGCGGCAGTCCTCATTGGCGGGCGGCGCATCCATGACGATGCGTGTCGCACCGTCATCCAGCGTGACGCGAAAATAGCGGCGGAAACTGGCATCGGCGGAGGCCGGCGCCAGGGTGAAACTGCGACCCGGCCACAAGGCGGCAAGCCATGTGCTGATTTGCTTCTGGCGTTCCATATCGAAGATGCGCGAGATGCGGGGGAAAGGCGCAAAAGCTTTGTCGGAGAGCGCGTTCCGCAGGCATGAAGTGTTAGAATTCGCGATTCTAGCATCGGCCGGCAGAGGCTTCTCCCGCGTGCGGTACGCGCGGTTTGCGTCTGCATTTTTCCGTCACCGCTGCACCCACTCACCGATACGGCATGTCTCAATCGCATCGCGGACAATTCGGCCCCGTCTCACTGCTTGTCCTGCTGGCGCTTCCCGCAGGCTCCGCGGCGGCGGAAGCACTGCCGCCCTTGCGCATCAATCCTGCCCTGCTCGGCGCCGGCACGCCGCCTGCCGCAGCCGAGCCGGTGGTCACTGCACCGCCGGCGCCAACAACGACAACGCGCGCCGAACCGATTCCGCCCCCGACCAGAGCCGTGACCACACCCGCCCCGCAGCCGGTCACGCCGGCAGCCCGCGTCGCATCGCAGCCAACAGCACCTCTTGCTGCGCCGGCCGCAGCAAGCGCAGTGGTACCGGCCCCTTCGCCGCGACAGACCCCCTTGCCGCCTGCCGCAGTCACTGAAGCGCCGCGCCGCCCGGAAGAACCGCAGGCAGTTCCACAGCAGCAAGCGGTGCCGCTCGTGACGGCGATCCAGAAACCGCAGGAACCGCCTCAGGTTGAAGAGCGCCCCGTCCTGCCTCCGCTCTACTCGGCCCACGTCGCTGCCGGAGAACTGCCGGCGCCGGTGCTGCAGCAGACTGCAGGCGTCATGCCCTATCTCAAGCGTGCCGGAGAGACGCTGCCGACCTTCATCGTGGCCGACCACATCGCCGGCAGGAATGATGTCGAAGTGGTGGCCGACGGCGACGTCGAATTGCGCAAGCGCAACTCGATCCTGCAGAGTGACCGGCTGACCTACTGGCAGCAGACGGATGAAGTGGAAGCCGTGGGCAACGTCCGCCTCTCCCGCGATGGCGACCGCATGCGCGGACCCGCGATGCGCATGAAAATGGACGACAGCACGGGCTTTTTCGAACAGCCCGAATACAGCATCCGCCGCATCAAGACCGGATCGGCCGCCACGCTATGGACCGGCACCGAGGAACGCGCGTCGGCGGAGCTCACCACCGGCCAGGGCTCGGCGGCGCGCATGGAGTTCGAGGGCGAAGGCAAGTATCGACTCACCGATGCCACCTACAGCACCTGTACCCCCGCCGCAGGAAGGGATCCCGACTGGTTCGCGCGCACCTCCGATTTGCGCCTCGACTACGACCATGAGGAGGGCACCGCGCGTGACGCCACCCTGTATTTCAAGGGCACGCCCATCCTCTATTCCCCCTGGTTGAGTTTTTCGCTGAACAATGAACGCAAGAGCGGACTGCTGACCCCCACATTCGGGTCCACCAGCAGTGGCGGTATCGAATACACCCAGCCGTTCTACTGGAACATCGCACAGAACATGGATGCGACGATCGCGCCACGCATCATGGCCAAGCGCGGCACGCTGTGGAATGGCGAGTATCGCTATCTGAATCCCTCGTTCAGCGGGACGATGCAGGGGCAATATCTGCCCGACGACAAGCTCGAGCACAAGCGCCGCTCTGCGTATTCCCTGGCTCACAGCCAGAACCTCGGCTACGGCTTTTCCGGAGCACTCGCGCTCAACGGCGCTTCTGATGGCACCTTCTTCAGCGATCTGGCCAACGGCTCGTCGCTAGTATCGCAGACCAATCTGCTGCGCCAGGGCACCCTCAGTTACGGCGGCGCATGGTGGTCGGCCAACCTGCTGGCGCAAAGCTATCAGACCCTGCAGGATCCGTCCCTGCCCCCGGTAACAGAACCTTACCGGCGCCTGCCGCAACTGACGCTCAGTGCCAACCGCAGCGACCTGCCCCTCGGAATGACTTTCGCATTCAGCGGCGAGCACGTCAGCTTCCGCAATCCGACCCAGGTTCAGGCGCGCCGCTTCACGCTTTATCCGCAGCTATCGCTGCCGCTGCAGACCGAAGTGCTGAGTGTCACACCCAAGATTGGTTTGCATTCGACGCGCTACAACCTCGATCGCCAGGCTGTCGGCACACCCGACAAGCTCACGCGCAGCGTTCCGATTTTCAGCGTCGACTCGGGGGTGACGTTTGAGCGAGGCTTCGACTGGCTGGGCAAGACCCTGACCCAGACGCTTGAGCCGCGCCTCTACTACCTTTATGTACCGGTGCGCGACCAGAACCTGATCCCGATATTCGATACGGGTATCGCCGACTTCAATTTCGCGCAGATCTTCGGCGAGAACCGCTATGGCGGCGGCGACCGGATCGGTGACGCCAACCAGGTCACGGCCATGCTCACTTCGCGTCTGCTGGATCCGCTGACCGGCGCCGAGACCATCCGCGCCGCCTTCGGCCAGCGCTTCTATTTCAGTACGCAGAAAGTCGGACTGCCCGGCGAGGTGCTGCGCAGCGACCGCCAGACAGACTTCCTCGGCTCGCTCTCCGGCCGCATCCTGCCCAAGACCTACGCCGACCTGGGCGTCCAGTACAACCCGCGTCTGAACCAGATGGAGCGCTTCAACCTCGGCGGTCGCTATCAGCCAGAAGTGGGCAAGGTGCTGAACGCCGGTTACCGCTATACCCGGGATCAACTGGGCGTGCTCGGTCTGGGCCAGTTCGACATTTCGGGCCAATGGCCGATTTTTGGTGGCTGGCATGCGGTGGGGCGCTTCAACTACTCGACCAAGGAAAGACGCATGATCGAATCCGTCGCGGGACTGGAATATGACGGCGGCTGCTGGATCGGTCGTGTTGTGTTCCAGCGTCTCGCGACCCAAACGCAACAGTCCAACACCGCACTTTTCTTCCAGCTCGAGTTGAACGGTTTCGCAAAAGTCGGCTCCAACCCGCTCGATATCCTGAAACGCAACGTGCCCGGCTATGGTCTGATCAACCAGCAGGGCGCCGAGACCCCCCTGACCACGCCATGATTTTTCGTTTTCTGCTGCTTTGCCTCCTGTCCGGCCTCTCCTTGCTCCCGGCGCACGCCCAGACGCGGCGCGCCCAGCCGGTGGAGGTCGACCGCATTGTTGCCGTGGTGAACGACGAGGCCATTACGGCCTTCGAATTGCGCGGCCGTCTTGCCAAGGTGGAACGACAGCTGCGCGGACAGAACGTGCAACTGCCGCCACGCGAAATACTCGAACGGCAACTCCTCGAACGCATGATCACCGATCGCGTGCAATTGCAGTTCGCCAAGGAGACCGGCCTGCGCATATCCGATATCGAGCTCGATGCCGCCATGCGTCGCATCGCCGAAGGCAACAGCCTCTCATTGCAGGATTTCCGTGCCGCGCTTGAGAAGGACGGCATCGCCTGGGTCAAATTCCGCGAAGAGATTCGCGAGGAAATCCTGCTCTCACGCCTGCGCGACCGCGAGGTGGAGAGTCGCATCGTCGTCTCCGATGGCGAGATCGACAACTATCTGGCCAACCCGGAGCAGGGCAGCGGCACCGGCAACATCGAAGTGCATACCGCGCACATCATCCTGCAGGTGCCGGAGCAGGCAAGCCCCGACCAACTGATGCGCATCGGGGCGCGGGCGCAAGCCGCGCTCGATCAAATTCGCCGCGGCGAGAACTTTGCCAAGGTGGCCGCCAGTTATTCCGACGCGCCCGACGGACTCTCCTCCGGCGGAGACATGGGCATACGCCCGCTCGATCGCCTGCCGGCGCTGTATGCCGACACCGTGAAGCAGCTCAAGCCCGGCGAAGTCAGCGACATCCTGCGCAGCCCGGCCGGCTTCCACATCGTCAAGCTGATCGACAAGAAGGGCGATGCCGGGGCAAAACCGGTCGCCTCGCTGAAGCAGACGCACGCCCGGCATATTCTGATCAAGGTCAACGAACTCGTTTCCGAAGCCGAGGCGAGGCGCAAGCTGGTCGCGCTCAAGGAGCGGCTCGACAACGGCGCCGATTTTGCCGAACTGGCACGGCTGCATTCCAACGATCTTTCCGCCGCCAAGGGTGGCGATCTCGGCTGGCTGTATCAGGGCGACACCGTTCCCGATTTCGAGAAGGCCATGGATGCGTTGAAGATCAACGAGAGCAGCGAGCCGGTCCAGTCGCCTTTCGGCTTCCACCTGATCCAGGTCCTCGAACGCCGCACCGAAGATGCGACGGCAGAGCGTCAGCGGCTCACCGCGCGGCAGGTGCTGCGCGAGCGCAAGTCCGACGAGGCGTATCAGGACTGGGTCCGGCAAATGCGCGACCGCGCCTATGTCGAATACCGCGCCGAAGATCGCTAGCCGGAACCATTCCGCGCCGCCGGTGATCGCGGTCACCTCCGGCGAACCGGCCGGCATCGGCCCGGACCTCTGCCTGCGGCTGGCCGAGCGCACCTGGCCGGCGCGTCTGGTGGTGCTGGGTGACCGCGAACTTCTGGCCGCCCGCGCGCACCAGCTTGGCCTCGATGCAGGTCGCATCGAGATCCGCCATGTTCCCCTGCAAAAGTCGGCGCTGGCAGGACGGCTCGATCCCGCCAACGCCCGCTACGTTCTGGACATTCTCGATGTCGCCCTGGCCGGTTGCGTCAGCGGCGAATATGCCGCGATGGTCACCGCCCCGGTGCACAAGGGCGTCATCAACGACGCCGGAATCGCCTTCAGCGGCCACACCGAATATCTCGCAGACCACACGGGCACGCCGCGCGTGGTGATGATGCTCGCCGGCGCAGGACTGCGCATCGCGCTGGCCACCACGCATCTTGCGCTGAAGGACGTCCCAGCCGCGATCACACGCGGCGATCTGGAAACCACGATCCGCATCCTGCATGCCGACATGCAGGCCAAGTTCGGCATCGCCCGCCCCCGCATCCTGGTCGCCGGCCTCAACCCCCATGCCGGCGAAGGCGGCCACATGGGCCGCGAGGAAATCGACGTCATCGGCCCGGTGCTCGACAAGCTGCGCGCAGAAGGCATGAACCTGGTCGGACCGCTACCGGCGGATACGCTATTCACGAAGAATGTCCTCGCCGGCTCCGACGCGCAACTGGCGATGTATCATGATCAGGGCCTCGCGGTGCTCAAGTACGCCGCGTTTGACGAAGGCATCAACGTCACGCTCGGGCTGCCGGTCATCCGCACCTCGGTCGACCACGGCACGGCCCTCGACCTGGCCGGGACGGGCAAGGCTTCCGCCACCAGTCTTTTCGCCGCCATCGACGCGGCGATTGATATGGCATCGCGCCGGGCCGGCCGAGATGTGCCTTAACTTGGCATGAAAGAACATCAGGGCCACGTCGTACGCAAGCGGTTCGGGCAGAACTTCCTCGTCTCACCCGGCATCATCCACAAGATCGTGGACGCCATCGGCCCGCGCGCGGGCGACACGGTGGTGGAAATCGGACCGGGGCTGGGCGCCATCACCGAACCGCTGCTGGAGCGCATCGATCATCTGCACGTGGTCGAGATCGACCGTGATCTGATCGCACGCCTGAGAGAGCGCTTTCCGCCCGAGCGGCTGACCATCCACGAAGGCGATGCGCTCAAATTCGACTTCGGCGCCCTGAAGGGCCAGGGCCCGCTGAAGATCGTCGGCAACCTGCCCTACAACATTTCCAGCCCGCTGCTGTTTCACCTGGTTCCGTTCGCGCCGCTGGTGTATGACATGCACTTCATGCTGCAAAAGGAAGTGGTCGACCGCATGGTGGCCGCACCCGGCAGCAAGGACTTCGGCCGCCTCTCGGTGATGCTGCAGTACCACTACCACATGGAGCGCATGTTCGTCGTCCCGCCCGGCGCCTTCAATCCGGCGCCCAAGGTCGACTCGGCCATCGTGCGCATGATTCCCGTCGACTTCTCGAAAGTTATGCGAAGCGGTATCCCCGGGGACGGCGCTGGTGATATGGCAAGAGATCCGGCACTGTTCGCCCGGGTAGTGACTGCCGCCTTCTCGCAGCGGCGCAAGATGCTGCGCAACACCCTGCGCGAATTCATCAGCGAGACCGATCTTACCGCGCTGGGCATCACGCCCACGGCTCGTGCCGAAGACATCCCCGTGGCCGCCTACGTGCGCCTCGCCAATTCGCTGGCAGATCTTGGCGCGCACTGATCGGCAAGATCGGATGATTGCCGTCATCGGCGGAGGCCCGGCGGGCCTCATGGCCGCGGAGGTATTGAGCGCGGCCGGCATGCGCGTCGAGGTGTTCGACGCCATGCCCTCGGTCGGTCGCAAGTTCCTCCTCGCCGGCCGCGGTGGACTCAACCTGACCCACTCCGAAGCGCCGGACCGCTTTCTCTCCCGCTACGGCGGCCGCCGGCGGGAAGTCGGCACCTGGCTAGCCGAGTTTGGCCCGCAGCAACTGCGCGACTGGGCGCAGGGACTCGGTGTCGAAACCTTCGTCGGCAGTTCCGGCCGCGTCTTCCCCAAGGAAATGAAGGCCGCGCCGCTGTTGCGCGCCTGGCTGCACCGCTTGCGCGGCGCCGGCGTGGTGTTCCATGCGCGGCATCGCTGGCGCGGCTGGCAAGACGACGGACGCGCACTGCGCTTCGATAGTCCGGCACGCGAAGTAGCCGTGGAAGCCGCTGCCGTGGTGCTGGCGCTGGGCGGCGGCAGTTGGGCGCGGCTGGGTTCGGATGGCGCCTGGGTTCCGCTGCTGCTTGCACGCGGCGTGACGGTGCAGCCCCTGCGTGCGGCCAATTGCGGCTTCAATGTCGCATGGAGCGAACATCTGCGCCAGCGCTTTGCCGGCGAGCCGGTCAAGACCGTAGCCGCAACATTTGTCGCACCCGACGGCTCGCGCATCGAGCGCGATGGCGAGTTCCTCATCACGGAGCATGGCGTCGAAGGCAGCTTGATCTATGCCCTCTCCGCACCGCTGCGCGATGGCATCGAAGCCACGGGCAGCGCCACGCTGCTTCTCGACCTTGCCCCCGGCCGCAAGTTGCAGCGCCTCACGGATGATCTGGCGCACCCGCGCGGCCGCGATTCGCTCTCCAACCATCTGCGACGCCGCGCCGGCATCGACGGCGTCAAGGCGGCACTGCTGCATGAATGCGCCGCTGCAGAAGATCTCGCCAGTCCGGCACGGCTCGCCGCAATCATCAAGGCGCTGCCGCTGCGCCTGGTTTCGCCGCGTCCGCTCGACGAAGCGATCAGCAGCGTCGGCGGCGTCGACTTTGCCGCACTCGACGACGCGCTGATGCTGCGTGAACTGCCCGGCACTTTCTGCGCCGGGGAAATGCTCGACTGGGAAGCGCCGACCGGCGGCTATCTGCTCACGGCCTGCTTTGCCAGCGGTCGCGCCGCCGGGCGCGGCGTGCTGCGCTGGCTGGGTCACCTGCAACCGGCAGCGCCGCAATAATTCAGCCTTGCTTCTTCACCGCGCAGGTGCTGAAGCCGAACATCGCATAGGGAGGGCACCAGCCGATCGCTCCGGTAGCCAGGGGCAGCGCGCCAATCCACGCCCACACCGGACCACCCATGGCTGCCCAGCCGACCAGTCCGAGACCGACAACAATGCGCACTACGCGGTCAATGCCGCCGACATTCAGTTTCATGGTTTTCTCCTTTTTTGGGGTTATGCAACAAAGAACGCATTACACCACCGCCGCCCGCGCCTGACTGTAACCTAAGTCACAGAGGCGACCCGGCGCAAGCCCGCGGCATCGAGCACCTCCACCTGTTCGCGACCGAGCCGCACCAGTCCCTGCTCGGCAAAGCCCTTCAGCAGCCGGCTGACCATTTCGCGCACGCTGCCCAGTTCATCCGCGAGTTGCTGGTGGGTGGCGTACACCACGCGGCCCTTGCCCAAGAGCAGCGCTGCCAGCCGCTGGTCGAGCTTGCGAAAGGCGACCTCCTCCACCAGTTGCATCAACTCGGCCACGCGCTCGGAGAACAACGAGAACACGAAGTCGCGAAAGGCCGGCTCGGCCAGCATCTCGTCGAACAATTGCCGCGGCAGCAGGGCCAGCGTGGTTTGGCCCTCGCTCACGCCGCGCGCGTTGTAATCGGCGTGTCCGAGCAGACAGCTCGAGGTGATGATGCAGCTCTCGCCCGCCCGCACCCGGTACAGCGGCAGTTCGCGCCCGCCGGCGCTGACCTTGACGACACGGATCGCGCCGTCGAGCACGAAGGGAAAGCCGCGACACGGCTGGTGCTCGTCGAATACCGCCGTTCCGGAAGGAATCGACAGGGTCTGCATCGTGTCGCAGACTCGCCGCAGGAGGCCGGCCGGCAGCTTCGCCAGGACCGGGTAGAGCCCCACCAGCGCCTCGGCCTTAGTTTCGGCCGCTTCGCTTAACGTCGATGAATCCGACGTTAGCCTCCACTGAAACTTCGTTTTCACGCCGGCCCGGGCTCCAGCGTGGCTATCACCGGGGCATGGTCGGAAGGCCGCTCCAGCTTGCGCGGCGCCTTGTCGATCGCGCAGGCGCGGCATACCGTCGCCAGCGGCTTTGACAGCAGGATATGGTCGATGCGCAAGCCGCGATTCAGGCGAAAACCCATCTGCCGGTAATCCCACCACGAGTAGAGCTTCTCCGGCTGCTCGAAGAGGCGGAACGCGTCGGCCAGACCGAGGTCGAGAAAAGCCCGGAACGCCGCGCGCTCCAGCTCGCTGCACAGCACCTGATCCTTCCACAAAACCGGATCATGCACATCGCGATCTTCCGGCGCGATGTTGTAGTCGCCGAGCAGGGCCAGATTCGGCCAGCGCTGCAACTCGTCGCGCAAGAAGCCGGCGAGTGCCGTGAGCCAGCGCAGCTTGTACTCGTATTTGTCGGAGCCGACCGCCTGACCATTCGGCATGTAGGCACAGACCACGCGCACGCCATTCACCGTGGCGGCGAGCACGCGCTTCTGCTCGTCGGCAAAGCCGGGCATGTCGCAGCGGATGTCGTGCAGCGTGCCGCGCGCCAGGATGGCGACGCCGTTGTAGGTCTTCTGCCCGTTGTGCGCGGAGTGATAGCCGGCGGCTTCCAGTTCGGCATAGGGGAAGACCTTGTCCTCCATCTTGGTTTCCTGCAGGCAGAGGACATCCGCCTGAGTCGCCGCCAGCCAGTCGAGCACATGCGGCAGGCGCACCTTGAGCGAATTCACGTTCCACGTCGCGATCTTCATGCGCCGATGATACCCGAGCAGGGCGGACGTCTATAATCAAATGCAGGGCCAACCCAGCCCGAGGAAATGGAGGTGCATCATGTTCGATTCACCTGTCGCACCCTGCCCTGTCTGCGGCGAGATGGTGCTGCTGGACGAGACCCAGCGCGAATGCGCCCGTGAGCACGGCTGCCACCCGGACACACCCTGCCCGCTGCAGAAGTATTTCACCGGCATTGATTTCAGCGTCGAACAGCCGAAGCAGAAGTTGCGCGACAAAGGCTACTGAGCGCAGCAAGAGTCGGCGCCGGTACTACGGTGACTTGCGCGGCGATTTACGCCGGCAATTTACGCAGACACGGCCATCCCGTTATGCCGCAACAAGGCATCGGGCCGCGGCTCGCGGCCGCGGAAGGCCTTGAAGGAGTCGAGCGCCGGACGCGAACCGCCGACCGACAGGATCTCGCGCCAGAAGCGTTCGCCGGTCGTCGCATCGAGCGTGCTGCCCCCGGTCTTCGCCGCCTCCTCGAAGGCCTCGTAGGCGTCGGCGGAAAGCACTTCGGCCCATTTGTAGCTGTAGTAGCCCGCCGCATAGCCGCCGCCGAATATGTGCGAAAAACTGTGCGGGAAGCGGTTCCACTCGGGCGGCACCAGCACCGCCACTTCGCGGCGCACCTCGGCCAGCAAGTCCATGAAGCTGCGGCCGGCGCCGGGTGCGAACTCGCTGTGCAGCAGCAGATCGAACAGGCCGAACTCGACCTGGCGCAGGGTCTGCAAGCCGCTCTGGAAATTCTTCGCGGCGATCATCTTGTCGTAGAGCGCGCGCGGCAATGGCGCCCCCGTTTCGGCGTGTGCCGTCATGCCGGTGAGCACGTCCCATTCCCAGCAGAAGTTTTCCATGAACTGGCTCGGCAGTTCCACCGCATCCCATTCGACGCCGTGGATGCCCGACACCGGCAGTTCGTCTACCTGCGTCAGCAGATGGTGCAGGCCGTGGCCGCATTCGTGGAACAGCGTGATGACATCGTCGTGACTGAAGGTGGCCGATTTGTCGCCGACCGGAGCCGGGAAGTTGCAGTTGAGGTAGGCCACCGGCGTCTGCACGCCGCTGGCAACGCGGCGGCGGGTGATCGCCTCATCCATCCACGCCCCGCCACGCTTGGTTTCGCGCGCATAGAGGTCGAGGTAGAACTGGCCGATCAACTTGCCATCGCGCTCGATGCGAAAGAAGCGCACGGCGGGATGCCAGGCCGGCGCCGCATCGGGCGCGAGCTTCACCGCAAACAGGGACTCGATGACGCGGAACAGTCCGGCCAATACCTTGGGCTCGGGGAAGTACTGCTTCACTTCGTCGTCGGAGAAGCTGTAGCGCTGCTGCTTGAGCTTTTCCGAGGCCCAGGCGAGATCCCAGCTCTCCAGCACATCCATGCCGAGTTCCTGCCGGGCGAAATCGCGCAGTTCGGCGATGTCGCGCTCGGCGAAAGGGCGCGCCTTGGCCGCCATGTCGCGCTGGAAGGCGGCCACCTGGGCCGGCGTGTCGGCCATCTTGGTGGCGAGCGAAACTTCGGCGTAGCTGGCGTAGCCCAGCATTTGCGCCTCTTCATTGCGCAGGGCGAGCAGGCGGTCGATCAGCGGGCCGTTGTTCCAGCCCTCCGGGCCGAACTCGGAAGCGCGCGTGGCGTAGGCGCGGTACATGCGCGCGCGCAGCTCGCGGTTGTCGCAAAACTGCAGCACCGGAATATAGGATGGCGCATGCAAGGTGAATTTCCATCCTGGCTTGCCGTCCTTCTCGGCTGCCGCCCTTGCAGCGGCTTTTGCGTCGGCAGGCAGGCCGGCCAATGCACCCAACTGAGCGGCTTCGTCCTCGACCCACTCGGCGTGCGCATTGGTCGCATCGAGCACGTTCTCGGAAAACTTTGCACCCAGCGCAGACAGCTCTTCCTGGATTTCCTTGAAGCGCGGCTTGCGGTCTTCGGGAAGTTCCGCGCCGGACAACCGGAAATCGCGCAATTCGTTTTCGATGATGCGGCGCCTGGCCGGCGATAGCGTGGGGAACTCCACACCCGCCGCCAGCACCTTGAACTTGGCGAACAGCGCGAGGTTTTGTCCAAGATCGGCGTAGAAGCTCGAAACCTCGGGCAGCATGGCGTTATAAGCCTCGCGCCAGGGCGGCACGTCATTGACCGAATGCAGATGGCCGACGATGCCCCAGGCGCGCGACAGACGTTCGCCCGCATCGAGCATCGGCTGCACGAAAGCATCCCACGTCGCAGCGGTCTCGGGCGCGATCAGGCGATCGATCAGGGCGCGGTTCTCGTCGAGCAGTTGACGGATGGCGGGGGTGACGTGTTCGGGCTGAACGGCGTCAAAGCGGGGCAGCCCGCTGAAATCGAGTAATGGATTCATCTTTTGTATCTTGGGGCGAAGCTTGGGGGTTCAATGGTTCGCCGTCGATTGCTTGCGGCCGCTGCGTTCAGGCGTGGTGCTCGACGAGGTCCCTGTAGGCGTGAAAACTGGCGTGTCCGAGCCAGGGCAAGATAACTATCATCCCCACCAGCGCGGTGGCGAAACCAAGGCCGCAGAGCAGCATGATGATGAGGGCCCACAAAGCCAGCGGCAACGGATTCTCGGCAACGGCATTGACGCTGGTCACCAGCGCACAAAGCAGGTCGCATTGGCGGTCGACCAGCATCGGCATCGAAACCACGCTGAGGGCGAACACCAGCGCCGCAAGCACGGCGCCCGCACTCAGATAGACGAAGAACATCAGGTAATGCTGCGGGTTGAGCACCACCTCGACCATCATGTCCATCGGCACCATGGCGCTGCCCTTGTAGAACAGGGCGATGATCACCACGGAGACCAGTTGCCACGCGGTACCGGCCAGTATCGACATCAGTCCGAAACTGATCAGCGCGGAGGGGTTGCGCCGCCAAGCCAGCATCGAATCTTCGAGCGCTGCCGGCTCATTGGCCAGATAGCGGCGCGAGAGTTCATAAAGCCCGGCCGCGAGCATAGGCGCCACCAGCAGAAAGCCGGTGATCGCGGCGGCGAACAGATAGGGCAGGTTCGCCGTAAGACCCAGTATGACAGCACCGCCTACGGCGATGGCGACGCCATAAAACAGGCTCGCCGCAGGCTGCCGGCGGAGGTCAGCCCAGCCCAGTCTCAGCCACTTCAGCGGCGCGCCAAAGCCAACCTTGCGCACCATGGGAAGAGCCGGCGCTGGCGAGACGGCGACGGAATCGCTCATCGGACCGGAATCGTCGGCAGCATCAGATCGTGTGCGGGCCTGCGAGGCGGGTCAGCGCCTCAAGATAGTTGGCGGCGGTCTTGTCGATGATGTCTTGCGGCAGCTTCGGCCCCGGCGCCTGCTTGTTCCAGTCCAGCGTTTCCAGATAGTCGCGGACGAACTGCTTGTCGAAGCTGGGCGGACTGATGCCCACCTTGTAGCGGTCGGCCGGCCAGAAACGCGAGGAGTCGGGCGTCAGCACTTCGTCGATCAGATAGAGCCGGCCTTCGGCGTCCTGGCCGAACTCGAACTTGGTGTCGGCGATGATGATGCCGACCACGCGGGCAAAGGCGGCGGCCTCGCGATACAGGCGCAAGGTAGTTTCCTTGACTGTCTTCGCCAGATCGGCACCCAGCAGTTTCTCGACCGCCGCGTAGTCGATGTTTTCGTCATGATCACCGGCCTCGGCCTTGGTCGCCGGGGTGAATATCGGCGTCGGCAATTGCTGGGCCATCTGCAGTCCGGGCGGCAGTGCGATGCCGCAGACGGCACCCGTCGCCCGATAATCCTTCCAGCCCGAGCCGATCAGGTATCCGCGTGCCACCGCCTCTATCGGCAGGGGTTTCAGGCGCTTGACCACCAGTGCGCGGCCGCGCACCTGGGCTTGGTCCTCGGCCCCCGACACCACGGTCTCGGGATCGATGCCGGTCAGCTGGTTGGGTACCACGTGCGCCAGCTTGCCGAACCAGAAATTGGCCATGGCCGTGAGCACGGCACCCTTGCCCGGAATCGGGTCGGGCAGGATCACGTCGAAGGCCGACAAACGATCCGTGGTGACGATCAGCAGTTTGTCCTCGCCCACGGCGTAGATGTCGCGCACCTTGCCGCGGCCGAGCAGCGGCAGGCTCTTGATGGTGGATTCGAACAAGGGAGGGGAAAAAATTGCCATGTAGATGCTCTGAACGGAAGGTTTATTCGCGAACGTAGGGTTTGCCGAGTTTTTCGTCGGCATCCTCGCGATAGGGAAAGCGCACGTGCCCGTAGCGGATCACCAGCACGGAAACGGTCAGCAGGAATATGGCTGCGGCGACGGCCAGCATGCGCCATTCGGTCATTTCCTTGAGATCGAGGATCAGGTAGCGCGCCAGCGCCACCATGCCGATGTACAAGGGAAAGCGCACCTGAACCTGCCCCGACTTCAAGTACTGGCCGATCATCGCCAGCACTTCGAGGAAGAGGAACATCAGCAGCAGATCCGCCAGCGCCACCCGGTGCGATTCGATCATCAGCACCGCCTCCTGATACATGGCGATGGTGGTGGCGAAGGCGATCACCAGCAAGCCGGCATACTCGACAATGTCGAGGCCGCTGCTGAAGAATTTGCGCAGTCGATCGAAAGTGTGGGACTTGATGTCCATGCTGGAAAAAGACAAGGCCGCCCGAATGGGGCGGCCTGTTAATTTACCTTAAAAGCCTGATCATTTGACGATCGCGTTGAGCTCGCCCTTCTTGTAGCGCTCGGCCATCTTTTCCAGTGACATCGGCTTGATCTTGCTGGCCTGGCCGGCACAGCCGAAGGCCGTATAGCGGGCGACGCAGATTTCCTTCATCGCCTTGCGGGCCGCCGCAAAGTATTTGCGCGGATCGAAGTCCTTGGTGTTCTCGGCCAGGTACTTGCGGATCGCGCCGGTGGAGGCCATGCGCAGGTCGGTATCGATGTTGATCTTGCGCACGCCGTGCTTGATGCCTTCGACGATTTCCTCGACCGGCACGCCATAGGTTTCGCCCATGGTGCCGCCGTACTGGTTGATGATCTTGAGCCACTCCTGCGGCACCGACGAAGAACCATGCATCACCAGGTGGGTATTCGGAATGCGGGCATGAATTTCCTTGATGCGGTCGATGCGCAGCACCGCGCCGGTGGGCGGCCGGGTGAATTTGTAGGCCCCGTGCGAGGTGCCGATGGCAATCGCCAGCGCATCGACGCCGGTCGCCTTGACGAATTCCGCGGCCTCATTGGGGTCGGTCAGGAGCTGGTCGTGCGACAGCGCGCCTTCGGCGCCGTGGCCGTCCTCCTTCTCGCCCATGCCGGTCTCCAGCGAGCCCAGGCAACCGAGTTCGCCTTCCACTGAAACGCCGATGGCGTGGGCGATGTCGACCACGTGACGGCTGACCCGGGCGTTGTACTCGAAACTGGCCGGGGTCTTGGCATCTTCCTGCAGCGAGCCGTCCATCATCACGCTGGAAAAGCCCGAGCGCATCGACTGGATGCAAATCGCCGGGCTGGCGCCGTGATCCTGGTGCATCACGATCGGGATATCCGGATGAGTCTCGATCGCCGCCTCGATCAGGTGGCGCAGATAGGGTTCGCCGGCATATTTGCGGGCGCCGGCCGAGCCCTGCATGATGACCGGGCTGTTGGTTTCGGCGGCGGCTTCCATGATGGCCTGGATCTGTTCCAGATTATTGACGTTGAACGCCGGCAGACCGTAGCCGTTTTCGGCGGCATGGTCGAGCAATTGACGCATGGATACTAGGGGCATGGCAATCTCCTTGGGTTATCGGGGCGCGGATTTGGGCCGGCGGTGCTCGCCGACCTTGACAATTTTCATGGTGTTGGTGCCGCCAGCCTGACCGATCGGCTCGCCGATGGTCAGCACGATCAGATCGCCGGGTTCGACAGCGCCGGCACCGATCAGGATTTCCTCCGCCTGCCACAGCAGTTCATCGCGATCCGTGGCGATGTACTCGGTCAGCAGCGGATAGACGTCGCGGTAGATGCTGACGCGGTAACGGGTGCGGATGCGCGGCGTCAGCGCGTAGATGGGCACGCCGGAATTGAGCCGGCTCATCCACAGCGTGGTCGAGCCGGACTCGGTCAGCGTCGCGATGGCCTTCACCTTGAGGTGGAAGGCGGTGAATATCGCCGCCATCGAGATCGACTGGTCGATGCGCGTAAACACCTGGTCGAGAAAGTGCGTATCGAGGGTAACGGTCTGCGATTTTTCCGCCTCGAAACAGACCCGCGCCATGGCCTCTACGGCCTGCACGGGATAAGCGCCGGAGGCGGTCTCGGCGGAGAGCATCACGGCATCGGTGCCGTCGAGCACGGCGTTGGCAACGTCGGAAACCTCGGCGCGGGTGGGTACCGGGCTGGCGATCATCGATTCCATCATTTGCGTGGCAGTGATGGAAAAACGGTTGTACTCGCGCGCCATGCGAATCATGCGCTTTTGCAGGGCCGGCACCGCCGCATCACCGACCTCGACGGCCAAGTCGCCGCGCGCCACCATGATGCCGTCGGTAGCGTGCAGGATGTCTTCGAGATTCTGCACCGCCTCGACCCGCTCGATCTTGGCGATCACCAGCGCGTCGGATCCGGCGTCGCGCAGCAACTGGCGCGCCTGACGCATGTCGGCGCCCGACTTGGGAAAAGACACGGCGACGAAATCGACATTGAGCGAGGCCGCGGTCTTGATGTCCGCCATGTCCTTGGGTGTCAGCGCCGGCGCGGAAAGCCCGCCGCCCTGCTTGTTGATGCCCTTGTTGTTGGACAGTTCGCCATCGTGCCGGTTGCGGCAGTGGATTTCGCTGCCCTGGATGCGCTCGATGTCGAACACCGTGCGTCCATCGTCGAGCAGCAGTACGTCGCCGGCGACGACATCCTCGATCAGTTCGGGATAGTCGAGGCCGACCCGCCCCTCGTCGCCCAGCGCGCACTTCGCGTCGAGGATGAAGCTCTGTCCCGCCTTGATGGTCACCGGACCGGCGGCGAACTTGCCAATGCGGCCCACGGTACGGCCGGCCTTGTGGGCCACATCACGCAGAATGGCGATGCGCTTCTGGTGGTCTTCAGCCGTGCCATGCGAAAAATTCAGGCGCACCACGTCGATCCCGGCCGCGACCAGTTCGGCGAGCCGTTCCGGACTGCTGGAAGCGGGTCCGAGGGTGGCGACGATCTTGGTCGAGCGCTTCATGGTCATGGCGGCGCCCGTCGCTCAGTGGGATTGTTCACAATCTCTCAGTTCGTGGCGCGCCGCTCCAGCATATCGATAGCCGGGAGTTTCTTGCCTTCGAGGAATTCCAGGAAGGCACCGCCAGCGGTCGAAATGTAGGACACCTTGTCGTAGATATCGTACTTCTGGATCGCCGCAATGGTGTCGCCGCCGCCGGCCAGGGTGAATGCCTTGGTGTTTGCGATAGCCATGGCAATGGCCTTGGTGCCTTCGCCGAACTGGTCGAATTCGAACACGCCGACCGGACCGTTCCACACCACGGTACCCGCCTTCATGATGATGTCGACCACTTCCTGCGCCGACTTCGGGCCGATGTCGAAAATCATGTCGTCATCGGCGACGGCTCCTGCTGCCTTCTGCACCGCAGGCTCGGCGGCATCGAACTTCTTGCCGCAGACCACATCGACGGCAATCGGGATGGTCGCGCCGCGCGCAGTCATCTTCTTCATCAGGGCCTGGGCCGTCGGTACCAGGTCATCCTCGCAGAGCGACTTGCCGACATTCCTGCCGGATGCCTTGAGGAAAGTATTGGCGATACCGCCGCCAACCACCATCTGATCGACTTTTTCGGACAGCGCTTCGAGCACGGTGAGCTTGGTCGACACCTTGGAGCCGCCGACGATGGCCACCATCGGCCGCGCCGGGGTGGCCAGCGCCTTGGTCAGCGCTTCGAGTTCCTCGGCCACCAGCAGGCCGGCGCAGGCCGCCGGCGCGAACTGCGCCACGCCGTAGGTCGATGCCTCGGCGCGGTGCGCGGTGCCGAAGGCATCCATGACGAACAGATCGCAAAGGGCGGCGTACTTCCGTGCCGTGGCATCGACGTTCTTCTTCTCGCCCTTGTTGAAGCGGCAGTTTTCCAGCACCACCACCTCGCCGTCGGCCACATCGAAGCCGCCGTCGACCCAGTCGCGAATCACGCGCACCGGCTTGCCGAGCTTGGCGGCCATGACGTCGGCCACCGGCTTGAGCGAGTTTTCGTCGGCATACACGCCTTCTTCCGGGCGGCCGAGGTGCGAAGTGACCATCACGCGAGCGCCTGCCTTGAGGCAATGCTCGATGGTCGGCATCGAGGCGGTGATGCGGGCGTCCGAAGTCACCTTGCCGTCCTTGACCGGCACATTGAGGTCGGCGCGAATGAAGACGCGCTTGCCCGCCAGGTTGAAATCAGTAAGACGCTTGAACGTCATCGCGAGTCTCCCTGTTGCCTTACTTGGCGACGTGCTTGAGGAAGCGCAGCATGTTGCAGGTGTAGCCGTACTCGTTGTCGTACCAGGCGACGACCTTGACGAAAGTCGAATCCAGCGCGATGCCGGCTTCGGCGTCGAAGGTCGACGGTGCAGGGTTGCCGCGAAAATCGGTGGCGACGACCTTTTCCTCGGTGTAGCCGAGAATGCCCTTCATCGAGCCTTCGGAAGCGGCCTTCATCGCGGCGCAGATTTCCTTGTAGGAGGCTTCCTTGATGAGTTCCACGGTCAGGTCGACCACCGAGACGTCGGAGGTCGGGACGCGGAAGGACATGCCGGTCAGCTTCTTGTTGAGTTCCGGAATCACCACGCCGACGGCCTTGGCGGCGCCGGTCGAGGACGGAATGATGTTTTCCAGAATGCCGCGACCACCGCGCCAGTCCTTGTTGGACGGGCCATCGACGGTTTTCTGGGTGGCGGTGGCGGCATGCACCGTGGTCATCAGGCCGCGCTTGATGCCCCAGTTGTCGTGCAGCACCTTGGCAACAGGAGCCAGGCAATTGGTGGTGCAGGAAGCGGCGGAAACGATGGTCTCGCCCTTGTACTTCTCGTGGTTCACGCCATAGACGAACATCGGCGTGTCGTCCTTCGACGGAGCCGACTGGACCACCTTCTTGGCGCCCGCATCGAGGTGCTTCTGGCAGGTGTCCTTGGTCAGGAAGAAGCCCGTCGATTCGATGACGATCTCGGCGCCGACTTCGTTCCACTTCAGGTTGGCGGGATCCTTCTCGGCCGTCAGGCGAATCTTCTTGCCATTGACGATCAGGGTGTTGCCATCGACCGCGATGTCGCCCTTGAAGTTGCCATGCACCGAGTCGTACTTCAGCATGTAGGCCAGATAGTCGGGCTCAAGCAGGTCGTTGATGGCGACCACTTCGATCTCGGGAAAATCCTTGGCGATGGCGCGAAACGCCATGCGGCCGATGCGGCCGAAGCCGTTGATGCCAACCTTGATAGCCATGTGAATAAACTCCTGGTGGTGATTAGATGAACTGTTCGACCGTCTTCACGACATTTGCCACGGTAAAGCCGAATTCCTTGAACAACGCCCCGGCAGGGGCCGATTCGCCAAAACGATCGAGGCCAATCACGGCACCCTGACCGCCACCGGCGGCGCCGACATACTTGTACCAGCCGTCGGTGACGCCGGCTTCGACGGCGACGCGGGGCACGCCCTTGAGCAGCACGGAATCGCGGTAGGCCGCATCCTGACGGTCGAAGACATTGGTGCAGGGCATCGATACCACCCGCACCGGAATCTCCGCCGCCATTGCCGCCTGCGCCTTGAGCGCGAGATCGACTTCGGAACCGGTGGCGATGATGATGGCCTTGGGCTTGCCGTTCTTCGCTTCGGAAATGATGTAACCGCCCTTTTTGATGCTGGCGATGGTCGCTTCGTCGCGCGGCACGAAAGGCAGGTTCTGGCGCGACAGGCACAGCGAACTGGGACCGCTGAGCTTTTCCACGGCTGAAGTCCAGGCCACCATGGTTTCCACCGTGTCGCAGGGACGCCAGACATCCATGTTGGGAATCATGCGCAGCGTGGCGGTCTGCTCCACCGGCTGGTGGGTCGGGCCGTCCTCGCCGAGGCCGATCGAGTCATGCGTGAAGACGTAGATCACGCGCTGCTTCATCAGCGCCGACATGCGCAATGCGTTGCGGGCGTATTCGGAGAACATCAGGAAGGTGCCGCCGAAGGGCAGGATGCCGCCGTGCAGCGCCATGCCGTTCATGATGTGCGACATACCGAACTCGCGCACGCCGTAGGAAATGTAGTTGCCTGGCGTCTTGCCGCTGACGTGCTTGCAACCGGTCCAGTTGGTCAGGTTGGAGCCGGTCAGATCGGCGGAGCCGCCGACGAACTCGGGCAGCGCGGGGGCCAGAGCGTTGATGGCTATCTGCGAGGCCTTGCGCGTGGCGACGGTCTCGGCCTTGGCGTTGGCGCCTTCGATGGCCTTCTTCGCATGATCGGCCCAATTGGCGGGCAGTTCGTTGGCCATGCGGCGCTTGAACTCGGCGGCCTCGACCGGGAAGGCCTTGGCGTAATGCACGAACTTCTGGTTCCAGCCGGCTTCCCACTCAGCACCTTTCTTCTTCGCATCCCATGCATCGTAGACTTCCTTGGGAATCTCGAAGGGACCGAAGTGCCAGCCGATATGCGGCCGGACCAGCGCAATCTCGATGTCGCCCAGCGGCGCGCCATGCACGTCGTGTGTGCCCTGCTTGTTCGGCGAACCGGCACCGATCACCGTCTTGCAGCAGATCAGCGAAGGCTTGTCGGTGATCAACTTGGCGGCCTCGATGGCCTTGTGCAGCGCTTCCGGGTCATGGCCATTGACGTTCGGCACGACGTGCCAGCCGTAGGCTTCAAAACGCTTCGGCGTGTCGTCGGTGAACCAGCCTTCGACGTGACCGTCGATGGAAATGCCGTTATCGTCCCAGAAGGCGGTCAGTTTGCCCAGACCCCAGGTGCCGGCCAGCGCACAGGCTTCGTGCGAGATGCCTTCCATCAGGCAACCGTCGCCGAGGAAGACATAGGTGCGGTGATCGACGATCTCGTGACCGGGACGGTTGAACTCGTTGGCCAGCAGCTTTTCGGCCATGGCCATGCCGACGGCGTTGGTGATGCCCTGGCCGAGCGGGCCGGTGGTGGTCTCGACGCCCGGCGTGTAGCCGTACTCGGGGTGGCCCGGGGTCTTGCTGTGCAACTGGCGGAAGTTCTTCAGATCGTCGATGCTGAGATCGTAGCCGGTCAGGTGCAGCAGGGCATAGACCAGCATCGAACCGTGGCCGTTGGACAGCACGAAACGGTCGCGGTTTGGCCATTTGGGATTGCCGGGGTTGTGTCGCATGTGGTGGTTCCACAGCACCTCGGCGATCTCGGCCATGCCCATCGGAGCACCCGGATGGCCGGAATTGGCCTTCTGCACGGCATCCATGGCCAGGGCGCGGATGGCGCTGGTCAGGTTGTTGAAAACAGGTGCCTCGAAATCGCTGAACGTACTCATCACTTCCCTTTTCTATTAGGGTCGGGTGGAACCCGATATTATCTTCGAAATTGCGGTGGATCGCGCTAGTAGCTGCAGATGCTTGATTCCCTGTGGCTCAGGCCCGCTTGCGGTTCTCCATCATGCGCAGAATCAGGGGCGTGAAGATCAGTTGCATCGCCAGTTCCATCTTGCCGCCGGGCACCACGATGATGTTCGGTCGCGACATGAAGGAATTGTGGATCATGGACAGCAGGTAGGGAAAGTCGATGCCCTTCGGGTTGGCGAAGCGGATTACGACGAAGCTTTCGTCCGCCGTCGGAATGTCGCGGGCGATGAAAGGGTTGGAGGTGTCCACTGTCGGCACCCGCTGGAAGTTCACGTGGGTGCGCGAGAACTGCGGCGTGATGTAGTTGATGTAGTCCGGCATGCGGCGCAGGATAGTATCGACCACGGCCTCGGTCGAGTAGCCGCGCTGATTCTTGTCGCGGTGAAGCTTCTGGATCCACTCGAGGTTCACAGTCGGCACCACGCCGACCAGCAAGTCGGCATGCTGGGCGACATTGACCTTGTCGGTAACCGCGGCGCCATGCAGGCCCTCGTAGAACATCAGGTCGGTGTCGGCTGAAATGTCTTCCCAGGGTGTGAATTCGCCCGACTCCTGGCCGTAGGGCGCCGCTTCGTCGGCATTGTGCAAATACTTCCGCACCTTGCCTTTACCGGTTTCGCCGTAACCCTTGAACAGCCCGGCGAGCTCCTCGAGCAGATTGGCTTCCGGGCCGAAATGGCTGAAGTGGTGGTTGCCTTGCACTCGCGCCTCTTCCATCCCCACTTTCATGGACTTGCGGTCGAAGCGATGGAAGGAATCGCCCTCGACGATGGCCGCCTTGAGGTTTTCGCGGCGGAAGACCAGATCGAAAGACTTGGTGACCGTGGACGTGCCGGCGCCGGAAGATCCGGTGATGGCGACGATGGGATGCTTGACCGACATGGGGGTCTCCTGAGTTACTGTGTCCTGAACAGCGAGCGTGTTGAAAACAACGGCGAGTTGAAGGTATCCGGTTCCTTGCCGCTGGCGTATTCCGCGTGGTAGCTGGAGACGCGCTCGACTTCGTTCTTCGAACCGAAGATCAGTGGTACGCGCTGGTGCAGGTCCTTTGGGGAAAGTTCCATCACCCGTTCGCGCCCGGTGGTCGATGCGCCACCGGCCTGCTCGATCAGAAAGGAAATCGGATTGGCCTCGTACATCAGTCGCAAACGACCGGGCCTGGCGGGATCCTTGCTGTCCTTCGGATACATGAAAATCCCGCCGCGCGTCAGGATGCGGAAAGTTTCCGCGACCAGCGAAGCGACCCAGCGCATATTGAAGTCTTTGGCTCTGGGGCCCGTCTTGCCGGCCAGACACTCTTCCACATAACGCTTCACCGGAGGTTCCCAGAAACGCTCGTTGGACGCGTTGATGGCAAACTCGTTCGCGTCGTCCGGAATGCGCATCCGGGGATGGGTCAGGATGAAGGCGCCGATGTCGCGGTCCAGGGTGAAGCCATCGACCCCGTCGCCGGTGGTCAGCACCAGCATGGTCGATGGCCCGTAGAGCGCGAGGCCGGCGCAGACCTGTTCCGTGCCCGGCTGCAGGAAATCTTCGAGGCTGGCGTTGCTGCCCGGATTGGGTGCGCGCAAGATTGAAAATATCGTTCCCACCGTCAAGTTGACGTCGATATTTGAACTGCCGTCAAGGGGATCGAAGACCAGCAGATACTTGCCGCGCCTGCAATGGTCGGGAATGGAATACACGTCGTCCATTTCCTCTGAGGCCATGCCGCTCAAGTGCCCGTTCCACTGGTTTTCCTGAAGCATCACCTCGTTGCTCATGACGTCGAGCTTCTTCTGCACCTCACCTTGGACGTTCACCGATACATCATCACCTCCGGCATTGCCCAAGGCGCCCACCAAGGCACCCTTGTTCACCTGGTTGGAGATGATCTTGATTGCCGTCGCCAGGGAATTGAGCAGCCCGGAGAACTCACCCGAGGCGCCAGGATGCTTGTGTTCTTCCTCAATGGTGTAGCGCGTCAGCGTGGTGCGTCCGTGGTGCATCAGTCCTGCTCCTTAGAATGTTGTAGTTGCGGCCGCTGCGCTTGACGCCGATATGTTTGGCGCCAGCCTCCACTGAATATTCGTTCCCGGATTGCCTCCTGCACACTGCCGGTGCAAATGACCCCGTTTTGTCAGCGAACAATGTAATCGCATCGATCTATAAGCACCATTCACTTTTTCTTATCCTTCAAATAAGTCCGCTGTTTGCTCTCCGGTGTCGCCGGAACGGGGCCAGCGACACCCTCGCCTAGCGGGTCAACTCCATGTACAAGCTCGGCAGCGTCTCGGGCAGGCGCTCGATGCGGTCGAGCACCCGCCAGCGCTTGCCGAAGATGTCGCGCACATAGTCGTCGGCCCGCAGGTCGAGGCTCAGGCAGAAGGTCGTAACGCCCTTGGCGGCCAGTTCCTCGACGGCCTTGCGGGCGTCGGCGCGCAGGTGGCCGGGCTCGTCGACATCGATGTCGGCCGGTTCGCCGTCGGTCAGCAAGAGCAGGATTTTCTTGTCCGCCGGCCGTGCCGCCAGATAGTGGCCGGCGTGGCGCAGCGCGGCGCCCATGCGGGTGGACCAGCCCGCCTCCATGGCCGCCAGCCGCGCCTTGACGGTGTCGTCCCAGCGCTCGGAAAAGCCCTTGATGTGCTGGTAGCGCACGTCGTGGCGGGTGTTGGAATGGAAACCGGCGATGGCGCAGGAGTCGCCGAGGCAGTCGATCGCCCAGGCCAGCAGGGACACGGCTTCCTGGCTGAGTTCGAGGATGGTCTGCCCGCTGGTGTTGCCTGAACCGGCGACTTTCTGGTTGAGCGATTCCGAGAGATCGAGCAGCAGCAGGACGTTGATGTCGCGCCCGTCCGTGCGGTGACTCATGTTGATCCGCGAATCGGGCGTAACGCCGCTCTTGAAGTCGATCAACGAACCGATGGCGATGTCGAGGTCGAGGTCGCTGCCCTCCTCCTGGTAGCGGATGCGGACTTTTTCCTGCGGCTTGAGCAGATCGAGCAGGCGCTTCAGGCGCTTGGCCAGCGCGGCGTGCTTGGCCAGCAGCCGGTCGATGTCGGCGGCGTTGCCGCTGGGGTGCAGGGCTTCGTAGAGGCTGACCCAGTCCGGCCGATAGGTCTGGCTCTGATAATCCCACTCGGGATAGTGGCGCGGCGGCAGGCCTTGCTGCGCTTCGACCGGCTCCCGCCTGCGCGCCTCGTCGAAGGCGGCTTCCTCGTCGCCCTGCTCGATGAATTTCCACAGCTGGCGATTGTCGTCGCGATAGTCGACAACCGTGGCGTCGAAATGCACTTTGGCGAACTGGTCGCTCTGGCGCCGTGTCCTGGCGACATAGGACAGCGCCAGCGTCGCGATCTCCCCGGTGCCGGACTCGCCTGCGGCAAGCAGTTCGCGGAAACTCCGTTCGAACTCGAGCAGGACCGGATCGGCATAGCCGTGCCCGGGATCGAGAAAGGCACGCGACAGCATCGCCAGGCGGTGGCGCAAACACGACGTGGTCTCTGGATCGCAGGCATCCGCGAGCGGCTTGGGATGCAGGGTGAGAAAGATGCGGCGCAGGCCGGGAAACTCGCGTATCAGCAGCGTCTCGACGCGGCAGTCCTCGAAGAATTCCACCGCCATGCGCTGGAAGGGGCTCCAGTTGTCGGCGATCTGCGGTGTGCTCCAGCGACGATGGCCGACCATGTGCGCCAATACGGCGCGGTAGCGGTCGATGCCACTGACTATTCCATTGTGACCATGGGCATCGTCGAACACATCCGGCACGCGCATGCCGAGCTTGTCGTAGTAGGGCATCGGCTGGCGCAGTTCGTCGAACGCGGTCGAGTAGGGGACCAGAAGATCGCTGTCGCGCCACAACGCGCGCAGGGTGAGCTCGAGTTGCCGTTCGACGTCGGCGAACAGCGTGCCGTGGCGTTCGCGCTGCAGCACCGCCCGGCTGTCCGCCGATTCGAGACGGAAATACTCCTCCTGGCGCTCCGGGTGCCTGGCGTAGTTGCGGATGCCGTACTCGGTCCAGTTGCGCAGGCCCGCCGTTGCCAGCAGGCCGAGCAGACGCGGCGCCTGACGGAAGAACTCGGGCAGGCCCGGGCTGGGAAACGTGGTGTGATGGCCGTGGATCGAGCCCGAGGTGCGCGCCATGAGGTCCAACGCGATGTCGATATAGGCGCGGAGCTGGTCGGCGGATGGCAAGCGCCGAGCGACGGCGGCCAGGGTTTGCAGAAAGGGCGTGATGGCCTTGCTGTTGGGCGACTTCTGCATCGCGCGGATCGCGCTCATGACCGGCGGCAGAAGGCTTTCCTGATCGCCGCCGGCGGCGGCGACCACCGATGGCCACTCTTCGAGGAAGGCCAGCAGCGGCTCGGGGCCGCGCCCAAGCTTGCCGATGAAACGCGCGGCCTCGATCCAGGCCTCCATCTGCGGCTTGGTGAAGGTCGTCAGCGCTTCGTAGAGGCATTCCTCGAAGACATCGGCTACCGGCGCAAAGCCGCAATCGAGCGCCAGCCACCAGCCCTGCACCTGCGGATGCAGCATCTGGCGCTGCCGTGCATCGGTAACGGGACGGTATCCGGTCGCCATGGTCTTCGCCGTATCGCCAGCACCGACTCTTTGTCCGGGATCAGGCGGGGGTCGCGTCGAACGTCGCGTCGATGGCGTGATCGAGCGTTGCGCGGATGTCGGCGTCGTCGGTGATCGGCCGCACCATGGCCATGCGGCAGGCATCCCGGGGCGCAACTCCGCGCCGGATCAACGTGGCGGCATAGACCACGAGGCGCGTCGAAATGCCCTCGTCCAGCCCGTGGCCCTTCAGGTTGCGCGCCGTCTGGGCGATCTTCACCAGCTTGCCCGCCGTGACCGGTTCGAGCCCGGTTTCCGTCGCCACGATCTGCGTCTCCAGCGCGGCCTCGGGGTAATCGAAATCGAAGGCGGTAAAGCGCTGCTTGGTCGATTGCTTGAGATCCTTCATCAGCGACTGATAGCCGGGGTTGTAGGAAATCACCAGTTGAAAGTCGGGATGCGCCTCGATCAGCTCGCCCTTCTTGTCCAGCGGCAACACGCGGCGATGGTCGGTCAGCGGGTGGATCACCACGGTGGTGTCCTGACGCGCTTCGACGATCTCGTCGAGATAGCAGACCGCCCCCATGCGTGCAGCGGTGGTCAGCGGGCCGTCGAGCCAGCGCGTGCCGTTGGCGTCGAGCAGGTAGCGGCCGACCAGATCGGAGGCCGTCATGTCTTCGTTGCAGGCCACGGTGATCAGCGGCTTGCCCAGCTTCCAGGCCATGTATTCGACGAAGCGCGACTTGCCGCAGCCGGTGGGACCCTTGAGCATCACCGGCAGGCGGGCATGGTAGGCCGCCTCGAACAGCGCCACTTCCCTGCCCTGCGCCTGATAGTAGGGCTCCGCCTTGACCAGGAATTGCTCTTTGTTCGACATGGTCTTATCCGATCAAAAGAGTCGGGTTAAGCCAGGTAAAAATCCCCGCCGTGGCGGGGATTCCGATCATGGCTATAACTATTCCGTTTCCAGATCATTTGTGACGCGAAGACGAGCCGCAGACAATGCGAATAGCACGGCAAGGCGAAGTCGACAAAGTCACGGATGCCCTGGAAATGGAATTACTTGTGCACGCCGAGCTTTTCGCGCCACCCCGGATACAGCATGTCGGCATCCTTGGGGAAGGATTCGAAGGCGCGGGCGAATTCCTTGTGCTCCTTTGCGTACTGGACCGGATCGGCGCCGGCCTTCCAGCACTCGTAGGCCTGGCGCAGCGAGATGGCGCCGGAGGCCGGGCTGTCGATGTGACCGTAGGCGCCGCCGCCGGCGGTGTTGATGACGTTGCCGTGGCCGAGGTTCTCGAAGAAGCCGGGCAGGCGCAGCGCGTTCATGCCGCCGGAAATGATCGGCGTGGTGGGCTTCATGCCGAACCACTTCTGGAAGTAGACCGGACCCTGGCACTCGTCGCGTTCGATCATGTAGGCGATGATCTTGTCGTCGCCCTCGCCTTCCATCTTGCCGTAGCCCATGGTGCCGACGTGGATGCCGGACGCACCCTGCAGGCGCGACATCTTGGCCAGCACGAACGCCGTGTAGCCGCGCTTGGCACTGGGTGAGGTGACGGCGCCGTGACCGGCCCGATGGTAGTGCAGGTACTGGTTCGGGTACTGGCGACGGGCGGTGGTGACCATGCCGGGGCCTCCGACGTAGCCATCCACCAGGAAGGCCAGCTTGTCGGCGTCGGGACCGAACACTTCCAGTCCGTAGTCGGCGCGGGCGCACATTTCGTAGTGATCGTCGGCGGTGATGTTCATCGAGAACAGCTTGGCCTCGCCGGTTTCGTCCTGGGCGCGCTTCAGGGAGTCATAGACCAGCGGCAGCACTTTCTTCAACGGGCAGAAAACCTGGTTGCCCTGCGGTTCGTCGTTCTTGATGAAGTCGCCACCGAGCCAAAACTGGTAGGCGGCCTTGGCGAAGGGCTCGGGACGCAGGCCGAGCTTGGGCTTGATGATGGTGCCGGCGATGTAGCCGCCGTCCTTGACCGGGCGGCCGAGGATGCGCCACAGGTCGGTGATGTCCTTGGCCGGGCCGTCGAACATCTGGATCACGCGGTCGGGCATGTAGAAGTCGATCATCTTGGCGTGTTCGATGTCGCCCATGCCCTGATTGTTGCCGATGGCCAGGGTCAGGAAAGACACCAGCATGAAGCGGCCGTCGATCACGTTGCGGTCGAACAGTTCGATCGGATAGGCGATGCGCATATCCTCGGTGGCTTCGTCGATCAGATACACCAGCGCATCCACGCCCTTGGTGAAATCGTCGGTGGTGGAGACCTCGACGTTGGTACCGGTGGAGGATTCGGCGGCGAAGTGGGCCGCGGCCTCCAGGTAGCCGGTGCCAGCCTTCGGCTTCATCTTGTAAGCAACCAGGATGTGCTTTCCGCCCTTGATCAGGTCCTCTTCCTTGAGGCTCAGGTCGGCATAACGATTCGATTGATCCATTCGGTTCTCCTCATTCTCAGCATGGTGAAGTATCGCATTTCGCGGGCAACTCCAAGCATCTTAGTCACCAGCATGTATAACTAACAGTCACATATTTTTATCGTTTCCATCAGCTTTTATTGATAGCCTCCTGATGCCAGATCCTCAGCAGATCGAGGTCAACCAGGGCTCTCCCATGCATGGTGCCGCTGCGGACGGCACTAGGCCGACCCGGCTCGCCCAGGTCGGAGAGCACGGCGAGGGCACCCGAAAAGTCGTGATCCTGCGTGTACTCGCTTTCCGTAACGACGGTTGGCAAGCCGGCGCCGAGGCTGGCCTTGAGCCCGTTGGCCGAATCCTCGAAGACCAGGCAGGCGGAGGCCTGCAGGCCAAGCTGTTGCAGCACCCACGAGTAAATGTCGGGGGCCGGCTTCTTGCGCGCCACCGTGTCGCCAGCGCCGACTATTTCGAACAACGCCATCAGCTCGGCGGGCAGCAAGGCGGTGACGTTCTCCGGCGTGGTGGTCGTCGCGATGGCCAGGCGCAGGCCGGCGCCATGCGCTTCGCGCAGCAGCCGCGCCACACCCGGCTGCAAGGGAATGCCGCCGGCTGCCAGCAGCTTGAGGTAGTGACGGGTCTTGGCTTCGTGGAGCGCCTTGATGCGCAGGTCGGCATCAGCCTGCCGGAGAAAAGCCGGATCGTGGCGCTCGCAGAAGAAGCGCATGCGCTCCTTGCCGCCGGTCACCGCCAGCAGTTCGCCGTAGAGCGCCTCGTCCCAGCGCCAGGCGAGGCCGGCCTCGGCGAAGGCCGCATTGAAGGCGGGACGGTGGCCATCCCGCTCGGTGTCGGCCAGCGTGCCATCGACGTCGAAAATCAGGGCTTCAAGCATGAGATGCAGCATAGCCTCCGGACACCCATAAGTAACAGTCATGCTTTCTTATGACGGTGATAACATGAACAAAAAGATGGATCAAAAGCCATCGGCAACAGCAAGGGGGAGGCATGGCAGGGGATTCGAGCGACGTAGCGAGCCTGATGAAGTCGGTTCGGGAGGAGGTGGTCATGGTCACCTATTCCGCCACACTGGTCGCCGGTACCGTGCTGATGCTGGGCAACATGGCGCGCAACCTCCACTTGGGAAATCAGCTCGCCATCCCCTACGGCATCCTCTATCTGGCATTCCTGGTCACCTACTTCCAGCGCCACCGCATCGGCGCCAGATGGTTGGGGCTCGCATTGCTGGCGGCACTCTATGTGGGCGGCACTCTTGGCTACTTCATTTACGGCTTCATCGGCAACTCGGTACCGATCTTCATGGCGCTGTGCATCGCCGCCGCAGCCTTTTATGGGCCACGCGGTGGCCTGATTGCCGCCGTTGGATCCGGGATGACGATGCTTGTCATGGCTGTGCTCGCGATCTCCGGCCATCTTGTTTTCTCCTATGACGTAAACGCTTTCATCAGCAGCCCCTTCAGCTGGATCGCGGCGCTGACCACCTTCGCCGCGATGGCCGCAATGGTGCTCACCCAGCTGGGCCTGATGCATCGCAAGCTGGAATCCCTGGTGGGCGAACAGCAAACGAGGATGAACGACCTGGCGCAGACCAACGCCCGGCTTGAGCGGGAGGTCGCTGCACGGACCACGATGGAAGCCGAACTGCGGCGCCAGTCGGCGCTGCTGGAAAACATCGTCAGCGGCCTGCCGCAGGGCATCAGCGTATTCGACGACCAGCTCAGATTGCTGAAATGGAACCAGGGCATGATCGACGTGCTGGAACTGCCGCCGGAGATCGTCGTCGACAACGTCCGGTTCGAAGACCTGATCCGCGTTCCGGCGCGGCGCGGCGACTACGGTCCCGGCGACCCCGAGGAACATGTGCAGAAGCGCCGCGAACTGGCCCTGCAGTTTCAGCCGCACAGCTTCGAGCGGGCGCGGCCGGGCGGCCGCACGCACCTCGTCGTCGGCAAGCCATTTCACGTCGATGGGAAGATAGCTGGCTTCATCACCACCTATACCGACATCACCGAGCGCAAGAACACCGAGCTCGAAATTCAGCGCAGCAACGAGGTGCTGCAAAGCATTCTGGACAACATTCCGGCCGGGGTCAGTGTCGCCAACGGCGACCTGCGCATGATTGCCTGGAACCAGTTGTTCAAGCAGCTGCTGGAATTGCCTGACGAACTGTTTGTCGACCCGCAACCCAGGTTCGAGTCCTTCATTCGCCACAACGCATCGCGCGGAGAGTATGGCAGCGAGAACGTCGAGCAGAAGATTACCGAAATCGTCGAACGGGCCCGCCATCCCGTGGCCCACACCTTCGAGCGCGAGCGCCCGAACGGCACCGTGCTGGAAATTCGCGGCGTGCCCTTGCCGCGGGGGGGCTTCGTCACCATCTATACGGATATCACGGCGCGCAAGCAGGCCGAGCGCGAACTCTTGCGCTTGCACGAACGTTCATCACTGGCACTGAAAACGGTGGGGGTCGGGATTTTCGACTGGGATGCCGAGAAGAACCGGTTGCTGGCCGACACGCGGGTATTCGATATCTTCGGCATCTCTCCCGAAGGAAGAAACGGCCTGTTCAACGACTGGAGCGACTATCTGCATCCGCAGGACAGGGAGCAGGCCTTGAGTCAGATCGTTGCCTCCCTGCGCGGTACGGAAAGCGACGTCAAGCTGGCCTACCGCATTATCCGACCGGATGGCGGCGTCCGTTATCTGGAAGTGCATAACCACATCGTGCGGGACGCCAGCGGCAGGACCCAGCGCCTGATCGGCGCCGACTTCGACGTGACGGAGCGCAAGGAAACCGAAGAACGCCTGCTGCTGACCGAGAAGGTTTTCGACAACAGCCCGGTGGCGATCGTGATTACCGACAGCGAGAACCGCATCATCTCGGTCAACGAGGCCTTCGAAAAGACCACAGGCTATGCCGAGTTCGAGGTCCTCGGGCTCGATCCGAAGATCCTCGGCTCCGGCCAGCACGCCAAGGAATTCTTCGCAAATATGTGGCGGTCGCTGAATGAAGCCGACTTCTGGGAAGGCGAAATCCTGGACCGGCGCAGGACCGGCGAGATCTACCCGAAATGGATGACCATCAATGTCGTGCATGACCGGGAGGATCCCGAACGAATCCATTATGTCGGAATCTTTTCCGACATCACGGAAAGAAAGCAGGCCGAGCAGCACATTCATCACCTGGCCCATCACGACGCGCTGACCGGGCTGCCCAACCGCATGGCGCTGGAGGCGCGGCTGGAACAGTCGCTCGCCGAGGCGGACCGCAACCGGCGCAGCGTCGCCGTGATGTTCATCGATCTCGACCGCTTCAAGATCATCAACGACACGCTCGGCCATCATGTCGGTGACCTGCTGCTGATCGAAGTAGCGCGGCGCCTGAGGCATACCGTGCGATCTTCGGACACGGTGGCGCGCCTCGGCGGCGACGAGTTCGTTGTCGTCGTGCCGGCGCTGGAAGATCCCGCGGTTGCTACAACCGTGGCCGGCAGCATCCTGGTTTCACTCGGCGCGCCCTATCTGATCGAAGACAAGGTCCTGCACAGCACGCCATCCATCGGCGTCAGCATCTACCCGCAGGACGGCGGCGACGTCGCCAGCGTGATGAAGTACGCCGACACCGCGATGTATCACGCCAAGGAATCGGGACGCAACGGCTTCCAGTTCTTCTCGCCGCAATTGAATCACGCCGCGATGGAACGACTCGAGGTGGAGCGTCAGTTGCGCGAGGCCCTGGCGCTGGACCAGTTCGTGCTGCACTACCAGCCGCGCCTCGATCAGGATGGCCGGATCACCGGAGTCGAGGCACTGATCCGCTGGAACCGGCCGGACCACGGCCTCGAACTGCCGGACGGATTCATTCCGGTCGCCGAGGAAAGCGACCTGATCATCCAGATCGGCGACTGGGTCCTGGCATCCGTCGTCCGCCAGTTGCGGACCTGGCTCGATGCCGGCATCCCCGTGCCCCCGGTGGCGATCAATCTTTCTGCGCGGCAGCTGCGCCTGGCAAACCTGCCGGAGCAAATCGTGGAAGTGATGCGGCAATACGCCGTACCGGCCCACCTGCTGGAATTCGAGGTCACAGAAAGCCTGGCCATGGAGAACCCGGAAAGAGCGTCCAGCGTGCTGCGGGAACTCCGCGGGATGGGTATCTCGCTCGCCATCGACGACTTCGGCACCGGCTACTCATCCCTGTCCTACATCAAGCAATTGCCGTTTCACCGCCTCAAGATCGACCGCTCCTTTGTCACCGAAATCGCGACCGACCGGAGCGACCATGCCATCGTCAGGGGCACCATAGCGCTGGCTCACAGCATCGGGCTCAAGGTGGTCGCCGAAGGCTTGGAGACCGCCGAGCAATTTGCCTTGCTGAAGAGCGCCGGATGCGACGAATTCCAGGGCTTTTATTTCTCCGGGCCACTGCCCTTCGCTAAACTCGAGGCTTTCCTTGGCAATCATTCACCCGGCCTTGCTCAACCATGAAGAATGTCACCCTGCGCCAGCTGAAAATATTCGAGGCGGTGGCACGCCATCTCTCCTTTTCGCGCGCCGCCGAGGAACTGCACCTGACCCAGCCTGCCGTATCCATGCAGGTGCAGGCGCTGGAAGATCAGGCGGGGCTGCCCCTGACCGAACAGGCCGGCAAGAAGGTGCGACTCACTGCCGCCGGCGAGGAGGTCGCGAGCCAGGCGCGGCGCATCGCCGAACAACTGCGCGAGGCCGGTGAAGCACTGGCCGCGCTGAAGGGCGTCGAGGCCGGCCATCTGAAGATCGGTGTGGTCAGCACGGCGAAATACTTCGCGCCGGCCCTGCTTGCCGAGTTTCGGCGCCGGCATCCCGGGGTCGAATTGCAGCTGACGGTCAACAACCGCGGCACCATCGTGCGCCATCTGGCCGAGAACGATATCGATCTGGCCATCATGGGCACGCCGCCATCCGAGTTCGAGACCGTGGCCAAGATCTTTGCCGATCACCCGCTGGTGTTCATCGCCGCGCCCGACCACCCGCTGGCGAACAAGAAACGCATCGACCCGCAGCGGCTCGCAGAGGAAACCCTGCTGATCCGCGAACCCGGCTCGGGCACGCGCGGCGCACTCGAACGCTTCCTTGAACTGCATCACGTCACGGCGGGTGCAACCATGGAACTGGGCAGCAACGAGACCATCAAGCAGGCCGTGATGGCAGGCCTCGGCCTGTCCTTCATTTCGGAACACACCATCGGCCTGGAGCGCTCGGTCGGCCGGCTGGTCAAGCTCAACATCACCGGCACGCCGGTCAAGCGCCAGTGGCGCCTGGTCTATCGCACCGACAAACGCCTGATGCCGGCGGCCATCGCCTTCGTCGAGTTCATGGACAGCGAAGGGTCGCGGCTGATAGAGGCGCAGATCGGCAAGCAGACACCCAACGCAGAGGCGCCCGGGCGCTGACGGGACAGCGTCCGCCGGCTATTTGACCGGGGCGTTCCAGAGCGACGCGGTCACGCCCAGTTTGGTGATGAACGCCTTGACGTAGTATTTGCCAACGATGATGCGCTTGCCGCCTTCGGGGAGCGCGCTCATGACAATGTCGGTGATCTGATCTTCCGACAGGTTGGTGGCACCCGCCGCATGCCAGATCCGAACATGGCCGCAGTCATCGCGGTCGAGCAGCAGCGCCTTGTCGTTTGTTGCCGCAAGCAGGCTGATCGTCACGCCGTCACTGGTTTCATAGGCGCGGGCCGGACCGGCACCAGTCTGCATTTCTTCCCCGCCCTCGGGCCTGGCGGTCACCTCGAGCGCCATGACTTCGTCGTCGGAAACATGGCTTTCCCCTTCGGTATGCCAGACCTTGTAGTGCCCATCCGGCTGCATCTGTATCAGCAGCACGTTGTCGGTCGCTGCGGCCGATGTCGCGACCATCCAGATCGCCACAAACAGTGCCAGTCTCATGAGTTTCTCCACTTGATCGAGCAGCCGATGCCCGGGGTCTGCTGCGCCGGGCCGCATCCGCTCAGCGCCACCTGCTTCATCGCCTCGAACAAGTCGCGCCGCACATCTCCGGGGGCCGTCGTCTTGCGCGATTCGTCGAGCCGGCCGCGGTACTGCAATTCAAGATTGGCGTTGTAGCCGAAGAAGTCCGGCGTACACACCGCGCCATAGGCCTTGGCCACGTGCTGCGACTGGTCCAGCACATAGGGAAAGGGAAACTGCAGTTCGCGCGCGATCCGCTCCATGTTCTGCCACGAATCCTCCGGGTAATCGGTCGGGTCGTTGCTCATGATGGCGATGCTGCCGATGCCGAGCCGGGCCAGCTCCCGTGTGTCGCGCAGGATGCGGTGGATCACCGCCTTGACGTAGGGACAGTGGTTGCAGATGAACATCACCAGCAAGCCTTGCGGGCCGCGCGCGCTGGCGAGGCCATGACGCTTGCCATCGACGCCCGGCAGGTCGAAGTCGATGGCCTGCCGGCCGAAGTCGCAGACGGGAGGGGAAAGGCTGACCATGCGCTGTCTCCGGAATTTAGAGATAATGCAAACATGATACCGAGATTCTTCTGCCCTTTCCCATTGCACCCGGGCGCCACGGTCGAGCTTGCCGCCGAGGCCAGCCACCACGCACTGAAGGTCTTGAGAGTAGGCGCCGGCGACACGGCGATTCTGTTCGACGGGCGCGGCGGACAGTGGCGCGCCACGCTCCACCCGGCCGGCAAGGTCTTGCGTGCGACCCTGGTCGAATTTGACGACACCGACTGCGAGGCGCCACTGGCCCTGACGCTGGTACAGGCCCTGCCCGCCAGCGACAAAATGGACTGGGTGGTGCAGAAAGCCGTCGAACTGGGAGTCAGAAGGATCCAGCCGGTGGCGGCGAAGCGCAGCGTCATCAGGCTTTCCGGCGACCGCGCCATGCGGCGCGTCGAACACTGGCGCAACATTGCGATCGCCGCCTGCGAGCAATCCGGGCGCAACCGCGTCCCGGAAGTCGCACCAATCCTTGATCTACCGCAATATCTTGGCCTCGCAGCGCAGGAGAATGGGCTACGCTTCGTCTGCGCGCCGGAGGCCGCCGGGTCTCTACGCGACCAGAAGCCGCCTGCCGTCCCGGTCAGTTTGCTGGTCGGCCCGGAAGGCGGGTTCGATGAAGGCGAGTTGTTGGCGGCGCGGGCCGCCGGCTTCCATCCCATCGGGCTGGGGCCGCGCGTGCTGCGCACCGAAACCGCCGGGCTCGGCGCTGTGGCGGCAATGATGGCACTTTGGGGAGATTGGTAATGTTCGAATCTGCGGAAATCGGTCACAAGATCGACAAGGACACCTACAAGAAGGCGGTTCCGGAACTGCGAGCCGCCCTGCTCGACGTACAGTTCGACTTGAAAGAAAACGGCAAGATCCCGGTCATCATGCTCGTCAGCGGCCAGGACGGCGCCGGCAAGGGCGAGACCATCAACATCCTCTACGAGTGGATGGATCCGCGCTTCATCTCGACCCTGGCCTTCTCGTCGCCGAGCGACGAGGAGCGTACGCGGCCCTTCATGTGGCGCTACTGGCGTGCGCTGCCGCCCAAGGGGCGGGTCGGCGTGTTTGCCGGCTCCTGGTATTCGAGCCCGATCCACGACCGCCTCGACGGCGGCATGAGCAAGGCAGCGATGGACGCGCGCATCGACCAGATCAACCGCTTCGAAGCCATGCTGGTCAATGAAGGCGCGCTGGTGCTGAAATTCTGGTTCCACCTGACCAAGGACGGCCAGAAGCGTCGCCTGAAGGCACTGGAAAAGGATCCGAAGACGGCTTGGCGCGTCACCAAGTGGAACTGGGAACGTCTGAAGTCCTACGACAAGATGCAGGACGTGGTCGGCCACGTGCTGCGCATGACCAACACGGCGTGGGCACCCTGGATCATCGTCGAGGGCGAGGATGACCGCTATCGCTCGCTGACGACCGGCAAGATTCTGCTCGAGGCGATCCGCCAGCGCCTGGACAATGCCGGCAAGATGACCACGCCGGTGGCACCGCCGATCCGGGTGAACATCGATGGCCGCAATGTGCTCTCCGAACTCAACCTGGGCAAGACGATCACCGAGAAGGAATACGACGATCAACTGGCGAAGTGGCAGGGCAAGCTGTCGGAACTGGTGCGCGACCCGCGCTTCAAGGGGCGTTCGCTGGTCTGTGCCTTCGAAGGCGCGGACGCGGCCGGTAAGGGCGGCGCCATCCGTCGCATCGCCGCGTCGATGGATGCGCGCGACTACCAGATCGTGCCGATTGCCGCGCCGACCGAGGAAGAGCGCGCCCAGCCCTACATGTGGCGTTTCTGGCGGCATATTCCGCGCAACGGCCGCGTGACAATCTTCGACCGCACCTGGTATGGCCGCGTCCTGGTCGAGCGCGTCGAGGGCTACTGTGCCGAGGCTGACTGGCTGCGTGCCTATTCCGAGATCAACGACTTCGAACACGATTTGTCCGAAGCCGGTGTCATCGTCTGCAAATTCTGGCTCCAGGTCAGCCAGGAAGAGCAACTGAAGCGCTTCAAGGAACGCGAGAAGATCCAGTTCAAGCGCTTCAAGATCACCGAGGAAGACTGGCGCAACCGCGAGAAATGGGATGCCTACCAGCAGGCGATTTGCGACATGGTCGATCGCACCAGCACCGGCTCGGCACCGTGGACGCTGGTCGAGGCCAACGACAAGAACTACGCCCGGGTGAAGATCATGCGCACCATCTGCCAGAGGCTCGAAGCCGAACTGGAAGGCAAGCCCGTGCCGACCGAGAGAGACGACGAGAAAAAGGAAGACAAGGAGTCGAAGGACAAAAAAGACAAGAAGGAAAAGAAAGACAAGAAGGGCAAGAAGACGCAAGAGGCCCGGAAGGAAGTTAAGCAAGAGGTGAAGGCGCAAGTCAAGGCAGAAGCGAAACCGAAGGTCTCCAGAGTTCCGCCGCGACCCGCCAGGCCCAGGGCACCCGCAGCCGCAGCCGCAAAGACAGTGAAACCGACGAAAGGCACGACCGCTACATGACCCTTGAAACCCGTAGCAGTCAGCCCGACACCGACGCCCGCCTGGTCGCCTGGGTGCGCCAGGCGGCGCCGTACATCCATGCCTTTCGCGGCCGCACCTTCGTCATCGCCTTCGGTGGCGAAGTGCTCGAAGCGGGCGCTGCGCAGGCGCTGATTCATGACATTGCGCTGCTCGACAGCATGGGCATCCGGTTGGTGCTGGTGCACGGTGCGCGACCGCAGATCGATGCCGAGATGCTCTCGCGCGGCCTTACGCCGAAGTTCCACAAGGGTTTGCGCATCACTGATGCGGCGGCGCTGGAATGCGTCAAGCGCGCCATGGGCGTCACCCGCATCGAAATCGAGGCGCTGCTGTCGCAGGGCCTGCCCAACACGCCGATGGCCGGCGCCTTCCTGCGGGTCACCGGCGGCAATTTCATCACCGCGCGACCGGTCGGCGTGGTAGATGGCATCGACTTCCAATACACCGGCGCGATCCGCAAGGTCATCGCCGAGGAAATCCAGGCCGACCTCGCCCAGGAAAACGTGGTGCTGATCACGCCGATCGGGGCTTCGCCGACAGGCGAAATCTTCAACCTGGCCTGGGAGGAAGCGGCCGAGGCTGTCGCGGTGGCGGTCAAGGCCGACAAGCTGATCTATCTTTGCGACGGACCCGGGCTGGTCAACGCCAAGGGCGGATTGATCGACGCCCTCACCGCGGACGAAGCGCAGAAACTTGTCACCCGGCATCTGTCGGCGCAGGCGCCGGAAGTGGCCCGGGTCCTGCCCAGCGCCATCCGTGCCTGCCGCGCCGGAATCGGCCGCGTGCATTTTCTCGACCGCCAGTCCGACGGCGCGATGCTCATGGAATTCTTCACCCGCGACGGCGTCGGCACGGTGATGACCAGCGCGCCGCTGGCGGTGCTGCGCGATGCCACGATCGACGACGTCGGCGCCATCCTCGGCCTGATCGAGCCGCTGGAGGCGGACGGCACGCTGGTCAAGCGCGGGCGCGAACGGCTCGAAATTGAAATCACCCGTTTCTCGGTGGTCGAACACGATGGCGTGATCGTCGGTTGCGCGGCGCTCTATCCGTTCTCGACCGAGAAATCGGCAGAGCTGGCCTGCCTCGCCGTGATGCCGGACTTTCGCCGCAGCGGCTATGGCGAGCAGTTGTGCAACCACATCGAGGCCCGCGCCAAGAAGCTGAAGCTGAAGCGCCTGTTCGTGCTGACCACCCGCACGGCGCACTGGTTCATCGAGCGCGGCTTCGCCGAAGCGGGTGTCGATGCGCTGCCGGAATCACGGCGCGAACTGTACAACCTGCAACGTCGCTCGAAAGTACTGGTGAAGTCGCTGTAGAACTCGGCGAAACTCGATGTAAACTGGGCGCCTTCTTGTAGTCTCTGCGAAAGGAAACACTGTGGCACGCATGGTCAATTGCATCAAGCTCGGGCGCGAGGCCGAAGGTCTCGACCAGCCTCCCATGCCGGGCGAAATGGGCAGGAAACTGTATGAGAACGTCTCCAAGGAGGCGTGGCAGCAATGGATCAAGCTGCAGACGATGATGATCAACGAAAACCGTTTGAGCCTGGCTGACGCCCAGCATCGCAAGTATCTGGCCGAGCAGGTGCAGAAGCACTTCTTCGGCGACGGGGCGGATCAAGTCGGCGGCTACGTTCCACCGAAGGCCTGACCGGCACGAAGGCAGGTCCGAAAGGCAAACGACAAGCGGCGCTCCGGGCGCCGCTTGTCGTTTCGGTTCCGACGCGGACCAGTTGCCCGGCTAGCCCCTGGACACTTCCTTCTCCATCGCCTCCAGCCCGATGTGGCGCACGTCGCGCCCCTTGACCAGATAGACGACGTATTCGGAGATGTTCTTCGCGTGATCGCCGATGCGCTCGATGGAGCGGGCGACGAACAGGAGATCGAGCGAACTTGAGATGGTGCGCGGATCTTCCATCATGAAAGTGATGAGCTGGCGCATCGCCGCCTTGAAGCCGGCATCCACCTCGCGATCCTGACGCACCACTTCAGCCGAGGCATTGACGTCGAGCCGGGCGAACGCGTCGAGCGCCTTGCGCAACATCGCTACGGCGATATCCGCCGGTGGTCGCAAATCGACGCGCGGCACGAAGCGGTGATCGCCGCCATGAATGGCGCGCGCCATTTTGGCGATCTTTTTGGCTTCATCGCCGATCCGCTCGAGGTCGGTGATGGTCTTCACCACCGTCATGATCATGCGCAAATCGACGGCCGCCGGCTGACGCCGGGCGATGACGTTGTTGCAGGCCTCGTCGAGTTCGACTTCATGCCGATTGACCTGCCGATCGGCGGCGATCACTTGCTCGATGAGCGCCATGTCGCCCGATTCCAGCCCGTCCATGGCGCGGATCAATTGCTGTTCAACCAGGCCGCCCATGGCCAGCACGCGCGTGCGCAAGCCTTCGAGATCGGCGTCGAATTGCCGGCTGATGTGTTCCTGGTTCATGCCGCCACTCCTGTGTGCAATCCCGACACTATAGCCGCGGCGTGTGAAGGAATTATTTCAACGCGTGTAAGTCTGCACGCCGTCCTTGCCTGCCAGCAACAGCACATCAGCGCCGCGCCGGGCGAAAAGGCCATTGGTGACGACGCCGACGATCTGGTTGATGCGCTCCTCGAGACCGACCGGATCGGTGATCGACAGACCATGCACATCCACAATCAGGTTGCCGTTGTCAGTGACCATATCTGCACGCAGCTTCGGCGTACCACCAAGTTTGGCCAACTCCCGGCTGACATGGGCGCGTGCCATGGGAATGACTTCCACCGGCAGCGGATATCTGCCGAGGGTCTGCACCCGCTTCGAGGCGTCGCAGATGCAAACGAAGGTGTCCGCCACGGCGGCAACGATCTTCTCGCGCGTCAGCGCCCCGCCGCCGCCCTTCACCATAGCCATGCCCGCATCGATCTCGTCCGCGCCGTCGACATAAATGCCGATGGCGTCGATGTCGTTGAGATCCAGCACACGGATGCCGTGTCCCGCGAGCCGCTTCGCCGTCGCCTCGGAACTGGCGATTGCGCCGCCAAGGCGGTCCTTGACGGCGGCGACTTCGTCGATAAAGAAATTCGCCGTGGAGCCGGTGCCGACTCCCAGAATCGCGCCGACCGGCAGCCGGTCAGCCACGTAATCACGCGCCGCGCGCGCGACGGCCTGCTTCAATTCATCTTGAGTCATCAGTTGTTCGCTCCGTTGTCCACGGAGCGAATTTTACCTCTTGCGCATTGGTGGCAGGTCGGTGCACGATCCGTGTGCCACCTCGGCCGCCATGCCTATGGTTTCGCCGAGGGTCGGATGAGGATGGATGGTCTTGCCGATATCCACCGCATCGGCGCCCATTTCGATGGCCAGCACGACTTCGCCGATCATGTCGCCGGCATTGGGTCCGACGATGCTGCCGCCGATCACACGATGCGTTTCTTCATCGAACACCAGCTTGGTGAAGCCGTACTCGGCGCCGTTGGCGATCGCCCGGCCCGAGGCCGCCCAGGGAAACTTCGCCGAACTCACCTTGCGTCCGGCTTTCTTCGCCTCATCTTCGCCGACGCCGACCCAGGCCACCTCGGGATGCGTGTAGGCAACACCGGGAATCACCGTCGCGTCGAAGTGGCTCTTCTGTCCGGCCGCCGCCTCGGCCGCCACATGCGCCTCGTGCACCGCCTTGTGCGCCAGCATGGGCTGGCCGACGATGTCGCCGATGGCGTAAATGTGCGGCACATTGCTGCGCATCTGGCTATCGACCGGGATGAAACCGCGCTCATTGACGACGACACCGGCCATTTCGGCGCCGATCTTCCTGCCGTTGGGCACGCGGCCGGCGGACTGCAGAATCATGTCGTAGCGCTGGGCCTCGGCCGGCGCCTGCTCCCCATCGAAACTGACCCAGAGACCATCCGGCTTGGCTTCGACCGCAACGGTCTTCGTCTTCAGCATCACCTTGTCGAAGCGCTTGGCATTCTGTTTTTCCCAGACCTTGACCAGATCGCGGTCCGGCCCCTGCATCAGGCCGTCGAGCATCTCGACCACATCGACGCGAGCGCCCAGCGTGGAATACACGGTGGCCATTTCGAGGCCGATGATGCCGCCGCCGATCACCAGCATTTTCTTCGGCATGAAGCGCAGCTCCAGCGCGCCGGTCGAATCGACGATGCGCGGGTCCTTGGGAATGAACGGCAGATGCATCGCTGCGCTGCCCACGGCGATGATGCACTTCTGGAAGCGGATGACTTTCTTCTCGCCGGTCTTGTCCTGCGCGTCGCCGGTGGTGCCCTCGACCTCCAGATGATTGGCATCGAGGAAGTGGCCGTAGCCGCGCACGACTTCCACCTTGCGCGCCTTGGCCATGCCGGTGAGGCCGCCGGTGAGCTTGCCCACCACTTTCGATTTGTGTGCACGCAACTTGTCGAGGTCGACCGCCGGTGCGGCAAAGCCGATGCCGGTTTCCGCGACGTGGCTCGCTTCCTCGATCACGGCGGCGACATGCAACAGCGCCTTCGATGGAATGCAGCCGACGTTCAGGCAAACACCGCCCAGGCTGGCGTAGCGTTCGACGATCACCGTCTTCATGCCCAGGTCAGCCGCGCGGAACGCGGCCGAATAGCCGCCAGGCCCGGCACCAAGCACCAGCATCTCGCATTCGAGATCGACCTTGCCGGCATAGCTGCCGACGGGGTTCTCCCTCCCCGTCAAGGGGAGGGTCGGGGAGGGGATGGGTGCCGCCACCGTATCGCCAGCGCCGACTTTTGTCGTAGCCTTGGTCTCGCTTCCCGCGATCAGCGCCACCAGCGTGCCTTGCGCAACCTTGTCGCCTACCTTGACCTTCAACTCGGTCACCACGCCCGAGACCGGCGAAGGCACGTCCATGGTCGCCTTGTCCGATTCCAGGGTGATCAGCGAATCCTCCGCGCTGACCTTGTCGCCGACCTTGACCAGGACTTCGATGATCGGCACATCCTTGAAGTCGCCGATGTCGGGGACCTTCACTTCAACGATGTCACTCATTCGACTTTCCTTCCAGTTTGACCTCATGGACCACGATCGGCGGCCCGGACGAGGTATCGAATTCAATCCCCGCGGCGACCCCGGCCTCGGCAATGCGCGCCGCCGACATATCGGTGTCATAGAGCGCATGCATCGCGCCCAGCGCGAAGTTGCGCCCGGAACCGGCGGCCCAGACCCGGTCGAACTCGAACACCTCGCGATACGAATAGATGCCGTAGATGCCCGAGCTGTTGGCGATCAGCGCGGTGATCTGCGAGCTCTCATAGGGATCGTCCTCGTCTTCCTTGGGATTGAGGAAGGCATGCTCCTTGAGTATCGGGTGCAGCCGGCGAAAGGTCTCATAGACCTCCATGCGCGAACCCAACCGGATGTCCTCCAGCTTCGAGAACGCGGAGAGCAACACCAGATGGTGCGCCGAGGAGCCGCAAATGCCGATCCACGACCCGGCGATGTTGAGGATCTTGTCGTGCTCGCCCTTGTAGCTTCGCGCCAGGCGGGTATCGCCAAAGGTGGTGAGGCCGTCGGCGGCGATGGCCACCGTGTCCCCTTTCTTGACTACGGTGAGAGTCGTCACAGCATGCTCCTGCGCAGGTCGGCCAGGAGCTGCGCCAGATAGACGTTGAAGCGCGTCGCCAGCGCACCGTCGATGACGCGGTGATCGGCAGTCAGCGACAGCGGCAGGGTCAGGCGCGGCACGAAGGCCTTGCCGTCCCAGACCGGCTTCATGGTCGACTTGCTGACGCCGAGAATCGCCACTTCCGGCGCATTGACGATCGGCGCGAAGTAGGTGCCGCCGATCCCGCCGACACTGGAAATGGTGAAGCAGGCGCCCTGCATGTCGGCCGGCTTGAGCTTGCCCTCACGCGCCTGCTTCGCCAGTTCGCCGGTCTCCCGGGCCAGGTCGAAGACGCCCTTGCTCTCGGCATTCTTGATCACCGGCACCATCAACCCATTCGGCGTATCGGCGGCAAAACCGATGTTGAAATACTTCTTCATCACCAGATTGTCGCCGTCGATGGAGGCGTTGAACTCGGGATACTTCTGCATGGCCTTGACACAGGCCTTGATCAGGAAGGCGAGCATGGTCAGCTTGGCGCCCGACTTTTCATTCTCCTTGTTGATCTGCACCCGGAAGGCTTCCAGCTCGGTGATGTCGGCGTCCTCGTGATAGGTGACGGCCGGAATCATGGCCCAGTTGCGCGACAGGTTGGCGCCGGAAATCTTCTTGATGCGCGACAGCGGCTGCACCTCGATCGCGCCGAATTTCGAAAAGTCGATCTTCGGCCACGGCAGGAGGTCCAATCCACCCAGACTCGCGCCGCCGGAACCGGCAGCCGGCGCGGCCACAGGCGCCGCCCCGCTGATGACGCCCTTGACCCAGGCCTGGACGTCGCTTTGCAGGATGCGCCCCTTCGGGCCGCTGCCCGTCACCTTGGCGACGTCGACCCCCAATTCGCGTGCAAAGCGGCGCACCGAGGGGCTGGCATGGGCCGCCCCACCGGGCAGTCTGTCCGCCGCGGTGGGCATCGAGACGCGGGGTTGCGTGGGAATCAGCTCGGTATCGCCGGGACGGAAATCCGAACTGGGGCCTGCGGCGGAAGCGGCAGGCGCCGCTGGCGCGACGGTCTGAACCGGCACAGATGGCACAACGGGAGCTGCAACCGCCGCCGCGGCAGCAGTCGCCGTATCGCCAGCGTCGACTACTTCTACCAGCGCCAGCACCACGCCTTCCGCCACCTTGTCGCCCACCTTGACCTTCACCTCGGTCACAACGCCTGAAACCGGCGACGGCACGTCCATGGTCGCCTTGTCCGACTCCAGGGTCATCAGCGAATCTTCTGCCTTGATTTCATCGCCGACCTTGACCAGCAGTTCGATGATCGGCACGTCCTTGAAATCGCCGATGTCGGGTACTTTCACTTCGACTATCTGGGCCATGGCTTATACCTTCACCGGGTTGGGCTTGTTCGGATCGAGGCTGTATTTCTTGATTGCCTCCGCCACCTTTTCCCGCTTCACCTGGCCGTCGTCGGCCAGGGCCGACAGCGCGGCCAGCGTGATCCAGTAGCGATCCACCTCGAAGAAGTGGCGCAGCTTTTCACGCGTGTCCGAGCGGCCGAAGCCATCGGTGCCCAGCACCGTGTAATGGCGCGGCACCAGCGAGCGAATCTGCTCGGCAAAGACGCGGATGTAATCGGTTGCCGCAATGATCGGTCCCCGTGTTTCGGCCAGACACGCAGAGACGTGCGGCACCCGCGGCTTTTCCGTCGGATGCAGCAGATTCCAGCGCGCACAATCCTGTCCGTCGCGCGCCAGTTCGTTGAAACTCGGGCAGGACCAGAGATCGGCCTCGACGCCCCAGTCGCTCTTCAGCAAGGCGGCGGCGGCAAGGGCTTCCATGAATATCGTGCCGGAACCCAGCAACTGCACGCGCGGACCATTCGACGCGGCGCCCTTTCTGAACTGGTACATGCCTTTGAGGATATCGGCGGCCGCATCGGCGGGCATGGCCGGATGTTCGTAGTTCTCGTTCATCACGGTCAGGTAATAGAACACGTCCTCCTGCTCGGTCACCATGCGGCGCAGGCCGTCCTGCACGATCACGGCGACCTCGTAGGCGAAGGTCGGATCGTATGACACGCAATTCGGCACGGTGCCGGCCAACACCTGCGAATGTCCGTCCTCATGCTGCAGGCCCTCGCCGTTGAGCGTGGTGCGCCCGGCCGTACCACCGACCAGGAAGCCCCGTGCGCGCTGGTCGCCGGCCGCCCACACCAGATCCATGGTGCGCTGCATGCCGAACATGGAATAGCAGACATACACGGGGATCATCTGCACGCCGTGCGTTGAGTAGCTGGTGCCGGCCGCGATCCAGTCGGCCATGGCGCCAGCCTCGTTGATGCCTTCCTGCAGGATCTGGCCGGTCTTGGTTTCCTTGTAGAACATCATCTGGTCGGCGTCCTGCGGCACGTAGTTCTGGCCGTCCTGGTTCCAGATGCCGATCTGGCGGAACAGGCCCTCCATGCCGAAAGTGCGCGATTCGTCGACCACGATCGGCACCACGCGCTTGCCGATGATCTTGTCCTTGAGCATGACGTTGAGGCCGCGCACGAAAGACATCGTGGTAGAGAACTCGCGACCCTCACCGCCTGCCTTCAACAGGGCGTCGAAGGCCGACAGGGGCGGCACCGGCAGCGCCTCGGCCTTGCGTCGGCGCGACGGCAGGTAGCCACCGAGCGCCATGCGCCGCTCGCGCATGTAGTTGAGTTCCTTCGACCCCTCGGGGAAGGTCAGGTAGGGCAGCTTCTCAAGGTCTGCGTCCTTCACCGGCAGCTTGAAGCGGTCGCGGAAGGCCCTGACCGAAGTGGTACCCATCTTCTTTTGCTGATGCGTGATGTTCTGCGCCTCGCCGGCTTCGCCCATGCCGTAGCCCTTGATGGTCTTGGCCAGGATCACCGTCGGCTGGCCCGTGTGCGCCACTGCCGCCGAATAGGCGGCATAGACCTTGTGCGGATCGTGACCGCCGCGATTCAGGCGCCAGATGTCGTCATCGGACCAGGTCGAGACCAGCTTCAGCAGCTCGGGATACTTGCCGAAGAAATGCTCGCGTACGTAGGCGCCGTCGCGCGACTTGAAGGTCTGATAGTCGCCGTCGACGCATTCCATCATGCGTTTTTGCAAAAGCCCGGTCTTGTCCTGCGCCAGCAAGGGATCCCAATAGCTGCCCCAGATCACCTTGATGACGTTCCAGCCGGCGCCGCGAAAATCGGATTCCAGTTCCTGGATGATCTTGCCGTTGCCACGCACCGGACCGTCGAGCCGCTGCAGGTTGCAGTTGATGACGAAGATCAGGTTGTCGAGACGTTCGCGCCCCGCCATGCCGATGGCGCCCATCGACTCCGGTTCGTCCATCTCGCCGTCGCCCATGAAAGCCCACACCTTGCGATTATCGGTGGGGATCAGGCTGCGGTGCTGCAGGTACTTCATGAAGCGCGCCTGGTAGATCGCCTGCAGGGGGCCGAGACCCATCGACACGGTGGGGAACTGCCAGAAGTCGGGCATCAGCCAGGGGTGGGGATAGCTCGAAAGCCCCTTCCCATCGACCTCGCGCCGAAAATTGTCCATCTGTTCTTCGGTCAGGCGGCCGAGCATGAAGGCGCGCGCATAGGTGCCCGTTGCCGAATGGCCCTGCGACAACACCAGATCGCCACCGTGATTTTCGGACGGCGCATGCCAGAAGTGATTGAAGCCTATGTCATAGAGCGTCGCCGCCGAGGCGTAGCTGGCAATGTGGCCGCCGAGACCCGAGTCGTCCTTGTTCGCCCGCAGCACCATCACCAGCGCATTCCAGCGGGCGTAGTCGCGGATCTTCTGTTCCAGCTCGTAGTCGCCCGGCGTGACCGGCTGCTGATCGGCGGGAATGCTATTGACGTAGTCGGTATTGGCGCTGTAGGGCATGTTGATGCCGGTCTGGTGACCCAGCGCGATCAATTGCTCGAGAAGGAAATGCGCGCGCCCGGGACCTTCATTGGCGATGACGGCTTGCAGTGCCTCAAGCCATTCGCGGGTTTCCTGCGGATCGACGTCGGATGGCGCGGGTTGGGGCGCAGCGGGAAAATCGTTCGCAGCGGACATGAAACCTCCTCCTTTTGAGAGTTGTTGGAGTCCGCGGGAAGTGATCCCAGCGGACCTGTTTTACGCAGCATAGCCTTAGTTCATGATTCGGCACACCACGAACATTTCGCATTGTAAAACAGTGATTCGCATTACGCAATACGTGGCTTCCCCATCAAAAAAAGGGACAGAGGGCCGAAGAGGGAGGGCCGACACCTGTTCAGCCGTCTCTATCCTGCCCTCTGACGCCGCATTCAAGACTGGTCGGTTCGACGCTGCAAGGCGGCCTTCTGGCAGGCACGGCTGGCGCGCTTGTCCTTGCGCTGGTGGGCGCCACCCTTGTTCAGCAGCGGATCGATCGCCAGCGGATTGCGCGGCTTGATGGATCGTAGCAGCCGCTGTTTGGCCCGTTTCATCGCGAACGAAACTTCACCACCGCGCGCCCGTCGGCGATCTGCCTCGGCTCCGGCTTCCAGGCATGGCCATAGACGATTTCAAAACTGGCCGGCAGACGTCCGTCGGCGTCCTGCGGCCAGGCGCCGAACAGGCGGCGCCAGTCGCGCCAGCCCTGGCGCCCCAGCAAGGCGTCACGCACGCCCAGATGGCGCTGGTCGGCGAGGAAGACCCGCGGTGTCGGGTAGGTCAGCGTGATGAGTTCCATGTCCATCACCGGATCGCCGAAGCCGGCAGCCACCAGCATGTCGCCCAGATCGTGCATGTCGAGGAAGCGCCTCACCATATCCCGCAAGGGGACTTCCTTCGGGGCATTGCCAGCGCCGACTCCTGCGCCGGCCTCGCGCAGTTCTTTCAGCGTATCGGGACCGAGCGTGGCAAAGCTCAGCAGGCCGCCTACCTCCAGCACGCGATGCAATTCGCGCAAGGCAGGCAGCGGGTCGTCCAGCCAGTGCAACATCAGATTCGACCAGACCAGGCCCAGCGAATTGGCGACCAGCGGCAAGGCACGCACGTCGGCATTGACCAGGCGCGGCCCGCGCCCGGTCAAGCGCTGCAGGAGCGGAGTGCGCCGGCGGACGGTGCGCAGCATGGGCAACGCGTAGTCGACCGCAAGCGCCTGCGCCTTCGAATAGCGCTGCTGCAGTTCGCGAATGCCGTCGCCCGTGGCGCAACCGATGTCGGCAACGCATTGAGGAGCAATCTTTACCAGGTCCAGCCGGGCCGCCATGCGAGCACCCACTTCGCGGGCGAGGACCGCGGATGAATCGTAGGATGCGGCAGCGCCGGCGAAGTCGCTGCGCACGATCGTTCAGGCGGCAGTGAGTCCCAGCCGGGCGAACAAGGCTTCGTCGCGATCGGCTTCGGGGTTGCCGGCCGTCAGTAGCTTGTCGCCATAGAAAATCGAATTGGCGCCGGCGAGGAAGCACAGCGCCTGCAATTCGTCGCTCATTTCCTGGCGGCCGGCCGACAGCCTGACCATCGAGCCGGGCATGCTGATGCGTGCCACGGCGATGGTGCGCACGAACTCGAAGGGATCGAGCGGCGGCGCGTTTTCCAGCGGCGTACCGGGCATCGGCACCAGTTCGTTGATCGGCACCGATTCGGGCGGCGGGTTCATGTTGGCCAGTTCGGCCAGCAGGGAAGCGCGCTGGCGTCGCGTTTCGCCCATGCCGACGATGCCGCCGCAGCAGACCTTGATGCCGGCCCCGCGCACCTTGTCGAGGGTATCGAAGCGATCATTCTGACTGTGGGTCTTGATCACTTGGCCGTAGAATTCCGGGGCGGTATCGAGGTTGTGGTTGTAATAGTCGAGCCCGGCTTCTTTCAACCGCTCGGCTTGGCCTTGCTTCAGCATGCCGAGCGTGACGCAGGTTTCGAGGCCGAGCGCTTTGACCGCGCCGATCATGTCGGTGACCCGGTCGAGGTCCTTGTCCTTCGGTCCGCGCCAAGCCGCACCCATGCAGAAGCGCGTGGCGCCCTTGTCCTTGGCGGCCTGCGCGGCGGCGACGACATCGCCGACTTCGAGCAGGGCCTCGCGCTGCGCTTCGCCGTGATGCGCCGATTGCGAGCAATAGCCGCAATCCTCCGAGCAGCCGCCGGTCTTGATCGACAGCAGGGTCGACAGCTGGACCGCATTGGCCTCGTGATTCTGCCGATGCACTTGCTGTGCGCGATACAGCAGGTCGCTAAAGGGCAGGTCGAACAAGCCGACGAGGGCCTCGGTGGTCCAGCGAGTAGCCGGAACAAATGCAGGCGAAACGGTTTTGGGTGCGGCTGTGGCAGTCATCGCAGGGGACTCGCTAGAATGCAGGGAGGCGCGAATCTTGGTGGAAGGAGCAAGGCTTGTCAATTGCAGCGAGTGCAGGCGAGCCCTGAAATCGACGCGCCGGAAGCATGATCAACTGCGACGCTGCTTGCCTGGAGTTTCTCTCAATCCTGGCGGCCTTGTGTCCAGGAATTTCTTTTTTTCTGCCCAGCTTTCGTATTCCCAGGTGCCTTCATCAAAGTCATAGGCAAAGGTATCGAAGATAGTGAAGGTCGCCACGTAGAAGAATTTCGGCTTCCCCTGGATGCAGGAATAGCCGAAATTCTCGCCCAGCCTCTCCGCAAGCTGCTCGCGCTTGATGCCCAGCGTTTCCAGGCTTTGCGGACAACGTCCGTACACCTCCGAATATTCGCTCACAGCCAAAGCGATTTGATCCGCATCGACTCGCGCAGCCTTGTGCCAAATGTAATGAATATCCGCCACCATCACGAACGCCACAACCCATATGAAGATGCGAATGAGTTGCGCCCATCTGGCGTAAGGCCTCCTGACAATCACGTAGGCGCTGTAGGTAAACCACGCCGTAAACGGCAACACCAGAACGAAAACAAGGAAGCCGGCATGCCGCTGCCCCAGGGTCAGCACCAGGATGACCGCAAAGAGCGTTGAGGTGTAAATCCTTTTCTTCGAGTCCCGGGACAGGTGAAAACGAACGCTGCTGTCGTTCAATTTGAAGGTCACTCCGCCTTTGGCACGGCCTGCCCGAATGCAGGCAGAAGAGACGGATACTACGCGTCAGGAGCCGGTTCCGGCAACACGGCTAACAGGCCCGCTGGCTGCGGGCTGTGGCACGAAGACCAAACGACAGGCGGTGCAAACCCGCACCGCCTGTCGTTCTTGAGGATCAATCCGCCGGCCAACAAAACACAAGCCGCCGGCGAGAGTCATTCATCAGCCGATCCTCATGCACACCGTCCATGGATTGGTAACAACCGTGGTGTCTTCGTTATAGGCGGTGGGTGCGGGCGCGGCCGCCACCGGGGCCAATGGCGCAGCAGCGGTAGCAGCGCCACGCAAGTTACCGACGTTATTGCCGATATTCGTTGCGGGCAAGGGCCCGTCGATGATGGTATCGATAGCCGCCGCCTGCTTGGTCGACAAGCCAGAAGCGCAAACGAAGGTGCCGTTCAGGCCATAAACGGTAGGCGCCCCAACCGCGATGCCAATCGTTCCGCCCGCCGAGTGCTTCGGCAGCGCTGCAAGCAGGACGTCGGTGGGGCTGCCGGACAACAATCCGGAAGCACGCATCGCCTGCCAGAACGACTGGTTTTCGCCAACGGCGTTGGTGAACGTAGCCGCTACCGGAGCGGCGAGAATACCATTGGCATTGCCACCCACGGTATTTGCCCAACCACGGGCGGTATACGTAGCAAGGGCCTCATCGCCGGGGGGAACTTTGTAGCGATCGATGTAGCTGTTGTAGGCCGCCTGGATCGCCTTCATGTCGTTGACGATGGATTTGGTCTTGGTGTTCTCGATCATTTCCTGGCCTTGCAGCACGCCGACCAGCAGCAGGCCGATGATGACCAGAACGATGGCGATTTCCACCAGGGTGAAACCCGACTGGCGGCTTGCGATTCGATTTCTCAGATTTCTCATGATGGATTCCTTTTGACTTGATTGATAACGAACTGATAGCTCACATATAGCACTTTAGCGCTAGATACCGGACCGGGGAAGTCAGAAAGTTTTACGGTGCCTGCGCCGGCAGGCGCAACAAGAAGCTCAAACCCTCCGGCAAGGCCCTGGCCAGAAGGTCTCCGCCCGCTTCGCGCAGGCTCTTGCGCGCCTGATAAAGACCCAGGCCGAGGCCTTGCGGACGTCCGCTGGCGAAAGGCTCGAAGATCTTCTCCGGTGCCAGCGGAACGATGCCAGGCGGCCAGGGGCAGAAGAAATCCAGTTCTGCCATGGGCGCCGGCGCATCAGGGGTCGTGCGCAACTGCAATGTCGGGCTGGCGGATGCCGCTTCGCGCCAGGCGCTGGCGACGTTGCCGAAAAGATTGTCCAGTGCCCTCGCCAGCAGGCCCGCGACGACCCAGGCCGAGGCCTCCCCCGTTATCGTCGGCTCGACTCCGGCCAGGCGCGCCGCATGAAGGGTGGCATCACGCAAATCGATCAAGGCAGGCTGTTCCACCGCCGGGGTCTTTCCCAGTGCGCCAATCAGGCGTTCGGCGCGATCCCCGGCCAGCGGCGCGTTGTCGCGCAAGCGCCGGGCAGCGGCGAGCATGGCTTCGGGGGTTTCGCAGGCGGCAAAGTCGGCGCTCACCCAGAGCACCCATTGCGCCAGGTTGCGCATGTCGTGCTGCAAGTAGAGCGACAGTCGGGCGCGTTCCGCGAGCGCGGCCGAGAGCGCCTCGGTACGGGCATGCAAACGTGTCTCCAGCAGCAGAACAAAAACGCGCGCCAGATGCTCGGCGAACAGGCGGTGTTCACCCCACGCGGCTGAGTGGGTCAGGGAAAGCCGCAGCTCCACCTCGTCGCCGCTGGCAAGCTCGAAGGTGAGCGGCGGAACCGCCGCGGCTTTTTTGGGGACGTTTGCGGCGCCGAGCATGCCGGCCACCGGCTGACCAAACCAGGTGCCTTCCCAGCTCAGGCGCTGCCAGCCACCGCCGGCGAGCTCCGGCCATCCGGCGGCGGGAAGTTCCAGGGGATCGATGGGCTGGCTTGCCAGTTGCAGCAAACTTTCCATGCGGCGGCGATAGCTGCGCGCCAATCGCGCAATGCGGTAGCTGGCTGCCATCAGCGTCACGCCAACGGCGACGAGGAAGAAGCCCAGCTTATCCAGGTTATTCGGGACGTCGAATTCCATACTTGTTCAAGTAATAGTAGACGTGTTCGCGGGCCATGCCGAGACGACGGCCGGTTTCGGCGATGTTGTAATCCGTTTCCGCAAGCACGCGGCGCAGCAGTTGTTCCTCGGCGGCAGCGGCGGCCTCTTTCGGACCTTCGTCCAGGCGCGCGGTCAGATGCAGGCGCGCCTCACCGGCTTCTGCCATGCGGGTTTCTTCACCGGCAAACAGTTCGGCCCGGCGCAAGGCTTGAATGATCATTGCAACGGTCGCGGGCTTCACCAGAAAATCGAATGCGCCACGGCGCACGGCCTCCAGCGCCGCCGCCCGTTCATCCTGCCCGGTAAGAACGATGACCTTGGTCGCTGGCGTCTGGTGCAAACATTCATCGAGCAATGCCAGGCCTTCAGTCATGGTACTGGGCGCCGGCGGCAGACCGAGATCGAGCAGTACCAGGCCGGGCGGCGTGGCTGACGCAAGGCAGGCCAGCGCCGTTGCGCGATCATGTGCCTGCTGCACGACATAGCCTTCGTCACCCAGCGCGGAGGCAAGATAGCCCCTGAGTGCCGGGTCGTCTTCAACGATCAGCAGGGATTGGTTGCTTGCGGGCACGATAGCTCAGCGGTCACGGCAGGCTGCCTGCCTGAAGCATGCGATTGAGGGTCCCAAATAGCCCAAGGCAACTTAGCTTGCTGAACCATTATTACTTCCTTGGCTTAAGGTTGGCTCTTGTCAGCACGTCGAGAATCTTTGGATGGAGCGTTACGTCGTCGAAGTGTTGTGCTGTCTGGGTATCGTTGTGGGGCGCATCGCGATATGACAGGTTAACTACGCTTCCGGTCATTAAAGCAACGCCATTGCTGTTTAACGCCTCGCTGGTACCAACAACTCCGCTTCCCGGAGAAAGCGCACCTAAAGTTGTGTAGGCCCCGGCGGCATTCTGTCCGTGAGCGATAAGCACGTAAGCCGCACCTGTTGGTGTTAGTGCTGAGGGCTGATTGAGCCAGTTGCCACTTCCGTCCGTTACGGGAAGGCCGTTGTTGAGAAGAACATTGTCAATGCCGCTGCAAAGACCGCTGCATCCTGCTGAGCAACTGGTACACGGTAGGACGGTAGTGCATTGTGAATAGGTCGTCGCCAGCGTATTGACTTGAGCGGCAACCTGGGCGGTTACGTTCCCGGCCGAACAGTTTGTCATGTCCATTGCGTTGTACGGCCCTGGAACAGGGACATTTGCAAAACTTGCGGTCAAGCCCGGATGAACTCGGTACGTAACTCTGTTTCCATAAGAATCCAGTGCCGCGCTCTCAGGTAGACCCAGCGTTACCCAAGGGGCAATTCCATTGCTCTGGTTGGCCGGGATACACGCGCCGGTAATCGCATTACGCTGCTCTACTCCTGCATTCGCAGCTCCCGTTGCGATCGTTCCATCCGCAGGACAAGGCAGTCGCCGATTCTGCATTACGAAGGCTACAAGTGCCGAATCGATGGTTGAAAGAGTCGGACCACCGGTAGCCGCCTTGGCGGTCGTCCGAGCCATGTCCTGCATCGCCATTTTCGCGAATGCGGCAAGCATCAGAACCGCTACGATTGCCGCAACGGCCATAAGCACGCCGCCTCGTTGTCTAGTGCGCACGCGGACCAAGGTTCGCCTTTTGTAATACGGTCATGATGGTCGGATAGCTCAGGTAGTCATCGAAGTGCTGGGTTGCGACTGGTGGTGTGTCAAGGAGTGGAGCATCGCGATAGGATGTGGCGATAACGCCACCTGTCATCAGCGCCAGATTGTTTTGATTCAAAGCTTCGCTAGTACCTGACGCAATAGTTCCAGGTGAAAGGTTGCCGCTACTGTTGTAGGACCCCGTGCCGCTCGGGCCGTGGGAGACCAGCACATAAGCAGCACCAGTGTAGGGAGCCACGATAGGGTTATTGAGCCAATTGCCGTTGCCGTCAGATACCGGAAGGCCTTTGCCATTGAGAAAATTCTGCGGAGAAGTACAAGTTGCTCCCCCAACACAGGCAGCAGGATTGCATACTGGATTGAGTACAGATACCACCCCTGCCGTCCCTATGGGATCACACGAGCTCATATCCATTACTCCATTCGGAACCGCTGGAGCTGCTTGCGCCAAGTTTGTAGCAACCCGGTACGTAATCCTTCCACTCCACGGGTCTGTAGCACTGTCCTCTGAAATACCGAGCGTTACCCAGGGTACGACGCCACTAATTTCGGTTGCAGGAGCGCAGAGGCCCGTCGCAACAACGAGAGTCTCTACTCCTGCGTTCGCAACCCCTGTAGCGATTGTCCCATCCGCAGGGCAAGGCAAGCGACGGTTCTGAACCACGAAATTGACCAAAGCAGAATCAATTACCGAAAGCCTTGTCCTGACATCCTGCCGCTTTTGTGTATCGAGCATCGAAACCGATACAGGCATGAGAAAGGCGAGGACAAAGGCGATGATGCCCAACACCATGGCCATCTCTATTAGAGTGAAACCCTTAGGGCATTTATTGATCGGATCGCCGTTCATTATTTTCTCTTTCGAGAACAGTAATTAATTCCTTGGTACAGAAGTGACCTGCCCATTTCAACACTCACTTCTGCGGCCTGACGCTGACGGCGCCCTGCGGCAGGGCATCGGCGCGCGCTCCGCTTTCAACATCGAGCGTTTCGCGCACCCGAACGGGCTGGCCATCGATCGTGACGCTCCTGGCCGATATGACCGGTACTCCGACGGCGGGAACAGCCTGACCTTCGGCAACCGTTTGGCCATTGATCCAGGCGGTGCTCTTCTGCCCAGCACGCTTGACCAGGCCGGTTACCGAAACGGAGGTGCCGTAGCTGATGACTCCCAGTTGCTCGCCCTTGCGCGCGGCCACAATAGCGGTGCGCTCCGCCGGGGAAAAGAACAGGGTTCCCAAACGCTCCTGACCGGATTGAGCGCTTGCCGCCGCTGGTACCAGCAGCAATGACAGCCCCAGCATCCAGCCTGAGGCGGCACAAGGGCGCGTTATCAGAGGCAACTCGAAAAGACTCATTATTTCAGTCTAGCAACATGGTAGAAAAAAGACGATCCGGACGATTGTTCAGGCTCCAGGCGGCTTTACCACCTCGGGCAGATTGAAGAACCGCAGGGTGCATTGCGCCAAGAGCCCAATCTGCTGGGCGGAGCCTAGATGGCAGGCTTGCACCCGAAAACGGCCGCGAACCATGGTCCGATAGTCTTCCAGCAAGTCGAGCAGTTCCTGTTCGTGGATACCGCTCAACTCGAAATCAAGATCATGGGTTGCAGGGGCGTCGGAGTTCGCTCCCCCTTGGGCAATGGCAGCCGGCTCGGCAGTCGCAGGATCAGGAGCCCCCGACTCAGTGATTGCCTGTGGAGGCTTCAGAACATAGGAAAGAGTATCGGCCAGCTTCAACCGTTCCCGACTGGCGACGAGTTGCTCGACCCAACCTTCGCGGTCCGCGCGCCCGACCAACCCCTGTGCTCTGAATACGCGGAATTGCTCTACGTGAGCCTGGACATTGCGCAAGTCCTGCTGCTTCGCCGTCAGATTGGGTTGTTGGGCGCCAAGCTGGCTGCGGCTTTGGGTCAGACTTTTCCTCAGTGTATCGCGCCCGTAAATACTCCCGAGGACAAGCGTGAGGGACAGAAAAATCGTCCCCGCCAAGACGTTAAGTGGGCGGCGCGCACGCTTGAAAATGGACAGAACTGGCGTCATGGTCTGGAGCCGCCATTGGGACCAACGGCGGCGCTGGCAATGCCCGGCAGCGTCATGCACCAGGTGAGTCTTGTCGCTGTCCCCAGGATTGATCCGCCGCGCAGGCTTCCGCTGGCCAGATCCTTTTGCGCGTCCTGCCAAAGCGTGAGACCTTCAATCCCGGCCAATTGGCCGGAAATGCTGCGCAAGGTCTGCGCCCGGTCGCGCGGGCCATAGGTAACGGGTACGGCGAGTTCAATACTGAGTTCGACCTTGCGCGTCTCGCTTCCCGGTTCCGGACTTGCAGCACCCGCCGCAGCCTGATCAGGAGTCGCGACCACCGAGCACGGAAGGGCGCCCGGAGCAAGCAGCCGCCACTGGAGATCCTTGAGGCGGAGATTCGAATCGCTCGCCAACACATTGGCAATCAGGCGCAGATGCTGATCGATGGCCGGGACGGAAACGATTTCGTCATCGTGCAGCGCGACCGCGCGACGCAGGGTATCCGGAACTACGCCGAATTTGCTGATATTCAGGTCAACTTCAGCGATCTGGGCATTGATCTGCTGAATCGATGCGCCCAGTTGGCGGCTCTCGTTGAGCATGCCGAAGAGGGACCACAGGTTGTTTCCGGCGCTGGCAATTCCGGCGACCAGGATCACCGCCGCGAGAACCAGAGCCGCCTTGCTCAACCGGGCGGCCAGAAATTCGGCACGACGCGCCAGGGGCGCGACCTGTCCCGCCGGTGACTTTAGTGCCAGATCGAATAGCGGGAAATGCCAATCGGCTGGCGGCGTTGTTTCCCAACGGTGCAGGCTGACGAGCTTCAGGTGGGCAGCGGCCATTGGGCCTTCGAACCCACTGGGGTCTGCCAGCAGCAGAACCGGGTGTTCTTGCCGGTTGCGCGGCACAACCTGGGTATTTTCCAGATGGCGCAAGGTACGAATGATTTCATCGACTTGTGTGCTGGGCTGGTTTGGGGTCAGGGTCAGGCGGGTAAGCACCGGCGTGCGGTTTTTCAGAAAAACAATGCGCAGCGTGCCGGGGGCGGGCATGACCACGAAAAGATCGGCCGGCAAGTCCCTGTCCTGGCCAAGCAGGCCCAGTAACATGGAAACCGGCCAGACACCCGGGACGGGATTTGGGGTGGCATCGAGTTCCGCGTCGAGCCGTTCCGCCGCATCGATGCCGAGCAGAATATGCCGCGTCGGCAGGATTCTGCCGATCAGGTCGTCCTCCTGGGAGGGTGTCAGGAAGGTGCGGTAGGGTGTATCCGGATAGCGGGTGGCAAGCTGGCGGGCGATATATGAACCGCGATCGCGGCCGAACAGACGAGGGGTCTTGATCTCGGCAAAGCTCTCTCCGACAAGATCGGTCACCACCCAGACATGGCCTATGGGTTCGCCTGACACCCGCTGCCAGCCCTGCCCGTCCCTGCCCCATAGCTGGCGCTCGGTCGGGCTCAGATAGAGCAGAAATTTCATGTCTTCATCTTGGCGATGGTTTGGTAGATGGGGCTCAACACGGCCATCATGATCCAGCCGAGGATCAAGCCCATGGCTACCGTCATGGTGGGTTCGATCAGTGCCTGAACCTTGCCAATCGACTCGTCGATCTCGCGGGTGTAGAAGTAGCTGACATTGTTCAGGGACTGGTCAAGCGCGCCGCTGGACTCGCCTACTTGCAGCATGCGAATGACCAGCGAGGGAAACAGCCGCTCGGCGGCAAAACTGTTGGAGATCGATGTGCCGGTGGCGATACGTTCGATGACGCGTTCGATGGCCTGCTGAATCACCAGGTTGCCGGAGACCTTGTCGCAATACTTCAGACCTTCGAGCACGGGGATGCCGGTCCGGTACATCAGCGCAAAAGTGTCGGCCAGACGCGCCAGTATCATCTTCTTCAACACAGGACCGATCACCGGAATGTTGAGCGCAAGCTGATGCAACCGGTAGCGCACTTTCGTATTGGCCCGCGCCAGCGCTGCAACGCCGGCAACAATCAGCGGCGGCGACGCGAGCAGGAACCACCAGTAGGTGACGAAGATGTGGGAGACCCAGATCAGCACTCGCGTCTGCAGGGGAACTTTCTGGCCCATGTTGCTCAGAAAACCCACCAGTTGGGGTACCAGATAGATCATCAGAAAAAACACCACGGCACTGATGACGACCACGACGAACGCGGGATACATCATGAGCTTCTTGGTCTGCGAGGTCATTTCATCCTGCCACTTCAACGAACGCACCAGTTCCTTGAGCACCTCGGGCAACTGACCGGTCACCTCGCCGGAACGAACCAGGTTGACCACCACTTCGGAGAAGATCCCCGGGTAGTGGGTCATGGCTTCCGCCATGGTCGCTCCCCTCTCGATCCGTTCATAGATTCCTGCTGAAAGCAGTTGTCCCTCCATCGAATCGGCCGCATCGCGCATGTCGCCCAGCGCCGTGAGTAACGGTACGCCGGCGCGGATCAGCATTTCCAGCTGGAACATGAAGCTGATGATTTCCTGCTGCGGCAGGCTCTTTACCGAACGGTTGCGCTCCTTGATGACTTTGGCGCGGACCAAGGTCAGGCCCAGGCGGCCCAACTGGGTAACCAGATCGGTTTCATGCACCGCCTCCATCTGACCTTTGATGATCCGGTCATCGGCGTCCGCCGCACGATACTTGAACAGCGGCATCAGGTGATCGACTCGGTCAGGTCAACCACCCGGCTGACTTCATCGACCGTGGTCAGGCCGTCCCTGACGCGGCGCAAGCCGTCTTCGGCCATGCTGACAAAACCACGCCTAACCGCATGATCGTTCATCTCGTTGACGCTGGCATTTTTCGTTATCAATTCGTCAAGGCCCTTGTCGAACTTGAGCAGTTCGAAAATCGCCATGCGCCCCTTGTAACCGAGAAAATCGCAGGCCGGGCAGCCGGCGGGCCGATAGATGGTGATGTGCTCGTCGGGGTCGAGCCCGAGCAACCGGGCTTCGACCGGACTGGGCGTATCCGGCTTCTTGCATTTGGCACAAAGGGTTCGCACCAGACGCTGCGCGACAATTCCAATGACGTTGCCGGCCAGCACATTGGTCTTGATGTTCAGGTCGAGCAGACGCGGAATGGACTGAATGGCGGAGTTGGTGTGCAGGGTGGAAAACACTTGGTGACCGGTCATGGCGGCGCGAAAAGCCATCTCGGCCGTGTCGTGATCGCGCACCTCGCCGACCAGGATGACGTCCGGGTCCTGACGCATCATCGAGCGTATGCCCTCGGCAAAATCCATCTTCGACACTTCCGAGATCGATGTCTGGCGGATCATCGGCATCGGATACTCGACGGGATCTTCCAGGGTCATGATATTGACCCCTTCCTGATTGAGGTGGCCAAGAACGGAGTAGAGGGTGGTGGTCTTGCCCGATCCGGTCGGCCCGGTAACGAGCAGGATGCCCTCCGGTCTGGCCAGCATCAATTGCAGCAAAGTCAGTTGCTTTTCGGACAAGCCCAGTCCGTCGATGGGCACGAGGCCGCGCGCGCGATCGAGAATACGCAGGACAAAGTTTTCGCCATGAATCATCGGCTGCACGGCAGCACGGTAATCGACCTGACGGCCCGATATCGTCAGCGAGATGCGGCCATCCTGCGGCGCGCGGGTCTCGGCGATATTCATGCCGGCCATGACCTTGAGTCGCACCACCATGGCCGACCAGTAACGTAGGTGCAGCACCCGCACCTGGCGCAGCACGCCGTCGATGCGATAGCGTATGCGCAAAAAGTGCGGCTCCGGTTCGAAGTGGATGTCGGAGGCGCCGCGCAGGGTTGCATCGGCGAGCAGCGCGTCCATCAGACGCACCACGGGATGACTGTAGCCACCTGTATTCTGGGCCAGGCTGGCGGTGTCGATATTGCCTGTTTCCAGTTCATGCAGAATGCCGTCGATCGACAGTTCGTGGCCATAGAACTGCTCGATGGCGGGCTGGATTTCGGCACTGCTGGCCAGACGCCAGATGGTGTTGACCTTGCCCCCCAGCAGCGCATTGACATTGTCGCCGGCGACAATGTCGCCCGGGTCGGCGCTGGCGATCAGCAGTTCATTGCGGTCGGCATTGAAGCTGACGGGGAACAGGGTGTGGCGCTTGGCCAGCGGCTTCGGAATCAGACGCAAGGCTCCGGGATCGGCAACGATGCCCTTGAGACTGATGGCCACCTCGCCAAGATTTAGCGCCAGTGCGCTGCGCAGGGCATCTTCGGTAATGAACCCCAGCACCAGCAGGGCTTCACCCAGCAGCTTGCCCATCGACTTCTGCTCAAGCAGGGCGATCCGCAACTGATCCTGGGTAATCAGTTGCTGCTCGAGCAGCAGGTCGCCCAGCCGCACTGGTGGCTTTTCAGGCGACGTTTGCAAGGCACTCATGGCAGATGATATCCCGGACTTACCTGGCTCCGGATTCCGGCAGAGAGGAGAGAGGGACGTCGCGACCGGCACGGGACAATTGCTCGACTCGCTGCAGCGCCTCCTTGCGCGGAAAATCGGACCGCTCACCTGCGCCCGACTTTTCCGCCAGGCCGAGCGCGCGCTGGTAATAGGCTTGGGCCTGAGCGTATTTGTGCAAGCGATCGAGAGCGACCGCAAGGTTATAGGCGTGGAGCGCGTTGTCAGGTTCCAGGGTAAGTGCTTTGAAATAGGCCTGCTGCGCTTCTGCTATTCGCCCTTCCTTTGCCAAAATGCCGCCCAGCGTGGACAGTACGATCGCCGAGTCCGGGTTGCGCTCAGCCATTTCGCGGGCACGACTGACCGTCATCTGCAGATCGCTTTCGGCAGAAAGCGACAGCAGCCCGGCACTTGCGCCCGGGTGTCCGGGTTCCTGCCTCAATACCTGCTGATAATAGGCGCGGGCTTCGTCGCGATTGCCCTGCCGCTGGGCAATGTAGGCCAGGCCGAGGAGCGCATCGCGTTCTCCCGAGTTTTTCTGCAAGGCCCGGTCATAGGCTTCGGCCGCATCATCAAAACGGCCTTCGGTCAATGCGGCATAGGCGGTATCCAGAGCACTGACGGCCGCCGGCTTGGCTACAAAGACCGGCGTGGCCGCCTTTGCGCCCGCCGCTCGCGATGCAGACTTGGCGGCCGGTGCGCTACCGGCAGCCGCGCGCGCTTCTGCGATTGGAGCTGATACTGGAATGTCATTCTGACGCAACGTGGAGCGCGGCGCGGCGTTTGTCATGCGCGTGACGACGGGTGAAGAAGCTGCTTCACCAACATCCGCCTTGGTATCCTTGGGAGCACGTGATTCGCTGCCGCCTTGCCCCTCCAAAGCCGGAGCCCGTACCGGTGCCGGTGGAGGGAGCGACGGCGCCGCCTTCGGAGCGGGAGGCACAACTGGAGTAAGCCCTGAGTTGGATATGCCCAGGAATTTATCCAGGAAGCCGAGAAAAAAAGCCGCGTTTGCCGCGACAATCAGCAGGGCGAGCACTCCCAGAGCCATCAACTGTCGATTCGGTGCTCCCTTCGACGTCTTTGCCGTGGCGCCCAGAATCTCACGCGCCACTTGCGGTGAAACGACGGGGCTCGGATGGACCGGCGCCGCAGGGCTGGCTGGCTTTGCTTCGCCAACCGGCGAATCCGCCGGCACGCTTGGCTCCCTTCGAACCGCAACCGATTGCGGCGCGTAATCACGGAGCCGATCCGGATTGATTTCGGGCGCCGCTGCGGCGGGCCCGGCAGAAATATCGGACACCGATTGCGCAAGTTCGGGAATCCCGGAGGCCGGAGACCTCTCCTTCGTCAAGTGCTCCATTGGGTCCAGCGTCAATTCGGCGGGTGCAGTTGTCAGTTCTGCCGCCAAACCGGATCGAGTCGAAGCTGTCCCCGACGCAGGAGACGAATCTGGATTTGCAAGGGATTCCGACGACGGCGCGCTGGGCGCAAAGTCGATGGCAAGGGGCGGAAGGGGTTCGGGCGGAGCCGGCTCGGTCGCCTGAGATGGCTTGTCGGCCGACGCGCGTGCTTCAGCGAGTTTCTCCTTTTCCTGACTGGCGCGCTGCAAGGCATCGAGAAGCAGGCTCATGATCAGGGGCGGACAGCAGGCGGCTTGCCTTGCTCTGCCGGAAGGGCGAAGGCGTTTCGGGCCTCAGGCAGCACCGAACGGAAATTTTGAAAATCGCCATCCAGGCTCGAATCCGTCAGAACCGTGGGCCGCAGAAATATCACGAGTTCCGTCTTGCGGCTTCTGTTGTCGGCATACTTGAACAGATCACCCACCACCGGGATGCCGTTGAGACCGGGTATCTGGTCCGTCTTCCTGTCGCGCGTATCCTGGATCAATCCACCCAAGACCGCGATGTCTCCCGATTGGACGCGCAGAATCGATTCCATCTCGCGACTTTGCACCACGGGGATTCGGTTGATGACGCCATTTTTCGCCAGATCGGGATTCGGGTCCGTGGCAAAGGCACTGATGCGGCTGATGGTCGGCCGCAGGTTGAGAATGACCTCGCCATTGCTGCTTATTTGCGGCGTGACGGTCATCAGGAAACCTATCGGTACGGTGTTGATGGTACTGGTGTAAGTCGCAGCTGTGGCGGGTGTTGTCAAGGTCGCAGCCGTGCCGGGAGTCACGGTGATCGTGAAGTAAACCTCGTTGTCGACGACCTTGAGGATGCTGGTCTGACTGTTGAGTACAGATACCTTCGGACTCGACAGCACGCGCAGCGTACCGAAGGATTCGAGCAGTCGGAGGGCGGCGGTAAGGCTGTATTCCCAACTGGTCTTGTTCCACGTCAGGGTTGTCAGGCTGCTGAGCACGCCGCCCGTAAGTTGGCCGCTGGCGGGGCCTCCGGGCGTCATGCTGATGCCGGTTCCCGTCCCCGACCCCACTGTCCGCAACAGGGACCAGTCGATGCCCTGCTGGTAGCGATCGGACAAGTCGACTTCAACAATGGTCGCTTCGATCAGTACCTGGCGCCGCGCATTGCCCATGATTCCATCAAGAAACTCGCGAACCTTTTCATGCTGGCGCTGCGTGGCCCGAACATTGATGACGCCATTTTCGGCGTTGGCGATGACGGACCCGGTTTCGCGGTAGGTCGTGGGACGCGCGGCGGAACCGCTTTGCGGAGTTGATGGCGCCGCCGTTTGCGCGACAGGTTGTGGTGCGGGCGGGGCGGGCGACGCTGGCTGAACCGCTGTGCGGGCAAGACTCTGGGCGGCAGCTGTACCTTGTCCGTTTCCCGCAATAGATCGGTCAGGTTGGCAACCAGGGTTTTCCAGAAAAGATTGTCGGCGGTGTTGGTGATCTTGCTATCGGATGCATTGCTGCCGCTACCGCCGCCGCCGCCTCCGCCCGGCCCGCCCCCTGTGCTGGCGACATTGGTGGAGATGCTTACCGAACTCTGCGAGCTGCGCGCGATATTCGGATAGTCGATGCGATACATCTTGAGATAGGGCAGATCTTGCGTGATCGAAAGACTCTTGCCGTTCATCTCATAGCGCATATCCACCTGTTTGCTGATCGTGTCGAGGATCTCCGTCAAGGTCTGGTCGAGTACGCTCATGGTGACCGTGCCGCTGATGCCGGGATGAACGGACACGTTGACCTTGGCATCCCTCGCCAACGCGAACAACAAGTCCTGAACGCCCGTTTCATGAACAACGACGCTGTAAAGCTCCGGCTTTTCCGCCGGCTTGGGCGGCTTCGGCAAGGCGGGCGCGACGGAAAATTCAGGCGCCTTGCCCGTTACCGGCGGCGCGGGTTCAAGATGCTGTGTCGAGGGTGGGGGCGCCGGGCTGGCGCATCCCGCGAGCAATACGACCGAACTCGCCAAACGCAGCCAGTTGCTGTACACCGAACCGGCCCCGCCGGAAACCCGCGTGGCGCCTGGCAAGACAACCGGGTTCAACTGACTCAAGGCTTTGGCTCCTGCCGGATTCGGGCCCAAGTTCTAAGTACGGGTTGGTTCATCTTGAGCGGTTCCGGCAGGCTGCGCAAAGCATCTCTTGCCTCTTGCTCGGTAGGATACCGGCCGAGGTAGACGGCCACTACACTCTTCCCGTTGTAGATGCGATTGTGCGCATAAATTTGTGAAGCATCGACCCGCTGCGCGACCTCGGCAAGGTACTCTGCAACATTGCCCGCCGACGAAAGGCTGGCCAGCTGGAGGGTGAATCCGCGCGACTGCTGATCGCTCAGCAATTCCTCCGTGCGCTTGACCAGGGCGCCGATCCGCTGACTGTCGAACTTTGCCGCGTCCGCTTTCTCCGGCTCTCGCGCCGCCACAGCAGGAGCAGTACCGACAGGCTTGGTGGCCACGGAAGTCGCAGCAGGCGTTGCCTCCGCATTGGATCTGATGGCCGGCACTTTTGCGGCAATCGGGGCAAGCGTTGCCTCGGCGACCTTGGCGCCTCTCGCGGCAACAGCTTCAAGCTGAGCCGGAGTATTCGTTCGATGCCAGCCCAGCGCCCAGACCGCCGAAGCGGCCATCGGAACAGCCAATGCCAGACTGATCATCAGCGTACGCAGCCAGGGAAGGCCGGCCCAGCGGTTCGCCGCCGGGTCGGCATGAAGTTCCCCGCAGGCGGTTTTGACATGACGCTTGTCAACCTGCTTGACGCCCTCAGCGTAGGCGGCGAGCAGGGCCTTGTCCGCCAGCAGATTGATGCGTCGGGCGCGCCCCTGAGAAGCTTTGAGGAGCAGGGAAATTGCGGCAGGCGTGAATAGCCGGCCGCCCCGCCATCCGGCAATACGCAAGCGATGATCTATGTAGGCAGTCGCTTCATCTCGCGGTAACGGGGGCAGCTCAAAGCGGTGGATGACCCGGTCCCGTAGCTGACGCAGCCTGCGATCGGCCAGCAGAATATCGAGTTCCGGCTGGCCAAACAGCATGATGTTCACCAGCTTGTGGCGATCGGTTTCCAGATTCGACAGCAGGCGCACTTCTTCAAGGGATTCCGGAGGCATCGCATGCGCTTCATCGATGACCAGCAAGACGCGCAATCCCTGCGCATGCCTGCGCAGCAGTTCCTGATGCAGTTGCGCGAGATTTTCTTCCGTCGAGGCTGGCTGGCCAGTCAGCCCGAGATCGCGAGAGATGGCACTGATGATTTCGTCACGGCTGAAACAGGGATTGGCCAGGTAAACCGAACTGATATCGTCAGGCAGGCGACTGATCATCAATCGTGCCAACAGGGTTTTCCCGCTACCCACCTCCGCGACAGCGGTAACGATGCCCTCTTCGTGGCAGGCGACGTGGAGCAGCGCAGTCAGAATGCCGCCGCGCTGACTGCCCGAAAAAAAGAAATCAATATCCGGCGTAATCTGAAACGGCGATTTTTCCAGGTCGAAATGCTTCAGATAGAGGAAAGACATTGCGGGCTACCGATAACGGATCATTTTGTCAGGATATGGTTTAACTTCAACATGTTGCGTAATGACAGCACACACCTTGGAAGAATATAGCTGAATGGAGCGTACTTGCATGGGCAGTTCTGAATGCCTTTTCCGCCCTTAGTCACCGTATCGGCAGTACCTGCTTTTTGGGATTCCCGCGACTGCGCCCACGCGGAAACCGATCTCCCGAGCGGCCCTGGAATCCGGGCCTTCACAACAGGGCAGCGAGGGCCCCGGTGGTCTGGCGCAGAGCTGAACGAAGCGCGGGCGAAGCAGTTTGGAGCGCGGCTGTGGCAGTCATCGCAGCGGACTCGCTAGAATGCGGGGCGGTGCGAATCCTGGGGAAAGGAGCGGGCTTGTCAATTGCAGCAGATCTGAAGAAAGCCTTGCGCAACACCGCCGCCCTGTTGCCGCAGGACTGTTTCCTCTGCGCCGCCCCGAGCGGCGACAGCCTGCTGTGCCCCCCCTGTATCGCCAGCCTGCCGCGACTGACAGCCGAGCACTGCCCGGTCTGCGCGCTGCCGACCCCGGGCGCGAATATCTGTGGCGCCTGCCTGAAACAGGCGCCACATTTCGACGCCACCCAGGCCGTCTTCCGCTACGAGTTTCCGCTCGACCGTCTGATCCAGTCGCTGAAGTATGTTCACCGCCTCGCCAGCGCCGACTTTCTCGGCCGGGCCTTGGCGCAGATAGCCAGCCCGCTCCGCCCCGACCTGATCCTGCCGGTACCGCTGGCGCCGGCACGACTGGCCGAGCGCGGCTTCAATCAGGCTCTGGAAATTGCCCGACCGCTGGCACGTGCACTCGGCGCGCCCATGGAGATCAGCCGCATTCATCGCCGCCGGGACACCGCACCGCAAGCCAGCCTGCCATGGAAGGAGCGAACGAAAAACATCCGTCACGCCTTCGAGTGCGAAATCGACCTGACGGGCAAGACGGTGCTGCTGATCGATGACGTGATGACCACGGGTGCAACACTCGACGAACTGGCGCGAACACTCAAGGCACATGGCGCGGCGCGAGTGGAGAACCTCGTTCTGGCGCGGGCGCTAAAGGATTGATGGCCGCTGTACAATTCGCTTTTGCCGTTCTCAATCCCAAATAGATATCCATGGCGCTTCGCGATCCTGTCGACAAGAACCTGCTGCGCATGCAGGGACGGCGTTTCGCCTTGCGCTGCGAAGCGCAGGTTTCCTCCATCGAACGCGCCGACACGCTACGGGAGGTTTCGCGCCTGGCCAGCTCGATCGCGCTGCCCTATTCGATCGTCGAGGATGAGATGGCACGGGACGCTCTGCGCCTGGTGCAAATGCGTGCCGAAGACCGGGCGCGCGAGCTGATCGAGGAACAAATCCACAACTTTGCCCGTGCCGAGGAAAACCTGCGCGAAAAACAGAAACGGGCGATGCTCGATGCATGGACCAACCTGACGGGCCCGCTGGGTCATTTGCGCACCTGGGCGCAAAGCAAGCTCGCAGCGGCGGAACAGCAAAGTATCTGAGCGGGCAGGCTGCCTGCTATGCCGAGGTGAGTCCCTCAGCGCAATCGCTGCTCCACGTGCTGCGCCAGATCGGCAGGCAAACCAGGCAGGGCACGTGCCTTCTGATAGGCCTCGCGCGCCTCGGCGCCCTTTCCTGCCGCATCCAGCGCGATGCCCAAGCCTGCCCACCAGCGACCTTCGTTGGGCGCAAGACGTGTCGCCGCCTGATAGCGCTCCACCGCTTCAGGGGCTCGGCCGGCGCGGTTGAGCAGCGCGCCGGCAAATCCCTGGTATTCGGCGCTGTGCTCACCGGACGCAGCGTTCTTCTGCAGAAGTTCGAGCGCGGCGGGCGCTTGGTGGCGCTCCACTTTCAGGCGCGCCAAGGCCAGCGTCGATGCGAGACGTACCGGAGCCAGTTCCGTGCCTATGCGCAGGAGTTCTTCCGCTTCGTCAAAATGCCTGGCTTCTATCAGCAGTGCGGCCAGCGTCTGGCGTGCCGCCGCATGCTCGGGGTGCTCCGCGAGTGCCGTCCGATAACTGTTCGCCGCCTCTTCGGCGTTACCCTGACGTTGCACCAGCACACCGCGCCGGTATTCGATCTCGGCCCGCTCGGCCGCAGACGGAAGGCGTACTTGCTTGTCGATACGAGCCTCGCCCGCCACCGGCGGGACTTTCGGCAAGGCCACGACCGGTGGCTTGGAAGGGGCGGTACTGGCCGCCGGCCGCTCCACCGCCTTCGGTGCAGCCGCTACCGCCTTGCGTGGCGACTCGGCGGCAGGGGCCGGCACCGCCGACAGTTCATCGGCCATGCGCAAGGAGGACAAGACAGCGTTGGCAACGGGCTCGGGTTCCACTGCACCGGTGGCAGATGGAGTCGCTACCGGCGCTGCGGGGGCTGCCGAAGCCACAGTGGCCACCGCCACGGGTAGCGCGGCGGGCGCTACCGGAGTGCGCGGCTGCATGCCATACCAGGCAGCCACAGCGAGGCCCGCCGCAACCAGGACCGTTACGAGCGATAACCACGACACTCCCCGGCGCGGTTCCTGACGCGCCGCCAGTGGCGTCACCGCCGCTGGAAACGCCGCACGATCACCGTCGCCGACACGGCGGGCATCGAGGTCGCGCAGCATCTTGTTGACCAGACTCATGTCACCACCGTTGCCACCAGTGCAGCGCGGGCAGGCCTTCGGTATCGCGGCCCGCCGACGTGACGTGGGCGCGGCTCACCCGGGTCTTGCCCTCGCCGTAGGCAAGCAGCATGGCCTTGTGCGCCAGCACATTGACCAGGCGCGGGGTACCGCTGGACAAGCGGAACAGCAGCCGTGCGCTGACGGGCGGGAATACGTCGCCATCGCGATGGCCCGCCACGCGCAGGCGATGGGCCAGGTAATGCGCGGCTTCCTGCTGCTTCAGGCCCGGCATGCGGTAATGAAACACGATGCGCTGGCGCAACTGGCGCACGGCGGGATTGGCCAGCTTCTGGTCGAGTTCGGGCTGGCCGAACATCACCACTTGCAGCAGCTTGTGCTTTTCCGTTTCCAGGTTGGACAGCAGCCGCAGCGCTTCCAGGCTTTCCAGCGGCATGGATTGCGCCTCGTCGATGCAGATCACCACCCTCTTGCCCTGCGCTGCCATGTCCAGCAGATGCTGGTTGAATTGCTTCAGGAGATGAAACTGGTAGTCGAGACCCTGGAGCTTGAGGCCGAGTTCCTCGGCAATCGCGATGAGCAGGATGCGCGGCTCCAGCATCGGATTTGGCAGGTAGGCGACCACCTGGTCATCAGTCAGGGTTGCCAGAAAGCGTCGGCACAGCAGCGTCTTGCCGGTGCCGACTTCGCCCGTGATCTTGATGAAGCCTTCGCCCGTATTGACGCCTATCAGCAGCGTGTTGAGGGCCGCCTGGTGCGCATCGGCCGAATAGATGAAACTCGTGTCCGGCGTGATGCCAAACGGAAATTCCCTGAGACCGAAGTGATTGAGATACATCGTGCGCCGCGCGGGATTACTGCGCGGGACGAACGGACGGATAAGCCCGCACGCGCTCCTGGACATCCTTGATGTCCTGCGCCCAGACCCGGTCATTGTCGATCATGGTGGGCTTGATCAGGATGACCAGTTCGCGCTTGCGCAACGCGGAAGAGCGCTGGCCCAGCGCGTTGGCCACAAAGCCGGTGGCACCCGGCAACTGCGAGCGATCGGAGGACTGTTCCTGACGCATCAGGCCGCCGATAGCCACGATGTTGCCGTCCTGGACGCGGACGATGCTGTCGGTTTCGTTGATGCTGCTGGCCGCCAGCGGCAGAATGTAGGTGCCCAGTGAACCGAGATTGATGGTCTTTTCCTTTTCCACCACCGTGCTGACCGCCGGGTGCACATGCAGAATGATGTTGCCGTCCTCATCGATCTGCGGCGTGACATCAAGCGAAATGCCCGAAAAATAGGGTTGCAGGGTCACGCTCGGCGATGAGACCGAACCGGTCGTCGTCGTTGTCGTCGATGAAGTGACATTGGTTACAAACAGCTCGTCTGTACCCACCTTGAGCACCGCTTTCTGATTGTTGAGCGTGGCGATGCGCGGCGAAGACAGTACGGAAACGGTGCCCTGGCTTTCGAGGAAATTCAGCAGCGCGGCGAAATTGGAGGTCTGGAAGGCCAGGCCGATGAAGCCTTTGCCCAACACCGATGCGGCAATCGAGCCGAGCTGTCCCGGCGTTACGGAAAGCGTCGGCGTGCCCACCGTGCCGATAGTCTGCGCCGTGCCTGCACCCGCCGTGAGCGTCATGCCCGGTTGCGCTACACCGATACCGGAACGGCTGTTCGGACCACTATTGAAAGCACCCCAGTTGACGCCCGCCTGGAAGTCCTCAGACAGCGTCACATCGATGATCTTGGCCTCCAGCATGACCTGCCGCTCGGCAATCAGCTGAGTCGCCTTGAGGTATTTTTCGACGTTGCGCAGTTCCGTCGGCAGGGCACGCACCAGCACCACTCCGGACGAAGGATTGACGACGACGCTGCGCCCTCCGGCGGTACTCACGATGGAGCCCAGTGCGCGATTCAGGTCGCCCCAGAAGTCGCTCTCGGTGGTCATGCTGACACGACTGGTGTCGCTGCCTCGCGTCGCCGTCGATGTACCCGTGCCGGCCGGAATGGTCTGACCGGTAGTCGGAGTCGATGTCGACGCGCTCCCCGCCGTGCCGCCGCTGGTGGTCATTGAACTGCCGGTAACGCGCAGGTCGCTGCTGCCCTGGCGCCGGCTGGCAAGATAGTTGATCTGGAAGACACGGGTCTTCAGCGTGTTGGGTTCGATGAAGATTCGCTTGCCCTGGACGCGGTACTCGTAGCCGTAGAGTTCGCGAATGGTATCCAGCGCTTCCATCACGGTTACGTCCTTGAGATTCACCGTGAGGCTGCCGCTCACATCGGGCGGCAGCAACATGCTGTAGCGGGTGCCCGAAACCAGCGCCATGAAGACCTGCGTGGCCGGGGCGTTGATTACCGAGAGATCGAAGCGCGGTTCTGCCGCGGCCACGTCGACCGCCGCCTGCGGCGCCAGCGGCGGCATCAGCGACTTGTCGGTGAGGTCTGCAGCAGGCGCCTTGCGCTCCGTCGCGGATTTCAGCAGGACGTCGTTGATCTGCCCCAGCACCTCGTTGCCGGCGCGCGGCGGCGTGGCACAGCCGGCAACAGCGCCGGTGAGCAGTAGCAAGCATCGCAGTGCGCATCTCATCATTCCGTGTTTCCCGTCTTGCGCCGCTTGATGGCAGCCACCTTCTTTGCAGGCATTTTCTCGATGGCGGGCGTAACCTTGATGACTTCGCGCCCGCTCTCCCCCTTCAACACTATTTCGCTTTCGGAAATCTTCAGCACCCTCTTGTCGCCGAGCCTGTCACCCACTTCGACATACTGGCCATTGATCACGGCAGCAGACTTTCCGCCGGGCCGCAAAATAACTGTCTGCACCCCGCTCTCCACTGGCGCGGCGACACCCTCCCCTCCATCTGGCGCCGCCACAATCCCGGCCGGGCGCGTTGGATCCGGCACCTGAGCCAGGACAGGCCCCACCCCGACCAGCCCTGCCAACAACAGCGAAAGCAGAATGTGCCGCATCATACAACCAACCAGTTTCGGTCAAGACTCAAGGTGTAGACACGCAACACCATGACGTTGCGCGGATACTTCTCGACGGTGAGACTGACGCTGTTCCACATCACGCGCTGCGGCATGCGCTCGAGTTCTGCCAGATAGTTCAGCAAGTCATTGTAACTACCCGCCACCCTGATCTCGATACCGTGCTGATAGATGCCTTCAACCGTGGCAGACGCTGCTCCAGGAGTGCCCTTGCCCGGGTCCTTCGTGTTCTGGGCGGCAGCACCGGCCGCCGCTGTATTTTCTGCCGCGGCCGAAGCACCCAACCGCGTCGCAGGAAGGGTCTTCAGTCCGAGCAATTCAATGGCCCTGTTTTTCGCCAACAGCCCTTCCAGAAAGGCCTGCATCCGTGCCGGTGGCACCATGCCTGCCTCGAAACTCGAGAGACGCCCGCTGACCGCTGCAAGTTCCCGCTTCGCCTGTTCCAGGCGGCGCCGATTGACGGCATCGGGATCCGCATTTTGCGCCTTGAGGACAGCCACCTGAGCCTGCTGCTGTGCGAGTTCGGCACGCGCCGCGGCTTCCGCGCGGGTCGCGCTGCGCGCCTTGAGCAGGAACGGCTCGATCCCGAAATTGAAAATCAGGAACCCGCCGCCAAACACCACCGCAGCGACAACAATGGCACGTTCGCGGCGTGACAGCGCGGCGAACTTCTCCGCCCACTGCGTCCATTGAGCAGACAGCGCACTCACTTGCCGGGCTCCTTCGCCTCGACCAGCTTGGGCATCAGGACGAAATCGATCGGACCCGGCGCAGGAGTCGGCGTCGGCGAGACGGCGGCGCCCTGCGCGACGGGACGAACCGCCGCCGGTGGTTCGACACGATTCATGGTCAAGGCGGCAAAATTACGCCCCTGAAATACCTTCTCGGTGCCAAGGCGGCGGATGTAATCGGGCAGAGCGGCCGCATTCAGCATGCTGCCGTGGATTTCCATGTCATTGCCGCCGGATTCGATGGTGAATGCCTTCAGCCAAAGGCCTTCGGGCACCTGGCGGGCAAAGCCGCGCAGGTAATCGGCAAAGCCGCCGGTGCTGCCGACGGCTCCGCTTTCCAGCAGGCGTGCGATGTCGCCGAGTCGGCGCAGCCGGCCTTCGGCGCTTTCCAGTTCGGCGATCAACTGCGGGTTGGCTTTTCGTATCGCAGCGGCCTTGGTCGCTGCTTCCACGTCCTGCTTCGCCGCCTTGAGCTGCGCCTCGGCCGCAGCAGCCGTTGCCCATGCGTCGCCGCGTCCTGCCAGGCCCAGCCGCCCGCTACTGCCAGCACCGTGCAGAGCGCCACCGCTGCAATGGCTGCATTGCCCAACGAGAGCGAATCACGCTGTTTGAGAAAGCGCGGATGGTAAAGATTGATCTGCGCGCTCATGCCGCCACCGGTTCGTCGCGCAGTGCCGCGCCGATTGCACGCAGGCATTGAAACTGACGCAAGGGATCGAGCAGGGCCGGCGCCGCGCCGAAGTCCAGCACACCCGACAGATCCAGCGGCACGACAGAGATGGTCAGGTTGGCACGCAGATGGGCAAGAAAACCGTCGACGCCGGGAATCGGCGCCACCAAAAGATGGTGCACGGAAATCGTGCTGTTGCTGCGATCAAAGTTGTCCAGCGAGCGCTGCACTTCCAGGGCAATGCGCTCGAACAGCATGCCACGCCGCTCTGCATCGGCGGCGATCAACTGGCTTGCGGAAATTTCGACATGGCGCACGACAAGCAATTCACCGTTCAGGGTGAACGTCAGCAGGCCTTCGTCGTCATCAAAGATCAAGCTAGCCAGGCCGCGCCCTTCTTCCTCGAACAGGGCCGCCAGATTTCGTTGCGAGATTTCAGGCAGATCAATTGCTGCCAGAGGCACCTTGGCTGCCTGAAACGCCTGCACCAGAGGAGCTATGGTCGATTCCGGCGACAGCGCGGCAAATACCTGCGACGTGCGGCCGTCGGACGGGATCGGCAGCAGGTCGACGGCGGCGGTATCGACCGGAAACTCGACCTGATCCTTCAGCTTCCAGCGCACCACCTCGCGCGCCTCATCGGCCGCACCGGCGACGGCATCGGTCTGGATCAGCTGGTACTTGCCGTGAGCGAGCAGAGCCGTGCAGCGGTAGCGATCGAGCCGCATCGGCCTCTTCAGTGCGGTCAGGGTTGCCGCATCGTCGGTGGCTTTCTCGACCGAGTCGGCCAGCAATACCGCCGGTTTGCGACCGCTCTCGCGGTGGATATGCACGAAGTCGACACGTCCCTTCCGCATCACGACGGATAACCAGCCTTGTTCAGTTCGTGGTTTGAGAAAGTTCTGCACTAGACCTGTCGATACCCGTTTTATGGCTAATTATACTAACCAAAAGGATAGGCCGAGGGTGGATTTCAAGGAGGAAGAGCCTGCAATTTAGGTACATTGAGCGAATTGCGGATATCTACTCAATCCCCATCCAGAACCAGGCCGGGCACGCCGCCTTTCCTGGTGCTTCGGCTAAGGAGTGGGCCACTTGGCGTGATTCTTCGTGCAGTGGCGTGACTGCCCCGGCAGTGGCGACTCTGCCCTGTCGGCGCTTCAGTAGCGTTCGCGCAGGTAGATGTAGGGGGCTTTGGGTGCGCCGAACCTGATGCGGGCTGATGGGTTCTGGTCCCAGTTGCCGCTGCTGGTCCAAGTGCCCCTGAGCCAGGCGGGAACGGTGAGAGTCAGGTCGGCGCTGCCGACGGCGGAGGTACAGGCCGCGCCGGGTCCGCCGACGCAAGGTTTGTTGAGGATGATAGTGCCAGTGCCCCCACTCAGTGACGTCGAACTGGCCGTCATCCAGTTGCCGGTACTGCCCAAACCGGTATTTGGATCAGTACTGGTGATGCGGAAGTTTCCATTGGCAAGCGGGGTGCCGGACGTGCCATAGGCGAGAACGCCCATCGTGGAAGTTACTGACGTGCAGGCGTCGTTCGTGTTGAGTGTCCATGTTGTTCCGCTGGAATACTCCGTCCTCACGGGCACGCGCAGCGGCAGCAGCTCAGACCCATAGGCGTTGGACAAGCGCAGGCGGCCGTAACGCATTTTCTTGTCAATATTGAACGCGATGCCGTTGCCGGATGTCGCCACGCCGAAGGCCGCCGGATTGCTGGCGTAGGCAACGCCGTCCGTGTCGATCACGTTGAGCGTCAGCGCGATATCTGCATTGAACGGGGCATTGGGGGTCGTGCGGGTGAATGCCAGCCCTGTACCCGACCCGAACGTCAGATCGCCCACGCCATTGGTGAACGTCCCGATGGCCGGATCGGCTGTCGTCGCAGGCAAACCTGTGGTGGTATCGAGCACAGGGGTGGTGCCTCCTCCGAGCGCATCGAAACGCGAGTAACGGGCCGCCTGCGTGTTGGGAGTAAGGCTGGCATTGGTCAGTTTCATGTACGCACCGGCATAGTTGGTCGTCGGCGCATTGGTCAGCCCGTTGGTCGTGCCATTGCGTGCGGTCACAGTGAGCACCGGCGCGATGCCATAGGTGAACGGCTGCCCGACGTAGCTGAACGATCCCGCTCCACATGCCGTGGTGAATTGGGGTGCGGTGTAGCTGACCGCGAAATTGTCGGGTATGAAACGGCCGAAGCCGCTGGCAAGCGCAATCAAGGCATTGCCGAACTTGCAGCCATACTTGCCATTGGCGTCCGCCGTATTAGAAAAGTCTAAACCCGCGGTAGTAACGCAGTCGTTAGGTTGGTCAATCGCGGTAAAAGCGTTGTCGTAGATCGCATTCGCGGCAAGCCCGAAATTGCCGACCTCGTCGTAGTAGAAGCTCGCGCCCGATGCCGTGCCGCCCGAGGCCGCGCTGAACGCGCCGCCTATGGTGCCCTGGGTGGAGCTCCCCAACACCATGCCCGATGTGTTATCGATGAGGGGAATAAGCGCGGGAATGGCGAGGGTGACGCCGGAACCGTTGTCGTAGCCGCTCAGCGCGGTCAGCGCGTTGATTGTGAAGTTCTGCCCGGTCTTGAACGTCGTCCCCGCGCCGGTCGTACTGTTGTTCGCGGTGGAGGTAATGCTCGAAAACGCCGTCGGCCGAATCGCAAAGCGGTCGGTGGAGCAGCCGATATTTCCTCCTTGCGTCACACGGACGCGCACATCGCGCCATGCGTTGGCGGGAGCGGTGATGCTTATCGTCGCGCTTCTGCCGCTGGTCCATACGGGCGAAAGCGACTGGGTCGAGATGACCGTGGTCCATGTCGACCGGCAATTGGTTGCTGCCGTGATCGCGCCTGTATTGTCGCGCGCGTCGAGCAGGTCAACCGTGATCGGGTTGGTGCTGTAAAGGGTATTGACGCCGGTACGGCCCGCGTTCACCGCCACCACTTGAAGCGTAATTGCCGTCCCCTTGATCTTGGTATAGATGCGTCCCAAAATCGCGTTGGCCGGAGTGCTGGCCTCGAACACGTTGAATGCGCCCGGAATGCTGTTGAAACCTGCAAAAGGCACACCGATCGCAAAGTCATTATTGCCCGCGGCCAGCGGCGTGATATTGGATGCCGTGGTGTCGAGCACGTTGGCCGTACCTGCCGTAGTTGGATACCAGTTGGTGCCGTCATAGCGTTCGATAATGTAACTTGGGGTATCGGCAAGATTGTCGCGATCTGTCGCCACGAAAGTAAACTTGGCGGTAATGGCGGTGGCAATCGTGAGGCCGCTATTGGTAAATCTCCAGTAACGATTCACACTCTTCGTCGCGTCGATGCCGGTTGATGCAATCGGCGTGGTCACTTGCGGGTGATCCGGCGTGAACGTCGATACCGTCAGGCTGCCCGCAACAGCGGTAATCGTGCCGGCGCTGATGTTTACGGGGGTGAAGTTCGTCGCATCCCCGACAGGAAAATTGTTGCCCGCGAAATAATTGAGACTGGCGCTGGCGGCGTAGTTCTTCTGAAAATTGCCCACCACATAACTGCTCGCAGTCGGTGTTGCGATGGTACCTGTGGTACCAATAATGACGTTGTTGGCTCCAGTGGTAATCTGGCCGCTGGTCAGGGTAAGCAGCGTATTGACCGTGGCATTGGCGCCAAGCGTGACACCGTTCGCGCTATTCATGACGAAATTACTGAAGGCCAGCGCCGTGCCTGACAAGGTCTGCGCCCCCGCCGTACCCTTGTTGCTTGTCACCGTATCGGTGGTTAGCGTGCGAGTGAACGTGCCGTTCATGGTCGCGGTCGTACCACGCAGGTTCAGGTTTCCGGCAGCGCTATGAATGAATACGCCATTGTTGAGGAAATTCCCATTGGCATTGATGGTCCCCGTAGTACTGTTGGTGATCGTTCCGTTGACCGTGGCCCCCGTATTGTTGGTCAGTGTGCCGCCCACGGTGATGGTGCCGGCGGCGGTGAGCCTTATGGTGTCCGCAATGGCGTTGACACCCGTGCTGCCGTTGACCAGATTGCCTGCGATGCTGAGCAGGCCAGTGGAGATCGACGTATCCGCAAGAACCGTCGTATTGCTGTTGGTAAAAGTTGCCGCGGCGTTGCCGACGGTGAAGGTGCCTGCTGCGATGGCCACAGTGTCGGCGTTGGTCACGCCGGTGGCGCCGTTCACCACAATGCTGCCGGTACTTGTGATCGACGCGGTGGCGGTTCCGGCCACCGTGGAAACAAGGCTCAGGTTGCCGGTGATCGTAACAGTGCCGGTACTGGTAGTCAGTAACGCATCCCGGGTATTGGCTCCCCCATTGCCGCCGGTGATGATCACATCGCCGGTGATGTTAAAGGTTCCGGCGCCGTTCACTTGAGCCGTGGTCGTGGTGGTATCGGCGGTTCCCCCGGTAATGTTGAGATTGCCGGTGACGGCAATTTTTCCTGTCGTCACTGAAGTCAGAACGTTGGCGTTGGCGAGGCTCCCCCCATTCAGATTGAGATTGCCGGTGATGGTAATGGCGTTGGCTCCAGTCGTGGCGGTAAGTTGAGTCGTGGAGACGACTGATCCCCCGTTTAGCGTTACATGCCGGCCGACAGTGATGGTGCCGGTGGTAACCGTGACCTGACTGGTGCGGGTTGCGGCGGTTCCCCCGACGGTGCCGCCATTGATTATCAGGTCACGTCCGATCGCAAGGTCACGGGCCACAACGGCGATCTGCTTGGTGACACCATTCGAGGTCGGCGCGTTGATGGTGACGTCGTTGGTGACGGTGAGCTTGTTGCCCGCCACTGCAGCATAGGCAATGCCCGAAGAATTGGCGCCGCCGTTGACGGTAACCGACAAGGCCACCGCTCCGGCGATATTGACGGTCACCGTCGTGTTATTGATGATGATTACGGCATCGGTCGCAAGTGGCACACGGTTTGCGGCGGGTAGGGTGCAGGTCCAATTTGCGGCAGTGCTCCAGGTTCCCGTGGCGATGTTGGTGCAAGTTTGCGCGCTCGCGCCTGTTGAAAGGCCGAGCAACATCAGTCCCGTCAGCAAACAGGAAAAATAGGTGCCAGACCAGCTTTTCCGGCTACGCGAAAGAATCGAGTTCATGGCGTGATCCTGCGTTTGCAACCGTTCATGACTTCAAGCGTCTGCGCTGGCGGCACAAGGAGAGAAAGGGCCAGGCTTGAATTTCATACGACTGATGAATCCAAGAGGTCAAAAGTCGGCGCTGGCGGGACGGCGACCGAGCCGTTCGGCGCGCTCATTGTTCGGCACGTCGGGGAGCGCCGTGCTTTCGCGCCAGTCGCCCCGCTGCAAGCCCGCGCTTTCTTCGGCAAGCGCTTGCAGCGCGGGGTTGCTCCGATATGCCTGCAACAGGAAATGGCGGTTCGCGTCGATTTCCTCCAGCAGCCGGTAGTTCTGTTCCGCGGTCATCATGTTTTTTGCGCCTGTAGTTTCCGCAGTTCCTCGATGTCGATCGCGTCCTTGCCGCGTCCGGTTCCCGTCTTCATGGCGATCAGGTGCTCGATCGAGGCCACGGGCACGGTGAGCGTTCCCACGGGAACCAGGACGGCATCGCGCTTGAGATCCGCGAACGATACCACCGGCCTGACCAGCACGTCGATGACGGTGGCCATCATGTCGGGGCCGCGCAGGGCAAAGGCAAGCATGCCTTTTTCGCGGTACCACTGTTCGATCAGATCGGGGTTCGCCAGCGAATCGATGGGGACCGGAATGACCGGTTGCAATCCGGCCGCCTTGGCGTTGTCGACAAATCGCCGCAGATTATCCGGCTCCATGGCCAACACCACATCCACGTCCATCGTCACCCGCTGGTAACCATGCAGGGCCACGGCAAGCCCCCCGACCAAGACAAAATCAACTTCGGCATCGGTCAGTCCCTTGATCAGGTCGAACATTCCCATGGCCGGATGTTACCTCGTGCAGGTCAAGAGTCGGCGCTGGCGGCACGGCGACGATGGGCATGCATGACGCGTCTGCTGCATCAGAACGCTACCTCAAGGCGGCGTTCGATGTAAAGGTTGCCGGGGGCGGTGTTGGGGCAGGCAACGGTGGTCGCTGTCCATCCGGTAATCGGCTCGCTACAGGCGGTGGCGGTGATGCTGTAGATTCTCGGGCCACCGGAGCCATCGCTCACCGGAGTGCAGACAACAGTGACTGCAAACCCCGACAGCGTAGTTGCCGCCGGCACGAAGGATCTGGTGCTGGCAACTGTTGGCAGGGCCTCGCCGGGACAAACGCGGGTATTGGGATCGGCCGAGCCAACTGCTCCCGCCGGGGTGCCATAACTGAAATTGTATGGAGCGGCTGGCGCGGCGGCGGCTGATTCCTGCACCTTGTACAGTCCCCATTCGAGTCCCGCCCGCGCCGCCTGATAGGCACGCACGCCCTGCACGTCGAGTGCCGAGCCGATCTGCTGGCTGGTGGAAATGCTCATGATGAATGCCCCCAGCGCCGCCAGCACGACGAGGATGAAAATTGCCGAGACGATGGCGAAGCCGCGCAGGCGTTTGGTTGTTGATCTCATGGCGCGTTATCGACGTGGATCTGCTGGAACAGGCTCACGCTTTCGCCGCCTGAGGTCAAGGTGAGTTGCACGTAAAGCAGGCCGCTGCGACCGGTGGCGTTGGCGGTGTATTCGACGGTGCAGGTGGCGTTGGCGGCAAGCTGCGCTGAACTGCCTCCGGATGGCGCCGCCTGTGTTGCATTGAAGCCGTAAGACCAGTGGCGGTTAAGGTTGCCGGCGGCCGATTTGGGGCAGGCGTAGCTTACCGCCTGGGTACCGCCGGGAACGACCTGAAAGCGGGCATCGGGCGAGGGTAGCGGCGGGGACTGGCTGGAAAACACAGTCTGCGTAGCAGCCGTCAGCGTCACCGGGTTGGTCCCGCCCCAGGCGGCATGCACTTGCGCACGGTTGCATCCCGGGGGAGTGGCGGTGCAATCGTAGGCGTTGGCGGGTCCATATCCGGGCCCGAGGTTGTAGGCAACGATGTAGTCACCGGCAGCGATCGGCGGGTTCGCCGGAAGATTGCCCAGCACATCAAACGACGCCGTCGCGCTGGTAAAACTCAAGACATTTCCCGCCGTGGAACCGTCACCATCGCTTCGGTAGCGGCCACCGGCGCTGGTCATGATGAACTCGATGTAGTAGTTCGTCGCATCGTCGGTCTTCACGCGCAGGCTGTTGGGCAGCGCCAGCCTTATGTCGCGCGTCATCCGACGCAGGACGACATCGGCGGCATCGGTGAGTTCGGCGCGGCGCACGGAATCGACATAGCCTTCCACCGGCTTGGTGATGAACACCGCGACGATGCCGGCCAGAATGCCGGTGATGACGATGACCATGATGGCCTCGATCAGGGTAAATCCTGCACTGTGCTGGCGGGGGCGGCAGTTCATGGCAGCGTGTTCGGCGAATGGCGGGTGCGGTAGCCCTGCAGCGTGATGCTTTCGCCGCCATGGCTTGCGGTGACCGTGATCATCAGGGATTCCGTCGCCGCAATACCGTTGAGTGAGCTCTGTTCAACTGCAACCGAGACGCTGTAACCCGCCGGCAGCGCGGTTCCCGTGATCCCGGTCGAAATCGGAACGGCGTTGTAGTCGCTCACGTTGTCGAGCGGATACGTGGCGCTGAGGCGGGTGTCGGTGTTGCCGGAGACGGTTTCTGCGCCAATAGCTTCGACGGTGGCGGCGCTGGTACAACCCGTTGCGATAGCAGGAGTGTTGCTGGTCGCTGTCGCTGCTTGCGGATCATCCGGATCGCACCAGGTGAAGGGCTGCAACATCACTTCTTCCAGTACTGCCTCGGCCACCGCCAGCATCTGCTTCCTGATCACAGGATCGGCGCTGGACTTGGCAGTGAAATTAAGCACCGTCAGCACGCCCACCAAAGCCGTGCTGACGATGACGATGAAGACGATCAGCTCGATCAGCGTCAGGCCGCGCTGGCGGCGACTAATGCACATAGCCGGTTTCCGCCACGACGGTAACATCGCCACCGCCGCCTGAAACACTGTAAATATAACTTGCCGCTGTAGCTCTGCCCAGCGGATTGAATACCAGGGTTGCAGGCCCTGCAGTAATAGTGGTGCCACTTGGTGGTGAAATCTGATTTGTGCTCCCACCTGGGAGGACCAAGTCGCGTGGATATGTTCCCACGAGCGACGTACAAGGGGGAATGGATGTGGCAGATCCCTCTGGATGACAAGAGTCGACTTTTAAAGCCAAGGTGCTTCCTGTGCGTTGTACTTGCACATTTCGCCGTTGCGCCACCGCCGACTTTCTGGCGTATTCCAGCGTCGCCTTGACCTTGTCGCGATAGCCGATCTCGTCGAAGCCGCGCAGCAGATCGAAGCGCGGCAGCACGACGGCCGCCATGATGCCGATGATCAGCATCACCGCGACCAGTTCAATCAGGCTGAAGCCCGACTGGAGGTGGTTTGTGAAACCTGTCGACTTCGAAAAAGGGACCAGGTGCGCCATTTCGACTATATTTCCTTCGCTACTGCGACTTGCGCGGGTCATCAGCCGGTGCTTTCGAGCACACACGACACGACAGTTGGAATTATCGCGCAAAAGCTCCGCGGCCGACTGCACGCGTCGCAGCCAGTTCAGCGACAAGCCTCGAATCGGCCCAAGGAAGCTATTGCGACGGCAAATTGGGGGAACAATTGCGAAACCTCAATTGCCCAGAGCGATCGCCCGCAGCGGACCTATTTCCGGATATTCCAGGGTAGCGCTGGTCAGTTCTTCTACGGTTGCGGCACGCTGCAAGGGGTATGCGCGCAAGACCGCCAAGGTAAGTTGCCGAGCTTCCTGATCCCTGCCGACAATCGCCAACTGCATGGCGCAACGCGCCACCAATAACCGGGCCGGCGCAAAGCGGATGCCGCGCTCGCACAGCACGGTACGGTCTTGCGCTTGCAGCCGGCTCGGCTCGGCCAGAGTGGAAATGGCCAGCAAGGCCCAGGGCGAGAGCAGCGATTCGTTCTGCAACCTGAGCAGGCGGTCCATGGACATCCGCCACGCGCGTTCCCGATCCGGGTGCGCCGCCAGAGGGATGTTGGACACGGCCTCTATCGTTGTGTAGTCCTTGCGTAGACTGGTCAATATGAAAGCACCCAGCAAGGAAAAGAGAATCATGTAAACAATGGCCCGGCGGGCGGGCAGCATCATGACCGGCCGACTGTCGGTAGCGCCCAGCAACAGGGCTGCCGGCCCGAGAAAATAGGCATACCACAGCGGATATTCAAGCAGCGCATGCACCAGGCCAATTCCAAGGATGGCGCCACACCAGAACTGCTCCAGACCCCACCGACTGCCGAGAAAACGCTTGAACCAAATACCGAGCGCGAGCATGACCATCCCGGTTGCCGGCGCGCCAAACTCCGCCATGAGCTGCAGGACGACGTTGTGCGCGTGTTCCGCCACCCTGAAGGGCTCGTCACCGGCGTGACTGGAAGCCGCGATAAAGCTCGCCCAGGTATAGTTGCCCACCCCCTGCCCCAACCAGGGGTGCTCAAGAAAAGCTGACCAGGCCGAGCGCGCGATCTCGAGCCTTGCGCTTGACCCGGAAACCAACTCGTAAAGCCGCGAGCCTGCCACGGTCACACCAGAGCCAACTTGCAGGCTCAGGCCCAGCCATACTGACAGATCAGGAAGCTGCCGTGTCGCCCAGGCGCCGAAAAAACTCAGGGCGATCACCACGGGCAACAAAAGCGCGGCATCGGTCAACAACACAGACCCCTGTCCGTGCGGCTCCCGAAGTCTCAGCCAGACGATCACGGCAAGCAGGACGACCGGGTAGACAAACACGCTGCGCGAACCGCTGAGGACACTTGCAAACGCGATCAGCAGGATCAGCCCCCAAAGCAAGTGTCTGGACAGCAGTCCGCGCCCGCGCAGGTAGAACGCGGACGCGATGCCGAGCCAGGAATAATGTGAATGATGGTTGGGCTGGGCCAGGTTGGCGTAGACAGCGTCGCTCACCTTGGGAAATATCCATCCCCGACCAGCGTTCATGCCCAGCCATTGCGCCAACGCGATTGCGGCTCCGATCAGGGCGCCCAGCACGAGGGCGCTCGCAATGACATCGGCGAGGCGAGCAAGCCCGATCTCGTCGGCCAAGTACCGCCCCAGCACCATCAACATGGCGGCCCAAAGCAAATAGACCGCGTAGAGCAGTCCGATCTGCGGGAAGACCACACGGCCAAACCCGAACTGCAGCAATAGCGTCAGTAGCAGCACAGCGGGAACGACCAGCACCTGCGGCAGCATCAGCGAGCGGCCCCGGATGGCTATCAGTCCGGCCATCGCCGCCGCCAGCCCTAGCGCACCCGCCCACCATTCGCTCCAGAAACCGGGAATCGGCATGGAGTGATAGGGCAAAAGAAATGGCCCGCTCACCATCAAGGCGAGCAGGCCAAGGCTAATTCTTATCGTCGGGCGCAATGGAAGATCGATTCTGACTCCAAGCCGACCCGGGATGGTTCCCGGGCCGCCGTCCCGTCAGCGCCGACTTCTAAGGGTTGGCTCTGACGATTAACTGAACCCGACTCAAATTGGGGCTTGTCCCCAACGGCTATTTAGTAGGTGAAGTAGCAGGGTGGACCGGCTTGGTAGGTTAGCAACACGGCTGCCTGGTTGGTAATCGTCCCATTCACGGCAACAGCAGCAAGCGCTGAGTTCTGATCGGTAAACACCGCTACCGTGCTACTCATCTTGTTCTGCGCATAGTTTATGGCACAAGCGCTATTCAACGCGGCAGCCAAGCCCTTTCCGGCTGCCCTGTCGGCGTCACCACTCAGATCGACGAACCTCGGCAACGCCGTCGCCGCCAATATTCCGAGAATCACAATCACAACGACCAACTCGATTAGGGTAAAACCTTTCTGTTTCATTGCTATCTCCTTAGGCATATTTGACCAAGCGCCGCGCAGTCCGGCTGTTAACAACCCGAGGTTACCACTGAAATCACCGGTGCAACAATAGCGGTGCCGCTCAGCGTCGCCTCCTGATAGGTAATCCGGCAGTTGGGTATCGTGCCGCCGGCGACATCGTAAGTCCGTGTTGTACCCGTTCCACCCGGCGTCAAGCCGTCCGCCGCGGGATTCAGGGCAGCGGCGGCTTCGATACCGGCCGCCGTCGCCGCCGGGTAGCGATTGACGATATCGATCATCAAGCCGTCCATATTCACTTTTGGCGGCGTCGATGCACAATTGATTGCGGTGGGGCTGGGCGCCGTCCCGGCAACATCCAGTTCGCAGCGCGACCGGGCCAGCGCCGTGGCGGAACGCATCGAGCCATATATCGCGTTGGTCTTGGCCACCCGCGCATCGCGCTGGGCGTCGATCAGGCGCGGCAAAGCCACGGCGGCGAGAATACCAATGATGGTAATCACGATCACCAGTTCGATAAGGGTGAAACCATGTGCGAACGGGGGGGTGCGGCCTGATTTCATGGTTATGGAGTATTTCCGTTCATTGACTGGCAAAAAGTAGCAGGTACGCAGGAAGCCATTCTCGTGATTATCGGTCATAGAAGTGTCTAGTTTAGCCCTACCAGGCTCGCGCCGACCGTTCTCCCGGACGGATCGAGTCGGGCAACGTAGCGCCAGCGCAACTCTCTGGCATCGGCGAAGGCCTCCGGCAAGCGCGGAAGATAGCTGAGTTCGCGACGGACTGGATCATAGGCCCATTGCCCTGATGCCTCCGCCGCTCGCCCGTCATTGAACCCGCGCGGTCTATGCCCGAGAAAGTCAATCGGGCTGGCCTGCGCCACTTCGATGATGCGCTCTTCCTCGCCGCGCATGATTCGCTCGCCTATCGCCAGTTGTATGCCGACACGAATATTGCGCACGGTAAGATTGACTTCGGTACGCTCCGCCTCGGCCTGAATGGCGTTCAGCCGCACCAGCAGAGCCGCGGCGAGAACGCCGAAGATCGCCACCGTTACGGCAAACTCGAACTTGCTGGCACCGCGCTGACGCTTCATGTCACTTCTTCATGGTCACTTTGCCCAAATCCCACAGGGGCAGGAAGATGCCGAGCGCGAGAATCAGGACCATGATGCCCAGCGTAACAATGAGGATCGGTTCGATCTGCTGCGCCAGAGTCTTCAGTTCGTACTCGACCTCGCTCTGATACATATCGGCGATCTCCTTCATCATGTCGTCCAGTGCTCCTGATTCTTCGCCGACGGCAATCATCTGCAGCACAACGGGAGTAAACACTCCGGCAGAAATCGAGGTGCGCAGGATGCTCTCGCCGCGTTCGACGCCATCGCGCATTTTTTCGACCTTGTCCGAGATGTAGGCGTTATTTACAGTCTCCGCGACGTTGGTCAAGGCCTGAATGATCGGCACGCCGCTGCGCGAGGCCAGTGCAAAACTGGCCGCGAAGCGGGCCAGGGTGGCTTTGCGGATGATTTTTCCCGCAATCGGAATCTTCAGCTTGATCCGATCCCATGTGTAGCGCCCCTTGTAGGTCTTCAGCCATGCCTTGAAGCCGAAAAAGGCCGCGACGGCACCCACCAGCAGCGCGGGCCACCAAGCCAGCATGAAATCCGAAAACCCGATCAGGATGCGCGTCATCAATGGCAACTCGGCGCCGAACCCTTTGAACACCTTGGCGAAGGCAGGAATGACAAAGATATTGACGATGACGATGGCGATGCCCATGGCGGCCACGACAAACGACGGGTAGCGCAGCGCCGACTTCACCTGATCCTGCATGAAGCGCTCAAACGCAAGGTGATCAAACAGGCGGATGAAGACTTCCTCGAGCCGGCCGGTCATTTCGCCGACGCGCACCATGGACTGATAAAAGGGCGTGAAGACCGTGGGATGGCGGGCCAGCGACATCGACAGTTCGCGGCCGGAATCCAGGCTTTCACGCAGGTCCTGCAGGACCTCCCTCATCGCCGGATTGGTACTCGATTCCTGCAAACCAGCGAGCGCACGCATGATTGGAACGCCAGCGCGCAGCAGGGTGTATATCTGCCGCGAAAACAGCAGCACGTCCATGTGCTCGACTTTTTGCTTGAACAGCTGGATGCTGATGTCGCTGCCGGCCTTGACGGCTGAAGCCGCTGCCGGCTTGATCTCCATCGGTGTCACGCCGCTGCCGAACAGCAGGTCGGCCACGGCACCCGCCGTCGCGCCGTCCATCACTCCCGTCACGATCTCGCCGGCGCCGTTGCGGCCGCGATAAGCGAAGTTGGGCATGTCGTCCCTAATCGTCGAGTTGGGTGCTGATGCGCATGGCTTCGTCGATAGTGGTGCGGCCACTGACTACCAGACGAACGGCGTCCCGCCGCAGGGTGTTGCCGCCCATCTGTTCGCGACCGATCTGCATGAATTCGTTGGGGTCGCCCCGGTTTACCGCCTCTACCAGGGTGTTGTTCATGTCGAGCAGCTCATAGACTGCCTGGCGGCCCTGATAGCCGGTGTTGGCGCAATGACTGCAACCTTGGCCACGTCGGTACTGAAAGCTGTCCACCCTGTCGCCGAGTTCCGCCTTGAGCCACAGATGCTCATGCGGCGTCGGCGTATGCGCCGTGGCGCAGTTTTCGCAGGTGACACGCACCAGGCGCTGCGCCAGCACCATCTGGATCGAGAGCGCCACCATGTAGCGCGGCACACCCATGTCGAGCAGACGAATCGGCGTCGATAGCGCGTCGTTGGTGTGCAGCGTTGACAATACGAGGTGACCGGTCATGGCGGCGCGCATGCCGATTTCGGCCGTTTCCTGATCGCGCATTTCACCCAGCAGGATGATGTCCGGATCCTGGCGCAAGGCGGTGCGCAGCACACGACTGAATGACAGATCGATCTTCTCGTGCACCTGCACCTGATTGAGCCCGGGCAGGCGATACTCGACCGGATCTTCAACGGTGATGATCTTTTTTTCCGGTGTGTTCAGCTCGTTGAGCGCAGCATAAAGGGTGGTGGTCTTGCCCGATCCGGTCGGCCCGGTCACCAGCACGATGCCGGACGGCCGCTGGATGGAACGGCGAAAACGCTCCAGAACGCGTGGTGGCATCTGCAGCCGGTCGAGTTCCAGCAGACCGGTGTTCTGCGCCAGCAAACGCATGACTACCGATTCGCCGTGCTGGGTCGGCATCGACGAGATGCGGATATCAACCGACGTGTTGCGCAACTTGATATTGAAGCGGCCATCCTGCGGCAGGCGCTTTTCGGAAATATCCAGGCCGGACATCAGTTTGAGGCGCAGCACCACTGCCGAGGAAATCTTCGAATCGGCTTCGGTCTGCACATGCAGCACGCCGTCGATACGAAAGCGGATCAGCAGCGACTTTTCCTGCGGCTCGATGTGAATATCGGAAGCGCGCATCTTCAGCGCTTCCTCGAACACCGTGTTGAGCAACTTGACGACCGGCGCATCCTCGGCACCTGCGGTAAGCCCGAGGATATTGGCGAACTCTGTCGAAACGTCGCCCAGGTCGGCCTTGAGGTCTTTGGCCAGACCGCTGATTTCCTCGGCGCGACTATAGACGCGGTCAATAGCGGCGAGGAGCTGGCTCTCCGTCACCACGGCAAGATCGATCTCGCGCTTGAGGAGGCGCGCCAGTTCGTCAAATGCCGTGAGATCCGTCGGGTCGGCCATGCCGACGACCAGCATGCCGGCTCGCTCGCTCAGTACCAGCGCGCGGTGCCGGCGCGCCTGTGCTTCCGGCAATAGCTTGATCAGTTCGGGCTGCAGCTTGAAGGTCTTGAGGTCGACGAAATCGGAACCCAGCTGCCGAGCCAGGCCGGTCGAAATTCCCTCTTCGGTGACATAGCCATTCTCCACCAGAACACGGCCGAGCTTGCGGCCCGAGCGTTTTTGCTCATCAAGCGCAGTCTTGAGCTGCTCCCCGGTAAGAAGGTTCTGCTGTACCAGCATGTCACCAAGGCGAATTTTTTCCGGGCGTGCCATCAGGCGATCTCCAAAGCGACCGTAGAATCGGGGTTATTGCAGCTGCGATTTTGCACGAAAGTCGTAGTCCAATTGTCTGATCTTTCAAAAATTACCGTTTTTCGGAGGCACCCGCAAGTGTTCCATGTCGTTCTCGTCGCCCCGGAGATCCCGCCCAACACGGGAAATGTCATTCGCTTGTGCGCCAACACCGGGGCCAGATTGCATCTGGTCGAACCGCTCGGCTTCGCCCTTTCCGACGCGCAGCTGCGTCGAGCGGGAATGGACTACGCCGAACTGGTGAACGTCTCGGTGCACCCGGACTGGGCGGCGTGCCGCGCGGCACTTGGCGATGCGCGGCTGTTTGCGCTGACGACGAAAAGCGGGCACCGTCATGCCAGCGCGGAGTTTCATCCGGGCGATGCATTTGTCTTCGGCGCTGAATCGCGCGGACTGCCGGCGGAGGTTCTGGCGGACATCGACGAGAGCCACCGCCTGCGGCTGCCGCTGATCCCGGACAATCGCAGCCTGAACCTGTCAAATGCCGTGGCGGTAATGGTCTATGAGGCGTGGCGGCAGCAGGGATTCGCAGGCGGCGAGTAGAACGTCATTCATGCTTCGGGTCGCGCGCCATCAATTGTTCGACCGCCGCGCGGGGCGTGACGCGGCCGTCGAGCACGGCGGTTACTGCCCGCGTGATGGGCATCTCGACGCCAAGCTCGGCTGCACGGCGGGCGACTTCGCGCGCCGCGGGCACGCCTTCCGCGACGTGACCGAGTTCGCGGGTAATGTCGGCTAGCGCCCGCCCCTCGGCGAGCAGCAGCCCGACGCGACGATTGCGCGAGAGTTCGCCGGTGCAAGTGAGAATCAGGTCGCCCATCCCGGCGAGCCCCATGAAGGTTTCGCGACTGGCACCGAGCGCCTCGCCAAAGCGGGTGATTTCCACCAAGCCGCGCGTGATCAGGGCGGCGCGGGCATTGAGGCCCAGACCGAGACCGTCGCAAATTCCGGTGGCAATGGCCAGCACGTTTTTTACCGCACCGCCGACCTCGGCGCCGACCAGATCTTCGGTGACATAGATACGCAGGTTGCCACCGTGCAGGCTTTGCGCGGTGGCCGCGGCAAAGTCGGCATCCGCCGCCGCCAGCGTAATGGCAGTAGGCAGGCCGCGCGCCACTTCGAGGGCGAAACTCGGCCCGGTCAGCACGCCGCAGACGGCATCGCCGAGCACCTCGGCCACCACCTGATGCGGCAGCAGGCCGCTGCCGGCCTCCAGCCCCTTGCACACCCAGAGGAAGGGCACGGTTGGCGCGATGGCCTTGAACTGTTCCAGCAGCAGCCGCAGGCCAGCCAAGGGCGCTGCAAGAATCGCCAGATCGGCGCCCGCCAGCGCGACTTTCAGATCGGCCGTGACGCGCAAGGCGTCCGGAAAATGGCAGGCAGGAAGATAGCGCGGGTTTTCACGCCGGCTCGACATCTCTTCGGCGCGCGCGGCATCGCGTGCCCACAGACTGACCTCATGCCGGCCGGAAAATGCAATGGCCAGCGCGGTACCCCAGGCTCCCGCACCCAGCACCGCTACCCGCATCGCGCGCACTCCATCGGCTTCGGGTTCATGGCGTGCCGGCTGTTGCGCCTCTAGAGGCCCCAGACTTGGGAGGCCTTGAGAAACCCGCTTTGGCCATCGCGATGCCTGACCTTGACCCAACCGCCGGGAACGGCTTCAAGGAGTTCCAGCACCACGTCGCGCTCGGTTTCGAATACCAGCGCGGCCTTGTCCTCGGCTGCGGCGCGAACCTGGGCGCGGTCCTGGCGCACGATGACATTGCGCTTTTCGGTCAGATGCTTCTTTTCGATCCAGGTCAGGTCGCCTCGGCTGTCGCGCACCTTGGACCAGCCTTCGAGGCTGACCACGAGTTCCACCGGCGTGCCGGCAAGCATCACGAACAGGGGCTTCGACTTGGCCGAGGGTGCATCGTAGGCCGGCGCCGCCTCGACGACAGTGCGGTAGTCCAACGCCAATGCCGGCCATGCCGCAGTCAGCGCGGCCAGGCTCAGTACAACAGCGGGAAATCGCCGCAGCGCCATCGACTATTGCAACTGAATCTTGCTTTCGGCCTGCTGCTGTTCCATCAGGCGCTGCTGGTAGAGCGACTCGAAGTTAACAGGAGCGAGAATCACGGGCGGGAAGCCAGCCCGATTGATCGCATCGGACACCGTCTCGCGCGCATACGGAAAGAGGATGTTCGGGCAGGCCACGGCCAGAATCGGCTCCAGATCCTGCTCCGGCACGTTGCGAATCTGGAAAATGCCGGCCTTGACCACCTCGACCAGGAAGAACGCCTTCTCGCCTTCCTTCGCACTCACCGTGACCGTCAGCGCCACTTCATACATGCCTTCGCCGATCGTGTTCGCCGCGCTCTGAATCTGCACTTCGATGCTCGGCGTCTCGCGCTCCAGAAAGATCTGCGGTGCATTGGGCACCTCGATGGAGAGATCCTTGACGTAAATCTTTTCAATGCTGAAAACGGGCTGCTCGTCGCTCATGATGAAGTCGTGGGTTAGGTGAAAAGGGGATGATTCTACGCGGCCAGCAGCGAATCGAGTTTGCCCTGACGCTCCAGTTCATAGAGCTCATCGCAACCGCCGACATGCGTCTCGCCGATATAGATCTGCGGCACGGTGCGGCGGCCGGTCCTCTGCATCATTTCTTCGCGCCGCTCGGGTTGCAGATCGACGCGCACCTTCTCGATATCCGTGACGCCCTTGCGCGTCAGCAGCTGCTCGGCGCGCACGCAATAGGGGCAAACAGCGGTGGAATACATCAGAACCTTGGACATTTGGAGCTCCGGACTCAAGACTTGGTGGTGAGGGGGAGATTGGCACCCAGCCAGGCCGAGATTCCGCCGCCGAGGTTGAATACCTTCTCGAAACCGCCCTTCTTCAGTTGCCCGCAAGCAGAGGATGAGCGGTTGCCCGAAGCGCAGCAAATGATGATTGGCCGATCCTTGAACTTCTCTATTTCGGACATCCGCTTGTCGAGTTGTGCCAGCGTGATGTGGCGCGCCCCGGGGATATGGCCCGTACTCCACTCGCCGCTTTCCCTCACATCCAGCACCAAGGCATCTTCGCGATTCATCAGCAGCGTTGCCTCGGCCGGACTCAGGTTTTGCGCACCGCCGCCGGAAATCATCGGCCACAGCAGCATGCCGCCGCTGACGGCGGCGAGGGCCACCCAAATCATGTTCTGTTGCACGAATTCCATCATTCTTGTCTAGTCCCTGTGTGCGGTAACGCCGCAGAACACTTCGCGCATCAGGGCGATGAGCTGGAGGGTGCGCTGGTCGACGATCCGGTAAAAAACCCGATTGGCGTCCTTGCGGGTTTGCAAGACGCCCTTGTCGCGCAAAATGGCGAGGTGTTGCGAGATATTGCTCTGGGAGGTGCCAACGGCTTCGACGATATCCTGCACGCAGGTTTCCTGGTCGCCGACCACGCACAGAATTTTCAGGCGCAAGGGATGCGAAATCGCCTTCAGCGCGCGCGCTGCGGTTTCTATGTGCTCCTGTTTGCCGATAAGTTCGTTGATCGCTGGATCCATATGGGTGCTGACCTGTGATTTAGGTATCTTGTAATGGCGGCAATTTTGAATATTATAGAATACTGCTATTGCTCTGAGTTAAGGCTTTGACCATGTACAAGATTGTTCTGCTTCGCCACGGCGAATCGACCTGGAACCAGGAAAACCGTTTCACCGGCTGGACGGATGTCGGCCTCACCGAAAAAGGCATGGCCGAGGCAGTCGCCGCGGGTCAGTTGCTGAAGAACGAGGGCTTCGCCTTCGACATCGCCTATACCTCGGTGCTGCGCCGTGCGATCAAGACGCTGTGGACGGTTCTGGAAGAAATGGACCGCATGTGGATTCCGGTGCAGCATTCGTGGCGACTGAATGAACGCCACTATGGCGCGCTGCAGGGCCTCAACAAGGCCGAAACCGCGGCCAAATTCGGCGACCAGCAGGTGCTGGTCTGGCGCCGCGCCTACGACACACCGCCGCCGCCGCTGGCTGAAGACGATCCGCGCCTGGAAACCGGCAACCCGCGCTATGCAGACCTGCCGCCCGCCCAATTTCCCCGCACCGAATGCCTCAAGGACACCGTGGAACGCTTCCTGCCCTATTGGCACGAGACCATTGCGCCGATGGTGAAATCGGGCAAGAAGGTTATCATTGCGGCTCACGGCAACAGCCTGCGGGCACTGATCAAGTATCTGGACAAGGTATCGGACGCCGACATCGTGGGCCTCAACATCCCCACCGCACAGCCGCTGGTTTATGAACTGGATGCCGACCTGAAGCCCATCCGCAACTACTACCTCGGGGATCAGGAAGCCATCAAGGCAGCCATGCAGGCGGTAGCGAATCAGGGCAAAGCAAAGGCGTGATTCCTGGACGCAGGATTTGCGTCAAAGCCGTTTGCCTTGCCTTTCTTCTGGTTTCGACCGCGTTTGCCGCAACGGTCGACGCGAAGAAGGGGGAACTGCAGGATCTGAAAGGCCGCATCGAAGCCTTGCGCCGCGACATGGCCGCGGCCGAAGAATCGAAGACCTACGCGGTCGATCAGTTGCGCGAGACCGAATCGGCAATCTCGAATGCCAACCGGCACCTGCATGAACTGGGCGCCGAACGCGCCGACCTGACAAGCCAACTGGCCGATCTCGAGGCGCAGAGCCGGCGCCTGGACCGACAGACGGGCTCGCAGCAAAACCAGCTGGCGCGCCTGCTGAACCGCCAGTTTGTCGGCGGCGACTCAGATGCGCTTAAGCTCCTGCTCTCTGGCCACGATCCCAACCAGTCGGCGCGCGACAAGTACTTCCTGACCCAGCTCTCGCGCGCCAAGGCCGACCTGATCCAGCAGTTGCGCGCCGTCGCTGCCGAGAAAAGCCGCCTCGCCGATGCCGTGCGCGAGCGGCAGACGCAATTGGCCGAGATTGAACGGCGGCAACAGGAAAGCCGCGCGCAATTGCTCGAGCGCAAAAAGCAGCGGCTGACGACATTGGCCGCAATTGCCGACCGCCTAAAGGCACAGCGCCGTGAAATCGCTACGCTGAAGCACGACGAACAGCGGCTGGCCAAGCTGATCGAAGGGCTGACCCGCATCGTGGCGACCCGGAAAGCGACATCAAGAACCATTCCCAGAGACGGCGCTGGCGGCAAAACGAGTACGGCCAGAGTGAAGAACTACGATCCGGGCAATGTCGGCGGCGCCTTTGCCGCCTTGCGCGGCCAGCTCCGTTTACCGGTCAAGGGATCGATTGCCGGCCGCTTCGGCAGCCCTCGCGCGGAAGGAGGCGGAGGCTGGAAAGGCATCTTCATCCGCGCCGCGGAAGGCATCGAGGTGAAGGCAGTGGCCGCTGGCGCTGTGGTCTTCTCGGACTGGCTGCGCGGCTTCGGCAACCTGCTGATCATCGATCATGGCAACGATTTCCTCTCCGTCTACGGCAACAACGAATCCCTGCTGGTAGCCGTGGGTGCCAGCGTGAAGAACGGCGAATCCGTCGCCACAGTGGGAAACAGCGGCGGCAACCCTGAGTCGGGTTTATACTTTGAACTCAGGCATCGAGGCCAGCCGTTCGACCCCCTGAAATGGGCCAGCAATCGCTAAGGGGTCCCAATCGCGGCCAGCCCCGCCGTCATCCGTTCGGAGTTCCTATGAGCAGCAAGCTTCAACAAGTGGGTCTGGTGGTGTCCGGTCTGATAGCCGGCATCCTTGTCAGTCTGAATTTTTCCGCCACCGCCGCCAAGGATGCGGCCACGTCGGCCCTGCCGATCGAGGAGTTGCGCAGCTTCGCCGACGTCTACAACGCCATCAAGCAGGGTTATGTCGAGCCGGTCGACGACAAGACGCTGATCACCCATGCCATCAGCGGCATGCTGGCCAATCTCGATCCGCACTCGGCCTATCTTGATGCCGACTCGTTCAAGGAGCTGCAAGTCAGTACCCAGGGCGAGTTCGGCGGCCTCGGCATAGAAGTCGGCATGGAAGACGGCTTCGTCAAGGTGGTATCCCCAATCGAGGACACGCCAGCGTTCAAGGCCGGACTGAAGTCAGGCGACCTCATCATCAAGCTCGACGACACGCCGGTCAAAGGCCTTACGCTCAACGACGCCGTGAAGAAGATGCGCGGCAAGCCGAAGACCCAGATCCGGCTCACCATCGTGCGCAAGGGCGAAGCCAAGCCCTTCGAAGTCACGCTGACGCGCGAGAAGATCAAGGTGCAGAGCGTCAAGTCCAAGTTGCTCGAAGGCGGCTACGGCTACCTGCGGGTAACCCAGTTCCAGGAGGAAACCGCGCCTGACGTGGTGAAGCACCTCGAAAGGCTGGCGAAGGAAGACAAGGACGCCAAGGGTGCAGGTATCAGAGGTCTGGTGCTTGACCTGCGCAACGACCCGGGTGGCCTGCTCAACGGCGCCGTCGGCGTTTCCGCCGCCTTCCTCGAGCCCAAGACGCTGGTCACCTCTACCGACGGCCGCACCGAAGACGCCAAGCGCCGCTATTTGGCAAGTCCGGAGGACTACCAGCGCGGCTACAAGGATGATTTCATGAAGAACCTTCCCGCCTTCGCCAAGACCACGCCAATGGTAGTGCTGGTGAACGCCGGCTCGGCTTCCGCTTCGGAAATTGTCGCCGGAGCCCTGCAGGACCACAAGCGTGCCGTGGTGATGGGCACCCAGACCTTCGGCAAGGGCTCGGTGCAAACCGTCCTCCCGCTGTCCAACAATGCCGCGATCAAGCTCACCACCGCGCGCTACTTCACCCCTTCGGGTCGTTCGATCCAGGCCAAGGGCATCACGCCGGACATCATCGTCGAGGAAAGCGCAAACGGCGAATCGCGCGAACGCGTGCGTGAAGCCGATCTCGAGCGTCACTTGGGCAATGAAAAGGACAAGCCGGCAGAAGCCGCGCCGCCCAAGCCGCAGACCAAAAACGGCAAGAAGGAGAAGGGCAAGACGGAAGAGGCCGACGAGTCGCCGCACGTGCCGCTCGAGTTCGCCTCGAAGAAGGACTACCAGCTCAGCCAGGCGGTGAACCTGCTCAAAGCCTGGCAGATCATCAAACGCTGAAAGCTTATGAATAAATCTACTGCGCGCACCGGATCGGGGTTTGGGCGGCTCAGTTGGCAAACCCGGCTATCCTCATGTACAGACTCGTACATTCCGGTAGCTGCGTTCCGGCCGCACCCCGCTGCGGCCCGCTCGCTACGATTTCTTCACAAGCTCTGAGGGTGGAGAGCAGAAGATGAGCCGGATGAATCCTGAAAAGGCGCGCGAGCTGCGGGATGAGCTGCGCGACGGCAAGCGGCGCAAGCGTCCTGCAGCCTTCGTTCCGCAACCGGGCACGCGCAAGCACCGCGAGCTGCGCTTCGATCACCGCCACCCGGAACACGTCGACGAAGCCCGTAAGCTCCTCTCAGGGCTCGAAGGCATGGACATCGATACCGGACTGGCACCCTACAGTCTGTCTATCTGGTACGAAATCAGCAGCTATTCGCTGGAAGGACTCGAAGCCGCGCTGGTGCGGCAGGGCTTTCATCTCGACAACAGCGTGTACAGCAAGCTAGTGCGGACCGTGGTGTATTTCTGCGAGGAAACCCAGATGCGCAACATGCGCGTCCCCGAACGCCTGATCAAGAAATCGCACGAGATCTATTCCAAGGCCTGGGAACACCACCCCCACGGCGACCACGACGACACACCGCCCGAGCTCAGGCAAGACCGGTGACCGACGACCAACTGCTGCGCTACAGTCGCCACATCCTGCTGCCGCAGATCGGCATCGAAGGACAGAACAACATCGTCAATGCGCGCGCTCTGGTGATCGGCGCCGGCGGCCTGGGTTCTCCCGCCGCCTACTACCTTGCCTCGGCCGGAGTCGGCACACTGGTGCTGGCCGATGGCGACACGGTCGATCTGACCAATCTGCAACGCCAGATCCTGCATCGCACCGACGCCGTCGGCATGGCGAAGAGCGAATCCGGCAAACGCACGCTGAACGAAATCAATCCTGAATGCCGCGTCATCGCGCTCAACGAGCGTGTTTCCGGCCCGCGGCTGGATCAGGAAGTGGCGCTGGCCGACATCGTACTCGACTGCTGCGACAACTTCGCCACGCGCCATGCCGTCAATCGTGCCTGCGTCAAATTCGCCAAGCCCCTGGTGTCCGGTGCGGCGATCCGTTTCGACGGGCAGGTGGCGGTGTTCGATTCACGCCTGCCAAACGCGCCCTGCTACCACTGCCTGTTTCCCGAGGGGCAGGATGTCGAGGAAGTGCGCTGCGCGGTGATGGGCGTGTTCGCGCCGCTGACCGGCATCATCGGCACCGTGCAGGCGGCCGAAGCCCTGAAGCTGCTGATCGGTTGCGGCACCAGCCTCGCTGGACGTCTGCTGTTGCTCGACGGTCTCGGCATGGAATGGCGTGAAATCAGGGTGCCGCGCGATCCGGACTGCGCGGTGTGCCGGACAACGGCCGCCTGAATCAGCGGCAGGCCCGCAAATTCAGAACAACTGCCGATGCCGCAAGCGGCCCGGCGCGTGGCTGAGCGCGACCGAGAATACCAGCACGAACCAGAACAGCGGCAGGCGCCCCGGCTCCCAGACCACCAGCAGAACTACCAAGGCTAGTTTCAGCAGCGTGCCCAGCCCCTTGGCCTGGCGAAAGTAGAGCGGGTTCGCCCAGGCATCGAGGGCGACGATGCCGAGGCCCGAGATCAGCATCAAGGCGCCCCAGTTCGCGGCACCGCTCATACCGGCCAGGACCACTGCCGAAATCCCCGCCAGACCCGCGATGTGAAACACGCGCAGGACATTGATCAGCAGCCCGCGCCCGGGAAAATCGCGATGCCCGTCGTCCTCACGATCACGCAAGGCGCGCTCGGATGCGACAGTCGGCACCGACGACACGGCGCTCGATGATGTTCAGACGCCTTGCCCCGGCAAGGTCGGTAAGCTCCGCCAGGCCGAACATGCCGCGAGCGGCATCGCCGATCAGCATCGGCGCCTGATAGATCAGCAGTTCGTCGACGCAGCCTTCGCGCAACAGCGAACCGTTGAGCCGCGTTCCGGCTTCGGCCAGCACTTCGTTTATGCCGCGCCGGCCAAGCTCCTGCAACAGATCCGCGAGTTCAACCTTGCCCTCCGCATTCGGCAGCAGCACGATCTCGGCGCCACGCGCGCGCAACGCCGCGCTGCGCGCCGCATCGTCCTGTGCCGCGGCGATCAACACATTGCCCCCTTCCAGCACGGCGGCATCGTTCGGCGTTTCGAGCCGACTATCAATCACCACCTTGAGCGGTTGGCGGGTGGTCTGCACGTCGCGTACGGTGAGGCGCGGGTTGTCGTCCCTGACGGTGCCGATGCCGGTCAGCACGGCGCACGAGCGAGCGCGCCAGGCGTGGGCATCGCGGCGCGCTTCGGCGCCGGTGATCCATTGCGAGACGCCGTTGTTGAGCGCCGTCTTGCCATCCAGGCTGGCCGCCACTTTCAGTCGCAGCCAGGGCCGGCCGCGCGTCATGCGCGACACGAAGCCGATATTCAGTTCCTGCGCCTCGGCGGCCAGCAGGCCGCTGGTCACTTCGATGCCGGCTGCGGCGAGCTTCGCCATGCCCTGCCCTGCCACCAGAGGATTCGGATCCCGCATCGCCACCACCACGCGGGCGACGCCCGCCGCTATCAGTGCATCGGCACAGGGCGGAGTGCGTCCGAAATGGCTGCAGGGTTCGAGCGTGACATAGGCCGTGGCGCCCTTCGCCGTACCGCCAGCGCCGACTATTGCCGAGAGCGCAGCGGCCTCGGCATGCGGCAGGCCGGCTTTCTCGTGCCAGCCCTCGCCGATGAGCTTGCCATCCCTGACCACGACGCAGCCGACACGGGGATTGGGAGTGGTGCAGTATAGGCCGCGCTGCGCCAGTTGCAGAGCGCGGGCCATGAACACATGATCGGCTGCCGAAAAGCTCATGCGCCGCTCATGCACCTTGGTGAATCACGATTTCACCCGGGGCTGCCGCGGCTTCTTGATTTCGCGGATGGCGTCGGAAAATTCGTCGACGTCTTCGAAGTTGCGATAGACCGAAGCGAAGCGGATATAGGCCACCTTGTCGAGCTTCTTCAGCTCGCGCATCACCAGTTCGCCGATGCGATCGGACGCCACTTCGCGCAGCGCCAGCTGCACCAGTTTCTCCTCAATGCGATCGAGCGCAAGATCGATGCTTTCGGTGGTGACCGGGCGCTTTCTCATCGCCAGCATCATGCTGGCCTTCAGCTTGTCGCGGTCATACTCGGTGCGGCTGCCGTTTTTCTTCACTACCTGCGGCAGCTGCAGCTCCACCCGCTCGTAGGTGGTGAAGCGCTTGTCGCAGGCCAGGCAACGACGGCGGCGACGCACGGTGTCGCCGTCCTCGTTCTCCCGGGTGTCAACGACCTGGGTGTTCTCGTCGCCGCAGTAAGGGCATTTCATGGCGTTCAGCCATAGACGGGAAACTTCTTGCACAAGGTCGCGACTTCGCCACGCACTCGAGCCAGCACCGCTTCGTCATGCGGCGCATCGAGCACGTCGGCGATCAGTTCGGCCACCTGTTCGGCTTCAATTTCGGTGAAGCCGCGCGTGGTCATGGCTGGCGTGCCGAGGCGGATGCCGGAGGTGACGAAGGGCTTCTGCGGATCGTTCGGGATGGCGTTCTTGTTCACCGTGATGTGGGCACGGCCCAGCGCCGCTTCGGCGTCCTTGCCGGTAATGTTCTTGGCCTGCAGATCGACCAGGAATACATGCGATTCGGTGCGGCCGGAGACGATGCGCAGACCGCGGCCCTTCAGGACCTTGGCCATTACCTGGGCGTTTTCGATCACCTGCTCCTGATAGTCAGTGAACTCGGGCGTCATCGCCTCCTTGAGGGCCACCGCCTTGGCGGCGATCACGTGCATCAGCGGGCCGCCCTGCAGGCCGGGGAAGATTGCGGAGTTGATGGCCTTTTCGTGTTCGGCGCGCATCAGGATCAGGCCGCCGCGCGGCCCACGCAGGGTCTTGTGCGTGGTCGAGGTCACGACATCGGCATGCGGCACCGGATTGGGATAGAACCCCGCGGCAACGAGGCCGGCATAGTGGGCCATGTCGACCATGAAGATGGCGCCGACCGCCTTGGCCACCTTGGCAAAGCGCGGGAAGTCGATCTTCAGCGCATAGGCCGAGGCGCCGGCGATGATCAGCTTCGGCTTGTGCTCGTGCGCCAGCCTTTCCATCTCCGCATAGTCGATTTCCTCGTTCTCGTCGAGACCGTAGGGAACGACATTGAACCACTTGCCGGACACGTTGACCGGCGAACCGTGCGTCAGGTGTCCGCCCATGGCGAGGTTCATGCCGAGAATGGTGTCACCGGGCTTGAGGAAGGCCATGAACACGGCCTGATTGGCCTGCGAGCCGGAGTTGGGCTGGACGTTGGCGGCGTCGGCACCGAACAGTTTCTTGGCGCGGTCGATGGCCAGTTGTTCGGCCACATCGACATGTTCGCAGCCGCCATAGTAACGCTTGCCCGGGTAGCCTTCGGCGTACTTGTTGGTCAGCTGCGAACCCTGGGCCTCCATCACGGGCCAGGAGACGTAGTTCTCGGAGGCGATCAGCTCGATGTGATCTTCCTGACGGCGGTTTTCGTTCTGAATCGCGGCCCAGAGATCCGGGTCGCTCTTGGCGAGGGTGTTCTGCTTTGAAAACATTTTTTGGCTTTCAGAAAAATGTTTCAGTGAAGGCTAACGCGCAGCGCCTTGGCCGAAACTAAAACACCGGGGTCGGTGTTTCAGTGAAGGCTAACGCGCAGCGTTATGTCGAAACTAAAACATGAAGACAAGTGCTTCAGTGAAGACATGAAGCGCAGCGTTATGCCGAAACTAAAACATGGCGGAATCCGTAGATGGATGGGAATGCACTCATTTTAGCATCCGGTCCCGGCAGTCCGACCGGCCGCTACTCCAGCACTTCGTCGAGCGCCCGGTTCAGATGGTTGCAGTCGGCCCATGAAATCAGCCGCCACTGGTTGTCGCGATATTCCAGCCAGTTGAAGGCCGCGTTCGGCAGCGAAAAATCGCGCGGCGTATCGAGCGCCCGACCGGCAGCAGCACGATGGACGATATCGAGCACGCCACCGTGGGTGAAGATCAACACATTCTGTCCGGCATGGCGCGCCGCCAGAGTACCAAGCTCGCCCATGATGCGCGCCGCAAAGACAATCAGGGATTCGCCGGTCTCGCAGTCGTAGTCCGGCGTCCGCGCCTGATGATGATGATGCGCATCCGGCCGCTGCACACTGGCTTCCTGCGCGGTGACGCCCTGCAGCACGCCGAAATGGCGTTCGCGCAAAGTCGGCGCTGGCGACACGGCGAGACCGAGCCCGGTGGTCGCAATTTGCGCCGTGCGCCATGCGCGCAGCAGGTCGCTGCTATAAACCGCCGCAAAGGAATGTTCCGCCAGCCCGGCTCTCACTGCCCGCGCCTGCGCCTCACCGATCGCGTTGAGGTCGATGTCGATCTGCCCCTGAATACGCTTCGCGCCATTCCAGTCTGTCTCGCCATGACGGACAAGACAGAAACGGGTGATTCCTGCGGTCGTCATGCGCCGGGATTCAGGGATTGTGACGGGCGTCGCTGCGCAGCATGCGGGTGAGGTTCTGGCGCACATAGCCGATGTGGTTGGCCGCCGCGTTCAGCGCCTGGTCGGCGTCGCCCTGCTCTATCGCCCGCCACACCGCCCGATGCTGATCGAGCAATTGCTCCCTCGCAGCAGGAACCTGCAGCAACTCGCTCAGATTGCGGCGCAGGTTGTCGCGCAGCAGGCGCAACAGGCTCGCCGTCAAATGGCCAACGATGACATTATGCGCGGCTTCGGCAATGGCCTGATGGAACGCCAGATCGGTATCGACCTGGGCATCCAGATCATCGCCGGCGAACGCTGCCTCGAGCCGCGCCAGACTCTGGCGAATACGCTCGCGGTCGGCGACGGTGGCGCGCCGCGCCGCGCACTCGGCCGCACGACCCTCGAGCATGTGGCGAAATTCAAGCATGTCCTCGTGTACTGCCGGATGGTCGCGCAGAATCTCTTCCCAGGGATTCGCAAAGCTCGCATCGAGTCGGTCGGTAACAAACGTACCTCCCCCTTGGCGGCTCTCCAGCAAGCCACGTGCTGCCAGTTTGTGGATCGCCTCGCGCAGCGACGCACGCGAGACACCCAGCTGAACCGACAGTTCGCGTTCGGAAGGCAAGCGATCGCCGGGCTTCAAGCCGCCTTCGAGCACCCGTTGTTCGATCTCCCGCGCAACCACATCGGCAAGCCGCGGCGCTGTCATTTTCGCATCCATATTGGTCAATATACCATTGGTCTGACCACAATATCAACCGCCGAAGAATCGACGCGGTAGAATTTGTAATCGCCCTTGACACTAGCTATCTTGGCCATTAATATCCCCCGACTTTTGGTCTGACCAATGATCCATGAACAAGAGATCGCCAGTCAAACCACGCCTGAATTCAGTTCACTTTGGCGGTCGCGCAGAAGGCGCGGTCGCAGTCAAGGAGAAACTCTTGAATCGACGAATGTTGAAAGCTCGGGTTAATATGCCTCCGGCCATCAGTATCGCCAAGAACAATAAACATGATGCGTACCAGGGTACGGCAGCCGACCGCCCCCTCGATGCGCCGACCACTCAGGAGACCCAAGCATGACTGCACTGCTCAAACTGTCGAATCTCATCGATGGGCTCAGCGAACGAATCGGCCGCAGCATCTATTGGCTGATACTGGCGGCTGTGCTGGTCAGCGCGATCAATGCCATCGTCCGCAAGGCGTTCGACATGAGCTCCAACGCCTTTCTCGAAATGCAGTGGTACATGTTCTCGGCGGTTTTCCTGCTTGGCTCCGGCTACACCCTGATGCGCCAGGAACACATTCGCATCGACATCATCTACGGCAAGTTTTCGCGGCGGACGCAGATCTGGATCGACATCTTCGGCACCGTGGTATTCCTGATGCCGATGTGCCTGATGTTCATCTACCTGTCCTGGCCGTTCTTCGTGCATTCGATCCAGGGCGGTGAAGTCTCCGCCAATGCCGGAGGGTTGATTCTGTGGCCGGTAAAAGCCTTGATGCCGCTCGGCTTCCTGCTGTTGCTCTTCCAGGGATGCTCCGAGCTGATCAAGCGCCTCGCCTTCCAGGCAGGACTTGCCCCCGATCCGGGTGAAAAGAAGCAGGACAAGAGCGCCGAGGAGGAACTCGCCGAAGCCATCAAGGCGCATCTGGTGGCACCCGAAGTCGTGGATGCGGTGGCGGCCCACGACAAGATGCACGCGGACAACCAGGGAGGGAATGCCAAATGAGCGCCTTCCTGATCGCCAACATGGCGCCCATCATTTTTGCCTCGCTCGTCATCTTCCTGCTGATGGGCTATCCGGTGGCCTTTTCGCTGGCCGCCAACGGCATCGTCTTCGGCCTGATCGGCATTGAACTCGGCATGTTGCCGCCGGAACTGTTCCGCGCCCTGCCGGAACGGGTGTACGGCGTCATGAGCAACGAGACGCTGCTTGCGATCCCGTTCTTTACCTTCATGGGATTGATCCTCGAACGTTCGGGCATGGCCGAAGATCTGCTCGACACCATCGGCCAGTTGTTCGGCCCGATCCGCGGCGGTCTCGCCTACGCCGTAGTGCTGGTGGGTGCCATGCTGGCCGCCACCACCGGCGTGGTTGCCGCGTCGGTGATTTCGATGGGCCTGATTTCGCTGCCGATCATGCTGCGCTACGGCTACGACCGACGCCTGGCGTCGGGTGTGATCGCCGCCTCCGGAACGCTGGCGCAGATCATCCCGCCGTCGCTGGTGCTGATCATCATGGCCGACCAGCTCGGCAAATCGGTCGGCGACATGTACAAGGGCGCCTTCATCCCCGGCTTCACGCTGGCCGGGCTTTACCTGCTCTACATCCTCGGCGTCACCCTGTTCAAGCCGAAGTGGGCGCCGGCCCTGCCGCCCGAAGCGCGCGTTTTCCGCGAGTCGAGCGGCACGAGCGGCGCCACCTCGCTGCTGATACTCGCTGCCATTTCGACGGCCGCGGCCGTGTATTACGCCTTGGCCTACAACACCGAAAAACCACTCGACGAAACCATTGTCAGCTCCATGTCGCTTGGCATCGGCATCGCCTTTGCCGCTGCAGTGATCAATCGCGTGACGAAACTGAACCTGCTCTCGCGCATGGCGGAAAAGGTCACCTTCGTCCTGATCCCGCCGCTGGCGCTGATCTTCCTCGTCCTCGGCACCATCTTCCTCGGCATTGCGACGCCGACCGAGGGTGGCGCGATGGGTGCGGGCGGTGCGCTGATCATGGCGCTGGCGAAAAGGCGCCTGTCCTGGAAACTGCTCAGGCAGGCCATGGACAGTACCGCCAAGCTGACCACTTTCGTCGTCTTCATTCTGGTCGGTGCCCGCGTCTTCAGCCTGACCTTCTATGCCGTCGACGGTCACGTCTGGGTCGAACATTTGCTGCAGGGACTTCCCGGTGGGCAGGTCGGCTTCCTGATCGTGGTGAACATCCTGGTCTTCGTGCTGGCCTTCTTCCTCGACTTCTTCGAACTGTCGTTCATCGTGGTGCCGCTGCTCGGACCCGTGGCAGAAAAGCTCGGCATCGACCCGATCTGGTTTGGCGTGCTGCTCGCGGTCAACATGCAGACCTCATTCATGCACCCGCCCTTCGGTTTCGCCCTGTTCTATCTGCGTTCGGTGGCGCCGTTCTCGCCTTACAAGGATGTACAGACCGGCAAGGTGACCGAGCCGGTGACCACCGGCCAGATCTACTGGGGTTCGGTGCCCTTCGTGATCATCCAGATCATCATGGTCGGTCTGCTGATCGCCTTCCCGCAACTGGTCACATCGGGGCTGGACAGGCAGGAGGCCGGGGATACCAGCAACATCCGGATCATGACGACGGAAGATCAGGCCGATCAGGAGAAGAAGTCCATGTCGCAGGAGCAGGACAAGCCCGCCGACGGAACGGCGCCGGCAGGCAACGCGGATGATCCGGCCAGGGCGCTGGAAAAAGCCATGAAGTCGGACAAAGCGGCGGCCGTCGAAGACGACGATCCGGCCAAAGCACTGGAACGGGCAATGAAGAAGTGAGCGAGCGACGGAGCGTTGTGAAACAGCCGGCAATGAATGATCGCGAAAGGCTGCGCAGCAAAGGTCCGGAGCTATTCTGGTTGTCTTAAGCGTGGTGTAGTATCGAGGCGCCGCAACACGAGTGCCAACAATAGAGTTATCCCAATCAATATCGAGGAGAAAAATCAATGCAACGACGCAAATTTCTTAAATCCGCCAGCCTCGGACTCGCCGGCACCGGTGCGCTTGCTCTGTCGGGCAAGGCTTTGGCTCAGGCGCCGGAAGTCAAATGGCGTCTGGCGTCCAGCTTCCCCAAGAGCCTCGACGCTATTTTCGGCGCCGCCGAGATCGTGTCCAAGAAGGTCGCCGCGGCGACGGGCGGCAAGTTCCAGATTCAGGTCTTTGCCGGCGGCGAAATCGTCCCGGGCTTCGGCGTGCTCGACGCGGTCAAGGACGGCACCGTGCAGATAGGCCATTCGGCCAGTTACTACTATGTCGGCAAGGATCCTACCTTCGCCTTCGACACCGCGATCCCGTTCGGCCTCAACAGCCGCCAGCAAACGGCCTGGATGTATGAAGGCGGCGGTATGCCGTTGTTGCGCGAGTTCTTCAAGGACTACAACATTTACAACATTCCCTGCGGCAACACCGGCGCCCAGATGGGCGGCTGGTTCCGCAAGGAAATCAAGACCGTGGCCGACCTCAAGGGTCTCAAGTTCCGCGTCGGCGGTTTTGCCGGTCAGGTGCTGTCCAAGCTCGGCGTGGTGCCGCAGCAGATTCCGGGCGGCGATATCTATCCGGCACTGGAAAAAGGCACCATCGATGCCGCCGAATGGATCGGTCCTTACGACGACGAGAAACTCGGCTTCAACAAGGTCGCCAAGAACTACTACTATCCCGGATGGTGGGAAGGCGGCCCTCAACTGTCCATCTACGTGAACATGGGTGAGTGGGCCAAGCTGCCCAAGGAATATCAGGCCATCCTCGAAGCAGCCTGCTGGGAAGCCCACATCTACATGCAGGCCCGCTATGACGTAAAGAACCCGGCGGCGCTGAAACGTCTGGTGGCCGGCGGCACCAAACTGCTGCCGTTCTCCAACGACGTCATGGCGGCCTGCTACAAGGCCGCTCTGGAACTTTACGACGAGACCGCGGCAAAAAATCCGAAGTTCGCCAAGATCTATGAGCCGTGGAAGAAGTTCCGCGACGAACAGATCGAATGGTTCAGTGTTTGTGAAGGCCGTTTCGACAACTTCTCTGCTGCTACCGTGCGCGCCGGACAGGCCAAGGCCGCACCGGCACCCGCGAAGAAGAAGTAAGTTCCGGCACCCCAAAACAAACCCCGCTACGGCGGGGTTTGTTCTTTTTGGGCTGTACGCACTCCGACTATCACGACACGTTTCTGCAACTTCTCTGTCACGACTGCTTGCGGAGAAGTGCTCGAACATGCCCGAACAGCTGCTGGACCAGCGACGCCGGCTGTAGCGAAACAACGTACTTCAAGCCCGCATCGCAAACTCCTCAAAGGCTTCGACCGGCAGCGGTCGACTGAAATAATAGCCCTGGTAGACATGGCAACCGGAACTGGCGAGGAAGGCGCGTTGTGTTTCAGTCTCCACTCCCTCGGCGATCACCCCCAGGCCGAGACTCTGCGCCAGCGCCACGATGGTTCTGGCAATCGCCGCATCGTTGGGGTCGACCAGGATGTCGCGCACGAACGACTGGTCGATCTTCAACTGGTCGAGCGGCAGACGTTTCAGATAGGACAGCGAGGAGTAGCCTGTACCGAAATCGTCCAGCGAAAAGCCCACCCCTTCGGCTTTCAGTGCGAACATTTTTTCAATCACGTCTTCCACATTGTCCACCAGCAGGCTCTCGGTCAGCTCCAGCTTGAGCCGGTTCGGATTGGCGCCCGTTTGCCTGACTATTGCCAGGACCTGGTCGACAAAGTCGGATTCGTGAAACTGCTGGGCGCTGACATTCACCGCTACCGTGAGATGGCTCATTGCGGGCCGGGTTGACCATCGCGCCAGTCGGGTGCAGGCAGTTTCCAGTACCCAGTTGCCCAGCGGCAGGATCAGTCCCGTTTCTTCAGCGAGGGGAATGAACTCGGCCGGCGACACAAGGCCGCGCAGGGGATGCCGCCAGCGCACCAGGACTTCAGCGCCCGTGACGCGCGCGCCGTCGACCACCTGCGCCTGGTAATGGAGCACAAACTGCTTCTGCTGAACCGCCTCGCGCAGACCAGCCTCGAGGGAGGCCCGCTCCATCACGGCAGTCTCCATGTCCGGATCAAAGAAATGCAGGGCATTGCGCCCCCTTGCCTTTGACTTGTACATGGCAAGATCGGCTTGTTTCATCAGGTCATCGATACTGGCCTCGTGGCCCCTGAACAGCGTGGCGCCGATACTCGCGGTGCTGCGATATTCGATCCCATTGAGCTGATACATACCGTTGAGTGCAGCGAGAATTTTCCCGCCCACCGCTTCGGTCTGCGTCGCGGCCTCTTCAATGTTCGCGCTCAGGCTGCCCAGCACCACCACGAACTCGTCGCCGCCCAGCCGCGCCACCGTGTCACCCTCGCGCACACTGCCAGCGAGACGCTGCGCCACCTGCCGCAGCAACAGGTCCCCCATGTCATGGCCGAGGGTATCGTTGAGTGTCTTGAAATTGTCGAGGTCGATGAACAGCAGGGAACCATAACTGCCGTTGCGGGAACTGGCGGTCATGGCCTGTTGCAGGCGATCAAGCAGGAGTGTGCGGTTGGGCAGATGGGTCAGGGAATCAAAGAAGGCGAGCTCCTTGATTCTTTCCTCCGCAATCTTGCGTTCGGTAATGTCCTGATGCATGCCGACAAAATGGGTGACCACTCCGTCCTCTCTCTTTACCGAAGATATGCTGAGCCACTTCGGATATATCTCGCCGTTCTTGCGCCGATCCCAAATTTCGCCTTGCCATGCCCCTGTGCTCTTGAGGCTCCCCCACATCGCGGCATAAAATGCGGCATCGTGGCGACCTGACCTCAGCAGGCGCGGAGTCTGACCGATGACCTCCGCGGCCGGGTAACCGGTGCTCACGGTAAAGGCCCGATTGACGCGCAGAATCACACCGTCCGGATCGGTGACCACCATGCCTTCCTGGGATTCAAAGGCCGTCGCGGCGATGCGAAGTTCAGCCTCAGCCTCCTTGCGGAAGCTGATATCGCCGACGCTGCCGACGAACAGCTTCCTGTCATTGAGCAAGGTTTCGGTAACGCCCAGCTCGATATGAAATATTGAACCATCCTTGCGCTGCGCCACGACATCGGTTCTGCGACCGATGACCTTTCCGATGCCGCTGCGCCGGTAGTTGTCGAGGTAGCCGTCATGCTCGGTTTTGTATGGCACCGGCATCAGCATCTTGACATTGTTGCCGACCACTTCGACCGCGCTGTAGCCAAACAATCGTTCAGCGGACCGGTTGAATGATTCGACGATTCCCTGTTCGGTAATGGTGATGACGCCTGTGTGGACGCCATCCAGCACCGCGCGCAGTCGTGTTTCGCTGGCCATCAAGGCCTGCTCGGTCCGCTTGCGCGCCGTTATATCAATCGCATAAGCAAGGATGCGGGGCTTGCCGTCCAGTTCGATTATTTCAGCGGAAAAACTGACATTCCGGCGCTCGCCATTCTTGTGCATCCAGATCGACTCATAGTCGACCAGTCGGCTTTCACGGCGGAGCGCCTCCACCCATGACTGGCGCGCCGCCGCATCCGGCCAGATTCCCACTTCCACGGAAGTCCGGCCGATCAGGTCGGCCGTCGTCCAGCCAAAATCCCGCTCGTAGTTCGGATTGGCTTCGATGAAGCGGCCATCCTCGGCCGCCGCGATCGACGCCGCGACAGGGCATGAACTGAAGGCCGTGGAAAACTTCTGTTCGGACTGGCGCATCGCCAACTCGGCCAGCTTGCGCTGGGTAACATCCTGTACCGTTCCCTGCGAACGCAGCGGCTTGCCAGCCGAGTCGAAGTTCGACAGGCACTGCTCGTGCACCCATTTGATGCGACCGTCACGCATGCGCAGTCGATGCGTGATCTCGTAGGGCGCGCGGGTCGCAAGAGAATTCGCATAGGCCTGATTCACCTCGTCGCGGTCATCCGGATGAATGGCATCAAGAAAGGCCTCGTAAGTGGCGGCAAACTGTTTCGGGTCGATCTCGAACAAACGGAAAACTTCATCCGACCAGATCAGTTCGCCGCTGACCAGGTCCAGCGTCCAGCTGCCGACCTGGGCGATACGCTGGGCTTCATTCAAGCCATCCGCGCTGGCACGCAATTCAGCCTCGGCCTGCTTGCCCTGCGTCTCGTTGGATTGCAGCTTGACCTGCATCGCGGACAAGCCCGCGATCACGCTTTCCTCCATGCCGGGAGCGACATCGATGACGGACGTAAAATCTCCCCGTCCGATTCTGAGAATGTGTTGATGGACTTCCTCCGCCGACCCTCCCAAGGTCGCACGCATGGCCCCATACTCCCGCCAGAGCAGGAACAAGGCCCCAAGAACGCACGCGATGAATACGCTCCTGGCGATTCCGGCATTGCAGTCGGCAGCGCCGATCTGGTCGGCCGTGCGCTGGTCCATCAGCGCATAGGCCTCATTGATCGGGCGCATGATCGCCCCCTTGGCACGATGATAGCCGGCGTCATGCATCATCTGCAGCGCCCGGGCCCGCGCAGTGGCGGTATCGGCACCGGTGGTCTCGACCAGTTTCATGGCCTCGAATTCGATGGCCGTCAAGCCGTCGGAATTCACCTTGGCCTCGGCAAGCTTGCGCAACTCATCTTCAGGAGATCCTGCCTCGCGGATCAACTCCAGCAGGGGAGCCGCCTGTCCGCCGCCAGCCGGTTGCGCTTCGGCATCCGACAGCACCAGATCCCAGTAAATATAGTTGTATCCGGGGGGGCGCGGCTTCCTGCCGTCGCGAATATCCAGTATGTCCTGATAATACTTCTTGTAGCGCGGATCGCCGGTCGCCACATAGGTTCTGGCCATCCGCGTCAGATCGTCGGACGACTGCCGCAGTTGATCCGCCAGCAGGATGGCGATCTGCCGCCTTTCGTTGGCGCGATCGATCTGCTTCTCGGAGTGAACGTAGGCTCCAAAAGCAGCAGCCAGCGCAAAGAACATGACCACCGTTGGCCAGAACCTGCGCGAGAACAACTGAATTCTGTCTTGGAGAATCATGGCCTCTTGCTTCGCTTGAACTCCGATTGATTCTAACCGTTCCGGCTCGCTGCCCACTCCGGCGCGTCAGCGCAGCGCCAGACGCCAGAGCGAAGTCAATTCCGCGGCACGTGCGGCATGCAGCGGGTCGGAGCTGTCCGTTGCTCGCGGATGATTCGGCTTTGCATCGACCCGCCCCACAAGCTTGAGGCCCGCCCCGTCGAAGGCGTCCAGCAGTTCGGCACGCGAGCGCAAACCCAGATGCTCGGCGAGATCGGAGAGCACCAGCCAACCCTCTCCACCCGGCTGCAGATGCGCAGCGAGTCCCTTGACGAATCCCATTAGCATGCGACTGTCGGGGTCGTACACCGCGCGCTCGAGCGGAGTGTTGGCGCGGGCCGGAAGCCACGGTGGATTGCACACGACCAGCGGAGCTCGGCCTGGCGGAAACAGATCCGCCGCGACCACCTCCACCCGCGCGGCCAGCCCGAGTCGCTCTATGTTCTCGCGGGCGCAGGCCAGCGCACGAGAATCCTGATCGGTGGCGACTATGCGTGCAATGCCCCGCTTCGCTAGCACCGCTGCCAGCACACCGGTGCCGCTGCCGATATCGAAGGCCAATGAACAGTTGGCCGGCAGCGGTGCCGCTGCCACCAGACCGACATACTCACCGCGAATCGGCGCGAAGACGCCGTAATGCGGATGAATGCGCTCACCCAGTTCGGCAACCGCGACGCCTTTCTTGCGCCACTCGTGCGCGCCGATCAGGCCCAGCAGTTCCCGCAGGGAAGCGACAAAGGGACCTGCCGCCGGGCCATAGACCTCGCTGCAAGCCTGTCTCACGTCGGGCGCCCGCCGCAGCGGCAAGTGGTAGTCGTCTTCGAACGGCAGAAGCAGCATGCCCAGCGTGCGGGCGCGCTGCGACTGCGCCTGACGATACAAATGGAAAGCATCCGTGGGGGTCGGCGTATCCACCGCCTTGCGCGGCTTGCGGTCGAGGCGGCGGGCCATTGCCTGCAGCAACTGACGGGCGTTCTGGAAGTCACCCCGCCACAACAGGGCGGTGCCCTCGCAAGCGAGCCGATAAGCGGCATCCGCCGTGGTGCGATCATCGGCGATGACCACGCGCTTCGGAGGTACCGTGCCGCTCTCCGAGTGCCAGGGGGACGAGCGCATCTCGCCGCCTTCGGTCCACTCGATGACAGGAGCGCTATTCACGGCAAGGCCCGCCACTGCCGGAATCTGAGTTGAAACGACACCATGGATACCTCGATGCGCGGTAATTCAAACACAGGGTACGTCACTACTGCGGGCCTGTATATTTTCCCGGCACCGCCCGCGAATCGTCTCCTCCTAGCCGTACCGCCAACGCCGACTCTCTGCCGGCTTCGGCAGCCGGCGTCAGTTGCCGGCTATGGTCATGCGGTCGACCAAAACGGAGCCGACCTGCTTCGAACCCCTCACCTCGATGTCATTGCCGATGTCGACAATGCCGCGCAGCATCTCGCGCAGATTGCCGGCGATGGTGATCTCTTCCACCGGATAGGCGATCTCGCCCTTTTCCACCCAGTAGCCCGCGGCGCCGCGGGAATAGTCGCCGGTCACGTAGTTCACGCCCTGCCCGAGCAGCTCGGTGACCAGCAGACCGGTTCCCATTTCGCGCAGCAGCCCCTTGAGATCGTGCCGTCCCGGTTGCACCAGCAGATTGTGCGCGCCGCCGGCGTTGCCGGTGGTCTGCATGCCCAGCTTGCGCGCCGAGTAGGTGGACAGGAAATAGCCCTGCAGCACTCCGTTCTTCACTACCTCGCGATCATGGGTTGCGACGCCATCGTCGTCGAAGGGCGACGAAGCAAATGCGCCGCGGATATGCGGCCGCTCGCTGATCTGGACAAAATCGGGGAACAGCTGCTGCCCGAGACTGTCGAGCAGGAAGGATGTCTTGCGATACAGCGAACCGCCGGAAATCGCGTGCACGAAACTGCCGATCAGCCCCGCTGCCAAGGGTGCTTCGAATATCACCGGACACTTGCGCGTCTTCAGCTTGCGCCCGCCGAGACGGGACAGCGCGCGTCGTGCGGCGTAGTCACCGATCCGCGCAGAATCGGGAAAATCAGCGGCGTTGCGGCGCGTGGCATACCAGTCGTCGCGCTGCATGTCGTCGCCTTCGCCGGCGATCACCGAACACGAGATGTAGTGCCGCGAAGTGGCGAAGCCGCCCATAAAGCCGAGACTGTTGGCCGAAACAAACTGCGCAGTCTGCGCAGAAACGCTGGCGCCTTCCGAATTCTTGACCATGGGGCTGACATCGAAGGCGGCCTGCTCGCAACGGCGCGCGATGTCGATTGCGGTCTCGACGGAAATATCCCATGGGTGGAACAGATCCATATCCATGGTCCGGGTCGCCAGCAATTTGGCGTCGGGCAGCCCGGCGCAATCGTCTTCGGCGGTGAAGCGCGCAATCGACAGCGCGGCGTCGACCGAGGCCCTCAGCGCTGCCGGGGAAAAATCGGAACTGCTCGCGTGGCCGCGCCGCTGGCCGATGTACACCGTGACGCCGAGGCCCTTGTCGCGGTTGTATTCGATGGTCTCCACTTCCTGCCGGCGCACGCTGACCGACTGCCCCAGGCCCTCCGACACATCGACCTCGCACGCCGTGGCGCCGTTGCTTGCTGCGTGATCGAGGACAGCCTGCGCCAATGCGCGCAACGCCTCTTGAGAATGAGCAAAACCTTGAGACATGCGGGAACCCTTTGAGAGTGAGACTCTGATCGCGAAGCTATAATCATATCCCACCGGGGGGTACCGTCCCCTTCGCAAGCTCTGGGGACATAACCGTGGATGATATCGATAACGAACCGGACGAATATTCCGGCCCCAGCAAATCGCAGTTGAAGCGCGAGATGACGGCATTGCAGGATCTTGGCGCGGAACTGGTGGCGCTGTCGAAGGAGCGCCTGGCGAAAATCGAGATGCCGGAACGACTGCGCGATGCGCTGCTCGATGCCCAGCGCTTCACCAAACACGAAGCCAAGCGGCGCCAGATGCAGTACGTCGGCAAGATCATGCGTGACATCGACGCCGAACCCTTGCGCGCGGCGATGGACGAGATCAAGGGCAACTCGGAGGCAGCCACCATCCGCCAGCACCGTCTCGAAAATCTGCGTACGCGGCTGATGGAAGACGAGACGAAGTTCAGCGAACTGGCCCGCGACTACCCCGCCGCGGATATCCAGCATCTGCGCCAGTTGCGCCGCAATGCGCTGAAAGAAGCAGAGCAGGGCAAGCCGCCGCGCGCCTACCGCGAGCTGTTCAGGGAACTGCGCGCCCTCGAAGGCAAGGGCGACACAGAAGATGATGCCGCCGACTAGAGGCGGCTAGGCAAAGTCCTTTTGCGTTGCCGCGCCGATATCGAGGCGGGGCGATGCATCGGTGCTCGATGTAAGTATGGTCAGGATCGCCTGGGCATGCTCCGCGGCGTCCCGCCCGAGACCGGTCAAATAGCCACCGTCGACCAGTGTCAGCAATCCCTTCTCGTGAAGACGCCGGGTTGCGGCAATCACTTCCGGATCGGCGGTCTTGTGCACCTTGATCCCTTGCTGACTGGTCTCCAGGTTGAAGCGGATCAGGGTATTCAGTTCATGGACAAGATCAGGCGTATAGGGCATGGTCAAACCTCGCTCTCTGCAATGTACTCAATTCGGGATTGACTCCATTCTAGCTTCCGCATGGGCGAACGCGCCCCCCGGCAGAAATGAAATCTCTCGCGAACCCGGGATTCACAAACCCGGGTCGGCGCCTTCACCCTTCTGCGTCGCCTCGACCATGCGGCGCGTCAGATGCGGCGCCAGCAACTCCATGAAGTCGTATTCGTAGCCACGAAGCCAGATATCGCGGCGGAACGCCAGCCGCGTGGTGTTGCCCTCGAACAAATGGGTGGCGGGCATGGCAGCCAGTGTCTTGTCACGCAAGGGATCGAAGGCCATTTCGGCAATGATGCCGACACCCAGCCCGAGTTCGACATAGGTCTTGATCACGTCGGAATCGATGGCCGTCAGCATCACGTTGGGGCTCAGACTCTGGCGTTCGAATGCCCGATCTATGCGCGAACGACCGGTAAAGGTCGCGTCGTAGGTAATCAGCGGATAGTCGGCCAGCGCCGACAGCGTCAGCGGCTGGCGTGTCAGCAGGGGATGGCCCTTCGGCGCCACTACCAGATGCGCCCACTGGAAACAGGGCAGGGTCAGCAGTTCCGCATGCCGGTCCAGCGCCTCGGTGGCAATGCCGAGATCCGCGCTGCCGTCCAACACCCACGCTGCCACCTGCACCGGGCTGCCTTGCTGGATGTGCAGGCGGATTTCCGGGTGGCGCTGTACGAAGCGCTGGATCACCGGCGGCAGGGTGTAGCGCGCCTGAGTGTGGGTCGTCGCGATGGACAGCACGCCGCTCTTTTCGGCCGCGTAATCCTCGCCGACCCGCTTCATGTTCTGCGCTTCGCTCAGCATGCGCCGGGCCATGGCCAGCACAATCTGGCCGGGGGCCGTGGTACCCATCAGGCGCTTGCCGGCACGCTCGAAGATCGTCACGCCGAGTTCCTCTTCGAGCAATCCAATCTGCTTGGAAACTCCCGGCTGCGAGGTGAACAGAGCTTCCGCCGCTGCGGATACGCTCAAGCCGCGACGCTCGACTTCTACCAGATAGCGCAGTTGCTGTAGTTTCATGGCGCGATTATATAGCCATTGGTTCTATAGAAATACTTAATAAGTATTTTTCAGAACTATAACGAGTCGCTACGATGCATCGCATCATGGAATTCTCATTCAACCCAACGCTGCCCCTTTCCGGTTTTGTCGTCGGCCTTCTGGTCGGCCTGACCGGTGTCGGCGGCGGCTCGCTGATGACGCCGCTGCTGGTACTTGGCTTCGGTATAAGGCCGGTGACAGCAGTGGGTACTGACTTGCTGTATGCCGCGATCACCAAGAGCGGCGGTTCCTGGATGCATCATCGACACGGCAACATCGACTGGGCGATCACCGGCCGGCTCGCCTCCGGTAGCGTCCCGGCCGCCGGCCTGACTCTGCTGCTGCTGGCGCAGCTGGGCGTTCAGGACCACGGCGCCGCGGGTTTGATCTCGGTGGTGCTGGGCGCCGCCCTGCTGCTCACCGCCACCTCGCTGATCTTCCGCCAGCGCCTGCTGGACTTGGCCCGGCGCCGTAGCGCCAGCGCCGTCCCACCGGGGGATACCGCTTCGCATAACTTTTCGCACCGCCACATCGCCGGACTGACCGTGCTGGTCGGCGCCGTCATCGGCGTACTGGTAACGATTTCGTCGGTCGGCGCCGGTGCGCTCGGCGTCACCGCCCTGAGCTTCCTTTACCCGCAACTCGCCACGCGCCGCATCGTTAGCTCCGACATCGCCCACGCGGTGCCCCTGACCCTAGTTGCTGGCTTCGGCCACTGGTGGCTGGGCACGGTGGACGTGGTGCTGCTGGTTTCGCTCCTGATCGGTTCGCTGCCCGGCATCGCGCTCGGCGCCCATTTCGCCGCCAAGGTGCCCGAGCGGGCGCTGCGCGGCCTGCTTGCCGCCGTTCTGCTGCTGATCGGCGGCAAACTCATTCTCGCCTGAGGACTTCGATATGTACCGCTACGACGACTACGACCACGCCATCGTCCAGGCTCGCGTTGCCCAGTTTCGCGGCCAGACCGAGCGCTACCTGGCCGGACAACTGACGGACGACGAGTTCCGCCCGCTGCGTCTGCAGAACGGCCTCTACATCCAGCGCCATGGGCCGATGCTGCGCCTGGCGGTGCCCTACGGCCTGCTCTCGGCCCCACAACTGCGCCGCTTCGCCGACGTGGCTCGCCGTTACGACCGTGGCTTCGGCCACTTCACCACGCGCCACAACCTGCAACTCAACTGGGTCAAGCTGCCCGAAGTGCCGCAGATCCTCGCCGACCTGGCGCAGGACGAACTTCATGCGATCCAGACCTCCGGCAACTGCATCCGCAATGTGACCACCGATCACTTCGCCGGCGTCGCCGCCGACGAAATCGCCGATCCCCGCCCCTGGGCCGAAATCCTGCGTCAGTGGTCGAGCTTCCATCCCGAGTTCGCCTATCTGCCGCGCAAATTCAAGGTCGCGATCTCCGGCGCCACTGAAGACCGCGCGGCGATCCAGGTGCATGACCTCGGCTTTCAGGTGGTGCGGGACCCGCAAAATGCCACTGAAGTCGGCTTCAAGGTCTATGCCGGCGGCGGCCTTGGCCGCACCCCGCTACTCGGCCAGGTGGTGCGAGAATTCCTGCCCTGGCAACACCTGCTGAGCTACACCGAGGCGCTGGTACGCGTGTTCAACCGCTACGGCCGCCGCGACAATGCCTACAAGGCGCGCATCAAGATCCTGGTCAAGGCGCTTGGCGTTGAGAAGTTCGCGCAACAGGTCGAGGCGGAGTGGGCTCACCTCAAGGACGGTCCCTCGACCCTGACCGAGGCAGAAGTCGCCCGCGTCGCCGCGCAGTTCGTCTCACCGAACTACGAAACCCTGGCCGAAGACGACCTCTGCCATCTCGCCCATCTTCGTGAAGACAAGGCGTTCTCCCGCTGGGTCGAGCGCAACGTTCAGACGCACAAGGTGCCGGGCTATGCCGCCGTCACGCTGTCGCTGAAGAAATCCGGCACCGCGCCGGGCGACGCCAGCAGCGAACAGATGGAAGCGGCCGCCGACCTCGCCGAACGCTTCAGCTTTTCCGAGATCCGTGTCTCCCACGAACAGAACCTGATCCTCGCCGACGTGCCGCAGGGCGAGCTTTACACCGTCTGGCACCGCGCCAAGGCCGCCGGCCTGGCCTCGCCCACGGTCGGCCTGCTGCAGGACCTGATCGCTTGCCCCGGCGGTGACTTCTGCTCCCTGGCAAATGCCCGCTCGCTTCCGGTCGCCGCGGCGATCCAGGAGCGCTTCGAGGATCTCGATTACCAGCACGACATCGGCGAGCTCGAACTCAATATCTCCGGCTGCATGAATTCCTGCGGCCACCACCACCTGGGCGCGATCGGCATTCTCGGCGTCGACAAGAACGGCGAGGAATGGTACCAGGTCACTCTGGGAGGGCGTCAGGGCAACGATGCGCGCATCGGCGAAGTGATCGGCCGTTCGTTTGCCGCCGCCGAAGTGCCAGAAGTCGTCGAACGCCTGATCGCTACCTATCTCGACCGTCGCCACACCGACGAGCGCTTCATCGACACCTTCGATCGCATCGGTGTCGAAGCCTTCCGCAAGGCTGCCTACCCCCATCCCCATCAATCAAGGAGAGTCGCAAATGGCTAACAAACAAATCATCAAGGAGCGTCGCCTGCAGGACGACGCATGGAAAGTCGTGACCCTGGTCGACGGCGAGGCGCCGTTCGATGTCTGCCTGCCCGTCGGCCCGCTGCTGGTACCGGTTTCGGTCTGGAAGGCGAAGAAGGCCTGCCTGATCAATCGCGAGTACGAGCACGGCACGCCGCTCGGCATCTGGCTCGCGCCGGAGGACGACATCGCCGAGATCGCCGCCGACCTCGAGGACTTCACGGTGATTGCGGTGCATTTCCCGAAGTTTGCCGACGGCCGCGGCTACTCGACAGCCCGTCTGCTGCGCGAACGCCATGGCTATGACGGCGAGCTGCGCGCCTTCGGCGACATCGGCCGCGACCAGATCTTTTTCCTCAATCGCGCCGGCTTCGATGCCTTCGTGATCGGCGAGGGCAAGAGCGCCGAAGATGCACTGGCAGCCTTTGACGATTTTCCCGAGAGCTACCAGGGTGACGCGGTCCAGCCGCTGCCCCTGTTCCGCCGACGGGTCGCCTGAACCAGGACTGGAAGGAACCCGCCATGCAGCGCGAAAACTTGCCCGCTATTGCGGATCTGGCCGACCTGGAACTGGTCGCCGCCGTTGCCGCGAAAGCCGTCGGCGTCAAGCAGCTGCTGCGCGACGTCGCGCGCGACTACGCGCCCGTCGTGTTCGCCAACAGCCTCGGCGCCGAAGACATGGTGCTGACCGACATGATCTGGGGCGAGGGCACTGAGATCGGCATCTTCTCCCTCGACACCGGGCGGTTGCCGGCCGAAACCTGCGAGCTGATGGCGCGCGCCGAGCGCCACTACGACCGTCGACTGGAGGTGTTTGCGCCGCGCCACGAGGCGGTGCAATCCTTCGTCGCCGGCTTCGGCATCAACGGTTTCTACGACTCGGTCGAGGCGCGCAAGGCCTGCTGCCACGCGCGCAAGGTCGAGCCCCTGCAGCGCGCCCTGGCGGGCAAGCAGGCCTGGATCACCGGCCTGCGTGCGGCGCAGTCGCAGACGCGGGAGAAGCTCAAGACGGTGAGCTTCGACAGCGTCAACAATCTGGTCAAGATCAGCCCGCTGGTGGACTGGAGCGAGCGCGAGATCTGGGTTTACCTGCGCGCCAACCAGGTGCCCTATAACGCCCTGCACAACCGCAACTATCCGAGCATCGGCTGCGCGCCCTGCACCCGCGCCATCCAGCCCGGCGAAGATGTACGCGCCGGCCGCTGGTGGTGGGAAACCTCCGAAACCAAGGAATGCGGCCTGCACTTGGTCGATGGCCGCCTGCAGCGCGTCGCCCAAGGTGTCGAGGCATGAGTACGTTGGCGCTGCAGCAACACGCCACGCTATCGCATCTCGATTGGCTGGAGTCCGAATCCATCCATATCCTGCGCGAAGTGGCCGGGCAGTGCGCCAATCCGGCGCTGCTGTTTTCCGGCGGCAAGGATTCGCTGGTCCTGCTGCGGCTGGCGGAAAAGGCCTTTCGTCCGGGAAGATTTCCCTTTCCGCTACTCAACATTGACACCGGGCACAACTACAGCGAAGTAATCGATTTCCGCGACTCGCGAGCCTGCCAACTGAACGAGCGGCTGATCGTGCGCTCGGTCGAGGACTCGATGCGGCGCGGCACCGTGGTGCTGAAGTCGCCCGGCGAATCGCGCAACAAGCATCAATCGGTGACTCTGCTCGAAGCGATCGAGGAATTCGGCTTTGATTGCTGCATCGGCGGCGCGCGGCGCGACGAGGAAAAAGCCAGGGCCAAGGAACGCATCTTTTCCTTCCGCGATGAATTCGGGCAGTGGGACCCGAAGAACCAGCGGCCGGAACTGTGGGACCTGTACAACGCACGGGTGCATAGGGGCGAGAACATTCGCGCCTTTCCCATCTCGAACTGGACCGAGCTCGACGTGTGGCAGTACATCGAACGCGAGCGACTCGAACTGCCTGCGATCTACTTCGCGCATCGACGCGCGGTGACGAGACGAAACGGCCTGCTGCAGCCGGTCACCGAACTGACGCCGGCGCGCGCCGGCGATGTCGTCGAGGAATTGTCGGTGCGCTTTCGCACCGTGGGCGACATCACCTGCACCGCACCGGTCGAGTCCGCCGCCGACACGGTCGCCCGCATCATCGAGGAAACCGCCGCGACGACGATTACCGAGCGGGGCGAGAGCCGTCTCGACGACCAGACCTCGGAAGCATCCATGGAACAACGCAAGAAGGAAGGCTACTTTTGATGAGCGCAATTGAACGTCTACCGGAGATCGACAACGGCCTGCTGCGCTTTCTTACCTGTGGCAGTGTCGACGACGGCAAGAGCACGCTGATCGGGCGCCTGCTCTATGACACCAAGGCCATCCTCGCCGATACGCTGCAGGCGATCACGCGCACCTCCGAAAGGCGCGGGCTGGAAGCGGTCGATCTGTCGCTGCTGACCGACGGCCTGCAAGCCGAGCGCGAGCAAGGCATCACGATCGACGTGGCCTACCGCTACTTCAGCACTGGGCAGAGAAAGTACATCATTGCCGATGCGCCAGGCCACGAGGAGTACACGCGCAACATGGTCACCGCCGCCTCGACCGCGAATCTCGCAATCATCCTGATCGATGCCCGCAAGGGCGTGCTGACCCAGACCCGTCGGCACTCCTATCTGGCGCATCTGCTCGGCATCCCGCACATCGTGGTGGCGATCAACAAGATGGACCTGGTGGACTACGCTCAGGCTACTTACGAGCGCATCCGGGGCGACTACCTCGAATTTGCGGCGACGCTCGGTATTGGCGATGTTCGCTTCATTCCCTTGTCGGCGCTGAACGGCGACATGATCGTGGACCGCGGCGAACGACTCGACTGGTATCAAGGTCCGGCGTTGCTCGACATCCTGGAAGATACGCCCAGCGCCCACAGCGAACGCGACGAAGCCTTCCGCTTCCCGGTGCAGTTCATCTGCCGGCCGCAGCAGGCCGGCGATCCGAAGCTCCACGATTACCGCGGCTTCATGGGTCGTGTCGAATCCGGTGAAATCGTCGCGGGTGACGAAGTGCTGATCCTGCCGTCGGGGACGCGCACCCGCGTCAAGGCCATCGAATTCTACGGTCGCTCATTGCTACGGGCGATTGCCGAGCAGTCGGTCACTTTGTTGCTCGAAGATGAGGTCGATATTTCGCGCGGCGACATGATCGTTCGCGCCGAAAAGTTATGTCCCCGTGCGCCTGCGCCGGGGACGGTATCCACCCGGACGGCGCTGGTGACACGGCGAATCGAGACCATGCTCTGCTGGCTGGGCGAAACGCCGCTCGATGCGCAGCGCAAATATCTGATCCGGCAGACCACGCGCGAAACCAAAGCGGCGATCGAGTCGATCGACTACCGGCTCGACATCAACACGCTGCAACGGATGCCTGCCGAAAGTCTGGGCATGAACGACATCGCCCGCGTCGCCTTCAGGCTGGCCCGACCGTTGTGCGTCGATGCCTATGCCGGGAATCGCTCGACCGGGGCATTCATCGTCATCGATGAGGCGGCCAACAACACCGTGGGCGCCGGAATGATTCTCTGACTGTCCGGGATCCAGAATGCAAAAAGCCAGGCGATGCCTGGCTTTTTTTGTTTCGCCGAAAATTCCTTACTCCACCGAAGGAGCCTCGGCGGTGTCGCCTGCCGGGCGGTCCAGCAGTTCGACAAAGGCCATCGGCGCATTGTCGCCGACACGGAAACCCATCTTGAGAATGCGCAGATAGCCACCGTTGCGGGCGGCATAGCGCGGGCCGAGTTCGTCGAACAGCTTGCCGACGATCTCACGATCACGCGTGCGATCGAAAGCCAGGCGGCGATTGGCCAGACTGGGCTTCTTGCCCAGCGTGATCAGGGGCTCCACCACACGGCGCAATTCCTTGGCCTTGGGCAGGGTGGTCTTGATGGCCTCATGGCGCAACAGGGACACGGCCATGTTGCGCAGCATCGCCTGGCGGTGCGAAGAGGTTCGATTGAGCTTGCGAAGTCCGTTACCGTGACGCATTTTGATTTCCTCGTTTTTTGCGGCCATCGCGCAATGCAAATGGCCGGTTAATGGTTATCGAGAGTTTTGGAATCAGTGCAGCAAGTGAAGCAAGTGAAACAAATAAGGCAGGTAAGACAACCCGGGCCGAAGCCCGGTTTTGATCCATCAGGCCAGCTTTTTTTACGACTAACCTAACGGTAAGTCTCCACTGAAAGCTCGCTTACGCGAGCTTTTCCAGACCGGCCGGCGGCCAGCTTTCAAGCTTCATGCCCAAGGTCAGGCCGCGTGACGCCAGCACTTCCTTGATTTCGTTGAGCGACTTGCGGCCCAGGTTCGGCGTCTTCAGCAGTTCCGTTTCAGTCCGCTGAATCAGGTCGCCGATGTAATAGATGTTCTCGGCCTTCAGGCAGTTGGCGGAACGAACCGTCAGTTCGAGGTCATCCACCGGACGCACCAGGACCGGATCCACCGAGGTCTGCTTCGGTGCTTCTGCGGACATCGGCGTACCTTCGAGATCGGCGAACACCGAAAGCTGCTCCATGAGGATGCGCGCTGCGGTGCGAACGGCCTCTTCGGCATTGTCGATGGCGCCGTTGGTCTCGATGTCGAGAATGAGCTTGTCCAGGTCGGTGCGCTGTTCGACGCGCGCGGACTCCACGGAGTAACTGACGCGGCGCACCGGGCTGAACGATGCATCGAGCATGATCTGGCCGATGGCGCGGTTTTCGCGGGCGATTTCGCGCTGGTTGGCTGGCACGTAGCCGCGGCCGGATTCGACGCGGATCTGCATGTTGAGTTTGCCGCCGGGCGCGATATGGGCAATGACGTGATCGGGATTCACGATCTCGACGTCATGCGTGGTTTCGATGTCGCGCGCGGTGACGACACCCTCGCCATTGCGGGAGAGCGTGAGGGTGGCCTCGCGGCGGTTGTGCATCTTCAGCACCACGCCCTTGAGATTCAGCAGAACGTCAACGACGTCCTCGCGGACACCATCCAGCGTCGAGTACTCGTGGAGCACGCCTTCGATCGACACCTCGGTCGGGGCGACGCCTTCCATCGAGGACAGCAGAATGCGGCGCAGGGCGTTGCCCAGCGTGTGGCCGTAACCGCGTTCAAACGGCTCCATGACCACGCGGGCATGCACCGGCGAAAGCTGCTGGACATCGATACTGCGGGGTTTCAGAAGTGTGTGCATGTGCATTCCTTCAAATGGACAACGCCTGGCGTCCGGTGGACGCCAGGCGCAAAACTACGTGTTAACGCGAATACAGTTCGACGACCAGGCCCTCATTGATCGAGGGCGGCAGGTCTTCGCGTGCCGGGTAGGACTTGAACACACCCTTGCCGGCCTTGACATCCACTTCGAGCCACGCGGGGAAACCGCGTGATTCGGCCGCTTCCAGCGCTGCCTTGGTGCGCAGGTGACCGCGAGTGCTGTCGAGCAACTGGATGACGTCGCCGGGCCGCACGTTGTACGACGGAATATCCACGCGCTTGCCGTTGATCAGCACGCCGTTGTGACGCACGACCTGACGCGCCTCGGCGCGCGATACGCCGAAGCCCATGCGATAGGCCACGGTGTCGAGACGGCCTTCGAGCAGCTTGAGCAGATTTTCGCCGGTCTGTCCCTTCTTGGCTTCGGCGTCGCCGAACACCTTGCGGAACTGCCGCTCGAGGACGCCGTAAATGCGACGGATCTTTTGCTTTTCACGCAGTTGCGTACCGTAACCGGACAGCCGCTGTCCGGACTTTTGGCCGTGCTGGCCGGGCGCGTATGCACGGCGCTCGACGGAACATTTGTCAGTGAAGCACTTCTCGCCTTTGAGGAAGAGCTTTTCGCCTTCGCGGCGGCACTGGCGGCACTTGGCATCTAGGTTGCGGGCCATGGTGTCGTATCCTTATTGCCTTAGATGCGGCGGCGCTTGGGCGGCCGGCATCCGTTGTGGGGAATCGGGGTGATGTCGGTGATGCTGGTAATCTTCATGCCAAGCGCATTGAGCGCGCGAACTGCCGATTCGCGACCCGGGCCGGGGCCCTTGATGCGAACTTCGAGATTCTTCACACCACACTCCTGAGCAGCCTTGCCGGCAGCTTCGGCGGCGATCTGCGCGGCGAAGGGAGTCGACTTGCGCGAGCCCTTGAAGCCGGCACCGCCCGAAGTAGCCCACGACAAGGCGTTGCCCTGGCGGTCGGTGATGGTGATGATGGTGTTGTTGAAGGAAGCGTGAACGTGTGCAATGCCTTCGGCGACGTTCTTCTTTACCTTCTTGCGAACTTTGGTTGCGGTCTTAGCCATGTAATGGTTCCTGGTTTACTTCTTGCCCATCGAAATCGCCTTGCGCGGTCCCTTGCGGGTTCGCGCGTTGGTGCGGGTGCGCTGACCGCGCACGGGCAGGCCGCGACGATGACGCACCCCGCGATAGCAGCCAAGATCCATCAGGCGCTTGATGTTCATCGTGGTTTCGCGGCGCAAGTCACCCTCGACGGTGAACTTGCCTACCTCCTCACGCAAGCGATCCATCTCGCTGTCCGTGAGTTCCTTGACCTTGGTCGACCGCTTGACGCCTACGGCGTCGCAGATTTTCTGGGCGCGAGTACGGCCAATGCCATAGATCGCCGTCAGAGCGATCTCCGCGTGCTGGTGATTCGGGATGTTGACGCCTGCTATACGAGCCATGTGCTTACCTGTTCGTCGCCGTTAGTGAATGCGGTGTGGTGGGCTAGCTGAAAAATGCGAAACCGTAGATTCTATCTGATCTGAGTCGCTCTATCAACCCTGACGCTGCTTGTGACGCGGATCGGTGCAGATGACCCTGACCACGCCCTTGCGACGGATGACTTTGCAATTGCGACAGATACGTTTGACCGAAGCCAGAACTTTCATTGGAGTTCTCCGGAAATATTGCCAGACTACTTGGCGCGAAACACGATGCGGCCTTTGGAAAGGTCGTAGGGCGTGAGCTGCACGGTGACCTTGTCGCCCGGAAGGATGCGGATGTAGTGCATGCGCATCTTCCCGGAGATATGGCCCAAAACTACATGCCCGTTCTCAAGCTTGATCCGGAACGTGGCATTCGGAAGATTCTCGACGACCTCTCCCTGCATTTCAATAACGTCTTCCTTCGACATGAATCAGCGAGCCGGGAAACCGGCCCCCTTGAAATTAGCCTTTTTCAGGAGACTCTCATACTGGTGCGACATCACATATGCCTGAACTTGCGACATGAAATCCATCGTCACCACAACAATAATCAGCAGGCTCGTACCGCCGAAGTAGAACGGCACGTTCCATTTCAAAATGAGAAACTCGGGCAGTAAACAAACCGCTGTGATGTAAAGGGCGCCAGCCAGAGTCAAACGGGTAAGGATCTTGTCAATGTAGCGTGCCGTCTGGTCGCCGGGACGAATGCCGGGAACGAATGCACCGCTCTTTTTCAAATTATCCGCCGTCTCCTTCGAATTGAACACCAACGCGGTGTAGAAGAAGCAGAAGAACACGATGGCAGTTGCGTAGAGCATCACGTAGATCGGCTGGCCGGGGGACAGCGTTGACGCAATGTCCTTCAGCCAGGTCATGCCCTCACTCGATCCAAACCAGCCGGCGGCAGTCGCCGGGAACAGGATGATCGACGAGGCGAAGATCGGGGGAATAACACCTGACATATTCAGCTTCAGCGGCAAATGGGAACTCTGGCCGCCGTAAACCTTGTTGCCCACCTGGCGCTTGGCGTAATTAACCAGAATCTTGCGCTGGCCCTTTTCAACGAACACTACGAAACCCGTGACCAGAACCGCCACGGCGCAAATAAATAGTGCGGAAATCGGATGCATCGCCCCGGTACGCACCAGCTCAAACAGACCGCCCAGCGCGTTCGGCAAACCCGCCACGATACCGGCGAAGATGATGATCGAGATTCCGTTGCCCAGTCCGCGTTCGGTAATCTGCTCTCCCAGCCACATCAGGAACATCGTGCCGGTAAGCAAGGTAAGTACGGTAACAAACCGGAAGAGGAGACCTGGGTCAAGCACCAGCCCGGCTTGCGATTCAAGTGCAATGGCAATGCCCAGCCCCTGGAACAGGGCCAAAGCCACGGTGCCGTAGCGCGTGTATTGGGTAATCTTGCGCCGCCCGGCCTCGCCTTCTTTCTTCAGCGCCTCGATCGACGGCACCGCGATCGTCATCAGCTGCATGATGATCGAGGACGAGATGTAGGGCATGATGCCGAGTGCGAACAGCGTGAAGCGCGACAGCGCCCCGCCCGAAAACAGGTTGAAAACGCCCAGAATCCCACCCTGCTGACCCTGGAACAATTCCGCCAGCTTTACCGGGTCGATCCCAGGCACCGGAATATGCGCGCCGATCCGGTAGACCACCAGCGCACCCAGCAGGAACCAGAGCCGGCGCCAGAGGTCGCCGAACTTGCCGGTCTTGCCGAGAGCTGCTGCTTGGGGGGTTGCCACGCGGTCTATCCTTGTTCGCTATCAGGCAGCGGCAATGTCTGCTACAGAGCCGCCCGCCGCTTCGATCGCCGCACGTGCACCTTTGGTCGCGCCGACACCTTTCAGCGCGATCTTGCGATTGAGCTTGCCTGACAGGATCACCTTGGCTGACAAGGCATCTCCGGCAATCACGCCGGCCTGCTTCAAGACCAGCAGATCAACTTCTTCAACCGGCAGCTTGTCCAGCTCGGACAGGCGCACTTCGACATTCCGGCTGGCAGTCAGGGAGACGAAGCCACGCTTCGGCAAACGACGCTGCAGCGGCATTTGTCCGCCTTCAAAGCCCACTTTGTGAAAACCACCGGCGCGCGACTTCTGGCCTTTGTGGCCACGTCCAGCTGTCTTGCCGAGTCCGCTGCCGATGCCCCGCCCAACACGCTTGGCAGCGTGCTTGGAGCCTTCACCGGGCTTGAGGTTGTTCAGTTCCATGCTCATCGATATCCCCTTAGCCTTCGCACTTCACCAGATAGGCCACTTTGTTGATCATGCCGCGCACTGCGGGCGTGTCTTCAAGCATGGCCGAACTGTTGAGTTTCCTCAGGCCAAGGCCGCGCACGGTCGCGCGATGGTCCTGCTTGGTGCCGATCACACTCTTGACCAGCGTTACCTTGATCTTCTTGTCAGCCATGGCTCACTCCAGAATTTCGGCTACGGCCTTGCCGCGCTTTGCAGCAATCTCGGCCGGGGTGCTCATGGCCAGCAAACCATGCAGCGTTGCGCGCACCACGTTGTACGGGTTGGTCGAACCGATGGTCTTGGCCACCACGTCAGTGATGCCCATGACTTCGAACACAGCGCGCATCGGACCGCCGGCAATGACGCCAGTACCCGGAGACGCTGGGGACATCAGTACCGTCGTGGCGCCATGCTTACCCTTCACCGTGTGGTGCAGGGTGCCATCCTTGAGACTGATCTTGGCCATCTTGCGACGAGCCTCTTCCATCGCCTTTTGAACGGCGACCGGGACTTCCCGAGACTTGCCCTTGCCCATGCCGATGCCGCCATCGCCATCACCTACCACGGTCAGCGCGGCGAAACCGAGAATCCGGCCGCCCTTCACCACCTTGGTGACGCGATTGATGGACACCATCTTTTCGCGCATGCCATCGTCGCGTTCTTCCTGGGCCTGGTGCTGTTTCCTGCCTTGAGGTTTAGCCATGTCCGTCTCGCTTAGAACTTGAGTCCGCCCTCACGGGCGGCTTCGGCCAGCGCTTTGACGCGGCCGTGATAGTGGAAACCGGAGCGGTCGAACGCAACCTGCTCGATGCCGGCCGCTTTGGCCCGCTCGGCGATGAGTTTGCCCACCGTCTTGGCCGCATTGACGTTGCCGCCGTTCGGCACCTGGCTCCGCACTTCCGGTTCCATGGTCGAAGCAGCCGCGAGTACGCGGGTGCCGCAGCCGGAGAAAATCTGGGCAGAGATATGCAAGTTGCTGCGATGCACCGCGAGGCGCACCACTTTGAGCTCCGCAATTTTGGCG
>JAPLQX010000052.1 GCA_026399435.1 Rhodocyclales bacterium
GCGCTGGGCGGCGGCTTCCTGGTCTATGGCCTGCTGAAAATGACCGTCGGCATACGCCTCGAAGCGGAAGATGAATATAACGGCGCCGACCTGACCATCCACAAGATTTCATCCAGCGCGGAGCGGGAAACGCTCTGGTAGGAGTTGTAGTCGCGAGGAATAAAGTCGGTCGGACTTTGACCTGAATCCGAAGGGCTGCTTTGTGCCCAAAGCAGTCGGCCAGGCTTCTCCTAAGCGGCCGTTCAGCGTTTGACATGAGAGGCTTGACCCGACTTGCGGCAAGTCCTCTCGATGGAAGGATTAGGTTTCTCTCCAGCCTAAGGCTTATTGCTGTTGATCTGCATAGAACTTGATGGTCGAACGTAGCTCTGAAAAGGCTGCATGCAGCAATGTTGTGACGGCGCTCCAGCGAGTTGCTTTGATTACTGCTCGACCCGAAAAGACTCCAGTTTCAACTGCAACGAGTCTCGCCTGATCGGCTCGCCAACTCTGACAAGAAGTTGTTAAGTCACCGATCATCCACACGCTGCAACCGCTAATGCCGCGTAAGTCTTGGGGCATCTGCGCCACGTGGCCACTTCGAGTTCTGAACTGCATCGCCGCGCCCGTCAAGTCGACTAATTGCTCTGGCTTTGCCTCAAGCAACAGGTGGTAGCGATCATCGTAGCCTTGCAATGCGGCTGAGTCACCGCGGTACGAGTACGTTGAGTACAGAAGCAGCCTCAATTTCATTGTTTCGCGCGCGTGAAGCGTTTCTGTTGACCAGATACTCGGGAAGCCCGAGACAACGAAGAAGCCGCGAGATAGATCCGTGTTGAAGGCTACGTCACCGATTCGTACAAAGGTACATTGACCCAGGCTCTCTGTCTGCGATGGATCAAGAGGATAGATTGCGACGTCAAACCGATCTTCATGAGTGTCGTTGCACGACAAGATCCAATTGCCGGCTGTCGCTATGAAGTAATTCTCTGAGCCACCGGAGATGCCCACTGTTGCTTGTGCCTCATGCGCCTTACGAATTACGTGGGCTGCGGTAACTACAAATCGCCGATCAGCAACTGCTAGAAGAGTGCCACTGCCAAAATGTCGAACGAGAGGGCCGTTGGCGCCGACAATTGCGATGGTTGAACTAGCGATGCTGTCAGGAATGCTGGCAGACATGGCTTGCAAAAGTGCCTTTGTTTGCTCACTCGGCGGAACGTTCACATGCGGCCTTTGAGAAACCTAACTTCGATATAGGGAGATAGCTTTGCGTCCTAACGTCGGCGTCTGCGTCCTAACTTGGCGAAGTGTAATGCGTTGGAAGTCCCTCCCTAGCTGACTTCTCGCCTTAATCAGCCTATTTTTAGGGATACTAATCACCACGAAAAGCGGCAGGTTGGAAATATAGGCGCTTTGCCTAAGAACCCTGAAAGCACTGGCGTCCATGACAACATCGTGTCACTACGCACATGGAATGACAACCGCGACCGTCCGGTATTGGCCGAAAGACGCCTTTTCTACTAAATAGCGCCCTGCTGTCGCCAAGCTTGAAAAAACGATAGGGCCCAGGTTTGCCCAGGACAAACTAGATTGTTGGCCGGAGCGGCGCGGAGTTGGGCGCATTTCCGGTCGGACTATCCGTGGGATCGTCGATGAGGACGATACGACGTCCGGTGCCATCCTGTTCAAAAACCATGCGTTTGATTTGCCAAAGCCCGAGATCTCTTGTTGCTTCCAGGAAAACTACGCCTTTGCCAATCGGGCCGCTGATACTGAAAGAGAAACTTGCGCGCCCCCTTGGTCCGGATACTTCAAAGCTTCCGGTTGGCATTCCGGTCGACATGGGCAATCCAACCAGCTGCGCAATTTCGTGGCTCTTCTCCAGTTTTGCAACTGCCAGCTTGTACACATCCGAGCTCTTCAACGACCCGGCGATTATGAAAAACAGACTGACGAAGAAGGCACCCGCCAGCGCGAGGACAACCACGCCCCACCTTGCCCACTTGCGCTGAACCGCCTTGAATTCTTCTACGCTGTCCCATCGTTTGTTGCGCCACGCCCATGAACTTCCCTTTGCGCCCAGAACGAACGGCATGACGAAGTTGACCAGGGGAACAAACATCAGGAACGCAATGTATGTGTTGTTGCCGATTCCCCAAATCCAGTTCAAAAGGAATGCGCCCCAGTTCCACTTGTCGATTTCCCCTGGAACGGTTGCCGAAACGCCTTGGCCTGAAGTGTTTTCCATAATTGTGTGGCTCATGTCTTCACGCAGCGCGCAAATGCGCCCTTTGCGGTTACGGCTGCGCCGGCGCCGGCCCCGGCTGCAGATCGAGTGTGCAGCGCACGATGCCCGCTTCTTCGCTGCGGCCGAAACTGAAGCCGAAGGATTTGAGCAGGTCGAGCATCGGCTGGTTGTCGTACATGACGTCGCCGCTGAATATCCGGATGCCGCGCTCGCGGGAAAACTTGATCATCTTGCGCATGAGTCCCGACCCGAGGCCCTGCCCCTTCATGTCGGAGCGGATGATGATGGCGAATTCGGCGGTATGGTTGTCCGGTGTGGCGACGATGCGGACGACGCCGAGGGTTTCCGCTTCGCCATTTTCGCCTGCGGCGCTGGCGATGAAGGCCATCTCGCGGTCGTAGTCGATTTGCGTCAGCCGGGCCATGTCGCGGCGCGGGATCTGCTTGACGTAATGGAAGAAGCGGTAGACCAGGTCCTGCTCGCTCATGTGCGACAGGAAGACATAGTGTGCGTCTTCGTCTTCCGGGCGTATCGGGCGGAACAGCACCGGGCGGCCGCTGCGCAGCGTCGCTGCTTCCTCCAGCGCCTTCGGGTAGGGCTGGATCGCGAAGCGATGCGGATTGAACGGTGCCGCCGATAGCTGAATGTGCGCATCGACGACCGTCACACCCTTGCTGTCCGCGAACAGCGGGTTGATGTCGAGTTCGACGATCTCCGGCAGGTCGATCAACAGTTGCGAGACCTTGGTCAGCACCAGGGCGATCGCCTCGCGATCCGCCGCGGGATCGCCGCGGTGGGTCTCGAGCAGCGTCGCGGCGCGGCTGCGGCCGATCAAATCATGTGCCAGCGGCAGGTTCAGCGGCGGCAATCCCACCGACATGTCGCGGTAGATTCCCGCCGCGCGTCCGCCTTCGCCGAAAATGATCAGCGGCCCGAACAGCGGATCGGTGGCGACGCCGACCAGCAGCTGCCGCGCATGGCCGCGCGGCAGCATGGACTGAAGGTTGAAGCCGCTGATGGTTATTTCCGGGTACTTGATCCGGGCCCGCTCGATCATGCCGCGGGCGGCGGCTTCGACGGCCTCGGCCGTTTCCAGATTCAGGGCGACGCCGCCGATGTCCCATTTGCGCCGCAAATCGCGCGACATGACGGCCAGCGCCACGGGAAATCCGATGCGCTGCGCGACCTGCGCCGCCTCGTGCGGATCTGCTGCGGCATGGGTCGGCACGACGGGAATGCCGTAGGCTGACAGGATGGCTTTCGACTCCGCCTCGGTGAGCTGCGTTCTCCCGGCGCCTAGCGCGCCGCGAACGACCTCGCGCGCGCCATCGACATCGGGGGTGAAGCTGCTCGAGATCGAGGGCGGAACCTGCATCAGCAGTTCGCGGGCCAAGCGATGGTTGTCCATGTGGAGGAAGGCGCGGGCACCATGTCCCGGTGTCGTGAACGTCGGAATGCCGGCGTCGACGAATCGCGCGCGCTCGGCGGCGACGCTTTCGTCGCCGATCCAGCAGGTGAGCAGGTTGCAGGTAATGGACTTCGCGGCCTTGATGATCGTCTCCGCGATCTCGCTGCTGCTGCTCAGCGCATTCGGCGTGTGCATCACGAGTATGGCGTTCGCCGCGCGCTCCTCGCAAAGCACCTTGAGCACCGCCTCGTAGCGCGCGGCGCTGGCATCGACCCGGACATCGATCGGATTGCAGCCGTCCCAGCTCGGCGGCAGGATGCGCCGCAGCTTCGCCACCGTCTGCTCGTCGAGTGCCGGCATCGCATAGCCGCCGAGATGCAGGCTGTCCTCGGCCATGATGCCGCCGCCGCCGCCGTTGCTGATCGCCACCAGGCGGCTGCCGGTCATCGGGCGCGAACGCACAACGGTTTCCACGGCGCCGAACAGTTCATCGAGATGTTCGACGCGCAGGATGCCTGCACGGCGCAGCACGGCATCGAAGACATCGTCGTTGCTGATTAGGTCTGACATTCCCAGAGACAGGGGCTCCGCGCTCCCCGCCATGCGTCGGTGCGGCGCACGGCCGGCCTTGATCGCCACCACCGGTTTGTTCCGCGCCGCCGCGCGCGCGGCCGCCATGAAGCTGCGCCGGTCGCGAATCGATTCAATGTAGAGCAGGATCGCCTGCGTATCCGGATCGCTGGCCAGAAAATCGAGGACTTCACCGAAGCCGATATCCAGCGCGTCGCCCAGCGAAACGAAGTGCGAGAAGCCCACCTTCTTCGGCAGCGCCCAGTCGAGCACCATGGTGCCGACGGCATCGGATTGCGAAACGAAAGCGAGCTTGCCCGGCTCGACCCTCATCTGCGAAAAGGTCGCGTTGATTCCCGCTTTCGGGATCAGAATTCCCAGCGTGCTGCCGCCCAGCAGGCGTATTCCATGGCGGCGCGCCACTTCAAGAATTACCTCCTCGAGCGGCCGCCCGTCGGGACCGAGGGTCGTCTCCAGATAACCCGCCATGATGATGGCGGCGCGGGTGCCGCGACGGCCGAGGTCTTCGAGCAGGGAGGGAATGGTCGCGGCCGGTGTGCAGATGATCGCCAGGTCCGGCGTGTGCGGCAGCGCGGCGATATTCGGGTAGGTCAGCACCCCGGCCACGGCCTCGCGCTTCGGGTTCACCGGCATGATGACGCCGCCGAATCCGCCCGCCAGCAGGTTGCGCATCAGCACGTTGCCGATCCGTTGCGGACGCGCGCTCGCGCCGATGACCGCGATGCTTTGCGGATTGAACAGGCTTTGCAGGAAATGGAAACTCATGGCGAAACCGTCATGCCGATAGGGAATGGCATCAGTGCCGAGTTGCACATGCTACGGCATTGTGCCCGGTTCTGTCCCGCCGGCATTGCGCCTCGGCTAGCTTGCCGTGCTTGGCTGCGGCCGGCTTTCGAGCAGCTTGACCAGCGTGTGCAGCACGCGATTGACCGGCGTGGCGATGCCATGCGCCGCACCGCGCCGCAGCACATAGCCATTGATGTGATCGATCTCGCTGGGCTTGCCGCGCGCCACGTCGTGCGCGGTCGACGAGATCTGGCCGGCCATGGTGACCGCAATGCGCTGCACGGCCTCCCGGATGTCCCCCGGCACGCCGACTCCCTCGGCCCGTGCCACGGCGAGGCATTCGTCCACCACGTCGCGCATCACATCTTCCACTCCCTGCCCCTGGACCATGCGCCCATAGGGCATTTGCGTGATGGCGGAGAGGGCGTTGTAGGCGCAATTGATGATCAGTTTGGCCCACAGCGCGCCGGCCACATTGTCGGAAATCTCCACCGGCACCCCTGCCGCCGCGAACAGCGCGACCAACTCCCGGCTCGCGGCCGACGGTCCGATCACGAGTTCGCCACGTCCATGGTGCTTGAGGTGGCCCGGTCCGGCCATTTCGGTGGCGACGTAGACGACGGCCGGCATGACTTCGCAGCCCAGCACCGCCTGCAGCCGCGCCGCATTGTCGTAGCCGTTCTGCAGGCTCAGCACCACGGCGCCGGGCGCGAGATGCGGCTTCATCTGCGCCCCGGCGATTTCGGTGTCGGTCGACTTGACGCAGCAAAGCACGACCTGCGCACCCGCGATGCCGCTGGCGCCGGTGGCGGCCTGCACGGGAACGTGCTCGCGAAACGACTGCGTGTCGAGCAGCAAGCCGTCGCGCCGGATTGCTTCCACATGCTGCGGCCGCCCGATCAGGACCACGTCATTGCCGCCGCGCGCCAGCATGCCGCCGTAGTAGCAGCCGACCGCACCGGCACCCATCACCGCAATTTTCATCGTGCGTCCTCCCGCATGTGTCAAGCCCGTTTCACTTCAGGGCGTTGCCGACGATCTCGGCTACACCCCGCGCCAAATCTTCGCAGGCCGCAATCCGCTCCAGTGCCGCCTGCGCATGCTGCCGGCGCCCGGCATCGAACTGTCGCCAGCGGTCGAAGCTGCGCGCCAAGCGCGCCGCGACCTGCGGATTCATCGCCTGCAATTCGATGATGACCTCGGCGGCCAACTGGTAACCGCTTCCGTCGGCGGCATGGAAGTGGCGCGGGTTGGCGGCGCAGAAGCTGCGCAGCAGGGCATAGACCTTGTTCGGATTCTTCAGGTCGAAGGCCGGGTGCTGCATGAGCTCACGCACCCGCGCCGTGGTGCCGGGCAGGCGAGAAGTCGCCTGCACCTGCAGCCACTTGTCGATCACCAGCGCTTCGCCCTGCCAGCGCGCATGGAAGGCGGCGAGGCTGGTGGCGCGCTCGGGCAGATCGAGATTGGCCAGCATGGACAAGGCGGCGATCACGTCGGTCATGTTGCCGCCCTGCTCGAGTTGCGTCAGCAGCCGCGGCAGCACGGAGGCGCGGACATAGGCCTCGTCGCTGTCGGCCAGGTAGCCGAGGCACAAGTTGCGCAGGGCACGGCGGCCGACCTGGATGCCGTCCGGCGCATAGGGCTCGCCGGGTGCAAGCGCGGACCACGCCGCCTCGAAAGTCGAACGCAAAGCCGTGGCGAGGTGGCGGCGCAGATTGAGGCGGGCGCAGTGGATGGCTTCCGGGTCGATCACCCGGCCGACCGCCGCGACCTCCTCGGCCAGTACCTGCTCGGCCGGCAGCACCAGCGCTTCGGCGGCGAGCGCCGCATCTCCGCTCAGCCCGTCCTCGAGCACGCGGCCGACGGCGGCGGTGAGGCTCGCGGGAATCCAGGCATCGCCTTCGCCGCCGGCAGCGATGCCGACCAGCAGCACGCGCGTGGCCAGGCGCTGCCCCGCCTCCCAGCGGTTGAACGGGTCCGAGTCGTGCGCCATCAGGTGGGCAAGCTCGGCATCGGACTGCTCGAAATCGAGATGCACCGGCGCCGAGAAATTGCGCAGCAGCGAGGCGACCGGCACGGCCGGAATGTTCTCGAAGACGAAGCTCTGCGTGGTCGCGGTCAGCGACAGCACCTTTGTGCCTTCCGGCAGCGCATCGCTACCATCGGGCAGCACCAGGCCGAGCGCCACCGGAATGTGCAGCGGACCTTCGTCGATCGCCATGCCGGCTTCAGTGAGGCGCTGCTCGTAGGCGGTGGGCGCCAGCGACTGCGTCAGCGTCAGCGTGTAGCGTTTGGCCGCCGCGTCGTAACTGCCTGCGGCCTTCAGGTGCGGCGTGCCGGCACGGGCGTACCAGCGGCGGAACTGGGCGAGATCGACGGCCGAGGCATCCTGCATCGCGGCGACGAAATCATCGCAGGTCACGGCCTGCCCGTCGTGGCGCTCAAAGTAGAGGTCCATGCCCTTGCGGAATCCTTCGCGGCCGAGCAGCGTGTGGATCATGCGCACGACTTCGGCGCCTTTTTCGTACACCGTCGCGGTGTAGAAATTGTTGATCTCGGCGTAGGACGCGGGACGGATCGGATGCGCCATGGGTCCGGCATCCTCGGGGAACTGGCCCATGCGCAAGCCGCGCACCTCCTGGATGCGCGTCACGGCGCGCGAATGTACGTCGGCGCCGAACTCCTGGTCGCGAAAAACCGTGAGGCCTTCCTTCAGCGAGAGCTGGAACCAGTCGCGGCAGGTGACGCGGTTGCCGGTCCAGTTGTGGAAGTACTCGTGGGCGACGACGCGGTCGATGTTCTGGTAGTCGCTGTCGGTGGCGGTGTCGGGCCGCGCCAGCACGTACTTGGTGTTGAAGATGTTGAGGCCCTTGTTCTCCATCGCCCCCATGTTGAAGTCGCCGACCGCGACGATCATGTAGTGGTCGAGGTCCATCTCGAGGCCGAAGCGCTGCTCGTCCCAGGCCATGGCCTTCTTCAACGCCGCCAGGGCGTGGCCGCACTGATCGAGCTTGCCGGGCTCGACATAAACCGCGAGGCGGACCTTGCGCCCGGAGCGCGTGACGAAGCTGTCTTCGAGCACGTCGAGCTTGGCCGCGACCAGGGCGAACAGGTAAGCCGGCTTGACGTAGGGATCCTCCCAGCGTGCCCAGTGGCGCGCGGCATCGCGCTCGCTGACACCGGACGCGACGAGGTTGCCGTTGCTCAGCAGTTGCGGGAAGCGCTCGCGCTCGGCCTCGATGGTGCAGGTGTAGCGCGACATGACGTCGGGTCGGTCGGGGAAGAAGGTGATGCGGCGGAAACCCTCCGCCTCGCACTGGGTGAAATAGCCGTCCTGCGAGCGGTAGAGACCTGAAAGCTGCGTGTTGCCGTCGGGCTCGATGCGCACCACGGTTTCGAGCACGAAGGCAGCGGGCAGCGGCGCGGACTCGACGCCGAAGACGCTCAGCGTGTTGTCGGCCAGGGTGTAGCGCGAAGGGGCGAAAGCCGTGCCGTCGAGGCCGACTGCACGCAGGGTAAGCTCCTCGCCATGCAGCACCAGCGCGCCGCCGGGGCCGCGCGGATTGCGCTTGCACGCCAATGTGGCGCGGACTTCGGCGTAACCGTCGTGGATCGCGACATGGAGATCGACCGTATCGACCAGCCAGGCCGGCGGCGTGTAGTCCTTGAGGTAGATGGCGTGCGGAGTTTCGGTGCGCATGAGCAATTCCTGGAAAGCGTTGGATACGGCGTGAAGAACGCCGGGCACAGAGCGTATCAGACGCGGCGGCTTCGCCCCAAGAGTCGGCGCTGGCGATACGGCGGCTACTTGGCCTTCGATGCCAGCTTGACGGTTTCGCCGGCAATCATGAAGTAGCCCCGGCCGCGATGGTGCAGCGTGCGCGGGTCCTTGCAGGCCGGGTCGATCCAGGCTTTCTGCACTTCGAGCACGAAGAAGTTGTAGCGGTTCACGAGCCGCGTATCGGCCACGCGGCATTCGAGGTTGGCATAACACTCGGCGATCAGCGGCGCGTCGACGGTTTTTGCCGGCAGCGACGTCAGGCCAAAGGCCTTGAACTTGTCCACGCGGCGGCCGGAAGTGTTGCCGCAGCCGATCACCTTGTCCGCGATGTCCGCGGTCGGGATGTTGATCACGCATTGCCGCGTCGCCATGAGCGCCTCGAAGATGAGGTGGCGGCCGCTGACGAGGCAGCCGACGAGCGGCGGCTCGAACTCCATCATCATGTGCCACGACATGGCCATGACGTTGGCTTTGCCCTTGTGTGACGTGGTGAGCAGCACCACGGGGCCCGGCTCGAGCAGACCATAGACTTTGGACAGGGGGTAAGAGCGCTTGGCCATTCCGTCACCTCCGTTCGTCGTGTCGCAGCGGATCAATTCCCGGACACCGGCAAAGTCTACGCCACTGCCGGCGCAGCGGCGGCTGGTAGACTTGGGCCATGAAATTATTTCTCTCCATGCTGCTGCTCTGCCTGCTCGGCACGACCACCCTCGCCTCGGCGACAACCCCCGGCGAAGTGCCGATCGGCGGCACGTTGCGCCCGGCGCCGATGCAGGGGCTCTCCGGACCGTCTCGCGAATTGTCGGAATTCCGCGGCAAGCCGCTGATCATCAATGTCTGGGCCAGCTGGTGCGGCCCCTGCCGGGCAGAAATGGGCTCGCTGGAAAGGCTTGCGCGCCGCGGCGGGAATAAATTCACGGTGATCGGCATTTCCACCGATGACTACCGTGACAAGGCGATGGCCTTCCTGCAGCAATACAAGACCAGCTTCAGCCACTTCATCGACACCCGGCTATTCCTCGAAAACATGCTCGGCGCCGACAAGCTGCCGCTGACCGTGCTGGTCGATGCGCAGGGCCGCGTCCTCGCCAAGTACTACGGCGGCAAGGAATGGGACAGCCCCGAGGCCCTGCAAGTGATAGCAAAAACGTTCAGCATCAAGCTGTAAATCCTGCGGCCGGATGACGCTGAAAAGACCACGAGACTGCCCGCCATGAATTCGATTGTTGAACCCACGCGCGAGGAAATCGATGCTCTCGCAGAACCTACGGTCGTCGAATTCGGCGCGGCCCACTGCGGTCATTGCCGCGCCGCCCAGCCCCTGATCGCGGAGGCTTTCGCCCGGCATCCCGGAGTGCACCACATCAAGATCGAAGACGGTCCGGGCCGCCGCCTCGGGCGCAGCTTCCGCGTGAAGCTCTGGCCGACGCTGGTTTTCCTGCGCCACGGCCAGGAAGTGGCGCGTCTGGTGCGGCCCGCCGACGCGGACGAGATCGAACAGGCGCTGGCGCAGATCGACGGCGCATGAGCGTTGGCGACTTCACCGCGCTGAATGCCGCGGGCCTCAATCTGCAGGCCGTTTTCGATCTGGACCAACTGCCAGCGGACGCGGTCGCTGCACTCCGTCGCCGCTACGATCCGGCACATCGCTATCGGCAACTGATTCTGATCGGTCACGGCGGCAGAAGCTTGTGGGAAGCGGTCAAGGCGTCGGACATTCGCTCGGAAAACCCGATCGACGACTTCAGCGTCAGGACGGTCGGGCAATGGTTCTCGCAACAATTCCCTGGCCGGACGCCTGAAATCATCTACCCCGGCGACATCCCGGCGGACCTGCAGGCACTGGGCAGCATCGCGGGCTGGCACCATGCGTCGCCCTTCATGCTCGGCATCAACGCAGAATGGGGAACGTGGTTCGCCTATCGCGTGGTGCTGCTGGCGGACACGGACCTCGAACCGACCCGGCCGCTGCAAGGTGAATCGCCCTGCGGTCGCTGCACGGAAAAGCCTTGTATCGCTGCCTGCCCGGCCGAGGCGATGGATGGCGGCAGTTTTGCGCTGAACAAGTGCATTGCCTATCGCCGGGAAGCTTCGTCACGCTGCAAGGCGACCTGCGTCGCGCGCGTCAGCTGCCCGGTCGGCAGCAGCCACCGCTATGGCGACGAGCAGATGCGGCATGCCTATTCGATTTCCCTACGGGAGATCGAGCGGCACCGCTGATCACGACTCGCTGACGCGGCCGCGCTGGGCTTTCACTTTTCCGCGCAGGACCTTGCTGTCGACGCGGCGCTTCCGCGAATTGCGCGTCGGCTTGGTGGCGCGGCGCGCGACGGGAATGAAGGCGGCATCGGCGATCAGTTCGCGCAGCCGCTCCAGCGCGGCAAAAGTGTTGCGTTCGAGGCTGCGGTATTGCTGGGCCTTGATCACCACGACGCCGTCGGCGCTGATGCGCTGGTCGCGCATTTGCAGCAGGCGTGCCTTGATCTCGTCGGGCAGCGAGGATGCCCGGATGTCGAAGCGCAAATGGACCGCGTTCGACACCTTGTTGACGTTCTGCCCGCCCGCGCCCTGGGCTCGAATCGCGGTGATTTCGACCTCGTCATCGCGCAGCAGGAATTCCGCTTTGGTGGTGGTCATGGCTATGGCTTTGACTTCGGCGGCGCATCGACATCGAGCGCCCGCCAACCGTCGAGCCCCAGCGTGCGCAGGGTTTCGATGTTGCGCTCGTAAATGTCGGTGGCATCGGGGAAGGCGGCCGTGGCGCGGGCCAGGCTGGCTTCGCGAATCAGGTGCAGCGTGGGGTAGGGCGCGCGGTTGGTGTGGTTGGCGATGTCGTCCGTTTCCGCATCGGCAAAGACATAATCCGGATGAAAGCTCGCCACTTGCAGGACGCCGACCAGACCCTGGGTGCGCAGCACGACTTCCGCCAGATCGAGGAAGCTGGCGAAATCGTCGAAGTCGGTCAAGACATCGGGCGTGATGAGCAAGGTGGTGTCGGTGTCTTCGGGCGCGGTGTCGAAGAGGAATCTCAGCTCGCGTTCGAGATCGTCGAGCAGGGCGTCTTCCGTCTGCGCCGCGCTGACGACATAGCGGATCTGGCCCTTGACGTGCACGCCTTTGGCGAAGGGACAGAGATTAAGGCCGATGACCGCACGCTCCAGCCACTTGCGGGTCGTGGCGATGATTTCGTCGGACATGAAGAGTCGGCGCTGGCGATGCGGCGCTCAGCCGGCCTGGTAAAGGCGGCGGCGCTCTTCGGCTTGCAGCGCCAGCTTGACCTCTTCGAGCACGGCGTCGACATCGGCGATGCGATGCTCGATTTCGATGCGGCCCGTCAGTTCGCTCTCGGGGCTCAGGCTGCCGGCCTGATAGAGCCGCCAGATTTCCTTGCCGTATTCCGTGCCGTCCAGCTCGGGCGCGAAACGGCTGAAGTAGCTCGCCAGGTTGGCGACGTCGCGCTCCAGCATCGGGCCGGCATTGCTGTTGCCGGCCGCATCGACGGCTTGCGGCAAGTCGATGATGACCGGGCCGTCGCTGCCGACCAGAATGTTGTATTCGGACAAGTCGCCGTGAATGATCCCGGCGCACAACATGCGAACCACCTGCTTGAGCAGCCCGGCATGGAACTCCAGCGCCTGCTCGGCCGACAGCTCGATGTCATTGAGTCGCGGCGCCGGATGGCCATCGGCATCGGTCACCAGGTCCATCAGCAGCACGCCTTCGTGGCAGATATGCGGTTGCGGCACGCGTACGCCGGCGGCGGCGAGCCGATACAGCGCATCGACCTCGGCGCTTTGCCAGGCTTCCTCCTGCATCTGGCGTCCGTAGCGGCTGCCCTTTTCCATGGCCCGCGCCTGGCGGCTGTTCTTGGTCCGGCGGCCTTCCTGATACGAGGTGTTGTTGCGGAAGCTGCGTTGCTTTTGGTCCTTGTAAACCTTGGCGCAGCGTATCTCTTCGCCGCAGCGCACGATATAGACGGTAGCTTCCTTGCCGCTCATCAACTGGCGAATCACCTCGTCGACCAGGCCTTCGGTGACCAGCGCCTGGAGTCTTTTCGGCGTCTTCATTCAGCCACCCTGATCTTTCAGCAAATGCACTTTCACCTTCTTGCCCTTGATCGTGCCGGCCGACAGCTTGCGCAGCGCGTCCTTCGCGATGCCGCGTTCGACGGCGACGTAGGTGCTGGTGTCGGTGACGTTGATCTTGCCGATCTGCTCCTTGCTGAAGCCGGCTTCGCCGGTCAGCGCGCCGAGCACGTCGCCGGGGCGAATCTTCTCCTTGCGGCCGCCGAGAATCAGCAGCGTGACCATCGGCGGCATCAGGGGTTTGTCCGCGTCACCGGATTCCGGCAATTCGCTCAGGGAATGCCATTCGATCTCGGCGCCCAGGGTCTTGACGATGTTGGCGACACGTCCCTTCTGGTTGCTGCTGACCAGGCTGAGCGCCCAGCCCACCTGGTCGACGCGGCCGGTACGGCCGATGCGATGGATATGCACCTCGCTGTCCGGCGTGATATCGACATTGATCACCGCTTCGAGCTGGTCGATGTCGAGGCCGCGCGCGGCGACATCGGTGGCGACCAGCACCGAGCAGCTGCGGTTGGCGAACTGGATCAGCACCTGGTCGCGCTCGCGCTGCTCCAGCTCGCCGTGCAGGGCCAGGGCGACGAAGCCCTCGGCGCGCAGGACCTGCAACAGGTCGCGGCATTGCTGCCGCGTATTGCAGAAGGCCAGCGTGCTGACCGGGCGGTAGTGCTTCAGCAGCAGCGGGACGGCGGCCAGGCGCTGGTCGTTGGTCACCTCGTAGAAGCGCTGGCGGATCTTGCTGCCCTCGTGCTGTTCGAGCAGCGTGATCTGCTCCGGCTGGCGCAGGAAAGCCTGCGCCAGCGTGGCGATGCCTTCGGGGTAGGTGGCCGAGAACAGCAGGGTCTGGCGCTCCTTCGGACAAGCCTTCGCCACGGTGACGATGTCGTCGAAGAAGCCCATGTCCAGCATGCGATCGGCTTCGTCCAGCACCAGCGTATCGAGCGCGGCCAGATCGAGGCTGCCGCGCTGCAGGTGGTCCATGATGCGCCCCGGCGTACCGACCACGACATGGGCGCCGTGCTCGAGACTGGAAATCTGGGGCCGCATGGTGCTGCCGCCGCAAAGCGTGAGCACCTTGATGTTGTCGGCGCCGCGCGCCAGGCGGCGGATTTCCTGGGTCACCTGATCGGCCAGTTCCCGCGTCGGACACAGTACCAGCGCCTGCACCGCAAAGCGGCGCGGATTCAGCTTGGCCAACAGGCACAGCGCGAAGGCCGCCGTCTTGCCGCTGCCGGTCTTGGCCTGCGCGATCAGGTCACGGCCGGCCAGCGCCAGCGGCAGGCTGGCGGCCTGGATCGGCGTCATCTGCAGGTAGCCCAGTTGTTGCAGGTTGGCCAGCGTGGCAGGCGCCAGCGGCAACTGGTCGAAGGCAAGGTTCGCCGCGGTGTCGGCGTCCGGGCGTGCTGGTGCGGCGGCGGTGGCGATGGCTGGGGGGGAGTGAGTCATACGCGATTATAGTCGCGTTGCCGCGGACGCCCCCGGGCGGTCGCCGGTGGCGCCCCTATAATCATCGTCACCGCCTGCCGGAGACTTGTCGATGAACCGTGTTTTTGTCCTGATCCATCTCGCAGCGGTGATCGTCTGGATCGGCGGCATGGTCTTCGCCCATTTCTGCCTGCGGCCGGTTGCCGCCGCCCAGCTGCCGCCGCCGCAACGTTTGCCGCTGCTGGCAGCGGTCCTCGGGCGCTTCTTCACTCTGGTCGGCTGGGCCTTGCTGCTGCTGTGGGGCAGCGGTCTCGCCCGCATTTCCCAGGCCGGCGCCGCGATTCCGGGCAATTGGTATGTCATGGCAGGGATCGCGACCGTGATGACCGCGATCTTCGGCGTGATCGCGCTGCGCTTTCACAGCCGAATGGTGGCGGCCGTAGCAGCTCAGGACTGGCCGGCGGCGGGGGCGGCGATGAATTCGATCCGCCAGCTGGTGCTGACGAACCTGGTGCTCGGCCTGGTCACCGTAGCGGTCGCCATTCTCGGCTCCTGATTCGCCGGCTCGAAAATTCGGCCCGCTGCGGGCCGGCGCCGCGCCGACACTGAACGCAAGAGTCGGCGCCGGCGGGACGACGTTACTTGAACTGCCCGACGGCCTTGTGGTACGCGCCCTGCAGATCCCGGTACGCATCGGCGAAGCCCATCTTCGCGTCATTCCAGGCGTTGCCGCTCTCCTTCTCCATCTTGTCGAGCTTGGCGGCGGCGTTGGCCCGCGTCACCTTCAGGTCCTTTATTTCCTTGTCGTACCTGGCCTTCGCCTCACCGGATGCCGTGGATGCCTTGGCCTCCAGCAGCGTGATTTTGGCGTCGGTATCCTTCATGAGCTGCTTGCCGTAGGCCACTGCTTCCTTCTTTTTGTCCACGGAATAGGCCTTGATGGTGTTCCATGTTTCGCCGGTCTGCTTCGAGACGTCGGCAGCGGTCGTCTGCTCCGCCGCCATGGCGGGCTGCGCGATCCAAAGCGCGGTGACGCCCACGAGAATTCCGGAAATGATCGACTTGGTCATCGGGTGCCTTCCTTTCTGATCGGGTTGTGAACCAAAGAATCGCGTGTCGTCCGAGTGGCTTTCGACTGGCTTGCTGCGCCGACTTCCTGCCGCAGAGGATGCGAAAATGCTATCCGCTTCCCATCGACAAAGCAACAACGAGCCGGCGGGCCGGTTTCCTCGATCACCCGGTAGATCCGGCATTGCCAGAGTTCGCCGCGCCCAGAATCAGGTGGCCAGGCAGTTGTCGACATTCCAGCCGTAAAGCCACTCCATCGCGTCGTAGAAGCGTTCCGGCGTGCGGCCCTTCCACAGGTCGTTGCGCACCAGGCGCTCGACGTCCCTGGCGTGGTAGATGCGGCCCATCTCGCGCGACGACAGCACGATGCGCGCCGTACGGGCGACCCGCGAGCGCTGGTAGAGATCGAAGGCCTTGATGAAGTCGTTGTTGTTGACGCGCAGCGCTTCGCCCAGCGTCACGGCGTCCTCCAGCGCCATGCAGGCGCCTTGCGCCATGTATTGCGTGGTGGGGTGCGCGGCATCGCCGAGCAGCGTGACGCGGCCGAACGACCACTGGCCGATCGGCTCGCGGTCGGCGGTGGCCCAGCGCTTCCACGACTTGGGCAAGTCGATTAGCTGGCGTGCGCGCGGACAGATGCCCTGAAAGTAGCTCTGCACTTCGTCCTTGCTGCCCTCGGTGACGCCCCACACTTCCTGCTTGCGGCTGTGGAAGGTCACCACCACGTTGTACTGCTCGCCGCCGCGCAGCGGGTAGTGCACCAGGTGGCAATTGGGGCCGACCCAGATGCTGGCGGCATTCCACTGCAGGTCGGCGGGAAAATCCTTCTTGTCGACCACGGCGCGATAGACCACGTGGCCCGTCACGCGCGCCGGATCATTGACGTACTGTGCGCGTACCACCGACTTCACGCCGTCGGCACCGATCAGCGCGATGCCGCGGTGGACCTGGCCGTTCTGGTCATGGGCGGTCACGCTGTCGGCGTCCTGCTCGATGCGCTCGACCCGGGTCGAGGTCTGGAATGCGACACGACCGGTTTCCTGCGCGCCTTCGAGCAACGAGGTGTGCACGTCGACCCGGTGTATCACCGCATAGGGATTGCCGAAGCGCTTGCGGAATGCCTCGCCGGTCGGGATGCGGCCGACCAGGCTCTCGTCCAGCGCGTCATGCATGACCATCTCGTCGGTAAACACCGAGCGGCTACGCGCCTTCTCGCCGATGCCCAAAGCATCGAAGGCGTGGAAGGCGTTGGGGCCGAGCTGGATGCCGGCACCGATTTCGCCGATCTGCGGCGACTGCTCCAGCACCTTGACCGAAAAGCCCTGGCGCACCAGCGCCAGCGCAGCGGCCAGGCCGCCGATGCCGCCACCGGCGACAAGCACCGGAAGTTGCTGAGTCATCCCTGGCTCCTCTCTATTCGGGTTGACCAATGTCGAGCGCGATGTCGCCGACGCCGTCGACATGGCCGGTGATCCTGTCGCCCGGCTTGACCGGACCGACGCCTTCCGGCGTACCGGTGTAGATCAGGTCGCCCGGCTCCAGGTGGTAGAACTTCGAGAGGTCGGCCAGCAGTTCGGGAATATTCCAGATCAATTGGGCGATATCGGCGCTCTGTCGCGTTTCGCCATTGACTTGCAGATTGATCGCGCCGGCGGCGAGCACGCCGAGATTGCCGATCGGCACGATCTCGCTGCAGACCGCCGATTTCTCGAAGTCCTTGCCCAGATCCCAGGGCCGGCCCTGCTCGCGCGCCGCCACTTGCAGGTCGCGGCGCGTCATGTCGAGGCCGGCGGCGTAGCCGTAGATCATTCGGCGGGCATCGGCTTCGGCGACGCGGAAGCCCGCGGCGCCGATGGCGACCACCAGTTCCATTTCGTAGTGGTAGTTGGCGGTGCCGGCCGGATAGGGCACGGTCGCGCCCGATTCGACCAGGGTCGACGGCGACTTGGTGAAGTAGAAGGGCTTCATGGTGGCCTTGTCGATCGGATTGCCCATCTCGACAGCATGGGCCTGATAGTTGCGGCCGACGCAGAAGATGCGGTTGATCGGGTAGCGTGCAGCGCTGCCGCGCACCGGCAGGGAAAGAACCGGCGGCGGATTCCACAGATAGTTGGCTTCGGACATTTTTTCTCTCCTGATGCTGGGCTGGGTGGTTAACGTGAAACAACAGGGTGGGGCATGGGTGATATCGAGTGCAGCGAGCCAATTAGAAGCCTCCCCGAGAGGGGAGGATGGGAGGGGCGGGCCTTTAATTCGCCTTTCGCGTGTTTCATCATCGACGGGTGGCTCTTGCTGCCATGAGCGTTAGGTGCGGACTTCGTAGACGCCGAGCTTCTTCTGCAGCGGAGCGTCGTCGGCAATGAAAATGAAGGCGGGGTGGGCGGCGGAACGATTGCTCAGCGTGATCGGCGTGTAGCCGGGAATGCAGCAGGTGTCTGCCTCGGCCAGGTCGAACTGATGGCCTTCGGCGCTGACGCCGGCGGCGCCCTCGATCTGATGGAACACCATGGCGGTGGACCGTGCCGGCATTTCCAGTTTCTCGCCGGGGCGCAGCATCAGCGCCGAGAAGCCGAGGATGCGCTGGCAGTCGTGGCCGTTCTCGGGGTTAACGTAGGCGACCTGCACGGCTTCTATTTCCGGCCGGCTGACGGCCAGCGCTTCGAGCGTCTTGCGCACGTCGACCCAGGGATAGCGCAGCATCGGAAAGGTCTGCCGGCTGCGGGTGAACATCGGCGCGGGCACGACGCCGCCGCGCTGGTAGGCCTGCTCGGCGCCTTCCGCGGTGACGGTTTGCGCCTTGCCCTCGATGACGTAGGACGTTTCCGTGTAATACACCAGCGGCAGGTCGAGCACGTCGAGCCAGATCACCGGCTGGTCGCCGTCGTGGCCGTGCTCGTGCCACATGCCGGTCGGCGTCAGGATCAGGTCGCCGCGCTGCATCGGGCATTTCTCGCCCTCGACCGTGGTGTAGGCGCCCTCGCCCTCGACGATCATGCGCACGGCATTGGGCGTATGGCGATGCGACGGCGCCCATTCGCCCGGCTGCAGCAATTGCATGCCGAGATAGATGGTCGAGCTGGCCTGCATCTTTTCCAGGCCATGGCCCGGGTTGGCGAGCACCAGCACGCGGCGTTCCGCCTTTTCGATCGGGGTCAGTTCGCCGGCCCGCAGCAGCAGCGGCCGCAGCCCCTGGTAGGACCAGAAGGTGGGCTTGGTACGCAGCGCCGGCTTGCCGGGCGGCAGCACCGAGCGCAGGCTGGGCCACAGCGGCACCAGATTCTGCTCGGTCAGCGCCGCGCGGTAGTCTTCGGGTAGGTCTTCGAGACGGCCGAGTTCCTGCATGGGGTTTGCTCCTCAATCGAGTGGCACCTGTCGCCTGCCGAAGCGAAGATTTCGCGTCGTCGCCGGTGCCGTGTTCTGCGATGGAGCGAATCCTAGGTTTTCGCACAGTCGCTGTAAATCCGGTAGTTTCAATATAAAGTATTCCAGATTCGAATAGTGGTCCCGCGAAGATGAACTCGATCGATATTCGCCTGCTGGCGGTGTTTGACGAAATCTACAAGACGCGCAGCGTCACGGCGGCAGCGGAAGCGCTGAAACTGGGCCAGCCCGCGGTCAGCGTCGCGCTCTCGAAGCTGCGCCATCATTTCGGCGATCCGCTGTTCGTGCGCACCTCGAGCGGCATGGAGCCGACGCCGTTCAGCGAAGGCCTGGTGCGGCCGGTGCGCGCGGTACTCGACGCGCTCGCGCTGGTGCTGGACCATCGCAGCGAATTCGATCCGGCGACATCGGATCGCACGTTTCGCATCTGCATGACCGACATCAGCCAGCTGGCGCTGCTGCCGAAGTTGTGGAAAAGGCTGCGCGCCACGGCGCCGGGCGTCCGCATCGAGATCAGCCCGCTGTCGGGCGACACGCCGCGCATGCTGGAAAGCGGCGAGGCCGATCTGGCGCTCGGCTTCATTCCGCAGCTGGAGGCCGGCTTTTACCAGCAGCTCCTGTTCCGCCAGAACTTCGTCTGCATGGTGGCGGCGGATCATCCGCGCATCACCGATCGGCTGAGCCTCGCGCAATTCGAGGCCGAAGACCACGCCGTGGTCAGTTCATCCGGTTCGGCGCCGTCGCTGATCGAACGCGAAATCAGCCGCCAGGGCATCAAGCGTCGCGTCGCGCTGAAGATTCCGAATTTCCTCGGCGCCGCATTTGTCATCGAGCATACCGATCTGCTCGTCACCATCCCCAGGCGTTTGGGCGAGGTGCTGCAGGGACGCGGCGCGTTCCGGATTTTTCCGGTGCCCTTCGAGTTGCCGCAATACGAGGTAAAGCAGCACTGGCACGAGCGCTACCACCAGGACGAAGGCAACCGCTGGCTGCGCAGCGTGGTTTCCGAACTGCTGTCGGAGACGTCCTGAGCGACGCCTCAGGCCCGCCTTATACCTTTGGCGCGCGAAAGCGGCCGAGCAGTTCCAGCAGCAGCTTCTTTTCGGCAGCCGTCAGCGGCTTGCAGACTTCCTTTTCGTGCAGGCTGGCGCGGCGAATCGCCTCCGCCAGCAGTTCCCGCCCGACATCCGTGAGGTGCAGGTGCTTGTGACGGCGGTCGGTAGTCGAGGCACGGCGCTCGACCAGACCGCGCTTGGCCAGCTTGTCCAGCATGGGCACCACGGAGGAGTGATCGAGCCTTACCGCTGCGGCGAGCTTCGACTGCGTTATGCCGTCGTTCTGCTGCAGCACTTCGAGAACCGAAAAGATCGCGGGGCTGACGTCGATATCGCCCAAGCGGCGCTCGAATTGCTCGAACACGGCGAGCTGCGCGAGGCGCAAATGAAAGCCGACGTGATTGGCAAGACAACCGAGGTCAGGGCTCTTGCGACTGGAAGGCATGGCGGATTGAGTGTGGGCAACCCGGCCAGTTTGCCATCAAATTTCACATCGGACAAGTCGACGCGTCCGCCATCCATGTTGTAGCAAACATAATAATCTACTGCAAAACAAGATATTAGATATTGCTAACTTAGGCAAAATCAAAATAGTTTTATATAAAACCTGTTGACTTCAACACACTCGGCCGTCAGAATTTCAAACAGAATTGCCGTCTTTGTCCTGAGGCGCGCGTGCTGCACTGCGGCTGGCCGATTCTGGCCATGTGTCGGAGAATGGCCGCGTGGCAGTGGGAAACGACGCGGGAACCCTGGCCTCAACGCGGGGCACGGTTCCTGGTGAAATGGATTCCGTACAGCATCGCCGCTTCACACGCATCTCGATAACACATGGCTTCACTTAAACCAACAACACGAGGAGAAAGCATGAAAATCAAACTGTCCATCAAGCCGCTGGTGATCGCCCTGTCGCTCCTGGGTTCCGGCGCCGTCCTGGCCGACATCAACATCGGCGTGAGCCTTTCCGCCACCGGCCCCGGGGCCGTGCTGGGAGGGCCGCAGAAGAACACAACACAGTTGTTCCCGACCAGCATCGCCGGCGAGAAGATCAACTGGATCGTGCTCGACGATGCGTCCGACCCGACCAACACCGCCAAGAACGTGGCGAAATTCCTCACCGAGAACAAGGTGGACCTGCTGATGAGCGGCACGACCACGCCAGGCGTCATGGCGACGGCGGGGCCGGCGGCGGACAGCAAGACTCCGCTGATGGCCCTGGCGCCCAACCGCCTTGACGGCGAGAAGTTCAAGTGGACCTTCACCATGCCGCAGCCCATCGGACTCATGGCCGAGCCGCTGCTCGAGCACGCGAAGTCGAAGGGCTACAAGACCCTCGGCTTCCTCGGCTACCATCCCGATGCCTACGGCGAGGTCTGGATCAAGACCCTGGAATCGATGGCAGGCAAGTACGGCATTACCTTCGGCCCGATCGAAGGCTTTGCCCGCAACGACACTTCGGTCGCCGGCCAGACCCTGAAGCTGCTTGCCGCCAAGACGGACGCCGTCATCGTCGTTGCCTCGGGTTCCCCGGCGGCAATGGCGCATGCCGCACTGGCCGAGCGTGGCTACAAGGGCCAGATCTACCAGACCCATGGCGCTCCGTCACCGGTATTCCTCAAGAACGGGGGCAAGTCGATCGAGGGTGGCATCCTCGTCGCCGGCCCAGTGCTCGAGTGGGAGCAGTTGCCTGATTCCCATCCGTCGAAGAAGGTCAGCGCCGAGTACGCCAATGCCTACGAGGCGAAGTTCGGCAAGGGCTCGCTGTCGTCCTTCGGCGGCCACATGTGGGATGCCTGGGCCATCACTTCGCGGGCGATTCCGGTCGCGCTGAAGAAGGCCAAGCCGGGTACCGCGGAGTTCCGCGCCGCCCTGCGCGACGCGATCGAGAGCGAACGCGAGATTGCCGGCGTCCATGGCGTCTTCAACTTCAGCCCGACGGACCACTCCGGCTTCGATGCGCGCGCCCGCGTGCTGCTGCAGGTGCAGAACGGCGCCTTCAAGGTCATCTCGAAGTAAGCCATTAACGCTCAGCGCGCACAGCTTCACGCACAGCAGATGAAACACGCGAAAAGCCAAGTGTTCGCCCGCCCCCCTTCCGCTACGCGGCCCACGGCTGGCTTTGCACAGCCAGCCGGCTGCGGCGGCGCGACGCATGCGTCGCGAATTCCCGCCTCGCCCCTCGCGGGGGGTTACCGTTCGGCGCGCTGCGCGCGTTTATCACCTAGTACTCCGCATAAGGTAGTTCACGTCAATAGGAAATACGCATGAGCGCCATCGCCCGCACGCCGGCGGAACTGTTTGTCGAGCCGGCCGTCATCCTGGAAGACCGGCCGGACGGCAGCCGCCTGTTCCGTTCGGCCCTGGCCCTGCCGGACTACTCGCGCTGCTCCGGCGAGTGGCTGGAACGCTGGGCGGCCGAAACCCCGGACGCCATCCTGATCGCCGAACGGGGCGCCGATGGCGAATGGGTCGAGGTCAGCTACGGGGAAGCTCTTGCACGCGTCTATCGCATCGCCACCTGGCTGCTCGGGCAAAATCTGTCGCCCGAGCGGCCGGTGCTGGTGCTCTCCGACAACAGCATCGAACATGCGCTGCTGATGCTGGCCTGCCTGCATGTCGGCGTGCCGATCAGTCCGGTGTCGCCGGGAAATTCGCTGCTTTCAAAGGATTTCGTAAAGCTCCGGGCCAATGTCGAACTGCTGCGCCCGGGCGTGATCTTCGCCGACACCATCGAGCGCTTCATGCCCGCGCTCAAGGCGGTGGCCGACCTGCATGACGCCGTCGTGGTCGCCGGCAGCCGCAGCCAACCGCAAGCCGGCACGATTCCCTTCGCCGAAATCGCAGGAGTCGGCGCCGACGCTACGGCGGTCAAAGCCGCGTTCAATGCCCTGACACCCGACACCATCGCCAAATTCCTGTTCACCTCGGGTTCCGTCGGCGCGCCGAAGGCCGTCATCACGACGCAGCGCATGATGTGTTCCAACGTCGAAATGAAGTCGGTGATCTGGCCCTTCCTCAACAGGCAGAAGCCGGTGATCGTGGACTGGCTGCCGTGGAGCCACGTCTTCGGCGGTAGCCACAATTTCAACAAGGTGGCGCGCTTCGGCGGCAGCCTCTACATCGACGACGGCAAGCCGGTGCCGGCCCTGTTGCCGAAGACGGTGAAGAACCTCACCGACGTTTCGCCGACCATTTATTTCAGCGTGCCGCTGGCTTACGGCATGCTGGTGGCCAAGCTGCGCGACGACGCGGCCTTGCGCAAGAGCTTCTTCTCGCGCCTGCAGATCATTTTCTACGCCGGAGCGGCGCTGCCGCAGTCGACCTGGGACGAACTGGAACGGCTCGCGGTAATGGAGCTCGGCCATCCCGTCGTCATGCTCTCCTCCTGGGGCTCGACCGAGACGGCACCGGCCTGCACCGACTGCCACTTCCAGGCCGTGCGCTCCGGCGTGATCGGCGTGCCGATTCCCGGCACCACGCTGAAGCTGGTGCCGGTAGCGGACAAGCTCGAAGTCCGGGTCAAGGGGCCCAACCTGTTCCCCGGCTACTGGAAACAGCCCGCGCTGACCAGGGCCGCCTTCGACGACGAAGGCTTCTACATGATCGGCGACGCCGTGGAATTCGTCGATGCCGCGAAGCCCGAACTCGGCCTGCTGTTCGACGGCCGCGTCGCCGAGGACTTCAAGCTGCTGTCGGGCACCTGGGTGCATGTCGGCTCGTTGCGCGTGGCCGGCATCAGTGCGCTCTCCCCGGTGGCGCAGGACATTGTCGTCGCCGGCCACGACAAGGACGACATCGGTTTCATGGTCTTTCCCAACCTCGCCGAGTGCCGGCGCATCGCGGGCCTCGGCGAGGATGCACCGGTCGACGTCGTGATCGGCCACCCGGTAATCAAGGAGCGTGTGCGCGAAGGCCTGGTGCGCATGAAGCGCGACGGCGGCGGCTCTTCCACCTATCCGGCGCGCGTGCTGCTGATGGCCGAACCGCCGTCGCCCGAGGCCGGCGAACTGACCGACAAGGGCTACATCAACCAGCGCGCGGTGCTGACGCGCCGCGCCGATCGCGTGCTTGAGCTGTATTCGGATGTGCCGGATTCAGGCGTGATTTTTATCTAACGCTCATTTACGCCGAGTGCCAGCCGCCGAGAATGAGACACGCGAAAAGCCATTGTTCGCCCGCCCCCCTTCCCCCCTCGCGGGGGGTTACTAATCGGCGCGCTGCGCGCGTTTATCGCAGGGGACTTCGAACAGGATGTTGCCGTTAATGCTTCAAAGGAACACACAGTGACAGACAAACTCGTAACACACTCGCTGGACGGCCTCGTCTATACCATCACGCTGAATCGTCCGGCCAAGCGCAACGCGATCAGCGACCGCCTGCTCGAAGCCCTCGACAAGGCCTGGGAGGCCAGGCCGGAGGAAGCCCGGGTGGTGATTCTCGCCGGCGCCGGCGACCACTTCTGCGCAGGGCTCGATCTCAGCGAGCACCAGCACCGCGAGCCCTCCGGCGTCATGCTGCACTCGCAGGGCTGGCACCGCGTCTTCGGCAAGATCCAGCAGACGGGCATCCCGGTGGTCGCCGTGCTGCACGGCGCCGTGATCGGCGGCGGGCTGGAACTCGCGACCTCGACCCATGTCCGCGTCGCCGAGCCTTCGGCCATGTACCAGTTGCCCGAAGGCCGCCACGGCATCTACGTCGGCGGCGGCGCCTCGGTGCGCGTCTCGCGCATCATCGGTCCGGGACGCATGGCCGAGATGATGCTGACCGGGCGCATCCTGACTGCCGAGGAAGGCCAGGCGCTGGGCCTGTCGCACTACCTCGTCGGCAAGGGCGAGGGCCTGGCCAAGGCGCAGGAGCTGGCGCAGCGCATCGCCGAGAACGCGCCGCTGGCCAACTACGCCATGGTCACCACGATACAGCGCATCAGCAACATGTCCTCCGACGACGGCCTCTACGTCGAGTCGCTGATGGCGGCCGTCACCCAGACCAGCCCCGAGGTGGTCGCGCGCATCGGCCACTTCCTGAACCGGAAGGGCAAGGGCCCGCAACAGTGAATCTGGACCAGCTCGTCGCGATCGACACCCATACCCACGCCGAAGTTTCCTGTTGCCAGCCAAAAGACCCGTACTTCGAGCCCTACGAGCGCGCGGCCGACAAGTATTTCAAGAACGCGCACCGCCCGACCATCGACGAGACGATCGCGTATTACCGCGAGCGCAAGATCGGCCTGGTGATGTTCAGTGTCGATTCCGAATCGCATATCGGCAACCGGCGCATCCCGAACGAGGAAGTCGCCGAGGCCGCGCAGAAGAATAGCGACATGATGATCGCATTCGCCAGCATAGACCCGCACAAGGGCCGCATGGGCGCGCGCGAGGCGCGCAGGCTGATCGAGGACTACGGCGTCAAGGGCTTCAAGTTCCATCCCACGGTGCAGGGCTTCCACCCGCAGGACCGCATGGCCTGGCCGCTCTATGAAGTCATCGCCGAGTACCGGATGCCGGCGATCTTCCACAGCGGCCATTCCGGCATGGGCAGCGGCATGCGCGGCGGCGGCGGACTGCGCCTGGAAACTTCGAACCCGATGCTGCTCGACGGCGTCGCGGTGGATTTTCCCGACATGCAGATCGTCATCGCCCACCCGTCGTGGCCGTGGCAGGACGAGGCGCTCTCGGTCTGCCTGCACAAGCCCAACGTGTGGATCGACCTGTCCGGCTGGTCGCCGAAATATTTCCCGCCGCAGCTGGTGCAGTACGCCAACACCTTGCTCCGCGACCGCATCCTGTTCGGCACCGACTTCCCGCTGATCGCGCCCGACCGCTGGCTCGAGGACTTCGAACAGGCCGGATTCAAGGATTCGGTGAAGCCACTGATCCTCAAGCAAAACGCCATTCGCCTGCTCAAGCTGGACCAGCCCGCGTGAACAGCGGCGCCGTATGGCTCGCGCCAAAGTAAATCGCCGTGGCGCCAGCGCCGACTCTTGGGTTTCGCAATGACTGAATACACCGCACCGCTCGCCGACATGCGCTTCCTGCTCAACGAGGTCGCGGGGCTCGCCGCAATCGCGCAACTGCCGGGCTGCGAGGAGGCGACGCCCGATCTGGTCGACGCCGTGCTGGAAGAAGCGGGCAAGTTCGCCAGCGGCGTGCTGGCGCCGCTCAACAGCTCCGGCGACCGAGCCGGCTGCTGCCTCGACGACGGCAAGGTCATCACGCCGCCAGGCTGGACCGAAGCCTATCGCCAGTTCGCCGCGGGCGGCTGGGTCGGCCTCGGACTCTCGCCCGAATACGGCGGCCAGGGCCTGCCCAAGTGCGTGGCGACGCCCGTCTGGGAAATGTGGTTCTCGGCCAATACCGCCTTCACCATGCTGCCTCAACTCAACACCGGCGAATCCGAAGCGATCCTGCTTGCCGCCAGCGACGAACTCAAGGCGACCTATCTGCAAAAACTGGTGACGGGCGAATGGGGCGGCACCATGAACCTCACCGAGCCGCAGGCCGGCTCCGACCTCGCCGCGATCCGCACCCGCGCCGATCCGCAGGCGGACGGCAGCTATCGCATCGTCGGACAGAAGATTTTCATTTCCTACGGCGACCACGAGATCACGCCCAACATCGTGCACCTCGTGCTGGCGCGCCTGCCCGATGCGCCGCCGGGCGTGAAGGGCATTTCGATGTTCCTCGTGCCCAAGTTTCTGGTCAATCGTGATGGCAGCCTCGGCGCGCGGAACGACGTGCGCTGCGTCGGCCTCGAACACAAGCTGGGCATCCACGGCAGCCCGACCTGCGCCATGAGCTTCGGCGCCAACGAAGGCGCGTCGGGCTGGATCATCGGCGAGCCGAACCGCGGCCTCGAGTACATGTTCATCATGATGAACGAGGCGCGCTTCGGCGTCGGCGTGCAGGGCGTCGGCATCGGCGAGCGCGCCTACCAGCAGGCGCTGGCCTTCGCCCGCGAGCGCGTACAGGGGCGCGACGCGGTGACCGGCGCCATCGGCCAGCCGATCATCAACCACCCGGACGTCAAGCGCATGCTGCTGACCATGCGCGCCCGCATCATGGCGGCGCGCGCGCTGGCCTACACGGCGGCAGGCTGGTTCGACGTCGCACGCCATTCACCCGACAAGACGGCGGCCGACAAGGCGAAGCGCTACGTCGACCTGCTGATGCCGGTGGTCAAGGGCTGGAGCACCGAGCTGTGCCAGCAGGTCTGCTACGACGCGATCCAGGTCCACGGCGGCATGGGCTTCGTCGAGGAGACCGGCATCGCCCAGCACTATCGCGATGCGCGCATCATCACCATCTACGAAGGCACCACCGGCATCCAGGCCAACGACCTGGTCGGGCGCAAGCTGCTGCGCGAAAACGGCGCGACGCTGCGCGAGCTGATCGTCGAAATGCGCGGCGTCGCCGCCGAACTGGCGGCGAGCGACGGCATGCAGCCGCTGGCGACGCGGCTCGAAGAAGACATCGCCGCCCTCGAACGCGCGCTCGACTGGATTCTCGCCAACGGCCGCGATCGCTTGGCCGCCGTGCTGGCCGGCGCGGTGCCTTTCCTGAATCTGCTGGGCACCGTCTGCGGCAGTTGGCAACTGGCACGCGTCGCACTGGCCGCCGCCAAGCCGGCGAACCAGGACGCCTACGACCCCGACTACCTGCGCGGCCTGCAGGAGCTGGCCCGCTTCCATGCCCACGCCCTCGCCGTGCAGGCCCCGGCGCTGGCTGCCGCCATAGTCGGCGCTGGCGAGACGGCGGCAGCCTTCGCCCGGGAGTCCTGCTGATCCGCCGGCGACGGCGATTGACCGCAGTCGAAGGCGCCGTGCATACTGCCGCACGACTCCTGAATTCCATTCCCTGACAAGAAGAAACCCATGTCCGCCACCCGGTACTTCGAGAAGCACCAGCTGATCCGCTTTCACCATTGCGACCCCGCCGGCATCGTCTTCTATCCGGAATATCTGGTCATCATCGACGAGCTGATGGAAGACTGGTTCACCGAAGGCATGCACACCAGCTTTGCCGACCTGCACGCCAGGGAGCGTATCGGCGTCCCGGCGGCGCGCATCGAGGTCGATTTCCTCACGCCGAGCAGCATCGGCGACGTGCTCTGCCTGCGCCTCTTCGTCACCCGCATCGGCACCAAGTCCTTTACCCTGATGGTCGAGGCCAGCGTCGGCGAAATTGTGCGCCTGCGGGCCGTTCAGGTCCGCGTCGTTGCCAGCCTCGACGGCCTGCTCAGCATCCCGATCCCGGATTCCCTGCGGGCGAACCTGCAGCACTTTCTGGTCACCGAGGTGCACCATGGGCGCGAACCGACGGTGAGCTGAAGAAGGGCCCCGGCGGCACAAGGAGCGACGTGAATCCGCCTCCGGTTTTCTTCGGCGCTTTTGACCGCCACAACCTCGGCGACATCCTGCTCGCACATATGGCTGCCGCGGAGATCGGCGCCGACGACCGCGCGTTTGCCGGGCTGGCGACGCGGGACCTGACAGCCTGGGGCGGTCAGCGTGTTTCCCCGCTCGACTCATTCACGACGCCCCTGACCCTGATCCACGTCGGCGGAGAACTGCTCGACTGCGATGCGGCGCAGGCCGCCTACATGCTGGACGAGCCCCGGCTGCGCTGGCCGCGGCAGGCCCCCTACGTGGTCGCCAGGCACGAACTGCCGCCGGGCTCCGAGGTCGAGTTCCGCGCGGTCGGCGGCGTCGAACTGGCCGAACGCGACGAGACATTCCGCGACGAAGTATTGGCCGCATTGCGGGAAGCCCGCAGCTTGAGCGTGCGCGACCGCACGACGCGGGCGCTGCTGAGCGCCGCCGGCATCGACGCCACGCTGGTGCCCGATCCGGTGACACGCATCGGGAAACTCTTCGGCGCGCGCATCCGCGCCAGGATCCAGCCCGGCGATCCCTATCTCGCGGTCCAGTTTGCCGCCGAGTGCGGCGACGACGCGACGCTGGCGGCGTTCGCCCGCGGCCTCGACCGTATCGGCCTGCCCGTAGTCCTGTTCCGCGCCGGAGCCGCACCATGGCACGATGCGCTCGAACCCTATCGCCGGCTTGCGGTCCGCCCGAAACTGCCGATGCAGATATTCGAAGCGCTCGACGTGTGGGACATCTGCGCCCTGATCGCGGGAAGCAGCGGCTACATCGGCACCAGCCTGCACGGACGCCTCGTCGCCGAATCCTTCGGCGTGCCGGCACTCAGCCTCGAACGCAAGGCGGGGGCGGCGAAGAAACTGCGCGCCTACCTCGCGACCTGGTCGCCGGGTGAGGCGCCGCTCGCGCCGGATGCTTTCGCCGACGGTGCGTTCGCTTTCCCGGCGAAAGAGCGATAAGGGATCATCGGCTGCGGACTCATTTGCGCGGCCTTGGACGTTTCCAAGAAGTCGGCGCTGGCGGGACGGCGATTCTTGCGGGCAAGGAAATCACTTCGGTGCGGACCCCATTCGTCACTTGCTGATGCGGTGACACGTTACGGAACTGACAGTGCGTTCCGGCCGCCGTATCACCAGTACCGACTCTTCATGAATGACCTGCCGGTTTGTGCCCGAAGCCGCCACTAGCAAACATTGGAAGCGGTCGTTCCTCGAGAAAGTTGAAAATTTGGAAGTGGTCGTTCGTATTGCTCCACCATCTATTCCTTGAGTGATTGACAATAACTCGGTCCTATTGAATCGACGTTGGCACCAGTTTGTTGTCAACCTGCTTTACGCCCGCGACAGCGGCGGCCAATTTCCCGGCCTTGTCACTGCTTGACGATGTATCGACCGATCCGGTCAGCGTTACCACGCCCTGTACCGTATCGACACTGATTTGAAGTGTCCTGAGGCCTGGCTCGGCAAATATGGAAGCCTTGACCTTGGCCGTAATCTCGGTGTCCTCAATGGCTACGCCGGCCTTTACGCCCTGCTCGCCAAGCTTTTCGCCGACCTTGTCCGCGGCTTCGCCCATCTTCCGGCCTGCGGCGTCAGCGGTCTGGTCGATCTTCCTGCCCGCAGCATCAACCGTCAGGTCAATTTTCCGGCCTGCGGTCTCTGCCGGGCCCGGCTTGTCGCATGCGGCGAGCCCACCAAGCATCAGTATCGAAAGCCCAAGCAATTTCCAGCTCTTCGAGATTTTCATTTCGATTTTCCTTTCAGGTTCATTCATGTCGCCGAAATACAAATCCGCAAATGACTGGCATATCAAGTGAAGAACTTCACACAGTTCTGAAGCAGATATCGGCAAGTCTACGCAGACCAGAGAGGTCGTCCGTACGCCAACGCACACAGAAATGTCCCCTTGCGTTGGCGACTGATGCGGTCGTGTGCAATGCGCGCTAGCGCACAGAGATAGTTTCGGATTCGAGGAATGATGGCGGTATTGGCTGTCAGTATCTCGCCGCTTCTGCCGGCAGTCGAAGGAACAAATCAACCAGAAGACGGAAACTGACGCACACTTTTATGGATCGGAAATTACCATGACCTACGCATTGAACAAAAACCAATTGGCTCTGGCCGTATCGTGCGCCCTGGCGCTGGGCCTGATGTCCGGCGCGGCAAGCGCGCAATCGAATCCGACGAAAGAGGGATACGTCGTTGATCAGCGTGGCGATGTCGTCAAAAACGGCACTGGCCTGTGCTGGCATACCGGGTACTGGACGCCGGCGCTGGCGATCGAAGAATGCGATCCCGATCTGGTGAAAAAACCCATGGCCAAGGCCGCCGAACCGGCGCAAAAACTCGCCGCAGCGCCCGTCGCGGCGCCCAAGCCCGCCGCCGAGCGCGTCAAGCTGAATGCCGATACGCTGTTCGACTTCAACAAGGCGGTCCTGCGTCCGGCCGGAAAAGATGCACTGGATGCCTTCTACGCCCGCACCAAGGACATCAATCCGGAAGTGATCACCGCGACCGGCCACGCCGACCGCTTTGGTTCCAACAGCTACAACCAGAGCCTCTCCGAGCGACGGGCCATGGCCGTGAAGACCTACCTGATGGGCAAGGGCATTGCGGACAACCGTATCTCCACCGAAGGCAGGGGTGAGACGCAGCCGGTAACCAAGCCTGATGAATGCAAAGGCGCCAAGAGCGCCAAGGTAATCGCCTGCCTGCAGCCTGATCGTCGCGTCGACATCGAAGTCATAGGCACCCGCAAGTAGCCTCCGGGCAGTGCTGCCGTATCAGGAGATGATGCGGCAGTACCACCGGAAAGTGAGAACCTGAAGTTCAATTACTTACAAAGAGGTAATCCAATGAAAACGATACAGAGATTTACGCGCAGTGCAGTAACCGCCGTCATGCTGGTGGGTCTGGTTGGTTGTGCCGGCATGTCGTCGCAGGACAAGAACACCGCGGTCGGTGCCGGCGCCGGAGCAGTCGTAGGGGCTGTTCTTACCGGGGGCAGTACGGTTGGAACGGTTGGCGGTGCGGCTGCCGGCGGCATCATCGGGCACGAACTCAAGAAATGACGACAGGCATGCGGCGGACCTGACCATTGCGGTCATTTCGCCGCATCTGCTTGTCATGCCAAGGCAATGGCCAGATCGACCGCAAGGTCGCGCTGGCTTTCGAACGAATCAACACGAGAGAAAATATATGAAACCTGGCGAGATTGTCAGAACGGTTCTGGTCGCGGGTGCAATGCTTCTTGCGCTTTCTGCTTGCGAAAAGGAAGGACCGGCAGAGCGGGCCGGCAAGGAAGCTGACAAGGCCATGGCTGATGTCGGCAAGCAGATCGAAAAAGCCGGCGAGAGCATCCAGGGCGCGGCGAAAGGCGAGAAGAAATAGATACTCCGCCTGGGCGTGAAGCATCTGCTTTCGGACTCAATGGAAATCAGGAGCTTCGCCATTCAGGAAACCCAGCGGCGCCCGTGATCGTGAATGAATGAGGTGCGCCCGCGGCGTCAGGAGCAGATTCGATGCGATGAAAGTCGGCGATGACGATACGGCGATTTTTGGTCCTTTTGGGTCGTTGGGCCGAAAAGCCGGCACGGCTTCACCGAAATGTTTCCGCACTATGCGCGATAGCGCACAGAGCCCGGCGCGACATGAGGCCACAGTGGCGTCGCGTTCCGGCAAATTTCTGCAATGTGGCGCATTCGATCCGATTCATTCAAGGAGAACTTTATGAATACCGCTTTCAAGAAGTTGATTTGCCGCTTTTTCGCCGTTGCGCTGATTACGCTGCCATTCCAGACCGGACAGGCAAGCATGATCGGCACCGATCAAGTGGCTGCCGCCGCGGTGGCGAAGGGTGATCGCACCCTGGTACTTGGCTACCTGAGCCGCTCGCAGACCGTCAGCGAGTTTCAGGCCCTCGGCCTCGATGCGCAGGAAGCCAGTGCTCGCGTTGCCGCGATGACGGATGCTGAAGTCGGCACCCTTGCCGGACAGATCAATGCGGTTCCCGCCGGCGGCGATGGTCTGGTTGCGCTGATCCTGGTCGTGTTCTTCATCTGGTACTTTGCATTCCGTCGCTAGAAATCGTGTCGCGCAAGACTCATCGCAGCATGCACTGATTGCAGCCTTCATGGGCTTGAATTCGTTTGTCTGGTATCGGCGCGCCCGCCTCACGGCGGGCGTGTTGCTGCTGTTCGCCGGGTTAAGCGGCTGCGCGTCGCTCGTGCCGCAGACCATGGGCTTGCGCGCAACGTGGCCGGCCGATGTCGCGGTCAAGGCCGAAAACACCGAAGTGCCCTTCTTCGCTCAGAAGGAGTATCAATGCGGCCCCGCCGCTTTGGCGACCACGCTAGTCAACGCGGGCGCACCCGTCACTCCCGACGAACTCCTGAAACTCGTTTACCTGCCTGGGCGCCAAGGCAGCCTGCAGATCGAAATGCTTGCCGCACCCCGCCACTACAGCATCATCTCATACCAGCTCGCATCAAGCTTCGATGCATTGCTGCAGGAGGTGGCAGCGGGAAATCCGGTCATCGTCCTGCAGGATATCGGGCTTGGGCCGTTCACCGATTGGCACTATGCAGTCGTCGTCGGCTTCGACTACCCGGCGGGCGAACTCTACCTGCGCTCCGGTGAGACGCGGCGCTTGGCCATTCCCTTCACGATTTTCGAGTACACGTGGAAGCGGAGCAATTATTGGGCGATGGTCGCACTGCCGCCCGGTCGCATCCCGGCCAGCGCCGGCGAGGCGGACTATCTGGCCGCTATCTCCGCCATGGAGTCGGTCGGCAAGCCCGCTGCCGCGGTGCTGGCCTATTCGGCATTTCTCCTGCGCTGGCCGGGCAATGTTGGCGCCAGCATCGGCCTGGCGAATCGGCACTACGCACTGGGAGCTCTGGCGGATGCGGAAGCTGCATTGCAGCGGGCAGCCGAACACCATCCCGAGTCAGTGCCCGTGCTGAACAATCTGGCCCAGGTACTCTCGGATATCGGACGCAACAAGGAGGCTCTGGCACTTGTCGAACGGGCGGCGCAAGTCGAAGGAAGTCCGTTTGCCGGGGCCGTGGGCGAAACCCGCGCGCTCGTCTTGCAGCGCATGGGCAAGAACAGATAGCCCATAGCCCGCGCGTGGCGGATTCCAATGTGCGGTATCGCACGGACAGGCCTGCCCGCAGCAGTTACGCTGGGTTTTGGACGGATTGCCGATCCAGACAACTTAATTCCGGAGATCCAACATGAAACTCATTTCCCTGGCATCCAAATGTGCTTTGGCCCTCATCATGGCGGGCGTCCTGACCGCCAGTCCGGCCATGGCCGACAAGGGCGGCAGCAGCAAGGGCAACAACAAGGACGGCAAACACGATCGCGGCGATCAGCGGGACGAGCGGCGCGACGACGACCGCCACTCCTCGGGAAATAAACGCCACTTCGAGGAACGGCAGCATGTGATGGTGCGCGAATACTACGTCGAGCATTACCGGGACGCCCGCCGATGCCCGCCGGGACTGGCGAAGAAGCACAACGGCTGCATGCCGCCGGGCCAAGCGAAGAAATGGAAGGTCGGGCGGCCCCTGCCGCGCGAGGTGATTTATTACGAAGTGCCGCAGCCGCTGGTGGTACAAATCGGTCTGCCGCCGGCCGGCCATCGCTACGTGCGCGTCGCCGGCGACATACTGCTGATCGCGATCGGGACCGGGATGGTCGTCGATGCGATCAATGATCTTGGCGGGATGTAGGAAATCGCTTCCCAGATGCGGGTAAATCAGAGACCATGAACGGCGTAAGAACGGTGGCAAACAAGGCGGAGTGCGATGCGATGAGTTTCGGTTCCCGATCTGCGCTGCAGGCAGCAGCGGCTGTTGCACTTTGCCTGTCCTTTTTTGCGCCGCATGGATGGGCTGCCGAGACCACGCCTCCCATCGTTGCAGCAACGGTCCCGGTGCCAACGGGCGGGGCAGGTCTGGGCTTGGTCACGCGTTTCGAGAACTCGGTCTATCGCGGCGGTGGCACGCGCAACGACCTTGTCCCGATCTACCTCTACGAGGGCAAGCGGGTCTTTATTGAAGCCTATCGCGTCGGCCTGAAACTCGACACGAGCCCGGACTCGCGTTTCGACGCCTTCGTCGGCTATCGCTTCGAGGGCTTTCCCTACGACCACGTGCCGGCGAGCCTGGCCGGCATGGCCAACCGGGGACCGGGCGTCGATATGGGTCTTGGCTATCAACGGCACCAAGACTGGGGCACGTTATTTGGCGAAGTGCTGACTGATGCCGCCGGCGGTTCGGGCGGCAGTGAAATTCGCGGCGGTTATCGCTACGACTGGAAGATCGGCAATCTGCAGTTGCAACCGCAGCTCACCCTTGCCTGGCGCGACGCCCGCCTGAACAATTACTACTATGGCGTGCGTCCGTCCGAAGCCACGGCGACGCGCCCGGCCTTCGAGCCAGGCGGCGGCGTCAACGCCGAACTCGGCCTGTCCGCGGCCTACCGGCTCTCCAACCGCTGGCGATTGATCGGCGGGGTATCCGCAAGGCGCTGGTCGTCGGGCGTGCGCGCCAGCCCCATCGTCGAGAACCGCACGCAACTGGCCGCACAGCTCGGGCTCGCCTACGACTTCACGCCGCAGCATGAGGCCTGGCCGACGGGCCGCCCGTTGATCGTCAAGGCGCTTTACGGCAAGGCCAGCGATTGCGACGTAGCCCAGGTGATGCTGCTCAAATGCACTTCGACCAATACCGTGGACCAGACGCGCATCACCTCGATCGAGCTGGGTCGCCCATTCATCGAAGGCCTGAACGGCTGGCCGCTCGATTTCGTCGGCTATGCCGGTCTGCTGCGTCACAGCGAGCGTGGCTTGCAGGAGGACTCCTGGCAGGCCAACGCCTATATCAAGGCCTACTACTACGGGTTCCCCTGGAGCGAACGCGTGCGTACCCGCCTCGGCCTCGGCGTCGGCGTTTCTTATGCCAATCGCGTGCCCTATGTCGAATTGCGCGACCAGTTGGCACGCGGGCGAAGCAGTTCGCGGCTGCTCAACTACCTCGATCCCAGCGTCGACATCAGTCTTGGCGACCTGATCGGTGTCAAGTCGATGCGTGAAACCTACGTCGGCGTAGGCGTATCGCACCGTTCCGGAATCTTTGGTACCTCGCGTCTGCTCGGCAACGTGAATGGCGGCTCGAACTACATCTATTCCTATGTGGAGTGGCAGATGTAGTGGCTGCCCGGCCGCGCGGCGTCAGCCGCGCGGCCTTGTCGTACTTTCACCAGCGCCGCAACATTGCCTGCTTGCCGGGTTCGCGAAAACATCATCGGCCTGCACGAAGCGCGGCGCTATGTACGGTACCGTACCGACGACAACACGCTTCCTGATTATCTTTGAGCACAGGGTTCGACACAGCACGGCTCGCCCCTTACCGGCCTTGGTTTTCCGACCCGGTAATTTCACAGAGCGCCTGATTCGAAACCGAAAAGGCAATCCCCGTTCTACACATATTTTGGAGATTTCAATCATGAAGCAACTAAACAAGTATCTTTCCGCGCTGTTCCTGGCCTTTACGCTGATATTCGTCGTAGGTTGTGCTTCGACTTCGACGCAAGAAGGCACCGGCGAGTACGTCGACGACAGCGTCATCACCACCAAGGTGAAGGCGGTCATTTTCAACGAGCCCACCCTGAAAGTCGCCGAGATCAATGTCGAGACTTTCAAGGGCGTTGTTCAGCTGAGCGGCTTTGTGAGTTCGTATGGCGCAGCAGACAAGGCGGTCGCGTTGGCCAAAGGCGTCCACGGCGTGAAATCCGTCAAGAATGACATGCACGTGAAGTAATCAAGGGAATTCCGCGACACTGTCGGGCCGGCGTTTCAACAGCGGTCCGACAGTGTCGCGGGATCTCCGCTTCACTCTCCAGCCGTGGCGCCGTCGCCATTCATCCCGTCCATCCGGTAGTGCCTGCGTATGACAGCCATCGCAACTGCTGAAGCCGCAGGCCCAACAGACGAACAATCGTCTTTGGCCGTCTTGCCGGCAGCTTCACTTTCCGCAGGTCCGGAGCCGACATCGGCGCGCGATATGGCGCTGTTCATCCTCGCCGCCGTCGCCGGAGTGTTCGCCTTGAAATGGGCGCAAAGCTTTTTCGTCTCGCTGCTGCTGGGTATCCTTTTCGCCTACACCCTGAATCGCCTTGTGATCTGGCTCGAACGGATCCGCATTCCCCGTGCCGCCGGCACCAGCATCGTGATGGTGGGCGTCCTGTGCGCGATCGCCCTCGGCGCCAACTCCCTGAGCGGGCAGATACAAACCATCCTCGACCAGGTGCCGGAAGCGGTGAGCAAGCTGTCGATAGGCGTGGCCAAGCAGCGCCAGGGCGAGACCAGCACGATGCAGAAAATGCAGACCGCGGCAAGCGAGATCGAGAAGGCAACCAGCGAGGCGGCAGGCCTGGCGCCAGCACTGAAGCCGCGGGTAACCCGGGTCGTGATCGACCCGCCGGGCTTCAAGCTCGGGAACTTTCTGTGGGCGAACTCCATGAGCGCCGCCTCCCTGTTCGGTCAGGCCACGATGGTATTTTTCCTTACTTTCTTTTTTCTGCTGTCCGGCGACATCTACAAGCGAAAGCTGGTGCGCCTGGCGGGGCCCTCGCTGTCGCACCGGAAAATCACCGTGCGCATCCTTGATGACATCAATGAGTCGATTCAGGGCTACATGTTCATGTTGCTGGTCACCAACCTACTGGTAGCGCTGCTGACCTGGATCGCGCTGAGCGGGTTCGGCCTCGAAAACGCCGGCGCCTGGGCCGTGGCCACAGGCTTGCTCCACCTGATTCCCTACCTGGGTTCGGTGGCCACGGCGGTGGTCATCGGCATGGCCGCATTCATGCAGTTCGACAGCTTTTCGATGATGTTTCTGGTGGGCGGTACGTCGTTGGTGATCGCCACGGTGGTCAGCCACTTCGTGGCGATCTGGATGACGGGAAGAAGCCAGGATGAGCACGGCAGCTGTGTTCGTCTCGCTGTTGTTTCTGGCCTGGCTGTGGGGCGTCTGGGGCATGCTGCTGAGCGTTCCTATCATCGTGATCGTGAAAGTCGTGGCGCAGCACGTAGAGCATTTTTCGCCGGTCGCCGAGTTGCTGGGCGACTAAGGTCTGCTCTCAATCAAATGATTTCCGATATACCAGATGTCATATGCAAACAAGCCCGAATAATTAGGTCGGGTGTCTGTGAGTGTATGGCCGCAGCGATGCGCGACGATGCCGCCATGGAGCATCTGTTCCTCGACTCCACCATTGTTCGTGCCCACCAGCATTCCTCCGGCGCCCAAAAAAGCGGGTGGTCAGGAAATTGGGCGCTCGCGGGGTGGACTGACGACCAAACTGCCTACGGCGGTCGACATTCCGGGAACTCGTTGCGCATCATTCTCTCGAACGGACAGGTCGCCGATATCGAGCCGGCCACGGCGCTGATCAAGGATTAGCGCGCAGGCTTCATCGTTGCTGACAAGGGGTACGGCTCGGATGCCTTCGTCGCGGAGATTACGGCACAAGGCATTCAGGCCGTGATCCCGCCATGTTCCAACCGGCGCTGTCCACGTTCATTCGATCGGCACCTCTACAAAGATCGCAATTTGATCGAGCGTTTCTTCGGTGGCACCAAGCAATTCAGACGCATCGCCACGCGCTACGACAAACTCGCCACGTCCTTCCTGTCGATAATTCATCCGCAAGTCCTTGCGTCTGGCTGGCTTGATTGACAACACACCCTAGTGATTCCAGTTACGGTTCAGCTGCCGGAATTCTTTCAACTGTCTTGCCGATTGCTCGCGCTCGATTCCGCTTTCCCGCTGCAATCTTCCGATGATCCGGTCGCGCCGTCCGGCCGCGGCCCGTAGTGGATCGTCAATGCGCTCGCCCCAAGCCTGCTTCATCCATCCGGCAAACTGCCGACACATGCATTCGATGCGTTCCATGCTCATTTCTGACTCCTGTAGCGGGACGGTGCCGGAAATATCAGCGCACCCAAGGGGACACAGCGCAGCACCACGCATTGCGACCGAAAGCGCACAACACCGGGTGGAAGAGCCGGCGCGACATTCAAACGAGCGCCTCGCTGGCAATAGCCGGGATCGCTCAGGACTCGTTCCGGGCATCGGCACCGCCGATGAGTATCAGGCGTTCATTCACTCGCCAATTGGCCGGTCGTGCCTGCTCGATCACGTGAGTCGATCCATCCCGCATGCGGATGGTGATTTCGTAGCGCCGCGCGCTTTCCTCTGCCATCGCATTTCGAAGGTCCTTCGTCGTTCTGCTTCCGACACCGGGCTGGATTCCATGCTCGAGCGGCTCGATCTCGCGGATAAACGTGACGACGGCGCATTGCTCACACCTGTCACGAAAGGGTGGCTCTGGTTCGTTCACCGACAGGGCACGGGCAAAAGTCGGCGCTGGCGATACGGCGGCAACGCTTGGCATCACGGCCATCAAGGCGGCCACAGCGCCAAATGAAAGGAGAACCACCGCGATGCCACCCATTTGCAGCTTCAACAACGGGTTTCGAACTTCTTGGGTTTTCATGGACGCCTCCTAAGGCCTGGTGCCGGATTCGACAGGCCGGTGCGATTTCAGCCTGGTCGGGCACCACGGCCAGATTCGGCGATTTCTGCAGCCTGTTCGGTGCGTTGCCGCGCATAAGGTGAACACGGAACCAACCGCAGCGCCGCGCAATCCACTTGCCCAGGTCCTCAATTACCGTTTCGCGAATATTCGCTGTGTGTGGCAGCGCACGGACGGACGGAAGCTGCGGGCGGACACTGCATTGAGACGTCCATGCACGACAGGTCCGGATCTTCTATCAGACCCGAACAGCGCAAGCCGTCTAAAGCAACGGTCAAGGCATTCCGAATCCATCCAAACGCAAAGAGGTCATCCCATGCTTTACACAATCGCCGTAATCCTCCTCGTCCTGTGGGCCCTCGGTTTGGTGACTTCAACCACCATGGGCGGATTCATCCACATTCTTATCGTCGTCGCCGTCGTTATGGTCTTGGTCAGAATCATCTCGGGGCGCAGGATCCTCTGACGGGCCCGGCCATTGATTGGCGCATCCTGATTCTTGAGACAGTCCCCCGAGAGCGGCAAATAAGCGCACCATGGTCAGTGCGTGCTTCTCGATGGTCGCAAGTCTGATCAGGAGTGAGAGAGTTTCTTCTCTGTCGCAGTCCCGACAAGCCTCCGGATCCATGTATGATTTTGCGGAAATAAACCATGTCTGAAGCGCGTAACACCCTCATCCCCGGCGGCAATCCCGCCAAGGAGAGCGGCATTGCCGAATTGAAGCGCCAGGAGGCATTGCTCATGACCGGAGCCCTGCAGAACGCGATTTTCAACAGCGCCAATTTCTCCTGTATTGCCACCGACGCCAAGGGCGTGATCCAGATTTTCAATGTCGGCGCCGAACGCATGCTGGGCTACGCGGCGGCCGACGTCCTCAACCAGATCACGCCGGCCGATATTTCCGACCCGCAGGAAATAGTCGCGCGCGCCGCGGCCTTGAGCGTCGAACTCAACACTTCGATCACGCCCGGCTTTGATGCTTTGGTGTTCAAGGCATCTCGCGGCATCGAAGACATCTACGAACTGACTTATATCCGCAAGGACGGCACTCGCTTTCCGGCGGTAGTGTCGGTCACCGCGCTGCGTGATGCTGAAAAAGTCATCATCGGCTACCTGTTGATCGGCACCGATAACACCGCCCGCAAGCTGGCCGAAGAAGCCTTGATCAAGGCCGGCGCCCTACAGAGCGCCATTTTCAACAGTGCCAACTTTTCCAGCATTGCCACGGACGCCAAGGGCGTGATCCAGATTTTCAACGTTGGCGCCGAACGCATGCTGGGTTATGCGGCCGCCGACGTGATGAACAAGATCACGCCGGCCGACATCTCCGATCCGCAGGAAATCATCGCCCGGGCCGAGGCGCTTAGCGTCGAACTCGATACAGCGATCAAACCGGGCTTCGAAGCATTGGTGTTCAAGGCCTCGCGCGGCATCGAGGACATCTATGAGCTGACCTATATCCGCAAGGACGGCAGCCGCTTTCCGGCCGTCGTCTCGGTCACCGCCCTGCGCGACGCACAGAACGCCATCATCGGCTACCTGCTGATCGGCACCGACAACACGGCGCGCAAGCTGGCCGACGACAAGCTGCGCACCGCGTCGCTGCATGCGCGGAGCCTCATCGAAGCCAGCCTGGACCCGCTGGTCACCATCAGTCCCGAAGGCACGATCACCGACGTCAACGCGGGTTTGATCAAGGTGACCGGTGTGCCACGCGAGAAGCTCATCGGCACCGACTTCTCCAACTACTTCACCGAGCCCGAGAAAGCCCGCGAGGGCTACCAGCAGGTGTTCGCCAAAGGGTTCGTCACCGACTACCCGCTCACCATCCGGCACCAGGACGGCCATCTCACCGACGTTCTCTACAACGCATCGGTCTACAAGGATGTGCAGGGCAAGGTGCTTGGCGTGTTCGCCGCCGCCCGCGACATCACCGCTCGCAAGCGGATCGAAGCCGAGCGGGAACAGCTAGCTCAGGCCCTGCTGGATCGAAATGCCGAGTTGGAGATAGCGAAGTCACTGGCGGAAAAGGCCAATCTCGCGAAATCAGATTTCCTGTCCGGAATGAGCCATGAATTGCGTACTCCGCTCAATGCAATTCTAGGTTTCACGCAGCTTCTTGAATCCGGCACGCCGACGCCAACGCCAGCCCAGCAGCGCAACCTTGAGCAGATTCTCAAGGCCGGCTGGTATCTGCTGGAACTGATCAATGAGATCCTCGACCTAGCGCTGATCGAGTCGGGCAGGGCAACGCTATCGCATGAACCGGTTTCGCTGGCCGAGGTCATGCTCGAGTGCCGGGCCATGGTTGACCCGCTGGCACAAAAGCGCGGCATCGTCATGACCTATCCACATTTCGAGCTTCCCTACTTTGTCAGCGCCGACCGCACCCGGGTCAAGCAGGTTCTGATCAATCTGCTGTCCAATGCCATCAAGTACAACAAGCCGGAAGGCTCGGTAACGGTGGAGTACCAGGCGATTCCTCCGGGTTCGATCCGCATCAATGTGCGGGACACCGGCAAGGGTTTGACTACGGAACAGGTGCTCCAGCTTTTTCAGCCCTTCAATCGTCTCGGCAAGGAAAGCGGCGCCGAGGAAGGTACCGGTATCGGCCTGGTAGTGACCAAGCGACTGGTTGAACTGATGGGCGGTAGCATCGGGGCGGATAGTACCGCCGGGGCGGGCAGCGTGTTCTGGTTCGAGTTGAGCCTGACCGCCGCGCCATTGCTTGAAATCCGGGAGGCTGAGCATGCGGCGCTGTCGCAGCCACGGGTATCGAATGGTGAGCCGCGCCGCACCGTACTCTACGTGGAAGACAATCCCGCCAATCTCGAACTGGTCGAACAGCTGATTGCGCGGCGGCCGGACCTGCGGCTGCTTTCCGCGGCGGATGGCAATCTCGGCATCGAGTTTGCCCGCGTCTATCAGCCGGCAGCGATTTTGATGGACATCAACCTGCCGGGCATCAGCGGTCTCGAAGCCATGAAAATCCTGCGCGCAGATTTGACAACGGCGCATATTCCGATCATCGCGCTCAGCGCCAACGCGGTGCCGCATGATATCGAGAAGGCGCTTCAGGCCGGATTCTTCGACTATCTCACCAAACCGATAAAGGTCAATCAGTTCATGGATACACTCGACGCCGCACTGAAAGTGTCGGACCAGGCCGCCACACCGGATCCGGCGTCATGCTGAATGAATCCGAGATTCTCGACGCCAGCATCCTGATCGTCGACGATCAGGAGGCGAATGTAGGCCTCCTGACGCAAATGCTGCACGAAGGCGGTTACACCCGTGTTGCCTCCACCATGGACCCGGAGGAGGTCTGCGCGCTGCATCGGAAGCACACCTATGACCTGATCCTGCTCGACCTGCAGATGCCCGGCATGGATGGATTCCAGGTCATGGAAGGTCTCAAGGCCAACGATGCCGAGCCCTATCTGCCGGTACTCGTCGTCACCGCACAGCCCGGCCACAAGTTGCGCGCCTTGCAGGCGGGCGCGAGGGATTTCATCAGCAAACCGTTTGACCTTATGGAAGTCAAGCTGCGCATCCGCAACATGCTCGAAGTGCGCTTGCTGTACCGGAAGCTGACAGAGTTCAACAAGATGCTGGAGCAGATGGTTCGGGATCGCACCGCGGAACTGCGCGAAAGCGAAGCCCGCTTTCGCGCCCTGACCGAACTGGCCTCCGACTGGTACTGGGAGCAGGACGCAAACGGCAACTTCACCAAGGTCTCCGGGCCGGTGCTGGAAATGCTCGGCATTCGCGTCGGCGCCCTGGACGGCGAAGCCGGCGACGTTCGGGAGGCGGGCTGGAACGAGTCTGAGCGAACACTGCTGCAGGAAAGCATTGCGGCCCGCCAACCCTTCATCGATTTCGTCTTCAGCCGCGCCAATCCCAACGGCTCGCGGCAACAATTTCGGGTAAGCGGCGAGCCGATGTTCGACCAGTCGGCCCAATATATCGGCTACCGCGGCATCGGCGTGGAACTCACTGTAAAGAACTAGAACATGGCGGTTGCTTCGATCTCCAGTCCGAAACAGAACCATCTGCTCGCCGCCCTGCCCACGGTGGAGTTCGAACCCCTGGCCGCGCACCTGGAACTGGCGCCGCTGCCGCTGGGAAAAATGTTGTATGAACCCGGCGGGCAATTGCAGCACGCCTATTTCCCCACCACCGCGATCGTTTCGCTGCACTATGTCATGGAGTCCGGCGCATCGGCCGAAACCGCAGGGGTCGGCAACGAAGGTGTCGTCGGAATTTCACTGTTCATGGGCGGCAACACCACGTCAAGTTCAGCCGTGGTGCAGACCACGGGCCACGCTTATCGGCTGGAGCGCCGCTTGCTGATGCAGGAATTCAACCGCGCCGGTTCGTTGCAGCGCCTGCTGCTGCGCTACACCCAGGCGCTGATTACCCAAACGGCGCAGACTGCCGCCTGCAATCGGCACCATTCCGTGGAGCAGCAGCTCTGCCGCTGGCTGTTGCTGACCCTGGATCGACAAGCTTCAAACGAACTGGTCATGACGCAGGAACTGGTCGCCAGCATGCTCGGCGTGCGCCGCGAAGGCATCACCGAAGCGGCGGGAAACTTGCAGCGCGCCGGCATTATCAGTTACCGCCGCGGCCACATTTCGGTGCTTGATCGATCCGGACTGGAAACCCGCACCTGCGAATGCTACGGCGTGGTCAAAAAGGAACTCGGGCGTTTGCTGTCCGATGTCAGGCATCGCCAAGGGAACTCGACTATCGACCGATAGCGCAGCCGTGCCGACGTTAAAAAAAATTTGCGGACAGCCCCTATGCCAATGGTTGCTTCCGAGCAATGGTGCCGGATCAACGGCTGCTATGGATAAGAGGTGGCTAGGGCGGCTTCCGGCCGATTGCAGGCACCGCAAATCCCGCGCGGCATTTCCAAAAAAAATATGCCCCGGCAAGCCGGGGCATAACGTTCGATGATTCAAAGCGGAGGAGAAAAACGGCTCGGGCCGCGCCGCAGCGCGATTCAGGCAGCCATCTGGCAGGGAATCGCAGCGCGCTCGCTGATGATCCGGTTGCGCGCATCGACATAGACGAGGCGCGGCTCGAAACGCTCCAGTTCGACTTCATTCAGGGTGCCGTAGCTTGCGATGATCAGCAGATCGCCGGGCGCCGCCTTGCGCGCCGCGGCGCCATTGACCGAAATGATGCCCGAGCCGCGCGCGGCGCGGATGGCGTAGGTGGTGAAGCGCTCGCCGTTGTTGACGTTGTAGATGTCGATCTGCTCGTACTCGCGGATGTCGGCCGCGAGCAGAAGATTTTCGTCGATGGCGCAGGACCCTTCGTAGTGCAATTCGGAGTGGGTCGTCGTCACGCGGTGGAGCTTTCCCTTGAGTACGGTGCGATTCACTTGCATGTCTCCAATGTGGCCGCCATCAGCTGAACGCCTGTATCCCCGTCTGTGCCCGACCGAGGATCAGCGCATGGATGTCGTGCGTGCCTTCGTAGGTATTGACCACTTCCAGATTGACCACATGGCGGATCACGCCGAATTCGTCGGAGATGCCGTTGCCGC
>JAPLQX010000019.1:0-154534 GCA_026399435.1 Rhodocyclales bacterium
TGCGCTAACCCGGTGTTGCAGGGGACGCTGCGCGATAACGCCGCTCCGCGCCCCTGAACTTCAACGTCGGGCCGCAGTCGAAACTCTGAAACTTGCAGCAACCGATCGATAAACACATGGAGGCAAAGATGACAACCGAACTCTTCTATCTGTTATTTACCGCCATTCTCACCGGAGTGCTCTGGATTCCAGTCGTCGTAGGCTACGTATTGTCTCGCGGCCCCCTTAAACCTTCCGACTACAAGGTCGCGCCAACATCACCCCTCCCTGCCTGGGTCAATCGCGCCAACCGCGCGCAGATCAACGCCGTCGAAAACTTCGCGACTTTCGCGCCGGTTGTGCTGATCGCTCATGCAGTCGGGGTGTCAACTGCCGTTACCGCGATTTCCGCTGCCGTCTATTTCTATGCGCGCGTGGCGCATGCCGTGGTACACATCACCGGATTCAGTCTTTTCAGGGCTCGTACCGTATTGTTTACGGTCGCCTGGATCGCGTTTGTCACATTCGCAATTGAGCTGCTGCGACAAACGATGTGAGGAAGTTGGGCATCGTCCGCTGCAGCCCAACACTGTGCTGCAGCCGACGTCCGCATGCGGGCGCGGCTGAGTGCGACGATTGGCCGCACCAATTTCCATCTTGCGGAGTTCTGCCTGTTCGGTTGAAGCTGTTCTCCAGGGCTCCCCGAGCCACGCTGTATCATGACAAGCATGCCTACCAAACCCAAGCCCGAATCTCCCACGAAGGCCAAGCCGAACTCGAATGCGCCGCCGGCTCGGGCTACGCCACGCTCCAAGCCCTTCATTCGCTTCTATCACTCCGACGCGCTGCGCAAGACGACACTGTCTCTGCTCAGTACCCTCGAACAGGCGGAGGATCCCACGGCACACCGCGACGCCCTCGCGAATGTCGTGGTGGAGCTGACGAGCAGCGGAATGGACTACTACTTCATGAAGCCACTCAAGTTGGCCAAGGCGGGGTTCATCGCAGAACAGTCGGCGAACCTTGGGTTGGCAGGGGTGCAGCAAGTCATGGCGTCTGTCATCCGCAAGATCATCGGGCGCATGGGAGGCCCGCAACTCCTCTCCGTGTGCGGCTCCATCCGGCAACTTATGCTCTGAAAGCCATGGAGGCAGCTTGTTTCCAGCGCGGGCGCCTTGAATAAAGTGCGAATTGAATGCGCCAGCGTCGACTCCTGGGATCGACCCATGCCGTGAATACCAAACCGAACCCAATCCCCAATCACTGTACCTACTAAGGAAATCAAAATGCGATCCCGCTCCAATCTTGGTGCCTATATCCTGATCGGCCTGGGCACATACTTTCTTTTGTCGAAATTCGGCTGGATACCGAGCCTGGGTCCCCTGATTGCGGAGTGGTGGCCCGTCATTCTCATCATCGTTGGCGTTTCGATGCTGATGAAGCGTTCCGAACACGACAAGGGCTAGATTCCATCGGCACTGGAGCAAGCAAACCGCTGACCTGTCATGCAAGACGAGATTGAGGCCTTCCATCAGCAAGTCAATCACGCCCGCTTCCATGGTCAGGCCGCGGGGCATTACGAGAGTTTCTTCTTGCGGGCCAATCATCCGACCCGTCCCCTGGCATTCTGGATCCGCTACACGTTTTTCAGTCCACGGGATTTTCCCGGCAATGCGGTCGGCGAGCTCTGGGCGGTTTTCTTCGATGGCGAAACCAATCGGCATGTGGTCGCCAAGCAGGAATATCCATTGGCGGGCTGCCTGTTCGATACGGCGGCATTCGGGGTCCGGGTCGGTGCGGCGACGCTCGGCCCGCACCGCCTGCAGGGGGCCGTCGAGAGCAGGGGACAGGCATTGGCCTGGGACCTGGCATTCGAGGGCGAGTCCGCGCCCATCCTGCTGCTGCCTTTCAACTTGTACCAGGGCGGTTTTCCCGCGGCGAAAAGCCTGGTGAGTCTGCCGCTGGCGCGCTTCAGCGGTGGCTTGTCGGTCAATAGCGAAGCGATCGATGTCACGGGCTGGGTGGGAAGCCAGAACCACAATTGGGGCAGCCGCCACACCGATCTGTACGCATGGGGCCAGGTGGCGGGTTTCGATACGCACCCGGAGAGTTTTCTCGAGGTGGCAACGGCGAAGTTGCGCATCGGCCCATTCTGGACGCCGCCGCTGACCCCGCTGGTGCTGCGCCACGGGAACAGGGACTACGCGCTCACCGGGTTGGTGCAGGGGCTCCGGGCGCGTGGCTCATTCGGCTACTTCCACTGGGAATTCAAATCGGAGACGGCCGAGGTCGTCATCGAGGGCGTGATATCGGCGCCGCGCCAGGCGTTTGTCGGCCTCGAGTATCGCAACCCGCCGGGAGGGGTGAAGCACTGCCTCAACAGCAAGATCGCGGCGTGCAGACTTCAGTTCCGCGACAAGCGGACCGGCAGCACCGAGATTCTGGAAACGAAAAGCCGTGCCGCATTCGAGATATTGACCAGCGATCCGAACCACGGCATCGCAATTTCAGCCTAGGGATTCAGCTTTGCGAAGCCCGGCGTAGAATCTTTGCTCCCGGGGTGCGGAGGAGGTGCCATGAAATATCACATCGAGAAGCAGGGCAATGAAGTCGTCATCCGTTTCGAGAAACTGGGTAGCCAGGCTGAGGCGGTTATCGCCGCCATGGGCCGTTGCCGGCAAAGCGCGTGGGCCTGCCCCTCGGGCGAGTGCATGAAGATCGCCGGCATGGAGACCAGTGGCGACGGGGATGCGCTGGCGGTCAGGCTGAAGCCGCGGTCCGATTCCGAACTGAGCATCGCCGGTCTCGGCGAATGCCTCAAATATCAGTTGCCCAGGGAAATCCAGGGCTGATTCGCGCCGGCGGGCCGCTCCCGGGAACAACTTCTGCTCGCAGGGTTGTTGTTCCAATGGCCTTATTGCAGAATAAGCGCATGAAGTAGGTTCCCTGTCGCCGCGTTGGGCACGGCGAAAAACTCACAATTTCCGGAAGACAGAGCATGGCAATGGCATGGACAAGTGACCTCGAAACGGGAATTGAGGTGATCGACAATCAGCACATGCGAATTGTCGATTACATCAACCGGCTGGAGGAAGCAATCAACCATTTGGACAGGCACTCTGTCGGGCTGGTGCTGGACGAACTGGGGGATTACTGCCTGTCGCACTTCGCCTTCGAGGAGCATCTGCAGGAGCAGGCAGGGTACAAGCTTGCAGTGGAGCACAAGGCCACCCATGAGAACTTCGCCAAGCGCCTGGGGAGGTACCAGGAAAAGTACAAGGCGAGAGAAGATGTCGCCAAACAACTGCACAGCATGCTCAGTACCTGGCTGGTGCACCACATCAAGCGCGACGACATGGCCTATGTGCCGGAGGTGAGGGGCGGCATCGACCGCATGGGCAGCGACCGGCAGAAGGGCGACTGGCTCACCCGCTCGGTCGCGGGCTTCTTCGGCAAGGACAGCTAGGCAGGCGGCAAACCCGCAGCGGCATCGCAGGAGCATTGATGGACGTTCGTGACGCTGGTTGTCTGGCATCGATCCTCGCCGCGATCCTGATCGCGTTCCTGCCACCGGCTGTTGCCCAGGCCGGCGGAGCAGCGTCCGAAGACCCGAACAGCCAGCAGGTGAACAGTGTGCTGACCGTTCCCCTTAAGGACTACAGCATTTCCGGACTGGTGACGCACAGCCCGCAGGCGAAGAATTTCAAATATGGCATCGCCCTGTTTCCCGGTTATCCCTCGATCATGAAGCTGCGCGAGGAAGCCGGGCAGCCCCGATTCGACCTGGGCGGCAACTTCCTCATTCGTTCGCGCCGCCACTGGCTGGACGAGGAAACGTTGGTCATCTCGATCGACGCGCCTTCCGACCAATGGGCCAGCTTCAGTCAGCAGTTTCGCCAGGATCCGCGCTATGGCGCGGATGTCGCAGCACTCCTGGCGGACGCCGGACGCCGCTATTCGGTGACCGACTGGACGCTGGTCGGCACCAGCGAAGGCACGGTCAGTGCCTTCCATGTCGCGCGCATGAATCCGGGGCTGGCGCAGCGACTGATACTGACCGCCTCATTGTTCATCAGCGGCCACAACGGGCCGGGTCTGTCCGGTGTCGGCTGGGATGGACTGGCGCCGCGCCTGCTCTGGGTACACCACGAGTCCGACCCCTGTGCGTTTACGCCCTACCGGTCCGCGCGGCAGTTTGCGGAAACCAGCCGCAGCCCGCTGCTGACCGTGCGCGGCGGCGGACCTTCGAGCGGGGCGCCTTGCGAAGCCCGCACCGCCCACGGCTTTGCCGGCATCGAACGCGAGACCGTGCTGGCCATGCGTTCCTGGGTGAAGACCGGGGTGACACCCGCCGACGTCGCCAAAGAGTGAGCGGCGCGCCGGTTCAGGCCGCGGTCAAACCTGCAGCACGGTCAGCAGGTCCTGTTCCAGCCTGACCAGTGTGGCTGTCTGCGCCAGTTCCTTGCCGCTGATGAGGAACACGTCCTCGACGCGTTCGCCGAGCGTGGCGATCTTCGCGGTGTGCAGGGTGATGCCGTGCTGGCCCAGCACGCGGGCGATGGCATACAGGAGCCCCGGCCGGTCGGCGGCGGTGATCGACATCAGATACTGGCTGCCGCGCTCGTCGGCGCGGATGTCCACTTCCGGCGTCACCGGGAAGTGGCGCACCTGCCGCGACAGGCGCCCGCTGATAGGGGCCGGCAGCGGCGGCAGCTGCTTGAGCTGTTCGGTGATGTCGTGCTCGATCAGGCCGATCATGTCGCGATACGGCTGGGTGGCGTCGAAGGCGAAGACCACGAAGCTGTCCAGCGCGTAGCCGTGGCGGGTGGTGTGGATCTTGGCGTCGACGATGCTGTAGCCGAGGCGCGCGAAAAATCCGCAGAGGCGGGCGAACAGCAAGGCCTGGTCAGGCACATAGACCATCACCTGCAGACCTTCGCCCATCGGGTTGAGGCGCGCGCGCACCACCGGCTCCTGGCCCGCCGGTCGATGGTAGAGGGTGCGCGTATGCCAGGCGATTTCCTCGGCGGCGTGGCGCATGAAATAGCCGGTATCGAGCTGGCTCCACAATTCGAGTTCGACGTCCGGACGCAGGCCGTGGTAGCGCAGGATGCGCCGCGCTTCTTCCTGCCGTTCGGAAACGCCGGAGAGCTGCAGCACCGCGGTGCCCTTGAGGACGCCGGCGGTCATGCGGAACAGGTCTTCGAGCAGCTTGCCCTTCCATGCATTCCACACCTTCGGGCTGGTGCCGCGAATGTCGGCCACCGTCAGCAGGTAGAGCGCGGTGAGGCGACGCACGGTGCCAACCCGGCCGGCAAAAGCGAGGATGACTTCGGGATCGGCCAGATCCTGTTTTTGCGCCACCTGTGACATGGTCAGGTGCTGTTCGACGAGGAAGCCGACCAGATCGGCATCGTCACCGGTGATGCCGTGGTCGCGGCAAAAGCGCGCGGCGTCCTTCTTGCCGAGTTGGGAGTGGTCGCCGCCGCGACCCTTGGCAATGTCGTGGAACAGGGCGGCGACGTACAGCAGCCAGCGTTTCTCGAAACCGGCCATCAGTCGGGAGCAGAACGGGTACTCGTGGGCGAACTCGGGCATGGCAAAGCGCCGCAGATTGCGCATCACCTGCAGGATGTGCTGGTCGACGGTATAGACATGGAACAGGTCGTGCTGCATCTGGCCGACGATGTGGCCGAAAGCCGGCAGGTAGCGGCCCAGGATGTCGTACTGGTTCATGCGCCGCAACGGGCTGATCAGGTGCTGCTGCTGGAACAGGCTGAGAAACAGCGCGCGGTTTTCCGGGTCGCGGCGGAACTTGGCGTCGATGCATCCCTGTGCACGCCACAAGGCGCGCAGGGTGCGCGGCGTCATGCCCTTCAGCTCCGAGCGCTGCATTTGCAGCAGGAAGCATTCGAGTATGGCGCGCGGATGGCGCTGGAAGACGTCTTCGTCGCGCACGTCGAGATGCTCGCGCACCATCTGGAAGTCGGCATCGATGATGATCGGCGGTCCCGATCGAGCCGGCAGCAGGCGGTCGGCCAGGATCTGCATGACCAGCGCATTGAGCTGCGTGACCAGTTTGGCATTCTGGTAGTAGCGCTGCATCAGCACTTCCGCAGCACGTTTGGTCTCGGTCGCCACGATGCCCATGGCGGCGGCGAGTTTCTCCTGGTGATCGAACAGCAGCCTGTCCTCGCGGCGACCGGCGACCAGGTGCAACTCGATGCGCAGGTCGCGCAGCAGCGCATCGGTGTGTTCGAACTGCCGCACCTCGGGCGTCGTGATCAGCTTCGCCTGCGCCAGCGATTTCCAGTCATCGCCGATGCCGGCCGCACGCGCCACCCACTGGATCACCTGCAGGTCGCGGCGGCCGCCGGGACTTTCCTTGCAGTTGGGTTCGAGGCTGTAGGGCGTGTCGTTGAATTTGGCGTAGCGTTCGGCCTGTTCCAGTTGCTTGGCCCTGAAGAAAATCGCAGGTTCCAGCGCGGCCTTGTAGCTCTGCTCGAATTCATCGTAGAGCGCGCGCGCACCGGCCAGGTAGCGGGCCTCGAGCAGCGAGGTCTTGACCGTGATGTCGCGTTCGGCCTGTTCCAGGCAATGGCCGATGCTGCGCACGCTGTGGCCGATGTCGAGGCCGATGTCCCACAGCAGTCCGATCAGTTGCTCGAGCTGCGGCGCCGTACTCGATTCATGGGCCGCGCTGTCGTCGTCCGGCAACAGGATCAGCAGGTCAATATCGGAGCCGGGGTAGAGTTCGCCGCGCCCGTAGCCGCCAACCGCCGCCAGCGCGCAGTTCCCGGGCATGTCGAGCGCGGTCCAGACTTCCTGCAGCACGCTGTCCACCAGGGCCGCGCGCCCGCCAAGCAGGGCCGGGCCATTCCTCTTTTCCCGCCAGGCAGCGGTTAGTGCCTGCTGTCCGGTGCTCAGGCGCTCCCGCGCGGCGGTCGCCAGATTGCGCAGTTCGCTCATGCTGCTACCTTCAGCGGCCCGCTCAGGGATGGATCCGGATGTGGGGCGGGCAGGGTGGTGCGCCGGCGGACATGGTCATCACCTCGACGCCGGTTTCGGTAACGCAGACGGTGTGCTCGAACTGTGCGGAAAGGCTGCGATCCTTGGTGACGATGGTCCAGCCGTCCGGCAGCTCCGAAATCGCCGCCTTGCCGGCATTGATCATCGGTTCGATGGTGAATACCATGCCCGGCACCAGCAAGGGGCCATCCGTTGCCTTGCCGTAGTGGAGTACCTGCGGTTCTTCATGGAAGTTGCGCCCGATGCCGTGGCCGCAGAACTCGCGCACCACGGAAAACCCCGCGCCTTCCGCATGCTTCTGGATCGCCGCGCCGACCGCGCCGAGATGTACCCCCGGCCTGACTTGCGCGATGCCTACCCACATGCATTCGTGCGTCATCGACACGAGTCGTTTGGCGAGGATCGACGCCTCGCCGACGCAGAAGGTGCGGCTGGTATCGCCGTGCCAGCCGTCCTTGATGTTAGTGATGTCGAGATTGACGATATCGCCTTTTTTCAGCGCGCGGTCATTGGGGACACCGTGACAGACTTGATGGTTGACCGATGCGCAGATCGACTTGGGATAGGGCGCGTAGCCCGGCGGCGCGTAGTCGAGCGGGGCCGGAATGCAGCCCTGAACATTGACCGTGTAGTCATGACAGATGCGGTCGAGTTCCGCGGTGGTGACGCCCGGTTTGACGAAGGGCTCGATGTAGTCGAGGACTTCGCCCGCGAGGTGACAGACGACCCGCATCGCGGCGATGTCTTGGGCGGTTTTTATTGAAATGGCCATGAATGCAGGACTCGATTGGGAACCTGCATTTTACCTGCACGCCGCCTGCGGCGGGCGTTGATGGCCGGATTCCGGCGCGACGGGGCAAGCGTCGCCGCTGCTTCAGAAGAACAGGCGCTGGGCCTTGCGGAAAAACTCCACGGAGTAGGCAAGCTGCCCTTGTGGGTATTCCTTGCTCGCCACCGATTTCCGCTCGACCTGATAGGAAAGGTCTTCCGACAGATGGCCACAGAAGGCCGTCATCCCTTCCATCAGGCGGCTGCCGGGGTAGGCGTTGAGCAGCAGATGGTAGGGCGGGCAGGCTTCGCACATCCGCACCGCGCCCACGATCGGCGAGCCGATGATGGTCAGGTCGCCCACGATCGGCGTCAGGTAGCAGGGGCCGGCGTCCACGCCGATGGACAACCCGATCCCCTCGGGTTCGTTGCGCATGTTGGCGACGAAGGCCGGGTAATAATAGGTGCGGAAGTTGTCCATCACGGAACAGCAGAAGTCGAGCACGGTGTCCATGTGGTCTGTAAACGGGTTCTCCACCAGCCAGTAGCAGATGAAGCCATCGCCGGTGAATTTGTCGAACCAGCCGCCGTGGTAGTGCAGGACGGTACGGAATTCGGCCACGAAATCATCGAGGATCCTGGCGTACTGCGGTATGTCGATCGATTCCTTGAGCACGCAGGACGAGCGCCGGATATCCACGGTCAGGACGATGGCTTCAATCGCCGAAACTTCGTTGATGGCTTTCCTGATCGCGGGTGAGACGTTGGTTCGCGTCGGATCAAAGCGATCGAGCGGCGCATGGCTGCGAAATTGGCGCTCGATGTCGCCGCCGTCGGGAATGAGGCGATTCGCGGCAGTAAGGCTCATGGATTGGACATCCTCAAGTTTGAACGGCGGCGGGAACCGGCAACCTTCGGAACCGGCCACCGTATGTCGATTGGCATAGTCTAGCTTGGTTTTCGGTGGGCGAAGGCGTCTCTTTGCGGAAAAGCCCGGGGCGGCTTGTGTCGGAGGGCAAGACCCGCTTCCGCAGCTTGTGCCTGCCGGCGCAAGTGCTTTCGCAGCTTGTGCCTACCGGCGCAAGTGCTTTCGCAGCTTGTGCCTACCGGCTCTAGCCGCTATAATCGCGGGCTTGTCCGGGGTGGTCCCGGGCAAAATCCACACGCTTGGCGCCGATAGGGTGGCTTTCCGTATCAGGGGAAGCAGCACGGCCAGGCGGAGGTTCAACCCATATCGGAGATAGTCATATGAGCACTACCATGCGCCAGATGCTGGAGGCCGGCGTTCATTTCGGCCACCAGACCCGTTTCTGGAACCCCAAAATGGCCCCGTACATCTTCGGCCATCGCAACAAGATCCACATCATCAACCTCGAAAAGACCCTGAGCAAGTATCAGGAAGCCATCGCTTTCGTGAAAAAGATGGCGGCCAAGAAGGGCACTGTCTTGTTCGTCAGCACCAAGCGCCAGGCGCGCGAAATCATCGCCGAGGAAGCCCAGCGTTGCGGCATGCCTTATGTCGATGACCGCTGGCTGGGCGGCATGATGACCAACTTCAAGACGCTGAAGCTGTCCGTCAAGCGCCTGAAGGACCTAGAAACGGCCATGTCGGAAGGCAACTTCGAGAAGCTGTCGAAGAAGGAAACCCTGACCCTGCAGCGCGAGATGGACAAGCTGCGCAAGTCTATCGGCGGCATCAAGGACATGGGTGGCCTGCCCGATGCGATTTTCATCATCGACGTCGGCTATCACAAGATTGCCATCACCGAAGCCGGCAAGCTCGGCATTCCGGTGATCGGCGTGGTCGATACCAACCATTCGCCCGAAGGCGTCAGCTACGTGATCCCGGGCAATGACGACTCCTCCGGCGCGATCCGCCTCTATGCCCGCGGCGTGGCCGATGCCATCCTCGAAGGCAAGAACCAGTCGATCAACGAGGTGGTGCAGCAGTTGGCCGGCGACGACGAGTTCGTCGAAGTTTCGGACGCAGCGGAGTAAGAGCGACCTGCCGCGGCGCCTGAGGCGCTGCGGTGCGGGCCATCAAGCTGCCCGCGCCGCCGCGCCCGCCGTGGCAAATGATTCACTGAATTTGGAGCAGAGCAATGGCGGAAATTACCGCAAGCATGGTCAAGGAACTGCGCGAGAAGACCGACGCGCCGATGATGGAATGCAAGAAGGCGCTGACCGAAGCGGCCGGCGACATGGCGAAAGCCGAGGAAATCCTCCGCGTCAAGCTGGGCAACAAGGCCAGCAAGGCGGCGACCCGCGTCGCGGCGGAAGGCGTGGTGGCGATTCACATCGCCGCCGACGGCAAGCTGGGCAGCATTTTCGAGATCAACAGCGAGACCGACTTCGTTGCCAAGAACGACGAGTTCCTCAAGCTGGCCGCCGACTGCGCGCGGCTGGTGGCGGAGAAGAATCCGGCCGACGTCGCCGCTCTCTCGGCTCTGCCGATGGGCGCAGGTACGGTCGAGTCCACCCGCGCCGCGCTGGTCGGCAAGATCGGCGAGAACATGAGCATCCGCCGCTTCGTGCGCATTGCGGCGAAGGGCAAGCTGGCGTCCTACATCCACGGCGGTTCGAAGATCGGCGTGCTGGTCGATGTGGTTGGTGGTGACGATCAACTGGCGAAGGATCTGGCGATGCACATCGCCGCCTCGAAGCCGAAGTCGCTCGACTCGTCCGGCGTGCCGGCGGAGTTGCTGGACATGGAACGGCGCATCGCGATCGAAAAGGCGCGCGAAGCCGGCAAGCCGGAAGCGATGCTGGAGAAGATCGCCGAAGGCACGGTGCAGAAGTACCTCAAGGATGTGACGCTGCTCGGCCAGGTGTTCGTCAAGGCCGAGGACGGCAAGCAGACCATCGAGCAACTGCTGAAGGCCAGGGGCGCATCGGTGGCCGGCTTCACGCTGTTCATCGTCGGCGAAGGCATCGAAAAGAAGGTGAATGACTTCGCCGCCGAGGTGGCTGCGCAAGCGGCCGCAGCCGCCGGCAACAAGTAGGCGTCCGCCGACGATGCCCGCCCCGAAATTCCGCCGCATCCTGCTCAAGCTTTCGGGCGAGGCGCTGATGGGTGACGATGCCTACGGCATCAATCCGGCAATGCTCGGCACGATCGTGGCGGAAATCAAGGAAGTCACCGATCTCGGCGTCGAGCTCGGCGTCGTCATCGGCGGCGGCAACATCTTTCGCGGCGTCGGCGGCACGGCGACAGGCATGGATCGCGCCACGGCCGATTACATGGGCATGCTGGCCACGGTGATGAATGCGATGGCCCTGTCGGACGCGATGCGTCAGGCCGGGATCAACGCCCGCGTGCAGTCGGCGCTGAACATCGAACAGGTGGTCGAGCCCTATATTCGCGGCAAGGCAATCCGTTACCTCGAAGAAGGCAAGGTGGTGATTTTCGGTGCCGGCACCGGCAACCCGTTCTTCACCACCGACACGGCCGCCGCCTTGCGCGGCTCGGAGATCGGCGCGGAAATCGTGCTGAAGGCGACCAAGGTCGACGGCATCTACACCGCGGACCCGAAGAAGGACCCGTCGGCCGCACGCTTCACCCGCATCAGCTTCGATGAGGCGATCGGCCGCAACCTGGCGGTGATGGACGCCACGGCGTTTGCCTTGTGTCGCGACCAGAAGCTGCCGATCAACGTGTTCTCGATCTTCAAGGCCGGCGCGCTGAAGCGCGTGGTGATGGGAGAGGACGAAGGCACACTGGTTCACGTCTAGGATTTTAGGAGTGGCAGGATGATTCCCGAACTGAAAACGACTTCTGAACAGAAGATGCAAAAGAGCCTCGAGGCGCTGAGGGCAGACCTCGGCAAGGTGCGTACCGGACGCGCACATACCGGCATCCTCGATCATGTGCAGGTGGATTACTACGGTTCGCTGGTACCCATCACGCAGGTGGCCAACGTCACGCTGATCGATGCCCGCACCATCGGCGTGCAGCCGTGGGAAAAGCCCATGGTGGCGAAGGTCGAAAAGGCGATTCGCGATTCCGATCTGGGCCTCAATCCGTCGTCGCAGGGCGAAGTGATCCGGGTGCCGATGCCGGCCCTGACCGAGGAGCGGCGCCGCGACTTGATCAAGGTGATCAAGCACGAGGGCGAGGACGCCAAGGTGGCGATCCGCAATCTGCGCCGCGATGCGATCTCGCATCTCAAGGAAGCGCTGAAGAAAAAGGAAATCTCGGAGGACGACGAGCGCCGCGCCCTGGACGACATGCAAAGGCTTACCGACCGCTACGTCGCCGAAGTCGACCGGATGCTGGCGGAAAAAGAGAAGGACCTGATGGCGATCTGATTTCGGGTCGCATGCGCGGCGAAACGCAGTTGTCGCGCCCGGGTTAAATCGAAGGTTCTGAGAGGGTGTCATGGCAGGAAAATTCACCAGCTCGACACAGGCAATCCCCGACGTGGGCAATGTTCCGCGCCACATTGCCATCATCATGGACGGCAACGGGCGCTGGGCCAAGCAGCGCTTCATGCCGCGCGTCGCGGGCCACAAGCGCGGCGTCGAAACGGTGCGGGCGATGGTCAAGGCCTGCATCGCGCGCGGCGTGGAATACCTCACCCTGTTCGCCTTTTCTTCGGAAAACTGGCGGCGTCCCGCAGAGGAAGTGTCTTTCCTCATGAAGCTTTTCATCAATGCCCTGCAGGGCGAAATCGGCAAGCTGCATGCAAATGGCGTGCGCCTCAAGGTGGTTGGCGATCTTTCCGCGTTCGAGCCGCGCCTGGTGGCCCTGATCCGCGAAGGCGAGGCCAAGACGGCCAACAATTTCCGCCTGACGCTGACCATCGCCGCGAACTATGGTGGCCGTTGGGACATCTTGCAGGCGATGAACCAGCTTGCACTGGCCCATCCTGAAAAAGCCGGCTGCTATGGCGAAGCGGATCTGGCACCTCATCTGGTGATGGCCTATGCGCCGGAGCCCGACCTGTTCATCCGCACCGGCGGCGAACAGCGCATCAGCAACTTTCTGCTCTGGCAACTGGCCTACAGCGAACTGCATTTCACCGATACCCTATGGCCGGATTTCGACGATGCCGCGCTGGATGCAGCGATCACTTCGTATCGCCGGCGCGAGCGCCGTTTCGGGCGTACCAGTGAGCAGCTTGGCGAGCCGACGCTCACCGTGCCGCGAGCGCCGACTCTTGCGCCGCCGGTCACGGACCAAGATGCTTAAGACCCGGGTCATCACCGCGCTGCTGCTGGTCGCCGGCCTCGCGCTGATTCTGTTTGCCATGCCGCCGCTGGCGGCGCTGCTCACGTTTGCCGCCATCGCTGCGCTCGCGGCGTGGGAGTGGGGCGGCTTGATGAAGCAGGACCATCCGGCGCGCGTGATGTACGGATTCGTGCTGCTGTTGTTCTGCTGGCAGCTGACGGTGGCGGCGCCGCAACTCGTTCCCGTCTTGCTCGGCGTGTCGGTGGCGTTCTGGATTCTGGTCGTGCCGCTGTGGTTCCGCTTCAAATGGACGCTGACCGGCAACGACTTCTTTGGCTACCTGCTCGGCGCCCTGGTGATTCTGCCGACCTGGGCCGCGATGGTCGCCTTGAACGCGGTGAGTACCTGGCTGATGCTGGCCACCATGGCGCTGGTCTGGGTCGCCGATATTTCCGCGTATTTCGCCGGCCGGACGTATGGTAAACACGGCAAGCACAAGCTCGCGCCGACCATCAGTCCGGGCAAGACCTGGGAGGGTGTGGCCGGAGCGATGGTCGGTGTGCTGATCTACGGCGGCATCGTGCTGAGGTTCTCGCCCCTGAAGGACACGCTGCCGCTTCCGGTGCCGCTGCTCGTTCTGCTGCTGATCCTGCTCACGGCGGTGAGCGTCATGGGCGACCTGTTCGAATCGCTGTTGAAGCGCCAGGCCGGAATCAAGGACAGCAGCAATCTGCTGCCGGGCCACGGCGGCGTGCTCGATCGCATCGACGCGCTGACCTCGACCCTGCCCCTGGCGGCGCTGATCCTGTATTTCGTCCAGCGATGAAGCTGACCATTCTCGGCGCCACCGGATCGATCGGCGTCAGCACGCTCGACGTGGTGGCGCGGCATCCTGATCGCTTCGAGGTGGTGGCGCTGACCGGTCACCGGCAGGTGGATGTACTCGCCGCCCAGTGCCGCTTGTTGCGTCCCACGTATGCGGTGATGGGCAGTGCCGCGGATGCGCAGCGCCTTGCGCTCCTGCTCAAGGACGCTGGCTTGCGCACCGAGGTGCTGCACGGCGCAGAAGCGCTGATGCAGGTGGCAAGCTTGCCCGAGGTCGATGCCGTGATGGCCGCCATCGTCGGTGCCGCCGGGCTGCCGCCGACGCTGGCCGCCGCGCGTGCCGGCAAGCGCGTGCTGCTGGCCAACAAGGAAGCGCTGGTCATGGCCGGCGCGGTATTCATGGCCGAGGCGCGGCGTGCCGGCGCCCTGCTGCTGCCGATCGACAGCGAACACAACGCGATCTTCCAGTCGATGCCGCACAACTATGCGGGCGACATGGCGCGGGGCGGGGTCAGGCGCATTCTGCTGACCGCCTCGGGCGGGCCGTTTCGCACCACGCCGCTCGACGTGCTGAGCGGGGTGACACCCGAGCAGGCGGTGGCGCACCCGAACTGGTCGATGGGCAGGAAGATTTCCGTCGATTCGGCGACCATGATGAACAAGGGCCTCGAAGTGATCGAGGCGCATTGGCTGTTCAACGCGCCGGCAGACAGGATTGAGGTCGTGATCCACCCGCAGAGCGTGATCCATTCGCTGGTCGATTACGAGGACGGGTCCGTGCTGGCCCAACTGGGCAATCCCGACATGCGCACGCCGATCGCCCACGCCTTGGCCTGGCCCGAGCGGATCGATTCCGGCGTCGCCCCGCTGGATCTGTTCAGTGTGGCGCAGCTCAACTTCGAGCGCCCGGATCTGGCGCGCTTTCCCTGTCTCGATCTGGCCTACCGCGCCTTGCGTACCGAGGGCAACGCGGCGGCGGTGCTCAATGCCGCCAACGAAGTGGCAGTGGAAGCATTTCTCGACCGTCGCCTGCCTTTCCTCGGCATTGCCGAACTCATTGCGGCAACGCTGGACGTCGTGCCCCAGGCCGCCGTGCCAGACCTGGCTGCGGTGCTGGAAGCCGATCGTCAGGGGCGGGAAGCCGCACTCAAGCTGCTCGCGCGCCGGCCGGCAAAGTCCGCATGAATCCTGAATCGCTGGCTTGGTATGCGGGGGCCTTCCTGCTGGCACTGGCGGTACTGGTGGTGGTGCATGAAATGGGCCACTATCTCGCGGCGCGGGCATGCAACGTCAAGGTGCTGCGTTTCGCCTTCGGCTTCGGCAAGGTGATCTGGATGAGGCGCCACGGACGCGACGGCACCGAGTGGGCGGTCTCGGTATTTCCCCTGGGCGGCTACGTCAAGATGCTGGACGAACGCGAAGGCGAGGTCATGCCGGAGGAATTGCCGCGCGCCTTCAATCGTCAATCTGTGGGCCGCCGGGCGGTTATCGTTGCAGCCGGACCAACGGCCAACTTTCTGCTGGCAATCGTGCTGTACTGGTTGCTGTTCATGCACGGCGTGACGGAACTCAAGCCCCGTCTCGGACCGCCACCTGTCGGAACTCCGGCGGCGATGGCGGGCATCAGCGAGGGCGTGACGGTGCGCGCGGTGAATGGCCAGGCCATCGACACCTGGCAGCAACTGCGCTGGGAAGTCATGCGGCGGGCCCTCGAAAAGGAATCCGTGCAACTGGAAGTGATCAGCCCGCAGCGGGAGACCGGGGTTTACCGCCTCGCCAGCGATCGCTTCGATCTGGAAGAGCTCGAAAAGGATCCCTTGCGCGCCCTCGGGCTGGTGCTTTACCGGCCACGCTTGCCGGCCGTGGTCGGCCGCGTGCTGCCTGATTCGCCAGCCGACCTGGCAGGATTTCGCGACGGCGACCGGGTGCTGTCGATCGACGGCAAGGCGATTGTCGACTGGGCCGAATTGGCGGCTGTTGCGCGTGCCGCGGTAGGACGCCAGTTGAAGTTCGACATCGAGCGTGAGGGTCGACGAATCTCTCTGGCTGCCAGCCCGCGCTTGTCGGAGGAGGGCGGGCAGAAGGTCGGACGCCTGGGCCTGATGGCAAGGGAAGGCCAGGGCGAGGCCTTCGAGATGACCACGGTGGTAAGTTATGGCCCGCTCGAATCTGCCACCCGGGCACTGACGCAGACTTGGGATACCTCGATCCTGAGCCTGCGCATGATGGGCCGCATGCTCACCGGGGAGTTGTCCTGGAAGAACCTCTCCGGGCCGGTGACCATCGCTGATTATGCGGGGCAGTCGGCGCGGCTTGGCCTCAGCTACTACCTGCGTTTTCTCGCCCTGATCAGCATCAGTCTCGGAGTGCTGAACCTGCTGCCCGTGCCTGTTCTGGACGGGGGGCATTTGATGTATTATCTCGTCGAGTTTCTCAAGGGTGGCCCGGTGTCAGAACGGGCTCTGGAAATCGGCCAACAGATCGGTTTTGCCTTGCTGGGGCTGCTGATGGCTTTTGCCTTCTACAACGATATCAACCGTCTTGTTTCCGGCTAATTTTCGTCCAAAACAAATGAAGAAAACGAAGTTTCAGCGCAGGCTAATGCCGACTTTATGTTCCGGCGAGAGGCCGGGACGGTATCCCTCGCGGACATCGGCGTTAAGCGGAGCGGCCGTAGCTAAAAATCTGCTTGCCGGTCTGATCTCTTCCCTGCTGGCCCATTCCGCGTTCGCGTTCGATGCGTTTCAGATCAACGACATTCGGGTCGAGGGCATTCAGCGTACCGAGGCGGGCACCGTGTTCTCGTACCTGCCGGTCAAGGTGGGCGACACCATGAACGACGAGAAGGCCGCGGCGGCGATCAAGGCATTGTTCGCCACCGGCTTCTTCAAGGATGTGCGCCTCGAGATCGACGGGCAGGTGCTGGTGGTGGTGCTGGAAGAGCGCCCGGCAATCGCCTCGCTCGAATTCACCGGCCTCAAGGCCTTCAAGCCGGAAGACCTGAAGAAGTCGCTGCGCGAAGTCGGTCTCGCCGAGTCGCGCATTTTCGACCGCGCCATGGTCGAACGGGCGGAACAGGAACTCAAGCGCCAGTATCTTGCACAGGGACATTATGCGGTCCAATTGACGACGACCATCACGCCACTGGAACGCAATCGCGTCGGCGTGAATTTCGCCGTCGATGAAGGCGAGATCGCGAAGATCAGGCAGATCAACATCATCGGCGCCAGCGCCGTCAAGGAATCGGACTTGCTCGATCTGATGGTATTGCGCACCCCCGGCTGGCTGACGTGGTATACGAAGAACGATCAGTACTCGAAGCAGAAACTCTCCGGCGACCTCGAGACCCTTCGCTCCTATTACCTCGATCGCGGCTACCTCGAATTCAATATCGAGTCGACCCAGGTGTCGATTTCGCCGGACAAGCAGGACATCTACATTACCGTCAATCTCACCGAAGGTGAAAAGTACACAGTCTCGACGGTCAAGCTGGCAGGTCAGTTGTTGTTGCCCGAGGCCGAATTGACCAAGCTGGTGCAAGTCAAGCCCGGCGAGGTGTTCTCGCGCGAGAGGATGACCGAGACGACCAAGGCCATCAGCGAGCGTCTGGGCAACGAGGGCTATGCCTTTGCCAACGTCAATGCGGCGCCGGAACTGGACAAGGAGAAGCGCCAGGTGGCCTTCACCGTGTTCATCGATCCTGGACGCCGCGTATATGTGCGCCGCATCAATGTGACAGGCAACACGCGGACGCGTGATGAAGTCGTCCGCCGCGAAATGCGCCAGGCCGAATCCGGCTGGTACGACGGCGACAAGATCAACAAGTCGCGCACGCGGGTTGATCGGCTGGGCTATTTCGACGAGGTCACGGTGGAAACGCCGCCTGTCGCCGGAACGACCGACCAGGTCGACATGGAGGTCAAGGTCAAGGAGAAGCCGACCGGCAACATCCTGTTGGGGGCCGGTTTCTCCAGTGCGGAGAAATTCACGGTTTCAGGTTCGGTGCAGCAGCAGAATCTGTTCGGCAGCGGCAAGCACGTCGGCGTCCAGGTCAGCACCAGCAAGTCGAACAAGATCTATTCCCTGTCGCACACCGACCCCTATTTCACGGTCGATGGAATCAGTCAGGGGTTCGACGTCTACTACCGCAAAACCGACACCAGCACTCTCGCGGTGGGTGCCTTCGGCTCCAAGTCGGCAGGCGGCGGCGGGCGTTGGGGGCTTCCCATCGCTGAAGATGATTACCTGAATTTTGGCTTCTCGTTCGACCACACCACACTTCAAGTCGATGCCAACAGTCCTGTCCGCTATCAGGACTATGTCACGCGTTTCGGCGCCACCGGCAATACCTGGCTGGGCACTGCCGGTTGGCAGAAGGATGGCCGCGACAGTCTGCTGGTGACCACCAGCGGTGCATACCGCCGCGCTGTTGTTGAACTTTCATTGCCTGGCAGCACGGCAACCTATGTCAGGGCGACCTATCAGCATCAGCACTATTTCCCGCTGGACCGCAAACTGACCCTGGCCTTGAACGGCGAGGTGGGCCTGGCCAAGTCTTACGGCAACAAGGACCTGCCTTTCTTCAAGAATTTTTACGCCGGCGGCATCGGTTCGGTGCGCGGTTTCGATTCAAGTTCCCTGGGGCCTCGCGATGTCGCCACCAATGAAGCCCTTGGCGGTGACAAACGGCTGATCGGCAACGCCGAACTGCTGTTTCCCGTGCCGGGCATGGGGCGCGACAATTCGATGCGCCTGAGTGTCTTCGCCGATGCGGGCAATGTCTGGGGCTACGACAGCAAGTTCAGTCTGGGCAGCCTCCGATACAGCGCCGGGGTTGCCCTGGCGTGGAATTCGCCGATGGGTCCGTTGAAGTTCTCCCTGGCCAATCCGTTCAACAAGAAAGCTGAAGACAAGGTGCAGCGTCTGCAGTTTCAGATGGGCTCGGTCTTTTGATCCGCTCCTTATAGTGAGAGAGTTATGCTGAAAAAATACATTCTTGCCGGTGTTGCCCTGTTGTCATTTTCTGCCGGAGTCATGGCGGAGAGCAGGATCGGCTTCGTCAATAGCCAGAAGATACTGAATGACGCCCCGCAGGCAGCCCGCGCGAAGAAGAAGATCGAAAAGGATTTTGAAAAGCGCGATCAGGATTTGCAGCGCATCGCCAAGCAGCTGCAGGGGATGCAGGAGAACCTCGACAAGAACGCGGTCACCATGGCCGAGAGCGAGCGTCGCACCAAGGAGCGCGAATTCGCCGATCTCAACCGCGATTTCCAGCGCAAGCAGCGCGAGTTCCGCGAGGATCTGAGTCAGCGGCAGAACGAGGAAATGGCAGCGATTTTCGAACGCGTGAACAAGATCATCAGGCAGATCGCCGAAGCCGAGAAATACGACATCATTTTCCAGGAAGCGGTCTACGCCAACCCGCGCATCGACATCACCGACAAGGTGATCAAGGCGTTGGGCGACGGCACCAAGTAAGACGCCTTGGCCGTGGTGCTGCGGCTCGACCAGATCGTCGCGCGGTTCGGCGGAGAAATAGTCGGCGCTGGCGATACGGCGATTGAGCGGATAGGCACGCTGGAAAACGCCGGACCCGGCGAACTGGCCTTCCTCGCCAACCCGAAGTACCGCCACCAATTGGCGACAACCCGTGCCGCGGCCGTGATCATGGCGCCGCCCGCGGTGGAGGGACCGGTCGCCGCGATTCTGACGCCGCAGCCCTATCTCTATTACGCGAGAGTGGCGCAGTGGCTCAATCCACTGCCCGTGCCTGTCCCCGGCATTCATCCAAGTGCGGTGGTCGAAGGGGCGGTGGCCCCCAGCGCCAGCATCGGACCCAATGTCTGGATCGGGCCCGCTGCCAGGATCGGCGCTGATGTCGTGATCGCAGCCAACTGCAGCATTGGCGCCGGGGTCGAGATCGGCGCCGGCAGCCGTCTCGCCGCCAACGTGGCGATCTATTCCGGCAGTCGTCTCGGTGCGCGCTGCCTGGTTCATTCCGGGGCGGTCATCGGTGCCGATGGCTTCGGTTTCGCGCGCGAAGCGGACGGTGCCTGGGTCAAAATTCCGCAGGTTGGGCGGGTGCTGATCGGAGACGATGTCGAGATCGGTGCCGGAACGACGATTGATCGTGGTGCATTGGGCGACACGGTGATTGCCGATGGCGTCAAGCTCGACAACCAGATACAGGTTGGCCACAACGTGCGGATCGGCGTCCATACGGCAATGGCCGGCTGCGTCGGCATCGCCGGCAGCGCCGTGATCGGCGCGCGGTGCACGGTGGGTGGTGGCGCGGTGATCCTCGGCCACCTGCAGATTGCCGATGACGTCGATGTGGCAGCCGGCACGCTGGTGGCGAAATCGATCCGGAACGCGGGTAGCTTTAGCGGCGCGGTGCCCTTTCTCGAACATGGCGACTGGCTCAAAAATTTCTCGCGGCTGCGTCATCTTGATGCGATGGCCGATAAAATCCGTGCCCTCGAACAGCGGCTTGCCGCACTGGAGAAGAAATCATGAGCGAAACAGGCGCAAGCGGGGCAATTGACTCCCGCATGGATATCCACGAAATTCTGAACTACCTGCCGCATCGCTACCCGTTCCTCCTGGTCGATCGCGTGCTGGAAGTGGTGCCCGGTGAGCGGATTACCGCGCTGAAGAATGTCAGCATGAATGAGCCTTTTTTCCCCGGCCACTACCCGCATCATCCGGTGATGCCCGGCGTATTGGTGGTCGAGGCGATGGCGCAGACGGCGGCGATTCTCTCCTTCAAGACCATGGACAGCAAGCCCGACGACAAGTCGGTGTACTACTTCGTCGGCATCGACAATGCGCGCTTCAAGAAGCCGGTCGGCCCCGGCGATCAACTGGTGATCGAGGTCACGCTCGCCGCCAACAAGCGCGGCATCTGGAAGTTTTCAGCGACAGCGAAGGTGGATGGCCAGGTAGCTGCCGAAGCCGACCTGATCTGCGCCGTTCGGCCCACACCCTGATGAGCGTCCATTCCACGGCCATCGTCCATCCCGCGGCGAGGCTCGGCAAGGGCGTCGTCGTCGGCGCCTATTCGATTGTCGGCGAGCATGTCGAGATCGGCGATCACACCGTGATCGGGCCCCACGTCGTCGTCTCCGGTCATACCCGGATCGGCTGCGATAATCGCATCTTCCAGTTCTGTTCCATCGGCGAAGAGCCGCAGGACAAGAAGTATGCGGGCGAGCCGACGCGGCTGGAAATCGGCGACCGCAACACCATTCGCGAGTTCTGCACCTTCAACTGCGGCACGGCGCAGGATGCCGGCGTCACCCGTCTCGGCAATGACAACTGGATCATGGCCTACGTCCATCTGGCGCATGACTGTCAGGTGGGCAATCAGACCATTTTCGCCAATAATGCGCAGCTTGCCGGTCATGTGCAGGTCGGCGACTGGGCCATTCTCGGCGGATTCACGGTGGTGCATCAGTTCGTCCGCATCGGCGCCCACAGCATTACCGCGATGGGCACCATTCTGCTCCAGGACCTGCCGCCTTATGTCATGGCCGCCGGCAATCCGGCCGCGCCGCGCAGCATCAATGCCGAGGGCCTCAAGCGGCGCGGTTTTTCTGCCGCTGCGGTGACCGCAGTGAAGCGAGCCTACAAAACCCTGTACAAGAGCGGCATGAAGCTCGATGAGGCGCACGAAAGCATTGCCGCGGAGTCCGCCGCGATACCGGAGCTGGCCTTGCTCGCCGGTTTTCTTGCCACGCCCGGACGCGGGATCATTCGCTGATGGTACGGATTGCAATGGTCGCCGGCGAAGCCTCCAGCGACCAGCTTGCCGCGCATCTGATTACCTCACTGAAGCAGCATTTGCCGGATGCGCAGTTCTACGGCATCGGCGGACCGAAGATGCAGCGCGAGGGCTTCGATTCGCTCTGGCCGGCGGATATGCTGGCGGTACGCGGCTATGCAGAAGTGCTGCGTCATTACCGGGCGATCACCGGCATGCGACGCCAGTTGCTGCACCGCCTGCTGAAAGACCGGCCGGATGTCTTTATCGGCGTCGACGGTTCGGATTTCAATCTCTGGCTGGAAAAGCGCCTCAAGCATCGCGGAATTCCAACCATCCACTTCGTCAGTCCGTCGATCTGGGCCTGGCGCAGGAACCGGATGCACAAGATCGTCCAGGCGGTAAGCCATATTCTTGCTCTCTACCCCTTCGAACCGGAGCTGTACCAAGGCACGGCAGTCAAGTGCAGCTATGTCGGCCATCCGCTGGCCGATGTGATCCCGCTCGAAATCGATCAGCGCCAGGCGCGCGAGCGGCTCGGCGTGCCGCAGGACCAACCGGTGATCGCGCTGCTGCCGGGCAGCCGCCAGTCCGAGTTGCATTTCATGGCCGAGACTTTTGTCGAGACTGCCAAGCTGCTGCTGGTGCGCTATCCGAAATTGCAGTTCCTCGTCCCGCTTGTTTCGCGGGAAACACGGCTGCAATTCGAAACTGCCTTGTGGAAACTGAAAGCCGACGAGTTGCCCTTCACCCTGATGTTCGGCCATGCCGCGGAAGCCGTCGCGGCCAGCGATGCCGTGCTGGTCGCCAGCGGCACCGCGACGCTGGAGACCGCGCTGGTCGGCCGGCCCATGGTGATCGCCTACAAGATGTCGCCATGGTCATGGCGGCTGATGCGCGGCATGCGCTATCTGCCCTGGGTCGGACTGCCCAATATTCTGGCGGGTCGCTATGTCGTGCCCGAATTCCTGCAGGACGAGGCAACGCCGGAGAACCTTGCCCAGGCATTGGGCAACCTGCTGGTCGACCGTCAGGCACGCGCCGCCATCGCTCGCGTCTTCGACGGCATCCATCGCCTGCTGCGCCAGAATACCGCGCAGAAGGCCGCCGATGCGGTGCTGCCTTACCTGCAGAAAGCATGATGCATTGGGTCTGCGGTGTTGACGAAGCCGGACGCGGACCGCTGGCGGGACCGGTATATGCGGCCGCCGTGATCCTCGATCCGGTGCGACCGATCGAAGGCTTGGCCGACTCCAAGAAACTCTCCGAACGCAGGCGCGAATACCTCGCCCTGGAAATCCGCGACAAGGCGCTGGCCTTCGGCATTGCCTGGGCATCGGTGGAGGAGATCGACAGCATCAACATCCTGCAGGCCACGCTGCTGGCCATGCGTCGCGCTGTGGAAGCCTTGCTGGTGCAGCCGGGCGAGGCGCTTATCGATGGCAACCGCTGCCCGCTGCTGGCGATGCCGGCGCGTGCCATCATCGGCGGCGATGCGACGGAGCCGGCAATTTCGGCCGCATCGATTCTCGCCAAGACGGCACGCGATGCGGAGATGCGACGCATCCATGAGGCGTTTCCGCAGTATGCGTTGGATCGCCACAAGGGCTATGACACGGTGGCGCACCGCGCCGCGCTGGCGCTGCACGGCCCCGCCTTTTTCCATCGCAAGAGCTTCGCGCCGGTGCGGGCGCTGCTCGATCGCCGGATGGACGAACCATGACCCACTCGCGCACCCGCGCAAGCGACGGATAGGCGGCGTCGGATGAGCGATCCCCGCCTTATTACCTCGCGCGACAATCCAAGCTTCAAGGTGCTGCGTGCAGTGGTCGATGATCCACGCCGGCAGGGTCGCGCTTGGCTTGACGGGATTCATCTGGTGACGACCTGTCTGGCCCGCGGCGTCGGCGTCAGGCAACTCTTGGTTAGCGAGAGCGGGCAGCGCAATGCGGAGATTGCCGCCCTGCTGCAAGCGGCAGCGGGCGTCGATTGCGTGATCCTGCGGGACAGCCTGTTCCGCGAGATTTCCGGGCTGGGCAGTCCGACAGGGGTTGCCGCGGTAATCGACATACCGCCGGCGCCTGCAGGCGGCATCGCGGGCGATGCGGTATTGCTCGATGCTGTGCAGGATGCCGGCAATGTCGGCGCCATTCTGCGCACCGCCGCCGCTGCTGGCGTGCGCGATGTGCTACTGGGTCCCGGCTGCGCCGGGGCCTGGTCGCCGCGCGTGTTGCGCGCCGGCCAGGGAGCGCATTTCTCGCTGGAAATTCGCGAGCAGGTCGATCTGGTTGCAGCACTGGCCGCATGCCCGGCGATTTCGATCGCGACCGTAGCGCGCGGTGGTGCGAGTCTCTACGAAAGTGATCTCACCGGGCCGATCCTCTGGCTGGTGGGCAACGAAGGCGCGGGGCTTTCGCCGGATCTTGTCGCTGCGGCTAAAGTACGCATCACCATCCCGCTTGCGAGCGGTACCGAATCGCTAAACGTCGCCGCTGCAACCGCTGTGTGCCTGTTCGAAGCGAGTCGTCAGCGGCAAATCCCACCGGGGGATACCGTCCCCGGCCGGAGCCGGGGACATAAGAAATAAGGCCCGCGCGAGGCGGGCCTTAAGGAGACACGAAGCGCTGATGCTTACTTCTTCTTGGCAGCCTTCTTGCCGGCAACGGCAGCCTTGAAGGTGGCGCCGGCCGTGAAGCGCGGCACAGTCGTAGCAGCGATCTTGAGTTCCTTGCCGGTTTGCGGGTTGCGGCCAACGCGCGCGGCGCGCTTCGATGATTTGAAGCTACCGAATCCAATCAGGGTAACGGTGTCACCCTTCGACACGGTTTTGACGATGGCAGCGATCATGGCAGACAGTGCCTTTTCGGCAGCGGCCTTGCTGATGTCGGCTTCCTTGGCGGTGATTTCGATCAGTTCAGACTTGTTCATGTGTGACCTCGTGGGAGTGATGGTGGTAGTAGCGGGTTGAATTCTATGCGAATGCTAACTCAGTGTGACAAACAATTCTTTGCGCGGGTCAAGTTTTTGAAAATTGTATCAATCTTGCAGCGGGTCGTGTTCGGATGATGCGCCGTTGCCGCCCGAATCTTGTCGTGACCCTGAATGCTCGCATAATCTCGTGCATCGGGAAAGGCGTACAAGGCAAAGGCGATAAAATATTCTTTTTGACAGGTAAGCTGGCCATTGCGGCCGGATTCGCCCGGTTCCGCCTGGCGGCCTATCAATTGGCGGCGGCAGTCAACAAAAGGATGTGAAGGCAATGGAACTTGCTTGGTGGCACTGGAGGGTTCCCGGTTGCGGGCTGAGTCTTCTGGAACTCGTCGTCCCCAGCTTCATCATCATCTGGTTCGGCCTCGGCGTGCTCTTGGTGGGCGTGGTCATGCTGGTGGCCCCGGGCCTCGCCTTCAGCGCGCAGATCACGCTGGCCGGCGACTCCTGATACCCCGGTATTTTCCCCATGCGCTTGTTGGCTTTCGAGACCGCGACGCGGCGTCTGTCGGTTGCACTGTGGCAGGACGGCGTGACTATCGAGCGCGCCGAAGAAGTGCCCAACGGCGGCTCCGAGCGTCTGTTGCCGTGGACGCACGAGTTGCTGGCCGAGGCCGGCCTGACGCTGGCGCAGATCGACGGCATTGCCTTCGGCGCCGGCCCCGGCGGCTTTACCGGGTTGCGCCTGGCCTGCGGGGTGGCGCAGGGATTGGCCTATGGCCTCGATCGTCCGGTGGTGCCGGTGTCGACCCTGGAAGCGCTGGCATTGGCGTCCGGCAAGCGCGAGGTCTGGGCCTGCCTCGATGCGCGCATGAACGAGGTGTATAGCGCGGCCTATCTGGTCGAAGGGGATGCGGTGCGGCAAGTTTCGGCTCCCGTGTGCCTGCCGCCCGCCGTGGTGCCGGCGCCGACTCTCGCCGGCGTCTGGGGAGTGGGCGACGGCTTTGCGGCCTACGGTGACTTGCTGATCGCCGGAAAGCGCGATCTCGCGGGGGTGCGTGCGGATGTGTTTCCGACCGCCGCCGCCGTGCTGCGCCTCGCCGCGCCCGCATTTGCGCGCGGCGAAGGAGTTCCGGCCGCGCAGGCACAGCCCATCTATGTGCGCGACAAGGTGGCCTTGACCACGGCCGAGCGGATCGCGCGCGGCGGGGCGAAATAGTGCTGCACTTTTCACTCATGACCGAGGCGGAACTCGATGCGGTGGCCGAGGCGGAAGAGCGCATCTATGACTTCCCCTGGACGCGCGGCAACTTCGCCGATTCGCTGGCGGCCGGCTATGGCGCCTGGCTGGCGGAGGAGGGTGGCCGCATGGTCGGCTATGCGGTCATGATGCAGGTCGTGGACGAAGCGCACCTGCTCAATATCAGCGTGCTGCCGGAATTGCAGCATGGCGGCCGCGGCTCGGCGCTGCTGCTCCACCTTTTCGACCAGGCCCGGCGGCAGGGCGCAACGCGCATGCTGCTCGAGGTGCGCCCCGGCAATCTTGCCGGGCAGGACTTCTACCGGCGCTATGGCTTCGCCGAAATCGGTCGGCGTCCGGATTATTATCCGGCGCATGGAGGACGCGAGGATGCCATCGTGATGGCACGCGACTTATGAACAGGAACGACATTCTGCGCGAGATGGGCCTCGGTCCCGTCTGGAAATTGCGCGCGCCACCGTCGCAAGCTGCGGCCGAAGACGTCGCGGCGGTAGCGGCCATCGCGGTCGAGCCGCCGCCCGGGGTTGCGCCGGCGGTCGTACCTGTCGCTCAGGCTGCCGCGATGGATTGGGATCAACTCGTCGCGACGGTCGCGGCGTGCCGCCAGTGCCGTCTTGGCGAGACGCGCAAGCAGGCGGTGCTCGGCGTCGGCGATCGAAATGCCGATTGGCTGTTCGTCGGGGAAGGGCCGGGTGCCGAAGAGGATGAGCGCGGCGAACCCTTCGTCGGCCAGGCCGGCAAGCTGCTCGACAACATGCTGGCGGCGATCGGCCTCAAGCGTGGCGAGGACGTGTATATCGCCAATGCCGTCAAGTGCCGGCCGCCGGAAAACCGCACGCCCGCACCCGAAGAGGCGGCGGCCTGCAGGCCCTGGCTGGAACGGCAGATTGAATTGATCCGGCCGAAACTGATCGTCGCGCTCGGTCGGCCGGCGGCGCAGACGCTGCTGCAAAGCGAAATCAAGATCGCCGCCGCGCGCGGCAAGCTGCACGACTATCGCGGCATCCCGGTCATCGTCACCTACCATCCCGCCTACCTGTTGCGTACGCTGCCGGACAAGGCCAGGGCCTGGGAGGATCTTTGTTTCATGAGGCGCACCATGCAGGCGAGAAAAGGCGGCTGATGTCTCACGGCAGTGAAGGTTCGGTGCGGGCCATTTTCTACGCCCTGGGGGCGAACTTCGGCATTGCGCTGGCGAAATACGTGGCCGCGTTCTGGACCGGTTCCGGCTCGATGCTGGCCGAGGCGATTCATTCCACCGCCGACTGCGCCAACCAGTTGCTGTTGCTGCTGGGATTGAAACAGGCGCGCCGTCCCGCCAGCGCCGACTTTCCGCTCGGTCATCATCGCGTCACCTACTTCTGGTCGATGATCGTCGCGCTGCTGCTGTTCTTCATGGGCGGTGCGTTTTCGGTCTACGAAGGCGTCGAGCGCCTGCTGCATCCGCAACCGCTGCAACACGGTTTGATCGCCATGGCCGTGCTGGCCTGTGCCGTGGTGCTCGAAGCGTTCTCGCTATGGGGCGCGCTGAAGGAGATCCGCAAGATATCCGGGCACCAGCCTTTCCTTGCATGGTTCCGCGAAACCCGCCAGTCCGAGTTGATGGTGGTCGCGGGGGAGGATATCGCCGCGTTGCTCGGCCTTGCGCTGGCCTTCGTCGCGGTCGCCGCCAGCGTGGTCACCGGCAACCCGATGTGGGATGCGCTCGGCACCCTGGCCATCGGCGTCGTGCTGATGGTGATTGCGATTGCGGTGATGATCGAGGTCAAGGGCCTGATCGTCGGCGAATCCGCGGCGCCGCAACTGCGCGCTGAGATCGAGAGTTTCGTGGCCGCCCAGCCCGAAGTCGAAAGAGTATTGAACGTCATCACGCTGGCCTGGGGCGACAAAGTCGTCATTGCGGTCAAGGCGCACATGCGCGGCATGGAAACCCAGACCGGATTGCAGATGGTCGATGCCATCAATGCCGTCGAGGCGCGCATGCAGGAGCGCTTTCCGAGCGCGCAGTGGGTGTTTTTCGAGCCCGATGTACGCTGAGAACTTATGAATAAATCTACTGCGCGTGCCGGATCGGGGATTGGGCGGTGCTCGCTATCCTCATGTACAACGACGTACATTCCGGGAGCTGCGCTCCGGCCGCACCCCGCTGCGGCCCGCTCGCTACGATTTCTTTACAAGTTTTGATATCGCAGGTTTTTCTTCGTGCATCTGGATCGCTACGTCAACACCCTCGGCCGGCATTTGAAGGCTCGCTTCGGCCAGCGCGTGCGGAAGCTGGCGCTGCATGCCGGATTTACCTGCCCCAATCGCGACGGCACGCTGGGGCACGGCGGCTGCACGTTTTGCAGTGTTCGCTCCTTCAATGAAGCCGATGCGGAAATCCCGGTGCATGAACAGCTTGCGGCGCGCAGGGCGGAGCTGAAGCGCGCCAGTCGCTTCATCGCCTATTTCCAGGCCTATACCAGCACCTATGCCGAGGTCGAGGAATTGCGCCGGCTCTACGCCGAGGCGACCCGCGAGGCGGACATCGTCGGCCTCTGCGTTGGCACCCGCCCCGATTGCGTGCCCGATACGGTGCTGGAGCTTCTGGCCGACTATCGCCAGCGCGGCTACGAGGTGTGGCTCGAGCTGGGCCTGCAAAGCGCTCACGACGAGACCCTGCGCCGGATCAACCGCGGGCACGGCTTCGCTGCCTATGCCGATGCCGTTTCACGTGCCCATCGCCACGGCGTCCCGGTTTGCACGCACTTGATTCTCGGCCTGCCGGGGGAATCGGCTGCCATGTGCCGGGAAACCCATCGCCGCGTTCTCGAGCTCGGTGTCGGCGGCATCAAGCTGCATCCGCTGATGATCGTCAGGGGCAGCGCCATGGCTGCCCAGTACGCGCGCGGCGAACTGCAGGCGCCGCTGATCGAGGACTATGCCGGCACGGCGGCCGAACTGATCCGGCGCACGCCGCCGGAAATCGTGTTTCACCGGGTGACGGCCACCGCACGGGAACCGACGCTGATCGCGCCGGACTGGTGCCACACGTCGTGGCCGGCGATTCATGCCATATGCGAGGACCTGATGCAAAACGGCATTCAGGGTTGCAACGCAGATCAGTGATGCGCCAGGTCGTCCAGATGCGCGACGTCGTCGCGTTCGCGCTGGTTGAGCTCATGCTGCCGCTTGACCAGCCACATGGCTCCGGCGACGAACAGGCCGAACATGACGATGATCCAGTAGATCGACAACTGGGCCTTGAGCAGCACGGAATAGGTGCTGGTCATGATCAGGATAGAAAGGTTCTCGTTGAAGTTCTGCACCGCGATGGAATGCCCCGCACCCATCAGGATGTGGCCGCGATGCTGCAATAGCGCATTCATCGGCACCACGAAGAAGCCTGAGAAAATCCCGATCAGAACCAGCAGCGGCGCCGCCAGCCACATGTCCCGCACGCCGATCATCACCGTGACGCCGACGCCCATGGCGATGCCGAGCGGGATCACTCGCACCGACTTTTTCAGGGTGATCATCCGTGCCGCGAGCACGGCGCCGATGGCCACGCCGACCGCGACCACTCCCTGCAACAGGCTGGCCTTCGACAGATCCAGATTCAAGGCCACCTTGGCCCATTCCAGCACGATGAACTGCAATGTCGCGCCGGCGCCCCAGAACAGGGTCGTCACGGCCAGCGAGATCTGGCCCAGTTTGTCGCGCCAGAGCAGCTTGAGGCAGTGGTTGAACTCATGAAACAGGTAGACCGGGTTCTTCTTCAGCGGCTTGTGGTCGACGCCGGTATCCGGCACATAGAGATTGAACAGCGCCGCGATGAGATAAAGCGCGCCGATGATGACCAGGGTCATTTCGGCGACGGTGTCGACGCCGGTGTCTATCAGCGGAAAGTCGAATGAGAGCAGGCTGTGCGCGATCTCCGGCCGGATCAGTGCGCCGCCCAGCACCACGCCGAGGATGATGGCGCAGACCGTGAGGCCCTCGATCCAGCCGTTGGCGACCACCAGCAGCCGGTGCGGCAGGTATTCGGTGAGGATGCCGTACTTGGCCGGCGAGTAGGCGGCGGCTCCCAGCCCGACTACCGCATAGGCCAGCAGCGGGTGCATGTCGAAGAACATCAGGCTGCAGCCGAGGATCTTGATGCCGTTGCTGATGAACATGACCCGCCATTTCGGCATCGAGTCGGCAAAGGCGCCGACGAAGGCCGCCAAGGCGACGTAGGAAACCGTGAAGAAGGTTTTGAGCAGAGGCTCGTACGCCGCTGGTGCGTGCATGTCGCGCAGGATGGCGATGGCGGCGATCAGCAGGGCATTGTCGGCGAGCGCGGAAAAAAATTGCGCCGCCATGATGATGTAGAAACCTGTACTCATTGAGTGGGCCGGTGGTCCGGCCGTATTTTCGTCTGCCAGTTTATATCACGAAAGGAGTGGCATCACTTGGATGCTGCAGCGCCGCAAAGTCATAAATTGCGCTCATAGCGGGTGTTTTGTGATTGAATACTCACAACAGAGGAATTCTTCAATTCGGAGGTGGTTCGTATGGCTGATCGCCGGCTTCAGGTTTTTCATGCGGTTGCCAAGCAGTTGTCGTTTACCAAGGCAGCCGAAGTGCTGTTCATGACGCAACCGGCCGTGACTTTTCAGATCAAGCAGCTCGAAGAGCACTTCAATACGCGACTCTTTGATCGCGGCCACGGCCGCATTGCGCTCACGCCGGCAGGCGACGTGGTTCTTGGATACGCCGAAAAAATTCTCGGGCTGGGTGCTGAAATGGACGTGCGCCTGTCGGAATTGACCGGCGAGATCAGTGGCTCGTTGATGGTCGGCGCATCGACCACGATCGCCGAATTCATGCTGCCGGGGATCCTCGGGGAATTCAAGTCCACCTTTCCGGGCGTGCGTTCGCGCCTCATGGTCGGCAACTCGGAATCGATCGAGAGTCGCGTCATGGAACACACCATCGACATCGGCTTCATCGAGTCCCTTTCGCATGCGTCGAACCTGGAATGCGAGGTTTGCTGCGACGACGAACTGGTGGTGATCTGCCACCCGCGCTTTCCCCTGGCACGGCACAAGGAGCTGACGCCGCAGAAATTGCTGGGGCATGCGTTCATTTCGCGCGAGCCTGGTTCCGGGACGCGCGAGTTCACCGAAAACTATCTGCGTCATTCGGGGATCGCACTCGATCAGATGAACGTGGTGATGGAACTCGGCAGCCCGATTGCGCTCAACGGCGTTGTCGAAACCGGGTTGGGCTTCGCTATCGCTTCGCGTGCCTCGGTAAGCAAGGAGCAGCGATTGGGTGACATTGTCGCGATACCGCTCAGGCCGCGACTGATCCGCACGCTCTCGATGGTTTATCCGAAAGAGAAGTTCCGCTCGCGGCTGGTGGCCACCTTTGTCGAATTCGCCTCTGCGCGGTTGCGTGCCCTGATCACGAAGAAGCAGGCTTAGGGCCTGTTTCAGCAGGAATCATGCGTTGCGTTGAAGCAGGCTCTTAGAGCGAACATGTCACGACCGATACGCGCGCGCCTCGACTGGTCAGCGTTGCGCCACAATCACAATGTTGTGCGGCGTCATGCAGGCGGCGCCAGGATCTGGAGCGTCGTCAAGGCCGACGCCTACGGCCATGGCTTGTTGCCCGCGGCCCGTGCCTTGAGCGAGGTCACCGACGGTTTTGCGCTGGTGGAGCTCGAAGGAGCCGTGGCGCTGCGCGACGCAGGAATTTCGCAGCCCATCCTGATGCTGGAAGGCCCCTATCAGCCCGATGAGCTGCCTTTGTACGGCGAGCTTGAGCTGACTCCGGTGCTGCATTCGATGTGGCAGGTCGACGCGCTGGTCGATGCCTGTCTGCCGATCCGCCTGCCGGTCTATCTGAAGCTCAATACCGGCATGAACCGCCTCGGCTTCGACGCCGATGAATTCATCACGGCACTGGCCAGGCTCGCTGCCGCGAACTGCATCGGCTCCGCCACGCTGATGACCCATTTCGCCAATGCCGACGAGGCGCGCGGCATCGAGCAACAGCTGCAGCGTTTCCGCGTCATGGCGGGCAGCCGCGAGCTGCCGGTGTCGCTGGCTAATTCGGCGGCCTTGCTGCGTTTCCCGGAGGCGCGGGGAGACTGGGTTCGCCCCGGTATCATGCTCTACGGCGCGTCCCCGTTTCCAGCCATGCAAGGCGCCGCCGCGCTGGACCTGCGGCCCGTGATGACACTCGAAAGCGAATTGATCGCCGTGCGCGAACTTGGTCCCGGCGACACTGTGGGCTACGGCAGCAGTTTCGTCGCCGATCGGGCCATGCGCATCGGCGTCGTCGCCTGCGGCTATGGTGACGGCTATCCGCGCCATGCACCGACCGGCACGCCGGTCCAGGTTGCCGGGCAGCGCACGCGAACACTGGGTCGCGTTTCGATGGACAAGATCTGCGTCGATCTGAGCGGGCTGCCGTCAACAGTCGGCGTTGGCGCCACGGTGACGCTGTGGGGCGGCGAGGGCGACATGCAGGTGCCCGCCGACGAGGTGGCCACCGCCGCCGGCACCGTGGCCTACGAGTTGTTCTGCGGCCTTGCGCCGCGCGTGCCGATCATCGAAGTCAGCTAATGGCAAAGGCCAAGACGCAGTACTCCTGCACCGAGTGCGGCGCCAGTTCGCCCAAGTGGCAGGGGCAATGCCCGGGTTGCGGACAGTGGAACACCCTGGTCGAGGCGGTGATCGAAACGGCGCAGCCGGCCGGGCGCAACTTCGCCGCGCTGGGCGGGGCCGGTGGTGTGCAGACGCTGGCCGAAATTCGTCCGCGCGAAGAGCCGCGCCAGCCCACCGGGGTCGAGGAATTCGATCGCGTGCTTGGCGGCGGGCTGGTGGCCGGCGGCGTGGTGCTGATCGGTGGCGATCCGGGTATCGGCAAATCGACGCTGCTGTTGCAAGCCCTGGCACGCCTGGCCCAAGCCAGCGAAAACGTGCTCTATGTTTCCGGCGAGGAATCCGGCGAGCAGGTGGCCTTGCGCGCCCGGCGCCTGCAGCTCGATGTCGGCCGCATGCAGTTGCTGGCCGAGATCAATCTTGAAAAAATTCTTGCGACGCTGGTCAGCCTGCGCCCGGCGGTGGCGGTGATCGACTCGATCCAGACGGTATGGTCGGATGCCCTGCAATCGGCGCCGGGGTCGGTGGCCCAGGTGCGCGAATGCGCGGCGCAACTGACGCGCTTCGCCAAGCAGAGCGGCACCTGCGTGATCCTCGTCGGCCACGTCACAAAGGAAGGCAGCCTGGCCGGACCGCGCGTACTGGAGCACATGGTCGACACCGTGCTCTACTTCGAAGGCGACACGCATTCGAGCTTCCGCCTGGTGCGCGCGGTGAAGAACCGCTTCGGCGCCGTCAATGAGCTGGGCGTCTTTGCCATGACCGACAAGGGCCTGCGCGGCGTCGCCAATCCTTCGGCGCTGTTCCTCTCGCAGCACTCGCTGGATGTTGCCGGCTCCTGCGTGCTATGCACCCAGGAAGGCACGCGGCCCCTGCTGGTGGAGATTCAGGCGCTGGTCGATAGCTCGCAGGCGCCCAGCCCGCGCCGGCTTACGGTGGGCCTCGAACAGAATCGCCTGGCAATGCTGCTGGCGGTATTGCATCGTCATGCCGGCATCGTCTGCGGCGATCAGGACGTGTTCGTCAACGCCGTCGGAGGCGTCAAGATCGCCGAGCCGGCGGCCGACCTCGCGGTACTGCTGGCCATCGTTTCCTCCCTGCGCAACAAGCCCTTGCCGGGCAAGCTGGTGGTCTTCGGCGAAGTCGGCCTCGCCGGCGAAATCCGCCCCGCGCCGCGCGGCCAGGAACGCCTCAAGGAAGCCGCAAAACTGGGCTTCACCCATGCCATCGTGCCCAAGGCGAATTCCCCCAGGCAGGCCATCAAGGGCATCGAGGTCATCGCGCTCGACCGCGTCGAGCAGGCCATCGAACAAATGCGGTCCTGGTGATGGGCTCATCGGCCAGACTGGCGCTGCGCATGCTGGTCCGCGACTGGCGCGCAGGCGAACTGACGGTGCTGGGCATAGCCCTGCTGCTGGCCGTGGCGGCGCTGACCAGCGTCGGCTTCCTGACCGACCGCGTCGAGCAGGCGCTGAAGCTCGAATCGCACCAGTTGCTCGGCGGCGATCTGCTACTGACCGCCGACCATCCCTGGGCTGACGGGTTTCGTCGGGAAGCCGCCACGCGCGGCCTGCGCCAGGCCGAGAGCGCCACCTTCCCGAGCATGGTGAGCTTGGGCGACGCCACCATGCTCGCCGAAATCAAGGCCGTGTCGGCGGACTATCCCTTGCGCGGTGCCTTGCGCACGGCACCGCTACTCAACGCGCCCGATGTCGAAATGAACGACGCCAGCGCGCGCGTACCGAAGGCCGGGGAAGCCTGGCCCGACGAACGACTGGCGACGACCTTGAGTCTCGCTCCGGGTACCTCGCTCGCGCTCGGAAAGATCGCGGTGGTCAGCGGCCCGGTGTTGACGCTGGAACCCGATCGCGGCATGAACGTGTTTGCGCTGGCGCCGCGCCTGATGATCAATCTGGCCGACCTGCCGGCGACCGGCCTGGTCCAGAGCGGCAGCCGCGTCAGCTATCGCCTGCACCTGGCCGGCGAGGCCGCTGCCGTGTCGGCTTATGAAGCTTGGGCGAAAGCGCAGCTCGGACGCGGCGAAAAGATCGAAAGCCTCGACAACGCGCGGCCCGAGATTCGCAACGTGACCGAGCGGGCGCAGCGCTTTCTGCGTCTGGCCGCGCTGCTGGCCGTGATTCTGGCTGCGGTGGCCGTGGCGCTGGCGGCCGAGCGCTACATGCGGCGCCATCTCGACGGCTGCGCGGTGATGCGCTGCATGGGCGCTTCGGGTCCGCAGCTACTGCTGATTCACGGCGGAGAATTTCTGCTGTTCGGCCTTGCCGCAACGCTGGCCGGCTGCGCAGCAGGCTTTGCCGTGCAGGCCGCGCTGCAACAGCTGCTGGCCGGCCTGCTGGTGACCAGGCTGCCTGCGCCTTCGCTGCTGCCCTGGCTGCATGGCCTGCTGGTGGGCCTCACGCTGATCATCGGCTTTGCTCTGCCACCGCTGCTGCGCTTGAAACGTGTGCCGACCATACGCGTGCTGCGCCGCGAGTGGAGCGGGTCCGAGCCCGCGTCGGTCGGCGCCTATCTGCTCGGCGCACTGGTGCTGGCGGCGCTGATGCTGTGGATGGCCGGGGAACTGCGCCTGGGACTCATCGTGCTGGTCGGCTTCCTGATCGCGCTCGGTTTCTTTGCGTTGATGGCGCGCCTGATGCTCGCCGCGCTGGGACGTCTGCGTCCGTCCGGTAGGGGCTATGGCTGGCGTCACGGGCTGGTCAATCTGCGCCGGCGCCTGGCCGCAACGATGGTGCAGGCGGTGGCGCTGGCATTGGGCCTGACGGCGCTGCTGCTGCTCACGGTCGCGCGCGGCGACCTGCTCGACAGCTGGCTGGCCCGTGTCCCGGCCGATGCGCCGAATCGTTTCGCGATCAACATCCAGCCCGATCAGCGTGTCGCCATCGCCAACTTCTTCAAGGCGCGCGGGCTGCCGGCGCCGGAGCTGGAGCCGATGGTGCGCGGTCGCCTGGTGCAGGTCAATGGAAAGATTGTCGGGCCGGAGAGTTATGCCGACGATCGCGCCCAGCGCCTCGTCGATCGCGAGTTCAACCTGTCGTGGTCGGCCCGGCTTCCCGCCGGCAATACGGTCAGCGGAGGGCGCTGGCATGGCGCCACCCAAGCGGCAGAGTTCTCGGTGGAGCAGGGTCTGGCCGAAACGCTGAACCTGAAGCTCGGCGATCGCCTGGTCTATGACATTGCCGGCAACCGGGTCGAGGCGGTGATCACCAGCCTCAGGAAGCTCGACTGGGATTCGATGCGCGTCAATTTCTTCGTCATGTCGCCGCCCGGGGTGCTCGACAATTTTCCCGTCAGCTACATCACGAGCTTTCACCTGCCGGCCGCGAAAGCCGGCGTCATTCCCGAACTGGTGCGGGCCTTCCCCAACCTGACGGTGATCGATGTCGCAGCTCTTGTCAAACAGCTGCATGCGACGATCGACCAGGTCGCGCGCGCCGTGCAGCTGGTGTTCGGCTTCGCCGTGCTGGCGGGTCTGGCGGTGCTCTACGCGGCGCTGCAAGCCAGCAGCGACGAGCGGCGACACGAGCTGGCTGTGCTGCGCGCTCTGGGTGCCCGCAGCCGGCAGTTGTCGGCCGCGCTGATCGCCGAGTTCGGCGCGCTCGGCGCGCTTGCCGGCCTGCTCGCCAGCATCGCCGCCAGCCTCATCGGCTGGGGCCTGGCGCGCTTTGCGTTTCGCCTCGACTACCTTCCGCAGCCGCAGCTCTGGCTGATCGGCCTGCTGGCAGGCACCGTGCTGGTGGTGGTGGCCGGCTGGCTCGGCGCTTCCTCGATGCTGCGGCAATCGGCGCTGCCGGCCCTGAGGGCCGCACAGTAAGCGTGACACCGAGGCGGATTCGCTACAATCCGGCCAGCCGATAGCTTCCATCGTTCGCACCACTCCATTCCAGCCCGTCCCAAGGCAGGCTTCTTCCTTCCGGCGGCGGCAATGACCGACCGCAGTTCACCTGAGTCCTCCCAATGAAAAGAACCGATATCGCAAAGAACATGGCCGTCAAGCTCACCGAGCGCATGAAACACGCCGGGACGCCGGAGCGATTCGCCGGGGAAGCCGTACTCGACCGCAAGGAGCAACGAAAGCTGGACCAGGCGAAGGGCCTGGTGCCATTTGCCGTCAAGCTCGACGCGCAGCTGGTTGGGGAAATCCGTGCCCTGGCCGAATCACGGGAGACGAGCTTGAATGATCTGGTCGCTGTGCTTCTGCGCAAGGGACTGGTCGCCGGCGCCTGAGCGTTCCCGCCTGCGGCTGCATTGGGGTTCACTGAGCGCCCCGGGTGGTCATCCGGATAGATATTCGGTATGGGCGAATAGGGATTGCGTATAATCCGGCCCCGCCACAAGGGGGCTGTAAGCGGCTATTCAGCCACCCGTGCCATGCTTCAGCGCGCGCCCGGATTCACCGATGCATTGCCGGTCGGGACCTTGATACGGCGCGAAGACCATCGATGTTCCTTGCCGAAATTGCGGAGACCCTTATGAGCGCGACCCTTATTCCTGCCACCCTGATCCCGGGAGACGGCATCGGCCCCGAAATTACCGCCGCGACGCTGGCGGTCCTGGATGCCCTCGGCGCGCCCTTCCAGTGGGACACCCAGGTTGCCGGTCTGGCCGGCGTCACGGCCTTTGGCGACCCGCTGCCGCAGGTCACGCTGGACTCGATCGAGCGCACCCGGCTGGCGCTCAAGGGGCCGCTGGAAACCCCCTCGGGCGGCGGCTATCGCTCGTCCAACGTGCGCTTGCGCGAGAAGTTCAAACTCTATGCCAACCTGCGGCCGGCCAAGTCGCTGGTGCCGGGCGGGCGCTTCGAGAACATCGATCTGGTGTTGTGCCGCGAGAACATCGAAGGCCTTTACATGGGTTACGAGCATTACGTTCCGATCGATGGCGACCCGCATGCGGTGGGCATGGCCACCGGCATCAATACGCGTCAGGGCTGCCGCAACATCCTCAAGTTCGCCTTCGATTACGCGATCGCCAACGGCCGCAAGAAAGTCACCGTGGTGCATAAGGCCAACATCATGAAGGCGCTGACCGGCATCTTCCTCGAAACCGCGCAGCAGATGTACGAGGAGACCTACAAGGGCAAGATCCAGTTCGAAGAGGTGATCATCGATGCCTGCGCCATGAAGCTGGTGATGAACCCGTGGCAGTTCGACGTGCTGGTCACCACCAACCTGTTCGGCGACATCCTCTCCGACGAAATCGCCGGTCTGGTCGGCGGCCTGGGCATGGCGCCGGGCGCCAACATCGGCGAGCAGGCGGCGATTTTCGAGGCGGTGCACGGCTCGGCGCCCGACATCGCGGGCAAGGGCATCGCCAATCCCACGGCGCTGCTGATGGCGGCCGCCATGATGCTCGACTACGTCAAGCGCAAGGACCTCGGCGATCGACTGCGGCAGGCCATCGACGACGTCCTCAACAAGGACAAGATACGCACCGGTGATATCGGCGGCAGCGCCACTACCGATCAGTATGCGAAGGCTCTGGTGGCGCGCGTCCGGGGCTGATTTTTCGATACGGTGCTGATGCATAATGGGGCATGGATGCCCCATTGAATCAGCCGTCAATGCATGGCAGTTCGTCGCGGCTCTGGCTTCAGCCCTCAATCGTATTTGTCGCTGTCGCGCTCGGCGTGTTTGCGTCGTGGTTTCTCGAGTGGCGGCAAGCGGATGCCAACATGCTGTCGATGGCGCGCGAGCGCGGCGCCGCGCTGTTCAGGCTGGTGGAACTGACCCGCGACTGGAATGCCCGACACGGCGGCGTCTATGTGCCGGTGACGGCGGCCACCCCGCCCAATCCCTATCTCGATCACAAGAGGCGCGACGTGGTCACTCGGGAAGGCGTTGCGCTGACCCTGGTGAATCCTGCCTACATGACCCGGCAGATTGCCGAGATCGCGCAGCAGGTCGAGGGTATCCAGTTACACATCACCAGCCTCAAGCCGCTGCGTCCGGCCAATGCCGCGGATCCCTGGGAGGCCGTTGCCCTGCAGCGCTTCGACGCGGGTGTGCCCGAGATCGTCGAACTGATTCCGGGTGTCACGCCGGTACATCGCTACATGGCGCCGCTCAGGATCACCCAGCCCTGTCTGGGCTGCCATGAGAAGCAGGGCTACCAGCTGGGCCAGATTCGCGGCGGCATTTCCGTCACCATGCCGGCGGCAGACCTGCTGGCGATTCGTGACGGTGTACGCTTCCGTTCCAGCGCCGTCCATCTCCTGATGTTTGCCGTGGTGGCCGCCCTGCTGGACTTGCTCGTGAGGCGCACCCGCAATCATCTGCTGGCGCTGGAGCGCCTTGCTCAGGAGCAGGAGAAGGTAATCGCCGAGCGCACGCATGCCTTGTCGGAAGCCAACGCGGAGCTGGAAGGCGAACTCGCGGATCGCGAACTGGCCGCCGCCGTATTGAGCAACGCGGCAGAGGCGATCATCGTCACGGACGCGGGCGGTCACTTCGTCGAGGTCAATCCGGCTTTTTCACGCATGACCGGCTACGCCGCGAGCGAGGTGCTGGGCAAGGCCGTGTCGATGATCAAGTCGGGGCGGCATCCGCCGGAGTTCTACGAGGAAATGTGGCAAACCCTGAGCCGGGAAAATCGTTGGCAGGGCGAGGTCTGGAACCGGCGCAAGAACGGCGAGTTGTTCTTCGTCTGGATGTCCGTCGCCCGCATCGCTGGCGGCGCCCAGCCGGTGCGCTACGTGGCGACGCTGACCGACATCACGCAACGCAAGGAACTGGAAGAGGCGCTGCGTCATCAGGCCTACCACGATCCGCTCACCGATCTGCCCAACCGCGCGCTGTTCGCCGACCGCCTGCGCGTTGCGCTCCTGCAGGCGCAGCGGCATGGCCGCGCGTTCGCCCTGTGCTTCATCGACTTGGACTACTTCAAGCCGGTCAATGATGAATTCGGACATGCTGCCGGCGACGACGTGCTGGTCGAGACCGCCAGGCGCCTGCGCGTCTGCGTGCGCGCCGCCGACACGGTCGCGCGGGTGGGTGGCGACGAATTCGCCGCAATCCTTACTGAAGTTCGTTCTCGCGCCGAAGTCGAGGAGGTCGCCGCCCGTATCGTCGCCGAACTGGCGCGCCCGTTCGAACTGAAAGTAGGTACCGCCCACATCACGTGCAGCATCGGCATCGCGCTCTTTCCCGAGCATGGCAGTGATGTCGAAGCGCTGCAGCACTTTGCCGACGCGGCGCTCTATGAAGTGAAAGCGGAGAGTCGCAACGCCTATCGCATTGCCGGGAATGGCGGGGACAAGGCCTAGCGCCTGAGCGTGGCGAACGCTGCCGCCGTGGCGCCGGGTGCTGCGGCCTCGCGTTGTCGGGCGGCTTTGCCCGCGGTGCGATTCGCCGTTACCTGTCCGCTAAGCGGCGTCCCAGGTACGCAAAGCGAGCCAGCGCCGACTCCTAATTCAAGGTTCGCGCCAGCTGGATGCGGAATTCGCGCACCAGGTCCTCGTGCTGCGGTTGGTCGCCGAGCAGCGTGAACAGGTCAAGCATGGTCTTGCGCGCGGCTTCGTCCTGCCACTTGCGGTCGCGGCTCACGATTTCCAGCAGCTGCTCCAGCGCCATGCGATAGTCATGCGCCAGCGCCAGCGTGTTGGCCAGTTGCAGGCGGGCATCGAGATCATTCGCGTTGGCGTCGATGCGAGCCTTCAGCGCTGCGGGGTCGGCGCCCGTGCCGGCAGTCACCAGCTTGAGCCGGGCTTGCAGGGCACGCACGCGGGGGACGTCTTGGGCCTGGTGTTCGAGCGCGTCGAGGATGGCCCGCGCGGCTTCCATGTCGCGCAGGTCGATGTGGATTTCGGCAAGATCGAGCTGCGCGGCCTCGTTGCCCGGGTCGAGTTGCAGCGCATCGGCCAGCAGCGAGGCCGCGACCCCGGCTTCGCCCCTGGCGCGCGCTTCCAGCGCAGCAATTCGCAGCGGCTCGGCGGGAGAAGGCATCAGGCTGTCGATGAAGGTGCGGATCTGCGCTTCGGGCAGGGCGCCGGTAAATTCATCGACCATTTCGCCATTGACGAAGGCCTTGACGTTGGGAATGCCGCGCACGCCGTAACGCGCCGCGAGTTCCTGGTGCTGGTCCGAGTTCACTTTGGCGAGGATGAAGCGCCCGCCGTAGTCGACGGCCAGCTTTTCCAGGATGGGTTTGAGTACGCGGCAGGGAGCACACCACTCGGCCCAGAAGTCGACCAGTACCGGAGCAAGGCGAGAGGCATCGACGACCTTTTCCTGAAAGTTGGCGACACCCACATCAATCGAGAAATTGTTCATGGCGGCGATTCGTCGTGAGGCTTGGAATAAAACGGCAGCGCCATCATCGCGATGTGTCGCGCTTCAGGCGCCGCCGGGATGGCGGTAGGCTTCAATCTCGTTGTCGGCCACCAGTGCCTCGTAGAAGCAAACCCGGTTGCGGCCGTGGGTCTTGGCGTAATACAGCGCCTGATCGGCACGGCCGAGCAATTCGACGGGATACGATGTGTCCCGGATTTCGGTGATGCCGACGCTCACGGTAACCCTGTCGACCTCGGGAAAGGCATGGTGTTCGATCGAGCGGCGCAGGCGCTCGAAGGTCGTCCCGGCATCATTGCGATGATCGACGTAGACGATGACGACGAACTCCTCGCCGCCGAAGCGGTAAATCAGGTCGGTCTTGCGAAAGGTGCTGCGCAGGATGCGGGCGAGGATGACCAGCACTTCGTCGCCGTGCAGATGGCCGAAGCGGTCGTTGATGCTCTTGAAGTGATCGATGTCGATTTCGCCCATGAAGAAGCAGCCATTCCCGCCGTCGATCTTGCGCTGGCTCCCGGCGCCTGCATCTTCCTGGTAGGCCCGGCGGATCAGGCCGAGAGCCCGGTCGAGCTGGTCGTCGAAGGTGCGGCGGTTCAGGAGTCCGGTGAGCCGGTCGACCTGCGAGTCCCTGAGAACCGCCAGATAGTTGTCGTAGACGCGGAACAGGTCCGCCATCAGGGTCTGCTCGTCGGCCGAGATTTCCGGCGTACGGTGCACCAGCAGGTAGCCGAGCACCTTGCGGGCATGGCTCATGATGGGAAATGAGGTTACATCCGCGCTGCCGATGAGTTCGGCAAACGACTCCGGCCCGGCCGCTTGGGAAATCGCCCCGTCGCGCAGCGAACTGGAGAACTCCGGAACGTCGTCCGCACCGAGGTGGAAGATCGCCGCCCAGTCGGGCTCGAACAGATCGGCGACCGTCTTCAGCAGACTGGCTTCGAGCAGGTTCACGTCACGGTGATCCGTGAGTGCCGCAATCATGCGGACAATGGTGGGAGACGACAGCGCGTTCATGGAGTGGGTATGTACCTGTTGCCTTGGAGCAGTTTCTCAGTCTTGGCCGCCGAATGCAATTCGGGCGCGAGGCCAAGGCCGGGCTGAGGGTATAATTCCGCGCCTTGTATTGCCATCCCGCACTCATTCGCCCCCGGTCCGTCCATCATGGCTGAATTCCTTGCCCTGCGGGGCTCCGCTGCGTTTTCGGCGTCCCGTCTCGCGCGTCTGCAAAAGACTGTCGGCGAAACCGTTCCCGGCGTCGGATTAATTGCCGAGCACTGGTATTTCATCGAACTCGAGGCACCGCTGAGCGCAGAGGAAATTGCCCGGCTAAAGGACTTGCTGGGAATTCCGGCCACGCTCCCTGCGCCGCCGGGCGGCGATCTGCTGTTGGTTACGCCGCGTGTGGGCACGATTTCGCCATGGAGTTCCAAGGCCACCGACATTGCGCGCAATTGCGGGTTTGCGGCGGTGAAACGGATCGAGCGTGCAGTTGCGTACCATGCGGCCTTTCATGTTTCGGGCGCCCGCGGCAGTGCAGAAGGAAAGTCGGCGCTGGCGGCACGCCTCCATGACCGCATGACCGAGTCGGTACTCGATTCCATCGATGCGGCTCGGGCACTGTTCCATCACGTCGCGCCGCAGCCTCTGACCAGGGTGGACCTGCTGGGCGGCGGGCGCGACGCGCTGGTGAAGGCCAACACCGGACTGGGCCTCGCGCTTTCCGCCGACGAGATCGATTACCTGGTGGAGAACTTCGGCAAGCTGGGGCGCAATCCCACCGATGTCGAACTCATGATGTTCGCCCAGGCCAATTCAGAGCATTGCCGACACAAGATCTTCAACGCGAGCTGGACGGTGGATGGCGAGCAGCAGCCGCTGTCGCTGTTCGGCATGATCCGCGAAACGCACAAGGCGCATCCCGAAGGCACGGTGGTGGCCTATTCGGACAATGCCTCCGTCATCGAGGGGGCCTCGATCCGCCGCTTCTATCCGCGGGCCGATCGCGGCTACGCCTACAGCGAGCAGACCACGCATATTCTGGCCAAGGTCGAGACGCACAACCATCCGACGGCAATCTCGCCCTTCCCCGGCGCGGCGACCGGATCGGGGGGCGAGATTCGCGACGAGGGGGCGACCGGGCGCGGCTCGAAGCCCAAGGCCGGCCTATGCGGTTTTTCGGTGTCCGACCTGCGGATTCCCGGCTACGCGCAGCCGTGGGAATCGGGCTACGGCAAACCCGAGCGCATCGCCTCGGCGCTCGACATCATGATCGAAGGCCCGATCGGTGCCGCCGCCTTCAACAACGAATTCGGCCGACCCAATCTGGCCGGCTACTTCCGCAGCTTCGAGCAGGATTTCAACGGCGAGATGCGCGGCTATCACAAGCCGATCATGATCGCCGGCGGCCTCGGCAACATTGCCGCCGAGCACTCGTTCAAGATTCAATTCCCTGCGGGCAGTTTGCTGATCCAGCTGGGCGGCCCGGGTATGCTGATCGGCCTCGGTGGTGGCGCGGCGTCGTCGATGGCGACCGGCGCGAATACCGCCGACCTCGATTTCGCCTCGGTGCAGCGCGGCAATCCGGAGATCCAGCGCCGCGCGCAGGAAGTCATTGACAGATGCTGGCAGCAGGGCGACGGCAATCCGATCCTGGCCATCCATGACGTCGGTGCCGGCGGTATTTCCAACGCCATGCCGGAACTCGCTCACGATGCGGGTCGCGGCGCAGCCTTCGATCTGCGCGCGATCCCCAGCGAAGAGCCGGGCATGAGCCCGCGCGAAATCTGGAGCAACGAGGCGCAGGAACGCTACGTGCTGGCCATTGCGCCCGAGCGTCTGGCGGAGTTCCGCGCCTTGTGTGAGCGCGAGCGCTGTCCCTTTGCGGTGCTTGGGGTCGCCACCGACGACGGCCAGCTCACGGTGAAGGACGATCACTTCGGCAACAAGCCCGTCGATATGCCGATGGAAGTCCTGCTCGGCAAGGCGCCGAAACTGCATCGCGACGCGCATCGCCAACAGGTTTCCATGCCGCCGCTGAAGGTCGCGGACATCGACCTGAAGGAGGCTGCGCTGCGTGTGCTGCGCCTTCCAGCAGTGGCCTCGAAGAATTTCCTGATCACCATCGGCGATCGCAGCGTCGGCGGTTTTACGGCGCGCGACCAGCTGGTCGGCCCCTGGCAGGTGCCGGTGGCCGATGTGGCTGTTACCACAATGGGCTACGACACCGTGCGCGGCGAGTGTTTCGCCATGGGCGAGCGCACGCCGTTGGCGCTGCTCGACGCCGCGGCCTCGGGCCGCATGGCCGTCGGTGAGGCGCTCACCAATCTGGCGGCAGCGGATGTCGGCGACATCGGCAGGATCAAGCTGTCGGCCAACTGGATGGCGGCGGCTGGCCACGGCCACGAGGACGCCGCGCTGTTCGATACCGTGAAGGCGGTCGGCATTGAATTCTGCCCGGCGCTCGGTGTTTCGATTCCGGTCGGCAAGGATTCGCTGTCGATGCGCACGAAGTGGGACGAGCAGGGCGTGGCGAAACAGGTGATCGCGCCCTTGTCGCTGATCGTCACGGCCTTCGCCGCGGTAGATGACGTACGCCGCACGCTGACGCCGCAACTGCGGCCGGACGCCGAGGCGGGCGAAACCGAACTGCTGCTGGTCGATCTTGGGCAGGGCCGCAACCGGCTCGGCGGCTCTGCTCTGGCGCAGGTCTATGGCGTCAGCGGCGATGTCGTGCCGGACGTCGATGCCGCGTCGCTCAAGACCTTCTTCGGCGCGATCCAGCGACTGAACCGCGATGGAAAAATTCTCGCCTACCATGATCGCTCCGACGGCGGCCTGTGGGCGACCGTCTGCGAAATGAGTTTCGCCTCGCATGTCGGCGTCTCGCTCAATCTGGATGGACTCTGCTTCGACCCGCTGATGAACGACGTCGACGGCAGCGAGCGCTTTCCGCAGATTGCCGGCCGCTTGCGCGACCGCGTGATCACGGCCCTGTTCAACGAGGAACTCGGCGCCGTGCTGCAGATCCGCCGCGAGGACCGTGTGGCCGTGATGCAGACCTTGCGCGACGCCGGCCTTGGCGCCTGCACCCATGCCATCGGCACCACCAACACGGCCGACGAAGTACGCGTCTGGCGCAACGCCAAGCCGGTGTTTTCCGCCCGCCGCAGTGACTTGCAGCGCACCTGGAGCGAAGTCAGTTTCCAGATCGCCCGGCTGCGCGACGACCCGGTCTGCGCGCAGGAAGAGTTCGACGCCTTGCTCGATGAGGCGAATCCGGGCTTGTCGATGACGCTGATTACTTCTGCCGGCGCAGCCGGCAGCCAATCGGTAGCCCCCTCCCCCGGGGAGGAGGACGGGGGGGGGGCTCACATTGGGCCGCAGGCAATCCGAGGCCAAAGGCCGAGGATTGCCATCCTGCGCGAGCAGGGCGTCAATGGCCATGTCGAAATGGCGGCTGCCTTCGAGCGGGCCGGCTTCGCGCCCTACGACGTGCACATGTCCGACCTGCAGGCGGGGCGCATCCATCTGGCCGACTTCAAGGGACTCGCGGCGTGCGGCGGCTTCTCCTATGGCGACGTGCTGGGCGCAGGTCAGGGCTGGGCCAAGTCGGTACTGTTCAACGACCGCCTGCGCGACGAATTCGCGGCCTTCTTCGTTCGCGCCGACAGCTTCGCGCTGGGCGTCTGCAACGGCTGCCAGATGATGGCGCACCTCGCTCCGATCATCCCCGGCGCGCAGGACTGGCCGACCTTCCAGCGCAACCGCAGCGAACAGTTCGAGGCGCGCGTCGTGATGGTCGAAATTCCGCCATCGAGTTCCATCTTTCTCGCCGGCATGGCCGGCTCGAAACTGCCCGTGGTGGTCAGCCACGGCGAAGGTCGTGCAGAGTTTTCCGGCAGCCAGACCGGCAAGGCCTTGGTGGCCATGCGCTACATCGACAATCGCGGCGCGACGGCCAGCTCCTACCCATTCAACCCCAACGGCTCGCCGGAGGGTCTGGCCGGCGTGACCACTGCCGACGGCCGCTTCACCATCATGATGCCGCATCCCGAGCGGACCTTCCGCAGCCTGCAGATGTCGTGGCAACCCCCCGGGTTGGGCGACGATGCACCCTGGCTCGCAATGTTCCGCAACGCACGAAGCTGGCTCGGATAAAAGTTCCCAAAGGGACGCACCGCGCTGGTGCTGGGCGTAGGCGGGAATTCGCGGAGCACTGCTCCGCGCCGCCGTAGCCGGCCGACTGTGCAAAGTCGGCCGTGGAGGGACGGCGCTGAAATACCGCGAGGATACTGTCCCCGCCTCCCGCGGGGACATAAAAAACGGGAGCCGCGGCTCCCGTTTTTTTATGCTGCGGTTCCGGTTTACTCGACCTTGGCCTTGGCGCGCAGGTCGTCGATGTGCTTTTGCACCATGCGCTGCGTCAGTTGCTGGCCGATCTGGCCCTTGGCCTCGTCGAGGCCCGGCAGCTTGAGTTCGCGGGTGTCCTCGAGCTGGATGACGTGCCAGCCGAAGTCGCTCTTCACCGGGGTTTCGGTGAACTTGCCTTTTTCCAGCTTGGTCATCGCCTCCGAGAAGGACGGCACGAACGAGGCAGGGTTGGCCCAGCCGAGATCGCCGCCGCGATCCTTCGAGCCGGGATCCTTGGAATCCTTGGCCAAGTCTTCGATTTTCTCGCCCTTTTTCATCTTGGCGATGATCGCCTTGGCGTCATCTTCCTTCTCGACGAGGATATGACGGGCCTTGTATTCCTTGTTGCCGAGCTTGGCCGTGATGTCCGTGTATTCCTTCTTGATCTGATCCTCGGTGACCGGATGGGTTTTCACGTAGTCGTTGAGGTAGGCGCCGATCAGCACGCCCTGGCGGGCGAGATCCACCTGGCCTTGAACCTCGGGCTTCTTGTCGAAGCCTTTCTTGATCGATTCCTGCGTCAGGATTTCGCGGCGAACGAGTTCTTCGGTGACGGCCTTGCGCAGTTCCGGGGAGTCAGGCTGACCCTGAGCTGCCTGACCGGCGATCAGTGCATCGGCGCGGACCTTGGGGATAGCCTTGCCATTGACGGTGGCGAATGTCGCCGAATCTTTTTTCTGGGCAAAGGCGGGAGCTGCGCTCACCGATACGGCGAAGGCAAGCAGGATGGCGTGGCGGAGAGTGCGATTCATCATGGTTCCTGAATGGTGTTTTACGGGAATTGTCAGTTTTCGTCGGGGGTTCTTGCGGTGATGCTGAGTGCGTGAATTTCCCGCTTCATCAGCGGGCCCAAGGCATCATACACCAAGCGATGCCTTTCCATTGTCCTGCAACCGGCGAAGCGCGGCGAGACAATGGCCAGCCGGAAATGGCCGCCGCCGCTCCTGGCGCCGGCGTGGCCGGCATGCTTGGCCGAGTCGTCGATGATCTCGATGCTGACGGGGTCGAGCGCGGCAAGGCTGGCGCGCATGGCGTCGATCACGCTCATGACCTGGGGAATACCTGCTTGAAGGGACTCACCGTGACGCGGGCATAAACGCCCGCGGCGACATAGGGATCGGCGTCGGCCCAGGTCTGCGCCGCGGCAAGCGAGTCGAACTCGGCCACGATCAGGCTGCCGGAAAAACCGGCAGGTCCGGGATCGGGGCTGTCGATCGCGGGAAGAGGGCCGCCCAGAACCATGCGTCCGGCGGCTTCCAGTTCGACCAGGCGAGCGAGGTGGGCGGGGCGGCTGGCGAGACGTTGATCAAGGCTGTTCGGCACGTCTTCGCCGACGATGGCGTAAAGCATTACTGTTTTTCCTCCGGAATGTATTTGGCGAGCACCATGCCCTGGATGACGATGAAAACAATCATCAATCCCATGCCGCCGAACAGCTTGAAGCTGACCCAGGTATCGGTGCTGAAGTTGAACGCGACCCACAGGTTGACCACGCCCATGACGGCGAAAAAACCTATCCAGGCGAAATTCAGCCGGCTCCAGATTGCTTCAGGCAGCTGAATCTCCTTGGCCAGCATGGCGCGAATCAGGTTCTTGCCAAAGAATTGCGCCGAGCCGAACAGGGTGGCCGCGAACAGCCAGTAGAGTACTGTCGGCTTCCACTTGATGAAGGTTTCGTCGTGCAGGATCAGGGTCGCGCCGCCAAAAACCACCACCAGAGCGAGGCTGATCCAGAGCATCGTGTCCACCTTGCCGTGGCGATGCCAGACCCAGCCGATCTGCGACGCCGTCGCTGCAATCACCACGCCGGTGGCGATGTAGATGTCGAATGCCTTGAAAGCGGCAAAGAACAGGATGATCGGGAAGAGGTCGAATAGGAATTTCATGAACGGGATTATAAGGCGCGGCAGTCGGGTGCCAATCGAGCGCAGCGAGCAAATCAGTTACCCCCTTCCCCGGGAAGGGGGTGGGGGGATGGTTCTTCAACAGCTAAATTCAGCGAAGCTGAATTTATGCAGTAGCGCAGGCCTGTCGGTGCCGGTCCATCGGTAAAGACGTGGCCCAGATGGGCGCCGCAGTTGCTGCAGACGACCTCGGTGCGGCGCATGAAAAGGCTGTTGTCGTCAATCTCGGTGATGCCTCGCGCATCGACAGGCGCAGTGAAGCTGGGCCAGCCGCAGCCGGAATCGAACTTTGCGGCTGATTGGAACAGGGGCTCGCCGCACCCTATGCAGCGATAGGTGCCGGGATCCTTGCAGTCCCAGTATTCGCCGCTGAAGGCACGCTCAGTGCCTTTTTCGCGGGCGACGTGATACTGCATGGGCGTGAGCTGCGCACGCCATTCGGCTTCGGTCTTGGTGATCTTCGGTTTATTGCTCATGAGTTCCCTCCGGGGCGCTGACTATAATCCTGCCCATGGCGATTGAGATCAACGGTTGCACAAAAAAGCTTATGTCCCTGGAGCTTGCGACGGGGACGGTATCCCCTGGTGGGATCAGGGCGATGCGATGCGCGTGACCGTGCTCGGTGCTGGTGTGGTTGGCGTGACGAGTGCCTGGTACTTGGCGGTGGATGGGCATGACGTCACGGTGATCGAGCGGCAGCCGCTGCCGGCGCAGGAGACCAGTTTCGCCAACGGCGGCCAGATATCGGTCAGCCATGCCGAGCCTTGGGCCAATCCGCAGGCCCCGTTGAAGGCGCTGAAATGGATGGGGCGCGAAGATGCCCCCTTGCTGTGGCGCCTGAGGGCCGATCCCGCGCAATGGGCCTGGGGCCTGCGCTTCCTGCGGGAATGCACGGCGGCGCGGGCGCGAGCCAATGTCGGTGCCATCGTGCGCCTCGGGCTGGCGAGTCGCACCGCCTTGCAGTCGCTGCGGCGGGAACTGGCGCTCGAATACGACCATCTCGAGCGCGGCATCCTGCATTTCTATACCGATCCCGGTGAGTTCGAGCATGCGCTGCCGCAGGCGGCGCTGATGCGCGAATTCGGTTGTGATCGGGTGCCGAAGACGGCGGCCGAGTGCCTTGCGATCGAGCCGGCACTGGCGGGCTCGCGGGTCCCGGTGGTGGGTGGAACCCATACCGCCGGCGACGAATCGGGCGATGCTAGACGATTCACCGAGGCCGTGGCGCAGCATGCCGCAGCCCGAGGCGTGCGCTTCCGTTATGGCGAAACCGTGACCGCTCTTCTGCGCGAAGGCGACAGCTTCGCCGGCGTGCGTCTGGCGTCGGAGGAAACCGTGCGCGCCGACCTGACCGTCCTCGCGCTGGGCAGCTACTCGCCGCTGCTGTTGCGGCCACTGGGCGTGAGTCTGCCGGTCTATCCGGCCAAGGGCTATTCGGCGACGCTGACGCTGCCGGAAGGCGTGGCGGCGCCATCGGTGAGCCTCACCGACGACGGGCACAAGATCGTGATTTCCCGTCTCGGGCAGACCCTGCGCGTGGCCGGCACGGCGGAATTCAATGGCTACGATACCTCGCTCAACGAGGCCCGCTGTGCGGCGTTGCTGACCCGCACCCGCGAGATTTTCCCTGCCCTGGAGGCGGTGAGCCAGGTCGAGTACTGGGCGGGACTGCGGCCTGCCACTCCGGGCAATGTGCCGCTGATCGGCGACATGGCCGCCGCCGGCCTGGCCGGCTTGTGGCTCAACACCGGCCACGGTACGCTGGGCTGGACCCTGGCCTGCGGTTCGGCGCGGCTGCTGGCCGATCTGGTGGCGGGCCGCGATCCGGGCATCGAGGCGGCGCCTTACCGGTTCCAGTAACCGGCGTCTCGCCATCCGCTACGGCGAGGAGAGCGTTTTTTGCTCGACCGCCTTGTAGCGCAGTTGCTTCTATCAGCGCCGACTCTCAGTGCAGATGCCGGGGAGTGGCCTCGGCCTGATCTTCGGGTAGTTCGGCGTGTACCGGCTCGCCTTCGGGATTCGGAAAGAGCGGGGCGCCGCAGTCGTCGCAGAACTCCAGCGGGAAGCGCTGGTCGAGGATCAGCACGGTGGCGACACCGGCTTCGCGCAGTGCCGTTTCGATCTGGGCCGGGGTATCGTTGTTTTCATCCTCGTGTTCCAGCAGCGGCCAGACCACGCCATGCACCACGTCGCTGCTGCCGCGCTGGGTGAAGCCGATGCGGTATTCCTCGAGCTGGCGATCGTGAAAGGGGGCTACCACCGCGCGCAGTTCGGTGGCTGGCTGATTCAGCACGGTTTGCAGGAAGGCCACGGCCGCGCGCAGCGACCAGGGTCGCGAGGCGCGGTCGGCATCGCGCACCGCGGCATGGTAGGCCAGCACCGGCAGGAATTCGATGGCACAGGCGGGCAGCAGCGGGCGCAACGCATCGCCGCCCTGCAGCGCCCATTGGCGGAAGGATTCGGCAGGATCCCCATCGTCTTCCTGCCAGCGGAACAGCGCTGCCCCGCGCGGCGCAGCGACGACACCCAGCAGGTAGCGGGTATCGGAGAGGAAACTCATGGTTTCGGACAGTTGCGTCGGGTCGATTTTCAGGTTGCGGCCATGGACGGCGGCTTTGGCCAGCTTTTCGGCCAATTGCGCGGTTTCGACGTAGTTTTGCGGCAACTGGTCGGGGCTGAAAATCATGTCGGCGAGGCCGAGCCTGGCGTCGGCGGCCAGGACATGGGCTTGCAGGTGAACCCGCACGGCATCCATTTGCGCCTCGGGGATGCTGCCCGACGGAATCTGGAAGCGTGACCAGGCCAGCAGCGGCACCGCTATCATCAGCGCATCCATGCCGCTACCGGCCTCGGCGCGGCGCGTTTCGGCGCAGGACTCGATCATGTCGGCCAGTTCGTCATAGGCGCGCGAGGCGCCGTTATACAGCTGGTCGAGCACGGCGATCAGGGTTTCCTCCGCGTTGTCGGCCAGCAGGCGGTCGATGTGGGCGGCAAGACGGTCTTCCCAGAAGGCATCCTCGATCCGGTTCGATGACTGGCTCAGCCGCGTAGCCAGACGCGTCAGAAGTTCTGAGTCCGGCGTCTGGCGGGCGCGGCGCGGAAGGCGGTTGCGTTTCATGGGAGGATGAGGCCGAAAAATAGGCCGGCAGAAGCGGCGAAGGGGAATTCTACCAGTTGGCCGGAAGCGGGGTTGGCTGCCAGAAACTGCTAAACTCCGCGTGTTTTTTTTGCCAGCGGTGGTGCCCGATGTTCTCGAAATTGATGCCCAGAGAGGCCAAGTTCTTCGATTTGTTCAATGCCCACGCTGACCTGATCGTCAAGGGTGGCCGACAACTGGTGGCCCTGGTGGATGATCTGGGGAAAGGCCCCGATGTGCTGGCGCAGCATGTGCAGGCCATCGACGAGATCGAGACGTCGGCCGACAAGATCACCCACGAAACCATCGCGCTGCTGCATACCTCGTTCAACACGCCGCTGGATCGCGACGAGATCCACCAGTTGATCATGCGCATGGACGATATCCTCGATCTGATCCAGGATTTCGCCGAGGCGATGTATCTCTACGACATACGCCAGTTGACGCCCGAAGCCAGGCAGCTTTCCGACATTGTCGCCTCGAGCTGCGAGCGGGTGAAGTCCGCCGTGATCCTGCTGCACAAGATGGACAACGCGCCGGCCATGCTCAAGCTGTGCCGTGAGATCGACCAGCTCGAGTCCGATGCCGACCGTGCCATGCGCACCGGCATCACCAAGCTGTTCCGTGAAGAGGCGGACGTGCGCCAGTTGATCAAGATGAAGGGCATCTACGAGTTGTTGGAGTCGGTGACCGATAGAGCCGAGGACGTGGCCAACATCATCGAGGGCATCATCCTCGAGAACTCCTGAGTCGCCGTCATGCAAGCGGTCGAGATGAGTCTGACGGTGATCGTGGTGCTGGTGCTGCTGGCGCTGGTCTTCGATTTCATGAACGGCTTTCATGACGCGGCCAATTCGATCGCCACCATTGTTTCGACAAGGGTGCTCAAGCCCCATCAGGCGGTAGTCTGGGCGGCCGTTTTCAATGTGGTCGCGATATTCATTTTTCAGCTTACCGTGGCCAAGACCATTGGCAAGGGCACCATCGACCCGGCCGTCGTTGATCACTATGTGGTGTTCGGCGCCCTGATCGGCGGCATTGTCTGGAACATCATCACCTGGTACTACGGAATTCCATCGAGTTCATCACACGCCCTGATCGGCGGCCTGGTGGGCGCAGCCGTGGCCAAGGGGGGCACGGCCACGTTGATCTGGAGCGGCCTGGGCAAGGCCCTGCTGTTCATCCTGGTCGCTCCGGTGCTGGGTTTCCTGCTCGGCGGCTTTCTCATGGTGGGCATCTCCTGGATATGCAACCGGATGGCGCCGCGCAAGGTGGACAAGGTGTTTCGCCGCTTGCAGCTGCTTTCTGCCGCGGCCTACAGCATCGGTCACGGCGGCAACGATGCGCAGAAGACCATCGGCATCATCTGGATGCTGTTGCTGGCGGCCGGTGTTACCCAGGCGAACGAATCGGTGCCGGTCTGGGTCATCGTCGCCTGCTATACGTCGATGGGTCTGGGTACCATGTTCGGCGGCTGGCGCATTGTCCGCACCATGGGGCAGCGCATCACGAAGCTGAATCAGGCCAAGGGCTTTTCCGCCAACATGGGTGGAGCGATTACCTTGTTCATGTCCACCCTGCTGGGCATACCGGTATCGACGACGCACACCATCACCGGCGCGATCGCAGGGGTGGGCTCTACCGGTGGCCCCAGAAACGTGCGCTGGGGCGTTGCCGGCGGCATTGTCTGGGCCTGGATCCTGACCATTCCGGCCAGTGCACTGATTGCGGCGATTGCCTGGTGGTTCGGCCGACTGGTGCTGTGAGTCCGTGCCTGGCGCGACGACGCCTTTGTCTGCCGCCGCTGAGCCCCGTAGCTGCATGAATACCCGTATTGCTCCCGGTCCGGCCGCCTTTGCTTTGATGGTTCTGTTGTGTGCCATCTGGGGTTTTCAGCAGGTGGCGATGAAGTTCGCCGCGGCCGAAATCAGTCCGATCCTGCAGGCCGGCCTGCGCTCCGGCCTCGGTGCCGTGCTGGTCTATGTCTGGGCGCGCTGGCGCGGCATTGCGTTGCTCGTCGCCGATCAGTCGCTGCGCCCCGGCTTGCTCGCCGGCCTTTTGTTCGGTCTCGAATTCGTCTTCATTTTCGTTGGCGTCGAGCGCACGACCGTGTCGCGTATGGTCGTGTTCCTCTACACGGCGCCCTGCTTCACGGTGCTCGGCCTGCACTTCTTCGTCCCCGGCGAGCGCATGGGCTGGCGGCAGGGCGCCGGCGTGATGCTGGCGTTCGCCGGACTGGTGCTGGCCTTCGTCGACAAGGCGGTCGGCGGCAGCCTGCTGGGCGACGTCTTCGGTGTGCTGGCGGCGCTGTTCTGGGCGGCGACGACGGTGCTGATCCGCGCCACCGCGCTGGCCCGGGTCACGGCCACCAAGGTCCTGCTCTATCAGCTGGTGGTGTCGGCCGCCGTGATGTTTCCGCTGTCTTGGCTGGTCGGCGAACGCGGCATCGCCGTCCTGTCAGCGCCGACTCTCTGGGCCATGGCCTATCAGATCGTGATCGTTGCCTTCGCCAGCTATCTGGCGTGGTTCTGGCTGCTGACGCGCTACCTCGCCGGTCGCCTGCTGGTGTTCTCGTTCCTGACGCCCCTGTTCGGCGTCTGGTTCGGCATGCTGCTGATGCATGACCAGCCCAGTCTGCATTTCTTCGTCGCTGCCGCGCTGGTGGTGGGCGGCATAGTCCTGGTCAATCTGCCGGCGCGCAAATGACGAGGACCGAGTCGTTTGTCCTCGGCCTGCGCTCGGTCATGCCGCTGTTGCTGGGCGTAGCGCCGTTTGGCGTGATCTATGGCGTGGTGGCGCTGCAAAGCGGCATCCCGCCCCTGGTAGCGATGGCGATGTCATCGATCGTCTTTGCCGGCTCCGCCCAGTTTCTGCTGGCCCAACTGGTCGGCGCCGGCGCGCCGCTGTTGCTCACCGCGGGCGCGGTGGGGCTGGTGAATCTGCGCCATGCGCTCTACAGCGCCTCGGTCGCGCCCATGCTGGCGCATCTGCCGCGGCGCTGGAAAATCCTGCTGGCCTATCTGCTGACCGACGAGGCCTATGCGGCAGCGATCCCGCATCTGATTGCCGTCAAGCCGAATTCGTCGCAGTCCGCGCTGGCGCACTGGATTCTGTTCGGTTCCGGCTTCGGTCTGTGGGCGGGCTGGCAATTGGCGACGCTGGCGGGTGTACTGATCGGTACCCAGCTGCCCTCGAATCTCGGGCTGGATTTCGCGCTGCCGCTGACCTTCATCGCCATCGTCGTGCCGATGATCGCCAGTCGCGCGCTGTTGGCGGCGGCCGTGACGGCAGGTGCGGTGGCCGTTGCCCTGGCGGCGATGCCCTACAAGGTGGGGCTGTTCATTGCCGCGCTGGCTGGCCTGGTCGTCGGGGCCGCGTTGACGAGAAAGGCGAAGAAATGAATCTCTGGTGGCTGATGCTGGTATGCGGCGTGATTACCTTCGGCATCCGCTATTCCTTCATCGCCGCGGAAGGACACTATCAGCCGCCGACGTGGTTTCGCCGGCTGCTGCCCTTCGTCCCCATCGCGGCACTGACGGCGCTCACGGCGCCGGAACTGCTGCTGGTGCAGGGCGAGATCATGTTCGACGGCGGCAATCCGCGCTTGTGGGCCGGATTGGTGGCCATCATCGTCGCCGCCCTCTGGCGCAATACCTTGCTGACCATCGGCAGCGGGTTTCTGGCCCTGTTCGTCCTGCAGCGTATTTGAGTATTCAGTTCGCCTGACAGCTGCGGAAGCCGACGAATATGTCGTCGCGATGCGGCTCGTAGTAGTTGCGGTAGCGCGGGTGGCGCATGCGCTCGCGGGTCGCGAAGGAGCCGCCGCGCACGCTGCGGTGGGTGTGGAAAAACGGTGCGGCGTATTCGGCATAGGGGTCCGGGCTGAAGCCCGGATAGGGCGCGAACGGGCTGGCCGTCCACTCCCAGACCTGGTTTCCCCAGTCGAAATCGCCGGCATGGAGCGCGGCGAATTCCCATTCTGCTTCGCTCGGCAGGCGGCGGCCGGCCCAGCGACACCAGGCTTCGGCTTCATGTGCCGTCAAGTGAATCACGGCCTGCGCGGGCGCCAGATCGACCCAATCGGCGAAGCGCCGCTGCTGCCAGATGCCGTCCTGCCGGCGCCAATAGCGCGGCATGGTCTGGCCGCTGGCGGCGAGCCATGCCCGGCCGCTCTCCGACCACCATTGCGGTTGCCGGTAAGCGCCCGCCTCGACGAACGCGAGATAGTCCGAATTTCTCACCGGAGTCGCCGAAATCGCGAAGCCATCGATCCGCTGCGGATGCGACCATTTCTCGTTGTCGAAGACGAAGCCCTTGCTCGCAGGCGGACTACCCATCAGGAATTCGCCGCCGGCCAGTACGATGTCGTCGGCGGGCGAGAGCTCGCTCAATCCATCCGCAGCCGGCCACGCCAGGGTCTGTCGGGTGTAGTGGAAGGCTTCGCCGTGCATGTCCTCATGGAACAGGGCAAGTCGATGGAAATAAAGGGCGCGGTCCGTTTCCGGCAACTGCTGCAAGGAATCCAGGGCCGAGGCTAGCATGTCCTGAAGGTAGCGCCGGGTGGCGCTCCAGTCCGGTAGGTCGAGTTGCCAGCGGCTGTCATGCGGCACGTGGCGCGAGTCGTACCATCGGTCGGAATCGGGCAGGCGCGAGGGACGGGGTGGCGCGGTTTCACCCCGGTAGCGCTGACACCAATACTCGGTGAACCAGGCGACATGGCCGAGTTCCCACAAGGGAGGATTGATGATGGCAAGGCAGGGCAGGCGCAGCGGATCGGGTGAGCGGACGCCTTCGACGCGTGATCCGTGCGGCCAGGCCGCAAACTCGTCGAGAAGCCTGATCGTATAATCGCGCGCATCCTGCATCGCATGGGCGAGCAGGGTTTTGTCCGCGGTTCTCAAATCCGGCGTGTCCATCACAGCTCCTCCTTCCGTCGTCATTATCAGCCCGGCGCTCGCCAGTGCCAATAACGGCAACTGGCATACCGCAAGACGCTGGGCGCGATGCCTCGCGGCCAAGTCACGGGTGAGGATCGAGCGCGAGTGGAGCGGGGCCGACGACGACATGATGATCGCCCTCCATGCGCGGCGGTCGGCAGCGTCGATCGCGAGCTTCGCTACACGCTATCCGCAGCGCCCGGTGGCGGTGGTCCTGACCGGGACCGATGTTTACCGCGACATTCGGGTCGATGAGCAGGCGCAGCGCTCCTTGAGGCTGGCCACGCGATTGATCCTGCTGCAGGAAGAGGGATGGCGTGAACTGTCGGCGGCGGATGCCGCCAAGGCCATGGTGATCTACCAGTCGGCGCAGCCGTTGAAACCCGGTCGGCGCAGCCGACGCTGGTTCGATCTGGCACTGGTGGGGCATCAGCGGCCCGAGAAGGATCCTCTCACCGCCGTGCAAGCGCTGCTGCGACTGCCGCCGGAACTTCCGGTGCGCCTGTTTCACGTCGGTTCTGCGCTCGATGCCGGGCTTGCCGCCAAGGTCGCCGCGCTGGGGGCCCAGGACAGCCGTTATCACTGGCTCGGAGCCCTGTCGCAGGCCGCGACGCGCCAGCGCATCAAGCGTTGCCACCTGCTGCTGCTGCCCTCACTGATGGAGGGCGGTGCCAATGTGCTGATCGAGGCCGTTACCAGTGGCGTGCCGGTGCTGGGCAGCGACATTCCCGGCAACCGGGGCATGCTCGGTGCCGACTATCCCGGATGGTTTCCGGTCGGTGATGCAGGGCGCCTGGCGGAACTGGTCCGAGCGGCGATGCGTGATCCCGACTATTACGCGACGCTGTCCCGGCGCTGCGCCGAGCGGGTATCCTTGTTCACCCCGGCGCACGAATGCGCCGCCGTTTGCAGTCTTCTTGAAATGACAAGGCAATTATAAAAATGAATTCCCCCAAGCTTCCCGCTTCCCCGATTCGGCTAACCAGCTTCAGTCACGGCGGCGGCTGCGGCTGCAAGGTCGCTCCCGGCGTACTGTCCGAGATTCTGCGCGGTGCGCGCGGCTGGCCGGTGCCGAAAGAACTGATAGTCGGCATCGAAACTGCCGATGACGCGGCCGTGTACCGCCTCAACGACGAGCAGGCCCTGATCGCCACCACCGATTTCTTCATGCCCATCGTCGATGATCCCTACGATTTCGGCCGGATTGCCGCCACCAATGCAATCAGCGACGTGTATGCCATGGGCGGTACGCCGATCATGGCGCTGGCCCTTGTCGGTATGCCGATCGACAAACTGCCGCTGGAGGTCATCGGGAAAATTCTTGAGGGCGGTGAGAGTGTTTGCGCCGCCGCCGGCATTCCGATAGCCGGCGGCCACACCATCGATTCCGTGGAGCCGATTTATGGCCTGGTGGTGATGGGATTGGTACACCCCGATCGGGTAAAGACCAACGCCGGTGCGCGGTCCGGCGACGTGCTGATCCTCGGCAAGCCACTCGGCGTCGGGGTGCTGTCGGCAGCCTTGAAGAAAGGCGCGCTGGACGCGGCCGGCTATGACGCCATGATTGCCAGCACGACCAAGCTGAATACCCCGGGCAGGCGCCTCGCGCATTTTGGCGGCGTGCACGCTCTGACCGACGTCACGGGCTTCGGCCTCCTGGGCCATCTGCTGGAGGTGTGTCGCGGCGCAAAGCTGTCGGCATTTCTCGACATGGGCAGGATCCCCCTGCTGGCCGAGGTCGAGCAACTGGCGACGGCAGGCTACATAACCGGAGCCTCGGCACGCAACTGGATGGCCTATGGCGAGGATGTCGCGCTGGACGCGGCGATCACGCCCATGCAGCGCGCCCTGCTGACCGATCCGCAAACCAGTGGCGGCCTGCTGGTCGCCTGCCAGCCTGCGGCCATCGATGAGGTGCTGGAGGTGTTTCGCGCCGAAGGCTTCGCGGAAGCAGCCGTGATCGGACGTCTGGAGGACGGTCCGGCCCAGGTGAACGTAGGCGCCTGAAAACGCTATTCCGCCCGGCGGGCGAAGAACAGGGCAAACCAGCCGCGGGGGTCGGTCCACATCCGGATATCGGCAAATCCAGTCGAGGCCAGCAGGGCGGTGAAGCCTTCGGGCGAATACTTGTACGAGTTCTCGGTGTGAATCCGATCGCCGGTGGCGAACTGCCTCAGGCTGCGGCCTGCGGCATCCGGCCAGCTTGCCGTGAGCGCGCGACGGGCCTCCAGATACATTTCGATGCGGGCATTCGTGGCGTTGTAAAAAGCCACGTGCTGCCAGTCGCGGATATCGAAGTCGGCGTCGAGCCGGGCATTCACATGTCGCAGCAGGTTGCGGTTGAAGGCCGCGGTGACGCCCAGGGCGTCGTCGTAGGCCGCGTCGAGCAGGGCGCGGTCCTTGATCAGATCGACGCCGATCAGCAGGCCGCCCGAAGCATCCAGCCGGTCGGCCAGACCTCGCAGAAACCTGCGGGCGTCGGGCGGGCTGAAGTTTCCGATGCTGGAGCCGGGATAGAAAAACACCCGTCGTTCCAGCGGAATGTCGTCGGGCAGTTCGAGTTCGTGCGTGAAGTCGAGACCGACGCCGATCATCTCGATCGCCGGCAGCTCGCGTTTCAGCTGCTGCAATGATTCGCGCATGAAATCGACCGAAATATCGACCGCGACGTAGCGGGCGGGAAGAACTCCCGCATGAAAAAGCCTGCCGGCCTTGCCGCAGTTGCCGCAGCCGAGATCGATGAGCGTGAAGCCATGACCCAGCGCCTGCCGGATCGCCGGCAGATGCTCGCTGAAGATGGCTGCCTCGGTCCGGGTCGGGTAGTACTCGGGCAGCTCGGTAATCGCTTCGAACAGGCGTGAGCCGAGCCTGTCGTAGAAGAACTTCGGCGCGATCGAGGCCTGTGTTTGCAGCAATCCGGCGGCAAGCTCCGCGCGCAGCCTGGCGTTTTGCTGCGGCGAATCCCAGTCGAGAATCTGATGAAGCCTGACCTCGGACGACATGTCAGTCGGCCAGCAGCAGAAAAACGGTAGGGCGCTTGTCCAGATCGGGCGCCGGGGTCGTTTTCCAGTCTGCGGTGCGGTGCGTGATGATCTGTTCAGTGGCCAACGTCAGGTCGGTCGCCAGGCAGAGGCGCGTTTTCGGTCGGCAGGCCTGTAGCAGTGCGCTGAACAATGCCCGGTTCCGGTAAGGCGTTTCGATGAATATCTGGGTTTGCTTGAGCCGGGCCGATTCGTTTTCCAGTTCGGCGATGCGAAGGCTGCGTTCCGGTTCGCGTGCCGGCAGGTAGCCGTGGAAGGCGAAGCGCTGGCCATCGAGGCCGGAGGCCATCAGCGCCAGCAGCAAGGAGGAAGGGCCGACCAGCGGTTTGACGACGAGGCCCAGTTCGTGGGCGCGGCGTACCAGCAGGGCGCCGGGATCGGCCACGGCCGGGCAGCCGGCTTCGGACATCAGGCCGATATCGTGGCCCTCACGCAGCGGCGCGATCAGTCGCTCGATGTCGGCGGCCGTGGGCGACTCAGGCAACTGCTCGATTGCCAGTTCGCGCAAGGGCACGGGATGGCCGATGCGCTTGAGTTCGGCGCGCGCCGTCTTGGCGTTTTCGGCGACAAAGCGCGTCAATCGGCATGCCGCCTCGCGGGTAGCAGGCGGCAAATAGCTCTGCCAAGGGGTGTCGCCGAGGGCGACGGGCAACAGCCAAAGTGTGCCGGACATCGGCTAGCGGAGTTTGCGTGTCATGGCAGGCCCGTCATGGCAAATGCAGGCCTTCGGCGCGCAGCATGCCGCACAGGGCGATCAGCGGCAGGCCCACCAGCGCGTTGGGGTCGTCGCCGCGCAGGTAGGTGAGCAGGGAAATGCCCAAACCCTCGGATTTGGCGCTGCCGGCACAGTTGAGGGCGTCTTCCTTGTCGAGATAGGACTCGATTTCGGCATCGGAAAGGTCGCGAAAGCCGACATGCGTGTCAACGCAACTCAGTTGAACCCGGTTGGTGGCGCTGTTGAGCAGGCACAGGCCGGTATGGAAGACCACCTCTTTTCCACGCATCTGGCGCAACTGGACGATGGCATTCTCGCGCCTCTCCGGCTTGCCGAAGCGCTCGTTGCCGCTGGCGGCAACCTGGTCCGAACCGATAATCAGCGCGTCGGGATAGCGCCGGGCCACGGCGCGAGCCTTGGCCTCGGCGAGGCGCAGGGCCGTGGTAGCGGGTGCCTCGCCCGGCAGCGCCGACTCGTCGGCTTCCGGCGCGGCGGTTTCGAAGGGGATCTGCAGGCGGGCCAGAAGTTCGCGGCGGAAGGGCGAGGTCGAGGCAAGAACGACAAGGCGAGGCATGTTTCAGACTTGAAAAGAGGGGGTTAGGCATGATAACATTCACCGTTTGTCGCGCGAGCGCCTGTCCGTGTCCGATTCGATTGCCGGAACAGTCATAGACTGTCTTGAGTTCGCGCGCAGTGGCGGTGTGCTGGAGCGTAACGTTGGCCTGGATGAATTGCCGCGTCTGGCGGAGTTGCTGACCACAACGGCGGGCTTCTTGTCGGTCCGGCTCGAAGGATGGCGCGACGATCAGGGAAAGTCGTGGTTGCAACTGGATATAGCAGGCGCGCCGGTATTGTGTTGCCAGCGTTGCCTGGGCGGCGTGAAGTTTCCGCTGGCGATCAGGAGCCGGTTGCAACTGATAGCCCCCGGCGAGGATTGGCCGGACGACGACCTGGAGGATGACAGCGCAGATGCAATCACCGCCGAAACGGCGTTGACCGTGCTGTCGCTGGTTGAAGATGAAGTGTTGCTGGCGCTGCCCATCGCGCCGCGGCATGAGCAGTGCGAATCGCCATTGGCGAGCGCAAGTGGACATGGGGCATCGCCGTTTGCGGCGCTGGCCGATTTGAAGAAGCATTGAAACAAGGAGTAGCGAAATGGCTGTGCAACAGAACAAGAAGTCCCCGTCCAAGCGCGGCATGCATCGTGCGCATGATTTTCTGACCAACCCGCCGCTGGCCGTCGAGCCGACCACGGGCGAAGTTCACCTGCGCCACCATATCTCGCCGTCCGGCGTGTATCGCGGCAAGAAGGTCGTAAAGGCCAAGGGCGAATAATTCACTTTGTCGAAACCGGCCGGATGCGTGTTGCGCATCCGGCCGTTTTTGCATAAAGAGCCCCGGAAGATCACAGAGCGATGGCGATCACCCTCGCGGTGGATTGCATGGGCGGCGACCACGGTCCGTCGGTAACGCTGCCTGCCGTCATTGAATTCCTGCGTCATGACACCGATTGCGCCGCCATTCTGGTCGGCCGCGAGGAGGTCTTGCGCCCCTTGGCTGCGAGCGCGGTGGCGGAATTCGGCAGCCGCCTGTCGATCCGCCATGCCTCGGAAATCGTCGAGATGGACGAGGCAGTGGCCAGCGCGCTGCGCGGCAAGAAGGATTCCTCGATGCGCGTGGCCGTAGATCTGGTCAAAGAGGGCGTGGCCGATGCGGCGGTGTCCGCCGGCAATACCGGCGCCCTGATGGCCGTGTCGCGCTTTGTGCTGAAGACCCTGCCGGGCATCGACCGGCCGGCCATCTGTTCCGTACTGCCTTCGGAGCGTGGCAGCACCTATGTACTCGACCTTGGCGCCAACGTCGATTGCAGCCCGGAGCATTTGCTGCAGTTCGGCGTCATGGGGTCCCTGCTGGTCTCGGCCCTGGAGCACAAGGAGCGGCCCACGGTGGGCTTGCTCAATATCGGCGAGGAAGCGATCAAGGGCAATGAGGCGGTCAAGCGTGCTGCCGAGTTGCTGCGTGCCACCGATCTCAACTTCATCGGCAACGTCGAAGGCAATGACATCTTCAAGGGCACGGCCGATGTCGTGGTGTGCGACGGATTTGTCGGCAACGTTACCCTGAAGGCGTCCGAAGGCCTGGCCCAAATGATAGGCGGAGCACTCAAGCAGGAGTTTTCGCGCAACATTTTTACCAAACTGGCTGCCCTCGTGGCGATGCCTGTATTGAAATCCTTTCGCCAGCAGTTCGATCCCCGTCGCTACAACGGAGCGAGTCTGCTCGGCCTGAAGGGCATCGTGGTCAAGAGCCACGGCTCGGCCGATCAACTGGCGTTTCGCTACGCGCTGGACAAGGCCGCCGAAGAGGCGCGCCAGCGCCTGCCGGAAACCATCGCCGCGCGCATGGCCGCCGTGTTGCCGGCGCCGACTCTTTGCGATTGATGGAAGGCAAGTGATGATCCATACCCGAATCAGCGGTACAGGCAGCTACCTGCCCGGCGAGCCAGTCAGCAACGCAGCCCTGATCGCTGCGCATGGACTCGAATCGTCCGACGAGTGGATTATCGAGCGCACCGGCATTCGCAGCCGGTATCTGGCCGCCGCGGGCGTGACCAGCAGCGATCTGGCGCTGGAAGCCAGCCGGCGCGCGCTGCAGGCCGCAGGTCGCGCGCCCAATGACGTCGATCTCATTATCGTCGCGACCTCGACCCCCGACTACGTGTTTCCCAGTGCGGCGGCACTGTTGCAGAGCAAACTGGGCATTGCCAACGGTGCGCCGGCCTTCGACGTGCAAGCGGTGTGCAGCGGTTTTGTCTACGCGATGACGATCGCCGAGAAGTTCATCCTCTCCGGTTCGCACAAGTGCGCGTTGGTGGTCGGTGCGGAGGTGTTCTCGCGCATCCTCGACTGGACCGATCGCGGCACCTGCGTGCTGTTCGGCGATGGCGCGGGTGCGGTGGTGCTGGAGGCGTCGGACCAACCGGGTCTGCTGGCCAGCGCCCTTCATGCCGACGGCAGCCATCACGGCATTCTTTCGGTGCCGGGGCAGGTCTGCGGCGGCGTCGTCACTGGCGATCCCTTCCTGCGCATGGACGGGCAGGCAGTGTTCAAATTTGCCGTCAAGGTCCTGGCCGATGTTGCCAACGAAGTGCTGGCGACGGCAGGCATGACGGCCGCACAAGTGGACTGGTTGATTCCGCATCAGGCCAATGTACGCATCCTGCAGGCAACAGCGAAGAAGCTCCACATCCCGCCGGAAAAATGCATCGTGACCGTGGGACAGCACGGCAATACATCGGCCGCGTCGATTCCGCTGGCGCTGGACGAAGCGGTGCGTGGCGGACAGATCCAGCGCGGCCAGCATCTACTGCTGGAAGGCGTCGGCGGCGGATTCACCTGGGGCGCGACCCTGCTCAAGTTCTGAACTAGAGAAAATTGAAATGAAATTCGCGTTAGTGTTTCCCGGTCAAGGCTCGCAATCGCTTGGCATGATGTCAGCCTACGGTGAGTCGCCGGTGATCCGCGCGACCTTCGACGAAGCTTCGACGGCGCTGGGTCGCGACCTCTGGCAACTGGTGGCCGAAGGCCCGGCCGAGGCGCTGAGCCAGACCGTCAATACCCAGCCCCTGATGCTCACTGCGGATATCGCGGTCTATCGTCTATGGCTTGAACGAGGCGGCGCACTGCCGGCTCTAGTGGCCGGCCACAGTCTCGGCGAGTATTCGGCGCTGGTAGCGGCCGGCGTGCTGCAACTGAAAGATGCCGTACCCCTGGTGGAACTGCGTGCCAAGGCGATGCAGGCGGCGGTGCCGGCCGGCGAGGGTGCCATGGCGGCGGTCATGGGGCTCGATGCGGCGGCCGTGATCGAGGCCTGCGCCGAGGCCGCGCAGGGGCAGGTGGTGCAGGCGGTGAATTTCAACGAGCCGAAGCAGACCGTGATTGCCGGGCACAAGGCGGCGGTCGAGCGTGCGGCTGAACTGGTCAAGGCGAAAGGGGCCAAGCGCGCGCTGATGCTGCCTGTATCGGCACCGTTTCATTGCTCGCTGATGCAGCCGGCTGCCGAAGCGCTGAAGGCGCGACTGGCCGAACTGGATTTGGCTGCACCGCGCATTCCGGTGATCAACAACGTCGACGTGGCGCAGCTTGCCGATCCGGTCGCGATCAGGGATGCACTGGTACGCCAGGCGGCCTCGCCGGTGCGCTGGGTCGAGACCATGCAGGCGATGCAGGCGGCAGGCGTAACCCACGTTTTTGAATGCGGTCCGGGCAAGGTCTTGTCCGGACTGGTCAAGCGCTGCGTCGAAAGCCTCAACGGCGGCGCCATGAATGACTTGGCTGCCATGGATGCAGCTCTGACAGTCCTCTCCCACCAGGGGATACCGTCCCCGGCCCAGCCGGGAACATAAAAGGAAACTGATATGGCCGATTTGAAGGGACAGATTGCCCTGGTGACGGGCGCTTCGCGTGGCCTCGGCCGCGCCATCGCTCTGGAACTGGGCGCGCAGGGTGCGACCGTGATAGGTACCGCGACGTCGGATGCGGGTGCCGCCGAGATTCAGAAGGCGCTGGATGCCGCCGGCATCACCGGCTGGGGCGCGACCGCGAACGTCACCGAAGCGGCGGCCTGCGACGTACTGATCGGCGAGATCGAGAAGAAATTCGGGCCGGTTTCGGTACTGGTGAATAACGCCGGCATCACCCGCGACAATCTTGCCATGCGCATGAAGGACGACGAATGGGATCTCGTCATCGAAACCAATCTCAAAGCGGTGTTTCGCCTGTCCAAACTGGTCATGCGCGGCATGATGAAGGCGCGCTTCGGGCGCATCATCAACATCACCTCGGTGGTGGGCGAAGCCGGCAATCCGGGCCAGGCCAACTACGCTGCGGCCAAGGCCGGTGTGGCGGGCATGAGCCGCGCCCTGGCGCAGGAACTCGGCAGCCGCAACATCACCGTGAATTGCGTGGCGCCTGGCTTCATCGATACCGACATGACCCGCGCCCTGCCGGATGCCCAGCGCGACGCATTGCTGGGCAAGATTCCGCTGGGTCGTCTGGGACAGCCGGACGAGATCGCGGCGACCGTGGCGTTTCTTGCATCGAAGCAGGCCGGATACATCACGGGCAGCACGCTGAATGTCAATGGCGGCATGTATATGGCTTGACCGGCTGTCAAACTCGCGAGGGCATCCGGCGTTTTTGTTAAAATAGGCAGGTTTTTACCACCCGATCAATCAGGGAAGGAGTTTCAAGATGGAGAACATCGAACAACGCGTCAAGAAGATCGTCGCCGAGCAACTGGGCGTCAATGAAGCTGATATCAAGAACGAATCCAACTTCGTGGACGATCTCGGTGCCGACTCGCTCGACACCGTGGAGCTGGTGATGGCGCTGGAGGAGGAGTTCGAGTGCGAGATTCCTGACGAAGACGCAGAGAAGATCACCACCGTGCAGCAGGCAATTGACTACGTCAACGCCAACATCAAGAAGTAATCCTTACCCCCGTTTCAATCCTTTCTTTCGGAGTTCATCGTGTCGCGACGCCGTGTGGTCGTCACCGGTCTGGGCCTTGTCTCGCCGGTTGGCAATAGCGTTCCAGAAGCTTGGGACAACCTGATTGCCGGCAAGAGCGGTGTCGGACCGATCACCCGCTTTGATGCATCGGCTTTTTCGGCGCGCATCGCGGGTGAGGTGAAGAACTTCGATGTCGCGGCCTATCTGTCGGCCAAGGAAGCGCGCCGGATGGATACCTTCATCCATTTCGGCATGGCGGCCGGCATTCAGGCTTTCCGCGATTCCGGGATCGAGGTCAACGCGGAAAATGCCTACCGCATCGGGGTCAACATCGGATCGGGCATCGGCGGATTGCCGATGATCGAGGATACGCACAACGACTACCTGGCCGGCGGGCCGCGCAAGATTTCGCCTTTCTTCATTCCAGGCACCATCATCAACATGATCTCGGGCAACCTCTCGATCATGCTGGGTCTGAAGGGGCCGAACATTGCGGTAGTCACGGCCTGCACTACGGGCTTGCACGCAATCGGCCTGTCGGCGCGGATGATCGAGTACGGCGATGCCGACGTGATGGTGTGCGGCGGCTCCGAAGCGACGACCACGCCGCTGGCGGTGGGCGGCTTCGCCTCGGCCAAGGCCTTGTCCACGCGCAACGACGATCCGGCGACGGCGAGCCGTCCCTGGGACAAGGATCGCGACGGTTTCGTCCTCGGTGAAGGCTCCGGCGTGATGGTGCTCGAGGAATACGAACATGCCAAGGCGCGCGGCGCGAAGATCTACGCCGAACTGGCCGGTTTCGGCATGAGCGGCGATGCATACCACATGACTGCACCGGACACCGACGGTCCGCGGCGCAGCATGGTGAACGCGCTGAAGAATGCCGGTGTCAATCCCGATGAAGTGCAGTATGTCAATGCTCACGGCACCTCGACGCCGCTGGGCGACAAGAACGAGACCGAGGCCATCAAGCTGGCTTTCGGCGTCGATGCGGCGAAGAAACTGGTGGTCAATTCGACCAAGTCGATGACCGGGCATCTGCTGGGCGGTGCCGGTGGTCTCGAGTCGGTGGTCACGGTGCTCGCCGTGCATCATCAGATATCGCCGCCGACCATCAATATCTTCAACCAGGATCCGGAGTGCGATCTGGATTACTGCGCCAATACTGCAAGGCCGATGAAGATCGATGTCGCGCTGAAGAATAATTTCGGCTTTGGCGGCACCAACGGCTCACTGGTCTTCCGCCGCATATAGCGTGAAATGGCTCGTTCGGAGCTACGGGTGATAGTCGAGCGAAGCGAGCTGATCAGAAGCCTCCCCGTGAGGGGAGGATGGGAGGGGCGGGCCTTCAATTCGCCTTTCGCGTGTTTCATCATCGGTGGATGGCTCTTGCTGCCATGAGCGTTAGGCGATCGGGGCGATGAAGCCGGTCGCCCCTCTGTCGGTTTCCATCAGGCCGTCGCGTCGGCTGCTGTCGATCCAGCTGGCCGCCCATGTTGTGGCCGTTGGCGCAGTGCTGGCGGCCACCCTTCCGTCTTGGCTGGCGGTGGTTCTCCTGCTACTGATCGGAGCCTCGCTGGCACGCCTGCGCGCGGCGTCGCCGGTCGCAAGCCTGGTCCTGCGCGGTGACGGTCGGCTTGAAACAGTCGGCGCTGACGGCACGGTGACCGAAGTCATCGTGCATCCTCACACCCTGGTGCTGTCCTTCCTGGTGGTGCTGCTGTATCGGCAGCAAGGCCGTTTGCGCGCCCTGACCCTGCTGGCGGACAGTCTTGCCGCGGAAGATTGCCGTCAGTTGCGGCTCTGGCTGCGCTGGCGGTCGACCGCCGCGAATCCAGCCTGATACGGCCTGATTCTGCCAGATTCGGCCGGCTCAGATTTCGGGCGGGTGCAGCACGGTTTCCAGCGCGCGCGGCAGGGTTTCCGGGTAGTCGCGGCTGAAGTGCAGCCCGCGGCTTTCATGCCGGCGCTGAGCGCTCTTCACGATCAGATGGGCGGTCAGCACCAGGTTGCGCAATTCGATGAGATCGTTGCCGACGCGGTAGTTTGCGTAGTACTCGTCGATTTCCTTTTGCAGCAGGTGGATGCGATGCAGGGCGCGTTCCAGCCGCTTGTTGGTGCGCACGATGCCGACGTAATCCCACATGAAGCGCCGCAACTCGGCCCAGTTGTGGGAAATGACGATTTCCTCGTCGGCGTCGCGCACCCGGCTCTCGTCCCATTGCGGCAGGTGCGGCAGGGGCTCCACCGGCGCGGCGAGGATGTCCTTTGCCGCCGAGGCGGAGAAGACCACGCATTCGAGCAGCGAATTCGAGGCGAGGCGATTGGCGCCGTGCAGCCCGGTGAAGGTGGTCTCGCCGATCGCATAGAGCCCGGTCAGATCGGTGCGTGCCGCCAGATCGGTGACCACGCCGCCGCAGGCGTAATGCGCGGCGGGTACCACCGGAATCGGTTCCCTCGTGATGTCGATGCCCAGTTCCAGGCAGCGGGCGAGGATGGTCGGAAAGTGTTCCTTGAGGAACTCCGGCGACTTGTGCGTCATGTCGAGGAACACGCAGTCGAGGCCGTGGCGCTTCATTTCGAAGTCGATCGCGCGGGCCACGATGTCGCGTGGCGCGAGTTCGGCGCGGCTGTCGTGGTTGGGCATGAAGCGCGTGCCGTCGGGCAGGCGCAGCAGTCCGCCCTCGCCGCGCAGCGCCTCGGAAATCAGGAAGGATTTAGCGTGCGGGTGATACAGACAGGTCGGATGGAACTGGATGAACTCCATGTTCGCCACCCGGCAACCGGCGCGCCAGGCCATGGCCACACCGTCGCCCGTGGCGGTGTCCGGATTCGTGGTGTAGACATAGACCTTGCCGGCTCCCCCCGTGGCCAATGCCGTATGGCTGGCACCCAGGGTCAGCACGCGATCATGGACGATGTCCAGCACGTAGGCGCCGAGGCAGCGGTTGCGCGGCAGCCCGAGCTTGGCGGCGGTGATCAGATCGACTGCAATGTGCCGTTCCAGAACCGTGATGTTGGGATGATTCTTCACCTGTTCGGTCAGTGTCTGCTGCACGGCGGTACCCGTCGCATCGGCGGCATGAATGATGCGGCGCTGGCCATGGCCGCCCTCGCGGGTCAAATGGAAGCCCAGGGGCGTGTTGTCGGCGGTGAACGGAACTCCGCGTTCAATCAGCCACTCTATGGCCTCGCGGCCATGTTCGACTACGAAGCGGGTGGCATCAGGGTCGCACAGGCCGGCACCCGCAGTGAAGGTGTCGTTGACATGGGCCTCGACGCTGTCGGCGGGGTCGAGTACCGCGGCGATTCCACCCTGCGCCCAGGCAGAGGCCGAGTCTGCCAGCGTCTTCTTGGTGACCAGTGCCACGCGGCGGGTATCGGCGAGCCTCAATGCGAGGGACTGACCCGCCAGGCCGCTGCCGATGATGAGGACGTCGAAATGCTGAACTGCGGCTGGATTCATGGGGCGGGACTATATCACTGCGCGGAGTGTGGAACTATTTCGAAGGCCTCCGGTCACTGTGGGCAGCGGCTGGCGTTAGGGCGGCCGGAACAGTGAGGAAAGTGGGCGGAGAGGCTTGTTATACTCGCTTGCGGTGAACTAGAAGCCGCGAATTTTTTCATCTGGCGAGAACAAACAGCAAAGCCCATGGGAGATCGCGAAGCGGACCGGATACTGGTCGAGCGGGTGCAGGCGGGCGACAAGCAGGCTTTTGGCCTCCTGGTTGCCAAGTACCAGCGCAAGCTCGCGCGTCTGATTTCGCGCATGGTGCGTGATTCAGCCGAGGTGGAGGATATTGTTCAGGACAGTTTTATCCGGGCCTATAGGGCGTTGCCGGGGTTTCGCAACGACAGCGCGTTTTATACCTGGCTGTACCGGATTGGCGTCAACACCGCAAAAAACTGGCTGATGACCCATGGTCGGCGCGCGTCGGCGACGACCGGGGTGGATAGCGAGGAGGCGGAGACTTATGACGATGCCGACCAGTTGCGCGACAACGATACTCCCGAGCGGCTGTTGATGACGAAGCAGATCGGTCAGGTGGTGAATGCCGCGATGGAAGCGCTGCCCGAGGAGTTGCGCACCGCGATTACCCTGCGCGAAATAGAGGGCTTGTCGTATGAGGAAATTGCGCAAGTGATGGATTGTCCGATCGGCACCGTGCGTTCGCGGATTTTCCGCGCCCGTGATGCGATTTCAGCGAAGTTGAGGCCCATGCTCGATGCGGCCCCGGATAAGAGATGGTGACGACATGAAGACACGGATTTCGGCACTGATGGACGGCGAACTCGAAGCCCACGAGACTGCGGAGACGCTGCGGGCGCTGCGCCGCAGCGGGGAGTTGCGCCGCGAATGGTGCGATTGCCAACTGATCGGCGCTGCCTTGCGCGGCGAACGCGAACTCGACGTCGATGTCGCTGCGCGAGTCATGGCGGCGCTCGATCTGGAGCCTACCGTAATGGCGCCGGCGACCCGACGCATGGCCGAATGGCAGCGGCCGGTACTGGCCCTCGCCGCATCCGCTGCGGGCGTCGCAGTGGTGGCATGGCTGGCCCTGACGCCGGTGGGCGAAGGAGTGCCGGCGGTGGCAACGGTGACGCCCAGCGCGAAACAGGAAACGGTGCTGGCGCAATCGCGGTCGACGCCGCGCCTGCAGGAATATCTGCTGGCGCATCAGGCGTACTCGCCGGGCGGCGCCGTCGTCGGTGGTGCACGCAATATTCGTACGGTGGCTGCATCGGGTGAGGGTCGCTGATGGCCGGTGCCGGAATTTCGCGGCTGGTCTGGCTGGCAGTTCTGCTGGCACCGGCACTGGCAATTGCGCCGGCCCTGGCCGAAGACGGGCTGGCCTTGTTGCAGCGTATCGCACAAGGATCGCGGCAACTGACCTACAGCGGCACCTTCGTCTATCGCAGCGGCGACAAGGTAGATACCTCGCGCATTGCGCATTCGCTGAGCAACGGCCTTGAAGTGGAGCGAATCGAGGCCCTCGACGGCAGTCCGCGCGAGGTTCTGCGCGCCGGCAGCGAAGTGAAATGCTTCTTCCCGGAAGAGAAGCTGGTCATCATCGAGAACCGTTCGAGCCAGCGCGGATTTCCCGCCTTGCTGCCCGCCGGTTTGGGCAGTCTCCCGGAGCACTATGCAATCCGCAGTGGTGGCGAGGGACGAATCGCCGGCATCAAGAGTCGCGCCGTGCTGCTGGAGCCGCGCGACGCCTTGCGTTTCGGGCATGAGTTCTGGATGGATGCGGCCAGTGGCCTGCTGTTGAAGGCCAACCTGCTCGGCGAACGCGGGGAAACGCTGGAGTCGTTTGCCTTCACGCAAGTCACGATCGGTCCCCTTGAACAGGGGGCGCTGAAGCCGCGTTTCGACAGCGAGCGCGTGCGGGTGCAGCAGGTGCGGGCGACCGAGATGAAGCCGGACGATATGGGTTGGACTTTCCGCACCGTGCTGCCCGGGTTCCGCAGGGTGGCGACGATGCGGCGACAGACGGCTCCCGGGAATCCCGAGAGCCTGCATGTAGTGTTTTCTGACGGGCTGGCATCGATCTCGGTGTTCATCGAGCCCGGCGGCTCGAGTGGAGAGGCGGAGCCCGTCTCCACGGTCGGTCCGGTAAATGTGTATCGTCGCCAAGTGGGCGAGCACCGCCTGGTGGTCATGGGCGAGGTACCGGCGCTTGCCGTCAAGCGCCTCGGTGACGGCATCGAGCAGAGGCGCAAATGAGTCAGTGCGACGCCGTGGTCGTGGAAGCTTCGGGCAACGAGGTCCTGGTCGAGGTGGCCGGACGCGCACCGGCCTGCGGCAGTTGCCAGACACAGGACGCGTGTCAGACCGGGCTGCTCGGCTTGAGCGCAGGGCCGCGCAGGTACCGGCTGGACAATCTGATTGGAGCCCGGGTCGGCGACCGCGTCAGCCTGACGGTGGCGGATGGCACGCTCTGGAGCGCCTCGCTGGCCTCCTATGGGCTGCCGGTGTTGCTGGCCATCGCCGGTGCTGCCATCGGGCAGTCTCTGGCAGCAGATCCTGGAGCCGTGACAGGAACCCTGGCGGGCCTTGGCTGCGGCCTGGTCCTGCTGCGCCGCAAGGAGGTCCGTGCGCGGCACGACGCCAGTCTGTTTTCGTTGCAAGTCCAAACCAAGGAAGTACGTTTCAAGGAAAAATCATGAAGAAACTTCTCGTCTCTCTCGTTGTTGCCTTTTCCTCCCTGCTGTCTTTTCAGGCACAAGCGGGCGATTTGCCTGACTTTACCGAACTGGTCGAAAAGCAGGGTGCGACGGTAGTCAATATCAGTACCACCCAGATCATCAAGGGCCGCCGTGGCGGCCACCAGTTCCAGTTCGATGGCGACGAAGCGATGCAGGAGTTCCTCCGCCGCTTCTTTCCGGGACAGATACCGGGTGTTCCGGGCGCACCGCAGGAGTTCAAGAGCCGCTCGCTGGGTTCGGGCTTCATCGTCAGCGCCGACGGCCACATCCTGACCAATGCCCATGTGGTCGATGGCGCGGACGAGGTGCTGGTCAAGCTCACCGACAAGCGCGAGTTCAAGGCCAAGGTGCTCGGTGCCGACAAGCGCACCGACGTGGCGCTGATCAAGATCGAGGCCAGCAATCTGCCGGTGGCGAAACTCGGCGATTCGGTCAAGCTCAAGGTTGGCGAATGGGTCGTGGCGATCGGTTCGCCTTTCGGCTTCGAGAATTCCGTTACGGCCGGCATCGTCAGTGCCAAGGGCCGTTCGCTGGCCCACGAGAATTTCGTGCCCTTCATCCAGACCGATGTGGCGATCAATCCGGGCAATTCCGGCGGGCCGCTGTTCAACATGAAGGGTGAGGTGATCGGCATCAATTCGCAGATCTATTCGCGTTCCGGTGGCTCCATGGGCTTGTCTTTTGCGATCCCCATCGATCTGGCGATGGACGTCCAGAGCCAGTTGCGGGCAAAGGGCAAGGTCAGTCGCGGGCGCCTCGGTGTTGGCATCCAGGAGGTGAGCAAGGATCTGGCGGAGTCCTTCGGTCTCGGCAAGCCGCAGGGCGCGCTGGTGGCATCGGTGGAGAAGGGCGCGCCGGCTGACAAGGCGGGGGTTGAAGTGGGCGACATCATTCTCAAGTTCGATGGCAAGGTGGTGACGGAATCGAGTGACTTGCCGCGCATGGTGGGAGCGACCCGGCCGGGCAGCAAGGTCGTGGTCCAACTCTGGCGCAAGGGCGCGAGCCGCGACCTGAGCGTGACTGTGGGCGAGATACCGGATGATGAAGCCGGCACGCGCACTGCCAGCCGCGGCGGCAAGTCCGTCGAGCCGGCGGCAGCCAACCGGCTCGGGTTGGTGCTGGCGGTGCCGACGGCGGAGCAGAAGCGCAGCCTGGGCATCCTGCACGGACTGATCGTCGAGGAAGTCAGGAATGGCGGCACGCGCACCGAACTGCGCTCCGGAGACATCATCCTGTCGGTGATCCTCAAGGGCGGCCAGACCGACGTCAAGTCGGTGTCGCAGTTCAACGACCTGCTGCAAGGTGTCGACAAGGGCGCCACGATTACCCTGCTGGTGCGGCGCGGCGATTCGCAGACTTTCGTCACGATCAAGGGCCCGTCTGAAAAATAGCCGGCATGCGGGAGGGCCGGTAGTACCGCTGACGCTGTTCAGCCGCGAATACTGCCACCTCTGCCACGACATGCTCGCTGCGCTGGAAGCCTTGCGCGGCGAGCCCGGCGTGCCGCATTTCGACATCGCCGTGGTGGATGTCGATGCCGATCCGGTGCTGGAAGCGAAATACAACGAACTGGTGCCGGTGCTGGTCGATGGCGAGGGTCGCGAACTCTGCCACTACTTCCTCGATGCCGCGAAAGTACGTGAGTATTTGGGTGCTTTAGGCTAAAATCCGCCCCTTGCTTTAATGCCTCCAAGGTGCTCAAGGGCTTGAATGAGCGCCTTTTTTTATTGTCCCCATGGATCACATCCGCAACTTCTCCATCATCGCCCATATCGACCACGGTAAATCCACCCTGGCCGACCGGATCATCCATCGTTGCGGCGGTTTGTCCGACCGCGAAATGGAGGCGCAAGTCCTCGATTCGATGGACATCGAGCGCGAGCGCGGCATCACCATCAAGGCGCAGACGGCGGCGCTCAGCTACACGGCGCGCGACGGCAAAATCTACAACCTGAACCTGATCGACACCCCGGGGCACGTGGACTTCTCCTACGAAGTCAGCCGTTCGCTGTCCGCCTGCGAAGGCGCACTGCTGGTGGTCGATGCCTCGCAGGGCGTCGAGGCGCAGACCGTGGCGAACTGCTACACGGCGATCGAACTCGGCGTCGACGTGGTGCCGGTGCTGAACAAGATCGACCTGCCCGCCGCCGACCCCGACAACGCCCGCCAGGAAATCGAGGACGTGATCGGCATCGATGCCACCGAGGCGATCCTGTGCTCGGCCAAGACCGGCCTCGGCGTCGATGACGTAATCGAGGCTGTCATCGCCCGCATCCCCCCGCCCAAGGGCGACCCCGCGGCGCCGCTGAAGGCGCTGATCATCGATTCCTGGTTCGACAACTACGTCGGCGTGGTGATGCTGGTGCGCGTGGTGGACGGCACGGTGCGCGCCAAGGACAAGATCCTGCTGATGGCCGAAGGCTCTCAGCACCTGGTCGAACAGGTCGGCGTATTCACGCCCAAGTCGGTGACGCGTGGCGAATTGCGCGCGGGCGAGGTCGGCTTCATCATCTCCGGCATCAAGGAACTCGACGCCGCCAAGGTGGGCGACACGGTGACCACGGTCGACAGGCGCGCCGCCCAGGCCCTGCCCGGCTTCAAGGAAATCAAGTCGCAGGTCTTCGCCGGCCTCTATCCGATCGAATCCAACCAGTACGACAGCCTGCGCGACTCGCTGGAGAAACTCAAGCTCAACGATGCCTCGCTGCACTACGAGCCGGAAGTGTCGCAGGCGCTCGGCTTCGGTTTCCGCTGCGGCTTCCTCGGCCTGCTGCACATGGAAATCGTGCAGGAGCGGCTGGAGCGCGAGTTCGACCAGGACCTGATCACCACGGCGCCGACGGTGGTGTATGAAGTCCTGATGCGTGACGGAACCACCATCCGGGTGGAAAATCCAGCCAAGCTGCCGGAGGTCCAGAAGATGGAGGAAATCCGCGAGCCGATCATTACCACCAAGATTTTCGTGCCGCAGGAATATCTCGGCGCCGTCATCACGCTGTGCGAGAGCAAGCGCGGCTCACAGGTGAACATGGCCTATCACGGCCGCCAGGTGCAACTGACCTACGACATGCCGATGGCCGAAGTGGTGATGGATTTCTTCGACAAGCTGAAGTCCGTCTCGCGCGGCTACGCATCGCTCGATTACGAGTTCAAGGAGTATCGGGCGGCCGACGTGGTCAAGCTGGACGTGCTGATCAATGGTGACAAGGTGGATGCTCTGTCGCTGATCGTGCATCGCGCCAACGCACCGTATCGCGGCCGCGAACTGGCAGCCAAGATGCGCGAGCTGATTCCGCGCCAGATGTACGACGTCGCCATCCAGGCGGCGATCGGTTCGACCATCGTCGCCCGCGAAAACGTCAAGGCCATGCGCAAGGACGTGCTGGCCAAGTGCTACGGCGGCGACATCACGCGCAAAAAGAAGCTGCTGGAAAAGCAGAAGGCCGGCAAGAAGCGCATGAAGCAGGTCGGCAGCGTGGAAATACCTCAGGAAGCCTTTCTCGCGGTGCTGCGTGTGGGTGACAAATGAACTTTGCGCTGATTCTTTTCATACTCGTCGTCGCCACCGGCATCGTCTGGTGCTTCGATTATTTCTACGCCAGGAAGAAGCGCCCGGCCGACGCCAAGGATCCGTGGTGGGTCGAATATGGCGGCAGCTTTTTCCCCGTCATCCTTGCGGTTTTCCTGTTGCGCTCCTTTCTCGTGGAGCCGTTCAAGATTCCTTCGGGCTCGATGATCCCGACCCTGCTGGTGGGCGATTTCATCCTGGTGAACAAGTACACCTACGGGGTGCGCCTGCCGGTGATCAACAAGAAGATTGTCGAACTCAACTCCCCGCAGCGCGGTGACGTCGTGGTGTTCCGTTATCCGCCGGATCCCTCGCTCGACTACATCAAGCGCGTGATCGGCCTGCCGGGCGACAAAATCGTCTATCGCAACAAGAAGCTGACCGTCAACGGCCAGGAGATCGCGCAGACGAAGACCGACGACTATCTCGATCGTGACCGGCTGTTCTATACGCCGCGCTTCGTGGAAACCCTGGGCAGCGTGGAACACCACATCCTGATCGAACCCGAGGCGCCTCCCTTCATTCAGCAAATCGTTCGCTTTCCGCATGCCGACAAATGTCACTACAATAGCGAGGGCGTCAGTTGCGAGGTTCCGCCCGGACACTATTTCATGATGGGCGACAATCGCGACAACTCGCAGGACAGCCGTTTCTGGGGCTTCGTCCCCGACGAAAACCTGGTCGGCAAGGCATTCTTCATCTGGTTCAATTTCAGCGATCTGAAACGGATCGGTTCGTTTCGCTAGGGGGTAGCATGAAACTTCAGCGTGGTCTCAGTCTGAACACACTCTTGGTCGGCAGCGCGGTTTTGGCCGTGGTAGCACTGTTCGGGATGAAGGCAGTACCGCCCTGGATCGAGTACGGCAATGCCGTCAAGGCGATCAAGGGGACCGCTGCCGACAGCAGCCTCAAGGACGCTTCGGTGAGGCAGGTGCGTGATGCGTATGGCAGGCGTGCCGACATGGACGATGTCAAGAGCATCGGGCCGCAGGATATTGAAATCACCAAGGAAGGCGGCGAACTGGTAATTGCCTTTGCCTATGTGAAAAAGGTGCCGCTGTTCGGCAATGCCAGCCTGGTATTCGATTTCGAGGCGAGCAGCGCCAAACAATGAAGCCGCAGCGTCTGGAGGCAGCGCTTGGGCACGGCTTCGGCCGGCCGGAGTTGCTGCGCCAGGCGCTCACCCATCGCAGTTTCGGGTCTCCCCACAACGAGCGCCTCGAGTTCCTCGGTGACTCGGTGCTCAATTGTGCCGTCGCCGGTTGCCTCTACCAGCGTTTTGCCGAACTGAAGGAAGGCGAGCTTTCCCGCTTGCGCGCAAGCCTGGTCAGGCAGGAAACGCTGGCCGACATCGCCCGGGGCCTGGCTCTCGGCGACTTGCTCCATCTCGGCGAAGGCGAGCTGAAGAGTGGCGGCGCCAAACGCCCTTCGATTCTTGCCGATGCGTTGGAGGCGATTTTCGGCGCGATCTATGTCGATGCCGGCTTCGATGCGGCGCGGGCCGTCATCGAGCGATTGCTCGAGCCGGCCATGACCCGCATCGATCCCAGTGACCCCGGCAAGGACCCGAAAACCGCCTTGCAGGAAATCCTGCAGGGACGGCATCTGCCCCTGCCGCGCTATGGCCTGGTGGCAACGCACGGCGAGGCGCATGTCCAGCAGTTCGAAGTCGAATGCGTCATTGCGGAACTGGGCATCCGCAGCGCTGGCACCGGCGGCAGTCGCCGCATTGCCGAACAGCAGGCCGCGCAGCGGGCCATTGCCGAGATCAAGCCATGAATCCAGCATTTCGCACCGGCTACCTGGCGGTCATCGGCCGCCCCAATGTCGGCAAATCGACCCTGACCAATCGTCTGGTCGGCGCCAAGGTCAGCATCACCTCGAAAAAGGCGCAGACCACGCGGCACCGCATTCACGGCGTGCTGACCACCGACGACGCCCAGTTCATTTTCGTCGATACGCCGGGCTTCCAGATGACGCACAAAAATGCGCTCAATCGCCTGATGAACCGCAGCGTGACATCGACTTTTGCCGATGTCGACGTGATCCTGCTGGTGGTCGAAGCGGGCAATTGGGGCAATGGCGAAAGCGAAATCCTGCGCATGCTGCCGGCCGGCACGCCGGTGGTGCTGGTGATCAACAAGATAGACCGGATGGCCGACAAGGCCGAGTTGCTGCCCTTCATTGCCAAGATTTCCGCGCTGCACGAGTTCGCCGACCTGATTCCGGTGTCAGCCGAGAAGGGCCTCGGCACCAACGAATTGCTGGCCACCGTTGCCCGCTACCTGCCGGAGGGGCCGCCGGTATTCGATGCCGACGACATCACCGACCGCTCCGAGCGATTCATGGCCTCCGAAATCCTGCGTGAAAAGCTGTTCCGCAACCTGGGAGAGGAACTGCCCTACGGCATCGCCGTGGAAATCGAGAAGTTCGAACAGGAAGGCGACCTGCGCCGGATTCACGCCGCGGTGATCGTCGACCGGGCGGGGCATCGGGCCATCGTCATCGGCAAGGGCGGCGAACGGATGAAGCGCATCTCGACCGACGCCCGCAAGGAAATGGAAACGCTGTTCGGCGGCAAGGTCTGGCTCGAGACTTGGGTCAAGGTCAAAGGCGGCTGGGCCGACGATGAACGCGCGCTCAAATCGCTTGGATACGATTGAAGGTCATGGTATCTGGCGCCACCCCGGAGGATGAGGCTCGTCATTCCGGCGAAAGCCGGAATCCAGCAGGGCGACCATCTGGACACCGGCATTCGCCGGTGAGACGGGCTTGGGGTGTTGTGGCGACCGATCATGCTGTTCCGCGTATCACGGTAAGGCCGTGAGCAAGCGCGTCGACGGGCAGGCGGCCTACGTCCTGCACCTGCATCCCTTCAGCGAGACCAGCCTCGTGGTCGATGTGTTCACCCGCGATCACGGCCGCGTCCCGCTGCTGGCGCGCGGCGCCAGGCGCCCGCGTTCCGCCATGCGCGGCATGCTGATGTCCTTTCAGCCGCTGGAGCTGGGCTGGTTCGGCGGCGGCGAGGTCAAGACCCTGGCAAAGGCCGAATGGCTCGGCGGCATGCCGCTGCTGGGCGGGCGTTGCCTGCTGCTCGGCTACTACCTCAACGAGCTGTTGCTGAAAATGCTGCCGCGCGAGGACGCCCACAGTGCGTTGTTCGACGCCTATGCCTCGGCCTTGCGCGCGCTGGCCGCAGGCGGCGCCGACGCGCCGGAACTGCGCCGCTTCGAGAAAACCCTGCTGAAGGAACTTGGCTACGGCCTGACGCTCGATATCGACATGGACACCGGCGAGCCCGTGGTGCCGGAGGGCGAATACACCTACCTGATCGAGCGCGGTCCGGTCAGAAGAGTTCCCGCAGGGACGCACAGCGCTGGCGCTGGCGATACGGCGGCACTATGCGGCAAGACCCTGCTCGACATGGCGGCGGACGATTATGCCGACCCGCGCACGCGGCTCGAAAGCCGGCAACTGATGCGCCAGCTCATCGCCCATCATCTGGGCGGCAAGCCGCTGCAATCGCGGCGCGTATTCATCGAATTGCAGGAACTGTGATCCAATCGCCCATCCTTGCGGAGGCAGCATGATAGAACTTGGCGTCAACATTGACCACGTGGCGACGGTGCGCGAAGCGCGCAAGACCCACGAACCCGACCCGGTATGGGCGGCCGTCGAGGCGCATCTGGGCGGGGCCGACGGCATCACCGTGCATCTGCGCGAAGATCGCCGCCACATCCAGGACCGCGACGTGCGGCGGCTGCGCGAGCTGACCCACATCAAGCTCAATCTCGAAATGGCGGCCACCGAGGAGATGGTCGGCATCGCCTGCCAGATCAAGCCCGAGATGGCCATGCTGGTGCCCGAGGGCCGGCATGAGGTCACCACCGAGGGCGGGCTCGATGTGGCAGGCCAGGAGGCGCGCCTGCGCGAGGTGGTGGCGCGGCTGGCCCACGAGGGCATCGTCACCAGCGCCTTCATCGACGCCGAATTGGTACAGGTGGAAGCCGCCGCCCGCATCGGCGTGCGCGTCTGCGAAATCCACACCGGGCCGTATGCGCATGCCTTCTACAGCCGCGGCCGCGATGCCGAAAGTCCGTCGGTGGTTGCCGAGCTGGACAAGATCCGCATCGCCGGCAAGGCGATTCGCGACGCCGGCATGCGCTTCAATGCCGGCCACGCGCTCAACTACTTCAACGTACAGCCGGTGGCGGCCCTGCCCGGCATCCGCGAACTGCACATCGGCCACGCCATCGTCAGCCGCGCTATATTCGTCGGCATGCGCGAAGCCGTGGCGGAAATGAAGCGGCTGATGCGGGAAGCCCAGTGCCAGTGATCTCCGGCATCGGCACCGACATTGTTGCCGTAGCGCGCATGGCCGACTACTGGCAGCGCCATGGCGAGCGCGGGCTGGAGAAAATGCTGGCGCCCGACGAGCGCGAGGCCTGCCGCAGCAGCCACGATCCGGCGCGCTTCCTCGCCAAGCGCTTCGCCGCCAAGGAGGCGCTGGGCAAGGCGCTCGGCACCGGCGTGCGCGCCCCCGTGCTGCTGCCCGACATCGCCGTCGAGCACGACGAGCTCGGCAAGCCGAGTTTCGCCTTCGCGCCGCTGCTCGCCGCCCATCTTGCCGAGCGCGGGCTGACTGCACACCTTTCCATCAGCGACGAGCAGGACTACGCCGTCGCCTTCGTCATTCTGGAGAAGCCATGAAAACCCTGCCGCTCGGCCCGCTGATGATCGACGTCGCCGGTCTCGAACTGTCCGACCTCGATCGCGAACGCCTCGCGCATCCGCTGGTCGGCGGCGTGATCCTGTTCAAGCGCAACTACCGCGACACGCAGCAACTTGCTGCCTTGTGTTCGGCCATCCATGCCCTGCGTGTCCCGGCGCTGCCGATCGCCATCGACCATGAAGGCGGCCGCGTGCAGCGCTGCCGCGAGGGCTTCACCCATGTGTCGCCGATGCGCCGTCTCGGCGAATTGTGGGATCGCGATGCTGCCGCCGCGCGCGCAGCGGCCGCCGACATCGGCTACCTGCTGGCGGCGGAACTGCGCGCCTGCGGCGTCGATCTTTCCTTCACTCCGGTGCTCGATCTCGACTGGGGCCCCAGCGGCGTCATCGGTGATCGCGCCTTCCACCGCGATCCGGTGGCGGTCGCCGAACTGGCCGGCGCCCTGATCGACGGCTTGCGCGCCGCCGGCATGGGCTGCTGCGGCAAGCATTTCCCCGGCCACGGCTGGGTCGCGGCGGATTCGCACTTGGCGATCCCGGTCGACGAACGCAACCTGGCCGAGATGGCGCCCGACCTCGAACCCTACCGCCGCCTCAGGCTCGATGGCGTGATGCCGGCGCACGTGATCTACCCGCAAGTCGACAGCCGGCCCGCCGGTTTCTCGCCGGTCTGGCTGGAAAAATTGCGCAAGGAATTCGCCTTCGACGGCGTGATCTTCAGCGACGACCTGTCGATGGAAGGCGCAAGCTTCGCCGGCGACATGGTTCACCGCGCCGACGCGGCCTGGGTCGCGGGCTGCGACATGCTGCTGATCTGCAATGCGCCGGATGCCGTGGCCCAGGTGCTGGACAACTGGAAGCCTGCACACGATCCCGTGAGAGCGGCGAGGCTGGCGCGGCTCTCGCCAACCGGCCGCTGGCAGCAGGATGCCGCGCGCTATGCGGCGGGCAGGGCGGCGGTGCAAAGTCTGGCCGCCTGACCAGATAAGGGTGCTGCCTGCCTTTTCGTTCAGGCCGGAAACCATTATCATCGCAGCCATCATGAATGCGCCCGACCTGCCTATACCCGAGAGTCTGCATAAATACTGTCGCGATCACCATGTCCGGCGGCTTTCGCTTTTCGGCTCGTATGCGAAAGGTACCGCGAGAGCGGACAGCGATATTGATCTGCTTGTCGAATTCGATGGCGGTATGGAGCCAGGGCTGATAGGTCTGGCGGCAATGGAGTCGGAACTATCGGCCCTGATGGGAGGGCGGAAGGTGGATCTGCGAACGCCGCGCGAATTGAGCCGTCATTTCCGCGATCAGGTCATGCTCGATGCCGTAGTGCAATATGCCGCCTGAAGACCGGGTTCGCCTGTTGCATATGATCGAGGCCGATCTGGTCTGGAAGACGACCAGCGTTGAACTGTCGGCGCTCAAGGCGCGCTTGCAGGCGCTGATTTTACGGGTTTGGCGGCGAAAGTCGGCGCTGGCGGGACGGCGTTGCGCAACCTGTAATTGATGCTCTCCCCATAACATTCGGCTCTCGCCACCGGCCGCTGGCAGCAGGATGCTGCGCGCTACGCGGCGGGCAAGGCGGCCGTCGATAGCCTGCTGGCCTAGCCCCGAGTCAAAGCAGCGACGACGATTCCTGGGGCCGAAGGCATCCGGGCGACTGCCTTCCGGGTCAGAGCATGAGCTGGCGGATGGAGCCGCAAACGGAAAGCAACTGCGGGCTGTCCATGCGACCGATGATCTGACGCACCACCGAGCCCATGACCTGTTGTACGCCGGCCAATCCAAGCTTCGCCGACTGCTCGACGAGAAAACCCGGCTTGGCGAGCTTGAGCGGTTTGATGAAGTAGTAGTCCATGCCGCTGTCTGTCAACTCGATCACGAGATTCGAGAGTGCGTCGCGGTGCGTGGTGGCATCCCGGGCCTGCTCGATCGTGCCGAGCAGCGTCAGTGTCTTCTTGCGCAGCGCCTCGGAGTGATAGAAGCGAAGAAACGGCTTGGAGGCCGTAGTCGATTTCGCCGGCAGTTTGGGCGACGGCTTGTCCTTCGTGGGAGCTGCGCGCTTTGCGGTAGTAGTCATGTTGGCCATGATACGGCGTGGAGCGACGGCGGCGAACAGCTAAGTGACGCTGAGGTAGATCGGCTTTCCCGGACGGCTTAATCACTCTGACCCCTTTGGTTCGACCCCTTTGGTTCGAATAAATTGCTAGGACACACTGTGATCCTCTGAAAGACTATCCGTATCCAACGCGTTCCAGTCAATACCGAGGGCGAGACTCAGTTGCATTGGCCCTTCAAGATGCGCTTCAAGCCGTCGACGTTTTTGGGGATCCGCAAGGTAAACCCGTAGTGTGTGGGCCCAGCTAGGATTCTTTACAAACAGCTTCTCGTTTGATGCTCCGGTCATCACTAGGAACTCGTGCTTCCAAAGAGAGAGTATCGCATCCTCAACCAGACCCCTACCTAAACTCTCGAGAGCATCAATGATCTTGTTGCGATCATGGACTTGTCCGAGTCCATGGTTGTTGATGTGAAGAAGGACAGCGGCAACGGCAGGGTTCAATGCCGACAGGTTGTGAAATTTCGAGAACTGGGTACGATATTTTGAAAAATTATTCGCTTCCATTTCAGCACATACACGGCGAATGGTTGCGAGCGAAATCTCTCTACAATTTGGCCCGGCCGCTTTGCAGATTTCGACACCTAGCTCGGTCAGGGTTTTGAAGAGCCCGTCGGCCGCACCATATACGCACTGCATGGCATCGACTACGGCTGGTCTATCTTGGATGTTGCTGAATCCAGGGTGGAACTTTCGGAGCTTCTTGAAGCCCATTGCCAAATACGCCCATGAGTCGCGAGGATCTGGAAGTGTTGGAATGCTGATGTGAATCAGACGACTATCCAGCGTGGAGTATGTGTCGTAGAGTTTTTTATAAACGTCGTCAGCTCCAAGGATGACAAATTTTCCCATCTCGGATCTGAAGGTTTGTGAAAGGATTTTGCAGACCTCGGATACGCTATTGGCCAGTTCTGGTTGTGCGCGCTCAAACTCGTCTAGTAGAACAATGCTGTTCTGCTGCGCGATTGCCTGTGCGATGTCATGCTCTGTAGCGGCAGCGACCTTTCGCTCCCAAAGTTCGAGCGTTTGCTTCTCGTCGGGACTATTTCCGATCGAGAACTCGATCTTTGCTGTTGGAAGCAGGCCACTCCATTCGGCAGAGCCTCCAGCCCTTATCTCACGGTCCTTGCGATGGGGCTTGGCAAGAAGCTGTTTGCAGAATCCATGCCAATCCATTCGCCTCCCGATCTGCACGGACGTAAACGGAATCTGATGTTTTAGTAGCGTTGTGATTACGAGTGATGACTTCCCAGCGCCGGAACAACCGTCTATGCAGATGTGCCTGCCACGCGTGAAAAGGTCTGCTTCAAGTTGGCGTTCGAGTGTGCCTCTTTTAAGCCAGACTGTCGAAGTCTTATTCCCGTTTCTGGGGTCGACGTCAAAAACCTCTGAAACGGACGTCATCCAGTCTTTGACCGTTGTTGCCGCCATATTGCTTCCTTTGAACTGGTTAAAGTGGAGTTGAGGCAACGACGCTGTTTTGGTTACACCTCGGGTCGAATTGATGTCTAGGGTTCAACGCTAATTACTTGAAAACGGACAATGGTCTCAGGAGAGAACGGATTTGGCGCAATTTCCCGAAGGCAATTGACCGTGACCTGCTTACGGAGCATAGCTTCGATGAACAAAGTAACGTCTTGGTCGCCAATTACCTCGAACCGGTAATCCCCCTCCTTGGCGGGTTCACCGGAATAGACGTGAAGCTTTCCGACGTTCTCGAATTTATTGAAGTCGAATATTTCGCATCGCAGACGCAGAGGTGTAGTTTCAATTTGAGAGGGTAAGGAAAATATCTCGGCTATAGAAGCATCAAGCACTATGGCGCCAATATCGGTATCTCCAAAGGCAACCAAGTCGACAACCTTGTCTTCGATTGGCCTTACTAGGGATTGGTAGTTGTTGACGCTCATTTGCCCAATGTTCAACACTGGAGCGTTGTAGATGTTGCTTTGGGTTCCGGTGTTAACTTGGAACTGTGAGTTGTCTCCAGACCACGAGTAAGTCGGTTGATTACCTGCCTTCATCGCCGAGTAGACGAACGTCAGAAAATCGAAAGTCTGTTTAGCATATTCCCAAAGGCCAGTCGGGCCAAGTGCGCTAAAAAATGGGAATGCTGTCTGAATTCCCGTGAGTACGATGCCAAGATCAGTTTCGGCAGATCCATGCGTGATGTCTTTTGACAATAGATAGTAGCGGGATCTGTCATCGCGGGACAGTCGCTTTCGTTGGGTAAGGCCGAGATACGTTTTATCAAGCAGAGACTGAAAATCAGATAATCCCGATGTAAGTAGATGAAGTGGGATGCCTTCTATAAATCCGGGGCCGTCCATTTTGAAGTGGACGGAAATTGGCGAATTCGGATTTTCGAGTTCGATCAATGACACGAGCGTTCTCCCTTTTGAACTCTAACCTTAAGTCGGCCATCTAAATGACGGGAATCAACCCACAAAAATGGCGTCAAGACATTGGAATCATGTCGGTGCGATATCTAGTATTGATCTTTTCGATTTGGTTGGGCCTAACAGCTTGACTTGATACCAGTGTTTTTCGATGGGGTTGAGAGGCTCAATAAACTGGATTTGGTGGCGGGCTCACATCGGTCCGGCGTTGTATGACGCCAATAACTGAATACGACGTCGGAATTAAACGACTTATCCGGCATTTTGGCAAGGGCACGGAAATCGCCGTGGCCCGGAATCGCCGTATCACCAGCGCCGACTTTCAGCGCAACGCTTGCCAGCAAGCGCGGTCGGCTCAACGGCGCCGCGGCTCAGGCGGCGATCTGCCCGACCTTGCTGCGCTGGTGCCGGTTGTTGGCGATCAGGGCGACCAGCACGATGGCGGCGCCCACCAGCTCCAGCGTTGCCGGGCGGCGGCCCTGGGCGATGGCGATCAGGTAGGTGATGACCGGGGTGAAGTTGGCGAACAGGCCCGCGCTCAGGGGGCCGAGCTTGGCCACGCCCATGTTCCAGAACAGGATGCCGAACACCGAGACGCAGAGGATGATGAAGGCGAGTTGCGGCCAGACTTCCATCATCTTCGCGGGGCTCGGCGGGTGGCTGTGGCCGGCCAGCGTGGCGATGATGAGCGCGGCGGCGATGCCGAACAGGCCGAGCGAGCAGGAGAGTGCGCTGTAGCGCACCGGCGACCAGCCGGGGAATTGCTGGCCGCCCAAGGTGTAGGCGGTCCAGAACAGCGAGGCGAGGAAGACCAGGCCGTTGCCCAGCGCGTCGCCGCCGACCAGTCGCGTGATGTCGCCGGCGGTGATGACGAACAGTTCGCCGACCAGCGCGAGGGCGATGGCACCGAGCGTGAAGTTGTCGGGCCGGCGATGCGTGCGCCACCACTGGAACAGGGCGACCTGGATCGGCCCCAGCGCGAGGATCATGCCGCTGATTTCGGGTCGCGTCAGTTTGAGGCCCTCGAACAGACAGACGCCGAAGCCGGCGAAGCCGAGGCTGCCGAACAGGGCGATCTTCCACAGATGGCCTTCGGTGCGCAGGGCCGCGCGGCCTTCGCGCACCCAGAGCAGGCCGATGAACACGAAGCTTGCGGTGACGAAGCGCATCGCCGTCAGCCAGTAGGGATCGACTGCCTGCAGGGCGGACTTGCCGACCGGCAGGAAGCAGCCCCAGATGGCGATCACCAGCAACATGTAAAGCGTGCCGCGGCGGTGGTTCTTGTGTGCTTGCGTCATGTTCGGCTCACAGCTGCAGCACGCCGTCGACAAGATGTCGCGATTGCGCGAGGCGGGTGAGGGCGGGCAGCAGGTTGAGGCCGGTTTCCTGCTTCAGGTGCTTGGCCGCTGCCTTGAGTTCATTGAGCGTTATGCGAAGCGGTATCCCCTGGTGGGACGGTGCTGGCGAGACTTCGATTGCGGCCATGGCGATGGCATTGCCGCTGTCGCAGGAGGGGATGGCGATGGCGTGGCCGTCGAAGGCTTCTTCGAGGCGCTTCACGCTCTTGTTGAAATCCTTGCGCCGCGACAGCAGGTTCACGCACAGCAGTCCGTCATCGGCCAGCCGGGCACGGCAGTCGAGGTAAAAGGGCAGGGTATCGAGCCGGCCGGTGCGCGCGTCGGCATCGAAGCCGTCGACCAGGATCAGGTCGTAGCGCTGTTTCGACTCGATCATGAAATCGGCTCCGTCGCCATGGCGAATGTCGATGCGCGCGGGGTCGTCGGGCAACTTGAAGAACTGCCGGGCAGCAGCTTCCACGCGCGGCTCGATTTCGATCACGGTCAGCTTGGCCCGCGGCCGGTAGCGGTAGAGAAACTTGGTCACCGACGCCGCGCCCAGCCCGATCTGCAACACCTTGCGCGGCCAGTCGTCGCCATGCAGCAGCAGCGGCAGCATCATTTCGCGGGTGTATTCCAGTTCCAGCGCAAACGGCCGCGCGATGCGCATCGCGCCCTGGATCCAGCTCGAACCGAAATGCAGGTAGCGGACGCCGGCTTCCTCGCTGATGTCGATGTTCAATGTAACAAGCGCCCGTCGGGCGGGAACAGCTCGTCGACGATCTCGGCGCCGAAACGGTATTCGTGGCCGCAGATCTCGTCCTCAATGGAGATCATCTCGGCATCGGCGAGCATGGATTCGAGTTCCTCGCGGCCCAGCGAGAGCAGCATGCTGCGCACTTTCTCCTCGTCGCGCGGACAGTGCCAGCTGGCCTGGCGCGGCGCGAAGAGGCGCACGCTTTCCTCGCCGAACAGCCGCGTCAGCAGGGTTTCCGGCGGCAGCGCCAGTTCGTCGGGACGCACGGTGTCGGCGAGTTGTTCGATGCGGTTCCAGCCGTCCGCATCGCGCTGGTCGGCATCGGGCATTTTTTGCAGGAACAGGCCGCAGGCCGTGTCGGCGGTTGCCGCGAGCCACAGGCGGGTCGGCTGCTGTTCGGATTGCGCCAGATAGTGCTCGAATACCTTCGCCAGCGTGTTGCCGACGATCGGCACCACGCTCTGGTAGGGCGTCTCGGCTGTTTTCGGCTGCAGCGTCAGCACCAGTTGCCCGTCGCCGAGCAGGGTGGCGACGCCGGCGATGTTCGTTTCGGCATCCGCGGCCAGCTCGCTCTTGGCCATGCCGCGCAGTTGCAGCTGTTCGTTGCAGTCCATCACCAACATCGACACCGGGCCATGGCCTTGCAGCTGGAAACTCAGGCGCCCGGGTGTCTTGAGGTTGCTGCCGATCAGCGCGGTGACGGCCGCCAGCTCGCCCAGCAGCTCGCGCACCGGCGCGGCATAGCTGCGCCGTCCGGTCATGGTTGCCCAGGACGGGCCGAGTTGCACCAGCACGCCGCGGATGTCGAGGTCTTCCAGCAGGAAGGGATGAACCGCATCCATGGACTCTTGGACGCTCAGCGCACGAAGCTGTCGAACAGGGTCGGATCGAAACCCACCAGAACCTCTCCGGCCTCGTTTTCCGTTACCGGCCGGCGAATCACGCTGGAATGTTCCATCATCAGCGCCACGGCCTGGCCTTGCGTGGTGACGGCCTTCTGCTCGGGCGTCAGATTGCGCCAGGTGGGGCCCTTGCTATTGACCAGCGCCTGCCAGCCCAGCGTGCGGCACCAGTGCACCAGCCGCTCGCGCGGCACACCCTGTTTCTTGTAGTCGTGGAATTCGTAGCCGATGCCGTTGGAATCGCACCAGGCAAAGGCCTTCTTCATGGTGTCGCAATTCTTGATGCCGTAGATTTTGATCATTGCAGTGCGTGGAGCGAAACCGGGGAGTGGGATGGCGAATCATAACAAACGAGGCATAATCGACCGCCATGAATACCCCTCTTCGCAGCGAGGCGCAGCAACGCGCCGACGAGATCGGAATCTTCCAGGTGGAGCTGGCCCGCCTCGAAGCCGAGGGCGTGCTGCGGCTCGATCCCGCCCAGCAGCAGGCGCTGCGCGAACACCACGCGGCTTTGCTCGCAGGTTTCGCCAGTCGCTTCGACATCGACCGCGACCTGCAGGCCAAGCAGCTGTCGCTCGGCATGCGGGTGGCTTCCTTCCTCGGCGCACTGGCGCTGGCGGCGAGCGTTTTCTTTCTTTTCTATCAGTTCTGGGGACACTTCGACGAAGCCGCCCAGGTCGCGATCCTGCTCGGCGCCGCGCTGGGCAGCATGGGTCTGACGGTCTGGATCCAGACGCGCGACGCCTCGGGTTATTTCACCAAGCTGGCTGCACTGGTGGCTTTTGCCTGCTTCGTGCTCAACCTGTCCATGCTCGGCCAGATCTTCAACATCACGCCCACCGACCGCGTCCTGATTCCGTGGGCGGCGCTGGCCTTCCTGCTGGCCTATGCCTGCGATCTGCGCCTCTTGCTGGCCGCGGGCATCTGCTGCGTGATTGCCTTCGTCGCCGCTCGCGTCGGTTCATGGAACGGCATCTACTGGCTGCATGCCGGCGAGCGGCCGGAGAATTTCTTTCCCGTCGCTGCGCTGCTATTCGCTTTTCCGTCCCTGGTCGCGCACCGCCACCTCACGGGTTTTGCCTCCATCTACCGCGTCTTCGGCTTGCTCTGCCTGCTGGTGCCGATGCTGGTGCTCGGACACTGGGGCTACGGCAGCTATCTGGCCGGCTATGAGGGATTCGAAACGCGCACCATCGAAGGCGGCTACGAGCTTGCCGGCTTCGTCGCCAGCGCATTGGCGATCTGGCTCGGCGCGCGCCGGCAGTGGTCCGACACGGTCAACACCGGCATCACCTTCTTCGTCATCTTTCTGTACACCAAGTTCTTCGACTGGTGGTGGGAACTGATGCCGAAGTACCTGTTCTTCCTGGTTCTCGGGCTCGCCGCGATCCTGATCCTGTTGGTGCTCAAACGCCTGCGCCGGGTCGGCCAGGGCGCGGGGGAGGGCGCGCCATGAAGCTCACCCCCTGGAAAACGCTCGCGGCCGGCGCACTGTTGATCCTGCTCGCCAACGCCGTGGCGCTCATCGGCGTCTATCTCAATCGCAGCGGCGAGCCCGACAGCCGGCTCACGCTCTCGCAGCGCGAACTGGTCATGCCTTGGGGCTGGGGCATGACCAGGGAGAACAGCGGGCTGGCACCGGGACTGAGCTGGCGGGTTTTCGATCCGGGCGTCGGCGATCAATACTATGGCGGCGGCATCGGTTTCAGCGGCGGCACGCCGGAATGGCTGGATGCTGCCCACATGGCGGCCCTCGGTTTCGATACGGAAGCGTTGGCGGAAACCAATGCCGGTCACCGTCGCTTCGAGCGAGCTTTGCCGCGCGAAGTACTGTTGGTGCTGGAACTCGCGGGTCCGGCCTGGCAACAGGCACTGGAACGGGCGCGGCAGAACGCGGCCCGGCACGAGGCGGCGCGATTGGCGAATGCCGACAGCAAGGAATTCGCCGAAAGGGCCAAGCGCGCGCAGGAGCAGTTGAAGCGCGAGGAGACATCGAGCAGCCGCCTTTTCGCCATTGATGCGGGGCTGGACCGCGCCGCGTTGCGCGCCAAATATCCGGATCGCAGCCGCTACCTCATTCTCAAAGGGACGGTGCGCCCGCGGCTGGTGATCCAGGACAAGAAGACGCGGGTTACCGGCTATGTCAGCGCGCTGGCCGTGACGCAGATCAACGTCCCGCATGCCCTGCGTCCGCTGCTGGAGCCGGCGCTCGATGCCCGCCGGCGCACGGCGGGTGATACCGGCCCGCACTTCGAGGCGACGCTTGCGGTCGGCCGGCGCCTGGAACCGTGGTTGGAGTCGGTGCTGGCGGCACGCTGAACCGAGCCGTGGAGGCCGCAAACACGGCATAATCGTCGGCATGAATACATCCACTTTCCTGCGCCGTGTCCTGCCGGCCTTGCTTATTGTCGCCATCGCGGTCGGCGTCTTTTTCTGGACCACGCGTGCCAAGCCGGTGAACGTGGTGTTGAAAACCGTCGATCGCGGCAACGTCGAATCCACTGTCGTCAATACCCGCGCCGGCACGGTCGAAGCCTGCCTGCGCACCAAGCTGTCTACCATCATGGGCGGCCGCATCGAGTTCCTCGGCGTCAAGGAAGGCGACAAGGTGAAGAAGGGCCAGCTCCTGCTGAAGCTGTGGAACGACGACCAGAAGGCGCAGCAGACTCTGGCCGAAGCCCAGCGCGCCTCCGCGGTGCAACGGGTGAAGGAGGTGTGCACCACGGCAGCCAGTTCGTTGCGCGAGGCCGAGCGCCAGACCTCGTTGCGTGGTCGCGGCTTTGTTTCGGAAGCCAAGGAGGACTCCGCGCGCAGCGAGGCCGACGCGCGCAGTGCCGCGTGCAACACGGCGCGGGCCGACATCGTCCAGGCCGATGCGCGGATCAACGTGACGAAGGTCGAGCAGGGCCGCATGACGCTCTATGCGCCTTTCGACGGCACGGTGGCGAAGATCGTCGGCGAACTCGGCGAGTATTCGACACCCTCGCCGCCGGGCGTGCCGACCCCGCCGGCAATTGACCTGATCGATGATTCCTGCCTCTACATCAACGCGCCGATGGATGAAGTCGATGCGCCCAAGATCAAGGCCGGCCTGCCGGTGCGCGTGTCGCTCGATGCGATGCCCAAGAAGCCGCTGAAGGGCAAGGTGCGGCGCGTGGCGCCTTATGTCGTGGCGGTGGAAAAGCAGGCCCGCACCGTCGACGTCGAGGTCGATTTCGAGATGCCGGCGACGGGCAACCTGCTGGTCGGCTACAGCGCCGATGTCGAGATCGTGCTCGACACGCGCACCAATGTGCTGCGGGTGCCGACGGCGGCGCTGATCGAGGGCGGTCGCGTGATGGTGCTGAACTTGGACACCGGCAAGCTCGAAGAGCGCAAGGTCAAGACCGGGACCGCCAACTGGGAGTTCACGGAAATCGTCGAAGGGCTGACCGAGGGTGAGCGCATCGTCACCTCGCTGGAGCGCGAGGGCGTGAAAGTCGGCGCCAGGGCCACGGCGGCTACGGCGGACGAAAAATCGAAATAGCATGAGCGTAATCCAGCTTGCCGGCATCGAGCGCGTCTTCCATCTGGGCGACAGCGTGGTGCATGCGTTGACCGGCCTCGACGTCGGCATCGAGGCCGGCGAATACGTGGCGATCATGGGGCCGTCGGGTTCCGGCAAGTCCACGCTGCTGAACCTGCTGGGCCTGCTCGATAGGCCCGATGCCGGCTCCTATCATCTCGAAGGCCGCGATGTGACCACGCTGTCGCCGGACGAACAGGCCGCCGTGCGCAGCCACCGGATCGGCTTCGTGTTCCAGAGCTTTCATCTGGTGCCGCGCCTGACGGCCGCGGAGAACATCGCCCTGCCCATGATGCTGGCCGGCATCCCGGCGGCGGAGCGGGCACAGCGGGTGGCGCAGGCGCTCAAGGATTTCGGCCTCGACCAGCGCGCCGACCATCGCCCCGACCAGCTTTCCGGCGGCCAACGGCAGCGCGTCGCCATCGCCCGCGCGACCATCATGCAGCCCGCCGTGCTGCTGGCCGACGAGCCGACCGGCAACCTCGACCGCGCTACCGGCGATGAAGTCATCCACTTGCTGGAAGTCCTCAACGAACGCGGCATGACCCTGATCATCGTCACCCATGACCCGAAAATCGGCACGCGGGCGCGGCGGCAACTGATGATGGAAGATGGCGAGTTGAGGCATGACAGCGCCTCAACTCGCCTTCGGCAATTGGACGACAATCCCCCCGGCCCCCTTTCCGGGATGCCCGCCGCGAAGCGGAATCCCGGGTACGCAGAGCGAGGGGGTGACGGTGTTTCGCCGGCTGCGCCGGCCCCGGGGACGCCAAGTCCGCCGTTGGCGGATCCGGCAGCGAGCTGAGGCGACGCCATGCGCAACGCCGACGTCCTGCGTTTTGCCCGCGATGCGGCGGCCGGCTATCCGCTGCGCACCGCGCTCTCGGTGCTCGCCATGGCCATCGGCGTGGCGGCGGTGGTGGTGCTGACCTCGCTGGGTGACGGTGCGCGCCGCTACGTGGTCGAACAGTTTTCCTCTCTCGGCAGCAACCTGGTCATCGTCCTGCCCGGACGCTCGGCCACCGGCGGTTTCAGCCCGGCCAATGCGGTCACCACCACGCCGCGCGACCTGACGGTGGACGATGCATTTGCGCTGACCCGGCTGTCCTCGGTGCGGCGCGTGGCACCGCTGGCCGCGGGCAACTCGGAGATCAAGGCCAACGGGCGACTGCGGGAAGTCGTGGTGGCCGGCACCGCCTCGACCTATTTCGAGATTCGCAGCTTCAAGATGGCGCAGGGGGCTTTCCTGCCGGAAGCCGACTGGAGCCGCGGCGCGCCGGTGGCCGTGATCGGCGGCAAGATCCAGGAGGAGATTTTTGGCGGCCGTTCGGCAGTCGGGGAAGTCATTCGGCTCGGTGACCGGCGCCTGCGCATCGTCGGCGTGCTGAAGGCCACCGGCCAGGGGGTGGGGGGCATGAACACCGACGAGGTGATCTTCGTCCCCGTCAGCATCGCCCAGAGCCTGTTCAATACCCATACTCTGTTTCGTGTCCTGATCGAGGCCAGGAGCCGCGACGAGATAGCGGCGGTCAAGCGCGAGGTGACAGCCTTGCTAAAGGCCCGCCATGGCGGTGAGGAAGACATCACGGTGATTACCCAGGATGCCGTGCTCGCTACCTTCGACAAGCTGCTGCGCGCGCTGACCGCCGGGGTGGCGGGCATCGCCGCGATCAGCCTGGCCGTGGCCGGCATTCTGGTGATGAACGTGATGCTGGTGGCGGTGACCCAGCGCACGGCGGAGATCGGCCTGCTCAAGGCGCTAGGCGCGCGCGGCGCCACGATCCGCGACGCCTTCCTGGCCGAAGCGGCGATGATTTCACTGGCCGGCGCGCTGACCGGATACGGCCTCGGCCTTTTCGGCGCCTTCGTCCTGCGCCAGATTTACCCGGTGTTTCCCGCCTATCCGCCTGACTGGGCCGTGATCGCGGCACTTGCCACGGCGCTTACGACCGGCCTGCTGTTCGGCATCATGCCGGCACGGCGCGCGGCCCGGCTTGATCCGGTACAAGCCCTGATGAAACATTGATGAAGCACTGAGATGCTGCTCGCCGACTCCCTCACCCTCGCCATCCGCGCCATCAGCGCCCAGCGCCTGCGCAGCTTCCTGACCCTGCTTGGCATCGCCGTCGGCATCGCCGCGGTGATCCTGCTGACTTCTATCGGCGAGGGCATCCACCGCTACGTGCTGTCCGAGTTCACCCAGTTCGGCACCAATGTCGTCGGCATCCATCCGGGACGCACCAAGACCGGCGGCGTGACGTCCGGCCTGCCCAGCAGCGCCCGGCCGCTGTCGCTGGAGGACGCCGAGGCGCTGACGCGGCTGCCCAACGTGGTGGCGGGTACGCCCAGTGTCTTTGGCAATGCGGAAGTCGGCGGCAACGGTCGCCTGCGGCGCGTCGTGGTCTATGGCGTCGGCCCCGGCCTGCTCACCGTGTTCAGGGCCAAGGTGCGCAGCGGCCAGTTCCTGCCGGCGGACGAGGCCGGCAGCGCCCGTGCCCAGGTGGTGCTCGGTCCCAAGCTGAAGAACGAACTGTTCGGCGCCGAGAATGCGCTCGGCGCGCGGCTTCGCATCGGCGGCCTGCAATTTCGCGTGATCGGCATCATGGAACCCAAGGGCCAGTTTCTCGGCATTGATCTCGACGACACGGCCTACGTCCCGGCGGCACGCGCCCTCGAACTGTTCAATCGCGAGGGCCTCAACGAAATCAACCTCTCCGTGGCCGAGGGGGTGCCCGCCGCGAGCGTGGTAGCGGCGGCCAAGGAGGTGATCAAGGCCCGCCACGGCAGCGAGGACGTCACCATCATCAGCCAGGAGGAAATGATGAGCACGATGTCGAACATCCTCGACGTGCTGACCATGGCCGTCGGCGCGCTGGGCGGCATCTCGCTGCTGGTCGGCGGCGTCGGCATCGTCACCATCATGACCATCGCCGTGACCGAACGCACCAACGAGATCGGCCTGCTGGTCGCGCTCGGCGCGCGGCGACAGACCATCCTCGGCCTCTTCCTCGGCGAAGCCGTGGCGCTCGCCGCGATCGGCGGGTTGGTCGGCCTGTTGCTGGGTATCGGCCTGGCGCAGACGATCAGCTTCTTCGTCCCGGCCCTGCCGGTGCATACGCCGATGTCATTCGTGCTGCTGGCGGAGGCCTTGGCGGCCGCCATCGGGCTGGCCGCAGGCGTGCTACCCGCGCGGCGCGCGGCCCTGCTCGATCCGGTGGAGGCGCTGCGGACGGAGTGAAGCGGGAGGGGGTGGCGTCCAATCCCAGATGACTCGCGTCGCAGCGGGGGACTTTGCCGGGTTAAGACTGAGGTTAAACCGATTTGTTTGACCTACCCAGCGATTGTCAAATCATTCCACAAGCGGAAAGATAATCGTCCCGGTCATCCGGTTTGAGTTCTGAAGAATCTTTCAGCCCAAGTCGAAGTTCCAGGCACGTCCGAATCCTTTGCCGCCCCGACCCAGATGCATTCTGGAAGAACGCCCCGGAGAAATTGATCAGTGCTGCCTCCTTCAATCGCGCTGCAAAAAACTTTTCGCTCAAATCTTTTGCTGCAAATCCTTCGGCCGCCAACTTCCTTAACAGGTCGAACAGCGCTTGCAAACCGACCGTTTTGACAATGAAAGAGTTCAGGCTTGCCTGGCTCCAAATCATTTCCTCTACCACGCACAAAAAGTTCTTCACAGTTGCCAATAAGACTATGTCATTTCCATCCAAATAAACGGATCGAAGTGGCGCATTGTCCCCTGGTCCTTCCGTCAATACGGAACGTCGTCTTGCGCTTCCTTTGCACTTCAACAGAGTGGTGCTGTCTCTCTTGGGATTTTGAGATACAAGGCGAGCAATTCCTTCAACGACGGTAGCCATCGAAATCATCCAACGTCCTTCGCGCTTTGCCTCCGACCGCGACGGCATGAAATCGTTCTCAGCTGCCACGAGTATCCTGTCGTGCAGCGGAGAATCTTTTTCCGCATTCAGTTTCCGCGCAAGAAACACCGCCAACTTGTCCGGACTCCACGACTCAGGGGGTTCCTTGTCAATGTTGTATCCGAAAAGGTCATACGTGAGACTCTTGGGGACGGGCTTTTGTGTCGAATTGATTGTCGCGAAAAGAAACGCTTGGTAGGGCTTTGGTAGGTCGAGAAATACCGAACAAACCAACTCTGTGTCTAAGCGGTCAGGTCTCTCCGCAAAGTTGAATCCGAAAAGACGATGCTGCCCGTCGATTATCGGGGCCAATTTCTTTTCGCTGGGCACGACGAGAAAATGAGTTTCACCATCCGGAGAATCGGGGTCATTTTTGGTCGCTATTATCCAGCGATCTGACTCCTCTTCAATAAGAAAACCAGTGTTCTCATCAAAATTCGGCGCCAAGATGATCGAGTTGGGAAACGCCGACTCTTCGGTATCGATGTAGGCGCCGATGTCCTTCAGTCGTGGCTCGTGAAGTTCGCGTTGAGACCCTTCCAGCACGTAGGTTTTCTTGTCGTCGTCTCGCGTGGCTCGAAGGCGGTCACTATATGCGGTATCGAGAAGCACGCGCGCCGGCAACGAAACGACGTAGAAGACGCCAATTGGCTGCTTGACTCGCAATGCTGGAACTTTGATGGGGTACGTCGGCATTTGCTCATCTCCCCGTCACGTCGAAGCCGCCCGAATTACCACTGGCGCGATCCGACGGATTTGCACCTAACGCGTCGCTCGCAATCACTACGTCGAGAAGACTTAAATTTTTTCCATTTGCAATCCACCACAAAGCCAGTGCAGCGACGCTCCAAATCGTGCCGATAAGCAATGACGTACTTTCGCATTTCATTACACCTACCGCATGCAGGAACGCCGGCAGTATGCATAAAACAAATGACAAGAAGGCGAATGATAGGACATACCTTCTGGAGTTCGCGTCAAGAGCGATCTGAAAAGCGGCACCGGCCGCTATAGCTAGATAATACGTATAGATCGCCGTGATGACCCCATGCATGTTGGGTGCCTTCGTCATTTTGTATAGTTCAACCCAGATGCCAAGCCCGCCCGCACCTAGTATTGCGACGAGGAAATCCTCTCCGGCCTCGGTCCAGTCCTCCATCAAGAGTTCGATACCACGGTGCCAATGACGCTTTACCACGTTTTGCAAAGTAGCCAGATTCAATTCGGCGCGCGGATTGACCGTTCGCGTGTGCGTGAACAACAGGCCGACCCACAACGACAATTCGTTCATGCCAAAAAGCAGTTCGCCCTTAATCGTCTTTCCTTGTGCGTCTATGTTTTGCGTTGGGAAGGTGGGTTCGGACAGAGAGCGCCCCAAGGCAAGCCTCGCAACACGATAGCGAGCCGAAAGTCCCAAGTTCGATTTCAAATATTCAGTGCGCTTGTCGGCATCGGCAGAAGTCTGGAAGTTCGCCAGCAAAACGGCTTCAAGGCTGAGATCGCTCATGCCGGGATCTCCTGAAAATAAGCGTTTTCAACCGCTGTGGTTTTGCCTACGCCATTTCCGATTTCCTGATGCTGGAGCAGGTAGGTCTTGGCTACTGCCCCCTGCATGGAGCCATACGTCGCTCGGTCGATTTCTTTGTCCTGCGAAAGCAGAATGACCTGACGATTCTTGTCCGACACCCAATACTTGAGAATGTTGTTGCGGTGGCTACTGTCCAATCGCCCCAGCGGGGTATCGACGATCAACGGCGCTTCCAATCCTGAAATCTTTGCAAGACCTGCCAATAGGGCGGTTGCAAACACCTGATTTTCTCCGGCCGACTTGTCGAAAACTATCTCGTCCCCTTCATGGCTTAGAACGCGTGCTGTACCATTTTCGTCAATGTCGATCTTGTCCACGTGCTTTTTGTGTGCGAGTCTTTTGTAGACCTCGGTCATCGCTTCGCCCAGGTGTTTGATCTTCAATGAATACAGCTGTGGAATTAGATCGTGGATTAGATTTACCACGCGCTGCGCCTTGGCAACAACGGACTTAACCGGATTGGCGTTCAGAAACTTCTCATGTTCGCGCTGGTAGACCGCCCGTTCCTGGTTTATGTTTGCAGATAATGCGGTAAGTTGCCGTTCCGCATCGCCCGATTCTTTCATTTTTTGATCGAGGGTATTGCTGACGGTCACCAATTGTGCGTTGAGTTTTGCAAGTGTTCCGTCGCGGTCAACACCTTCGATTCTTGCATAGCGATTTTTCAAATCACGAATTTTTCGCTGCAATTCGTCTCGCTTCGTCATCAATCCCAGAATGTCCTGGGCGCCGACCAGTTGCCACGGCACGGTGCGGGCGAAGCCGTGACCGGGGAACTGGGCGTTGCTCGGGTGCGCGCCGAACCAGGGCCAGCATACCGGCACGCCGCCGCGGATCGACTTGCCGAGCGCAAACTTGGCAAGCTTGCTGAGCCAGATAAGCGGCGCATGGCCGGCCGGCTGGTAGCTCATGACATGGGCCCCCTGCAGCGCTATGCTGGCGGTGGCGTAGCGGGTAGTGATGTGCGCCACGGCGAAGGCGCCCGGTAGTTCCTCGAAGGCAAGAATGTCGGCAATGGCGAGACGGCGATTCAGTTCAGCGACTTGGCTCATGGGGATGGTTCCGGGAAAAAAAGGGCTAAAAAATTGTTGGACTCATGGGCGATATGATAGCCACCGCTCAAAGGGATCGAATTCGGTTTTGTTTCGACAACATTGGTCGTTCCCCAAGCGTAGGCGCTGGCGGGACAGCGATTCATGTTCTTATGGAAATCAATGCGAACCCGACCCATTATGGCTACAAGAATGGCGACGGATGGCTGCCAGCCTACGCCGCACGCTCAAGCGAAACCTCCCAGCCGGGAAACACCAGCACGGCGGGATGGCACTTGAGGGCTCGAGCAAGAACCTTCGCACGCTCGACACCCAGATTCACTCGACCGTTCTCGATGGCCGAGATAGTGGCTTGAGGGATGCTGCTGAGTTCGGAAAGCTGGCTCTGTGTGAGTTCCTGGAGTTCGCGCAGGATACGAACAGACTCGCCCACAGAGACCTCAACTCGCTTTTTCGCCGGACGGAACTCTTTCATTTCATGGTCTCCTGTAATCGTGGGCGGTAACTTGCACAACCTGGATCAGCAACACATTGGCAATAACCCGGTAAATCACCCGCCATTGAAGGCCGAGCCGGGAAGACCGATAGCCTTTCCACTCACCAGACAGAGCTTCGTCGTGGAACCCCTTGATGGCTCGCAATCCGGGTGGCCCCGACACTCTGGCAATGTCTTTCCATATCTCGTAGCGTTTCAGAACCTCAATAGGTGTGGAAGCCGAGAGTTGCTTGTCGACGCGACGGTGTTCTTCGATCTGCCACATAGCCTATTATGTATATACCAATAATGGTATGTCAAGTGCGCTCGTTGGCGAATGCGGCGAGACAGAGCAATGCCCACCACGCGTAGAATTCATAAATTTGGAATATTCGATTGGTAAGCTCGCACACCATGCTGAACGGCGGCAATACACTGCAAGAGAGCGTTGCCCTGCAACGCGCGGCGCTGAAGAAAATCATCGAGGAACCGCTGCGTTGCGCGGCGCAGGCCAGCGCGGCCGCCTGGGGCAACCGCGCCGGCCTCAACGCCGAGCTGGCCGGATTGTTCCCGAGCGTGCCCCACTGCCGCTACCTGTACGCCATGAATATCGATGGCGTGCAGATTTCCGACAATGTCAGCGCAACTGGAGTCAACGAGGCCGATTTCGGTCGCAACCGCTCGCATCGGCCCTACATGCGCGAATCCCAGCCGGCCACGGGTTTCCTGCTTTCGCGCTCCTACATCACGCTGCGTGAGCGACGCCCCGGGCTGACCGCCATCCAGCTCGTGCGTAACGCCGCCGGTGCTGCCATCGGTTTTCTCGGCGCCGATTTCTACCTTCACGACCTGCCGCTGACGCGGGAGCGCTTCGAGGAGAAGCGCCAGTGGCGGCAGCTGCGCGGCGATCCGTCGATCCGCAGCCAGGTCTTCCATCAGACGCGCAGCGAGAGCGAGATGGATCGCCAGTTGAGCACCGTGCTCGGTATCGTCGAGGAGTTGATGGTCGATCACGGCATGTACCACATCATGCTGCACTTCTCGAGCAGCCGCGCGGTGTATTGGATGCTCGACGATCCCTACCGCTATCGTCTGTTCGACATTCAGGCGCTGGTCGATGCGGACACCTGCCTCGCCTATCCGAAGCACCCCTATCCGGCCGATGCGCTGGTGCCGAAGGAGCGCATCCGCGCCATTCTCGACACACTGAGCTCGCTGCGTTTCATCGACGAGACTTTCTATCTTCGCACCGGCACGCTCAACCTCTTCAACGGCATGGTCGGCCTGACCTTCTCCTGCGACGGTTCCCACTACATGCCCTGGGACGAGTTCCTCAAGATGGATGTGGCGTTCTGGCTGGGGACGGTTTAGGAGCCGGTGCCGACCCGCGTCGCGCTGACCCCGAAAAGCCAACTCCCTCGTTTACACTTCAGGCGTGGATGAATCGCGCACTGACGAGACGCTCATGCTGGCCTATCGCGATGGCGATGCGGCGGCTTTCGAGGCGCTCTACGCCCGTCATCGCGGCCGCCTGTTCCGTTATTTGCTGCACCAGTGCGGCAGGCGCGAGCAGGCGGATGAAATGTTTCAGGAGATATGGATGTCGGTGATTCGCGCCCGCAGCGGCTACGAGGTGTCGGCCAGGTTTGCGACCTGGCTCTACCGCATCGCCCATAACCGGCTGATCGATGGTTTTCGTGCGCGCGGCCGGCTGGCTGAATTCGAGGTCGATGCCGGCGATGCCGAGGGCGACCCGCCCGATTGCCCGGCACCTGCCAGCGAACAGCCGGAGCGTCTGCTCGAGCGCGCGCAACTGGCGGGCCGCCTGCTGGCCGCCATCGCGACCTTGCCGGCTGCGCAGCGTGAAGCCTTCCTGCTGGCGACAGAGGGCGGCCTGACGGTCGAGGAAATCGGCAATGCCACGGGCACCGGCTTCGAGACCGCAAAAAGCCGTTTGCGTTACGCCTATTCGCGGCTGCGCACCGAACTGGGGGATCTGCAATGAGCCGTCCCAACCTGCCACCGGGGCCCGAGGTGCCGCAGTCGACCGTGAGCGCACTCCATGCGCTTTATCACGAAGCGGCCGGGGCCGAGCCCGGGCCCATGCTTGATCGCAGCATCCTCGATGCGGCGCGGGCCGAACTGCGGGTTGATCGCGCCACCCAATCAAGGCGGCCGATACCGTGGTGGAAGGGCTGGCTGCCCGTGACATCTGTCATTGCCCTTGCGGTCGTGGGGCTGTCGGTCACTTGGCGCGTGATGGACGAACAGGAGCGCCACCTGCGCGAGGAAATGAGCGCAGCGCAGACGGCAGGTGAAACCGCGGGGAGAGCCACACCGGCGGAACGCCCCGCTGAAGCCAAGCCGTCGCTTGATGCCCCCGCGCCGGCGGCGGAGAAAAGTCGCCGCGTCGAATCGACAGCGGCCAGGGATGCGCCGGTTGGCGTGCCAATGCCTGCAGCGATGCCAGCCCCCGCCGCCCCGGCAACGATGGCACCCGCGTTGGTCGAGGAGGCCGTGAAAAAAAGCCAGCGCGCCGAAAAGGATGAACCGCGGGAAAGGCGCGACACAGGTGCTGCCGCGGAATCCGCTTCGAGCTCGGCGCGCGCCCTGGGCAAGCTCGAAGCTCAACGCCTCGGCACCAGCGCCAGCGGCGGAACAACTGCTGACTCGTTGGCCAAGCCGTCTACCAACTCATCCGCCAAATCCGTCGCCGCGCCTATAGCCGATCCCGCGACGCCCGAAGCTTGGCTGCAACACATCCGCGAACTGCGTGCCGCCGGACGCAGCGCAGAAGCGGCGCAAAGCCTTGCGCGGTTTCGGGCGCGTTACCCTGACTTTGTGCTGCCGGATGATCTGCTCAACCTGAAATAGGCCGAGCCCCGCCGCTGTTTAACCCCGTTTCTTGAACTCCTCCGTTTATAGGCTTGCGGACATCGCAAACCTTTTCCACCACGGAGGACATCATGAAAAACCCCACGCTTGCATCCTGCATTCTCGGCGCGGCGAGTTTCCTGGCATTGCTCGGCTGCACCCAGCCCACGCTTGCCGCGCGACTGGTCGATGTTTCGATTGTCAATCGCGGCACGGGCGAGCGGCTCCAGCCCTGGCGACACGGCGGCAAGCTGTATGTCGTCGGTACGCCGGGCGACCGCTACGCCGTCGAACTCAAGGGCAAGCGCGGCGAACGTGTGCTCACCGTCCTGTCGGTGGACGGCATCAACGTGCTCACCGGCCAGACCGCCGCCATGCTGCAATCCGGCTATGTGATCGATGGCGGCCGAAGCTATGCGGTCAGCGGCTGGCGCAAGAGCATGGACGATGTCGCCCAGTTCGTGTTTACCACGCTGCCCAACAGCTACGCCGCGCGCACCGGCCGCCCGGGCAATGTGGGCGTGATCGGTGTTGCCGTCTATCGCGAAAAGGCTGCGCCGGCGCAACCGATCACGATGGCGCCGTATTCGCTGCCTGCGGAGCCCTGGCGCGCTGAATCGCGCCCACAGGCCAAGGACGAGTCTTCGCGCGATGCCCTCGACGGTGCTGCGTGGCAGGCGGATTCCGCGCCTTCTGCAATGGCCAGGAAAGCTGACAGCGACCTGAGTGGCTCCGGCAGCAACGCGCCTGCCGCCGCCGGCATGCTTGCCGAGCGACGTGCCGACCAGTCGGAATCCCGCGCAGCGTTGCGTGCAGAGGCTGAGTTGAAGTCCATGAAACTCGGCACCGGCCACGGCGAGCGCGAATATTCGCCGACGCGCCACACCGAGTTCGTGCGCAACAGCGATTCGCCCGATGAAATCATCACCATCTACTATGATTCCCGCACCAATCTCATCGCTCGCGGCATCATCCCCGCGCCGCGGCTGGCCGACCCCACGCCCTTCCCCGCAGGCGCCGGGTTTGTGCCCGATCCGTGCGGCTGAATATTTGGAGGATCAGACCAGCCCATTCATCAGCTGCACATTCACCGTATCGCCTGCGCCGACTGTTTCGCGCTCGTGTTCCAGCACGATGAAGCAGTCGGCGTCGGCCATCGAGCGCAGCACGCCGGAACCCTGCGCGCCGGTGGGGCGCACGCACCACTCGCCGTTTTCCTGGAACAGGATGCCGCGCTGGAATTCGGTGCGGCCGCGGCCCTTCTTCATGGCCTCCACGCAGCGCGCGGGAAAGGCCGGGAAGGGCGGCACGGGATCGAGGCCCGCCAGCTTGAGAAGCGCCGGCCGCACGAACTGGTAGAAGGTGACCATCACCGCCACCGGGTTGCCCGGCAGGCCGAACAGCCAGGCGCCGGGGCGTTCTGCGCCGTCCGGTTGGATGCGGCCGAAGGCCATCGGACGGCCTGGCTTCATGGCGATTTTCCAGAACGCCACTTCGCCGAGCTGGGCCATCAGCTGCTTGATGAAGTCGGCTTCGCCGACCGAGACGCCGCCGCTGGTGATGATCGCATCGGCGCAGCCGGCGGCTTCGCGAAACGCCGCTTCAAGCGCGGCCGGGTCGTCCCTGACCACGCCCATGTCGATCACGTCGCAGCCGAGCCGGGTGAGCATGCCCCACAGCGTGTAACGGTTGCTGTCATACACGGCGCCGGGCGCCAGCGGCGTGCCGATCGAGCACAATTCGTCGCCGGTGGAAAACAGCGCGACGCGCACACGGCGGCGCACCGAGACTTCGCCGATGCCCAACGACGCGATGATGCCGATCTCGGCCGGGCGCAGCTTCCTGCCGGCAGGAACAGCGGGGCGCCCCGCCTGGAGGTCTTCGCCGGCGCGGCGGGTGTTCTGGTTGCGGCGCTGGCCGGGCGGGATGATGACGGCATCGCCTTCGACGCGCACCACTTCCTGGATCGCCACGCAATCGACACCTTGCGGCAGGATCGCGCCGGTCATGATCCTCACCGTCTCGCCGGCGCCGACTCTTCCCTCGAAGGCGCGGCCGGCGAAGGCGGTGCCGATGTTCTTCAGGCGCGTTTCGCCCGTCGCGGCCAGATCGCCGAAGCGCACGGCCCAGCCGTCCATGGCCGAGTTGTCGTGGCTCGGCACGTCGATCGGCGAAATGACATCCACGGCCAGCACGCGATCGAGGGCCTGGCGCACGAAGACCCGCTCATGGCCGGTGACGGGGCTCAACAAATCGAGGATCAGTTCGCGGGCACGATCGACGTGCAGCGAATTGGGGTCGTAGTTGTCGGCACAGGACAGGGTCTGGAGGATGGAGGTCATGACGGAGGATTTTGCGGACGGTAGAGGATCAACCGCCGATATAGGACATTTCAATTTTTCCGGGACCGCCCGGCAGTGCCGTGGCGGCGGTGCGGATCTCGGAATAGCGGTCATCGCGTTCGCGCCAGACGGCGGCGATGACGCGTCGCAGTTGCTCATTGCCGGCACCCTTGCGCAGCATGTCGCGCAGGTCGTGGCCGCTCTGGGCGAAGAGGCAGGTATAGAGCTGGCCCTCGGTGGATAGCCGGATGCGGGTGCAGCTGGAACAGAAGGCCTGCGTGACCGAGGAGATGACGCCGATCTCGCCCGCACCGTCCTTGTAGCGCCAGCGCTCGGCGACCTCTCCGGGGTAGTTGGCGTCGATCGCTTCCAGCGGAAACTCGGCGTTGATGCGGGCGATCACGTCGGCGGATGGCAGCACCTCGTCCATGCGCCAGCCGTTGGAAGTGCCGACGTCCATGAACTCTATGAAGCGCAGGATGTGGCCGCTGTTGCGGAAGTGGCGCGCCAGCGGCAGGATCTGGTCGTCGTTGCTGCCGCGCTTGACCACGCAATTCACCTTGATCGGCGCGAGGCCGGCCGCTGCGGCGGCGGCAATGCCGTCGAGCACGTCGCTGACCGGGTAATCGACGTCGTTCATGCGCTTGAATACGGCGTCATCGATGCCATCGAGACTGACCGTGACGCGCTTCAGCCCGGCATCCTTCAGCGCCTGCGCCTTCTTTACCAGCAGCGAGCCGTTGGTGGTCAGCGTCAATTCCACCGGCAGCTTCGCCAGTTGCTCGATCAGGTTCTCTATATGTCGGCGCAACAGCGGCTCGCCGCCGGTGATGCGGATCTTCTCGACGCCCTGATCGACGAAGATGCGCGCGATACGGCCTATTTCCTCGAAGGAGAGCAGTTCCGCGCGCGGCAGGAAGGCGTGGTCATGGCCGAACACTTCTTTCGGCATGCAATACACGCAGCGGAAATTGCAGCGGTCTGTAACCGAGATGCGCAGGTCGCGCACGCGCCGGTCGCGCCGGTCGAGCAGGGGGCCGTCGAGCGGAGCCAGGTCGTGGGTGGAGAGCGGCACGGCCTTGGGCGTACTGGCAATAGGGATAATTCGGGCCTTGGTTTTCATCTGGTTCCGGACTATAAGCCGCGCGGGCGCTGGAGACAACACCTGCCGGCGCGGCAGCCGGACCCGCGCCGAAACATGGTTTTACACATCTCCGTTTTCGTTCAACAATTCGCTTACAGCTTGGGCCGAGCATCACAGTCTGGATAATCGGAATCGATCTGTTTCATTCACCCGAGAGGAGAAACACAAATGAAAGTCCGCAAACTGATTGCCGCATCGCTGTTGTCACTTGGCGTCTGTGCCGCCTTCGCCCAAGCGCCGGGACCGGGTGCCGGCCCGGGTCCCGGTCAGCGGCCGAGCGCCGAAGAGAAGGAAAAGCGCTGCCAGGCCAATCCCGAGAAGTGTGCGCAGATCAAGGAGAACATCGAGAAGCGGCGCGCGGAAAATCAGGCCAGGCGCGACGAGTTCAAGAAGAAGTGCGATGCCGACCCCAAGGCCTGCGAAGAGAAGAAGGCGCAGATACGGGAGAAGGTCGAGGAGCGTCGCGAACAGCGGCAGGAACGGCGCGAGAACATGCAGAACGCACCGCGCCCGCCCGTCAAATAGGCGCTTAGCTGAGCAGCGAAGCGAGGTCGAAAGCAGGATCGGCCGCTTGCTCCGGCGTGGGCGAGATGTCCTTGTCGAAGAGCTTGCGGCCGTTCATGTGATCGGCCGGCTGGTTCAGCGAGTCGATCGCGATCAGCTTGTCGGCGCGGTAGTAGTAGGCGGAGAACTTCTGTGTCGTGGCATCGCCGCGCGTGACCACCTGATCGAAGCCGGTCGTCAGTCCCAGCATTTGCAGCTTGACGTCGTATTGATCGGACCAGAACCACGGCGCCGCATGGAAGGGTCGTTCGCGGCCGAGCAGTGCCGCAGCGGCCGACCTGCCCTGCTCGAGGGCGTTCTGCACCGATTCGAGCCGGCGCAGGCTGCCGTCGTCGAGGCGCCGTGCGGTGCAGTCGCCTGCGGCAACGATGGCCGGGTCGGAGGTACGGCCGCAAGCATCGACCACGATGCCGCCATTGACTTCGAGGCCCGCGGCCTGGGCCAGTTCGGCATTGGGGATGATGCCGATGCCGACCAGCACCAGGTCGGCGGGAAATTCGCGGCCGTCCTTGGTTCTTACCGCCGCGATCCTGCCTTCATGGCCGACCAGTTCCGAAACCATGGCGCCGAGCACCACTTCGGCTCCGTGGCGGGTGTGCAGGTCGAGGTAGAACTGCGAAATCAGCGGCGGCACGACGCGCGCCATGAGGCGGTCCGCCGCTTCCAGCACGGTGACCTTCTTGTCCTTCTTGCGGGCGACGGCGGCGACTTCAAGGCCGATGAACCCGCCGCCGATGATCACCACGTTCTGCGCGGTCTCCAGCGCCGCTGCGATCGCTTTCGCGTCGTCCAGTGTGCGCAGACCCTGCACGCCCTGCCAGTCGGCGCCCGCCAGCGGCAGCGGGCGCAGGCGCGACCCGGTGCATAGCGCGAGGCAGTCGTAGGCCAGCGTCGAACCGTCGCCCAGCGTGACCTGCTTCGCGGCGCGGTCGATCGTCGTGGCGCCAGTGCCAGCGCTCTGCGTCCCTGTGGGAACTCTCAGTGCAATGTTCTTCTTCGCCAGTACTTCTGCGGGTCGCATCATCAGTTGCGCTTCAGCGGTCTGACCGAGCAGAAAACCCTTGGACAGCGGCGGGCGCTGATAGGGGGCGTGCGCTTCGTTGCCGATCAGGGTGATGTGTCCCTCGTAGCCTTCGCTGCGCAGCGTCTCGGCGACGGTAAGGCCCGCCAGACCGGCCCCGATGATCAACATCCCGCTCATGAGTGTGTCTCCAGAAAGTGTGCAAGCTCGTCGAGGCAGGACTTTAACTTAGTACTCGTCGCAGCGCAGCCAGCAACTCCCTTTCGCGCGGCCTGGCCGCCGGCGATAGGTAGAATGCCGGTATCCGGATCGGCGAGCTTGCCTGGGCCGGGCTTGCAGCGGGTTTGGCGGGCATCTTTTTCCAGAAGGGACAGGTAAGTCATGAAATTCTTTTTTGCGGTCTTTATGCTTCTTTGCGCCAGCGCCGGCTGGAGCGCCGACCAGCCGATGCCGCCTGCGGCGGCAGTGCTCAAGGGCGAGGTTCTGGAAGCCAAGGATGTCGACAGTTATACCTACCTGCGCCTCAAGACCGCGGACGGCGAAATGTGGGCGGCGGTTGGCAAGGCGCCGCTGAAGAAGGGGGCCAAGGTCACGATTGAAAACGTGATGGTCATGAACAATTTCGAAAGCAAGGCGCTGAAGAGAACCTTCCCGAAGATCGTGTTCGGCAATCTGGCCGGCACGGGTGCCGCGAGCGGGACAATCGCTGGGCATTCGGGCATGCCCAAGGCCGAGTATGCCGGCGACGTCAAGGTGCCGAAGGCCAGCGGCCCGGAGGCGCGAACCGTTGCGGAAGTCGTGACGAAGAGCGCCGAACTCAAGGACAAGGCGGTGCTGATTCGCGGCAAGGTCGTGAAGTACTCGCCGGGGATCATGGGCAAGAACTGGATCCATTTGCGCGATGGATCGGGTTCGGCTGCGGACCAGACGAATGACCTGCTGGTGACGACCATGGATCCGGCCAAGGTCGGCGATGTTGTCGTGGTCAAGGGTGTAGTTCGCACCGACAAGGACTTCGGGTCCGGCTATGCGTACAAGGTGCTCGTCGAAGAGGCCAAGCTGCAGCAGTGAGTCGTCGCCTGCCTGAAAGTTGTCCGTGTTGGCAGGCGCTCTGCCTGGGCCTGCTGTCGGCTTTGGCGTTGCTGCTTTCGGCATCCATGGTGCGTGCCGAGGCCATCCATGAGGAAGCGCCGCGCATAGTGGCGGCGCTGGAACAGGGGCTGGCCGCCGAAATGGGGGTCGGCCTGAAGAAGGATGCGCGACTGGCCCTGGCGCTCTATTGCGACGCCGGCACCATGGGCAGTGCCGAGGGATTTTTTCGCATCGGCCGGATTCTCGCGCAGGGTCCGGTCTTTCTGCGCAATCCGGCGCTGGCCAATGCCTATTTCGCCCTTGCGGCGAGACTCGGCCATCGCGATGCGGTCGATCACCATGATGAAAGCGTGGGCAACGCACCGCTCGGCGACGACTGCGGCAACTTCGAGGCCAGCCTGGTGGCGGGGCACTTCGATCTCGACGGCTATCTGTCGGCGGTATCGCCGGCAAAACGAAAGGTTTCCGACTTGATCCGCCGTCATGCGGCGAGCTATGGCGTCGATGTGCGCATCGCCCTGGCGGTTGCGCTGGCCGAATCGAATCTGAATTCGCAGGCGGTCTCGCCGAAGAACGCACAGGGCGTGATGCAACTGATACCGGGGACGCAGGAGCGCTTTGGCGTCAGGCATCCCTTCGATCCGCAATCCAACATCATGGGCGGACTGGCCTATCTGAAATGGCTGAAGGCGCGCTTTGGCGGCGACTGGGCGCTGGTCGCCGCCGCCTACAACGCCGGGGAAGGCGCGGTCGAGCGGTACGGCGGAATCCCCCCGTTTCGTGAAACCCAGGCCTATGTGCGGCGGGTGCTGTTCTTCGCAGGCTTTGCGCTGCCGAAGAAGGGTTGACCACAACCCCGGTCTCGCTGTCTGGACCCAAAGAACGTCTTGTAAGGATTTCCGGTCGGCCCCGACGAAGCTGCAGGAGTCGATTCGGCTCCGCAATCAATTGACCCGACGAAATATTCCAACAGGAGAACAACATGAAAGATCAGCGCACCTTGATTCAGAATACCATTCAGGCTTCCATAGCCGGCTTGATGGCCTTGGGCATCGCGGCGACGGCCGGTTCGGCTTTTGCCGCAGATGACGCCAAGGCGAAGGAAAAGTGCTTCGGCATCGCCGAGGCAGGCAAGAACGACTGCGGCGGCACTTCCAGCAAGCATGCGTGTGCCGGCCAGTCCAAGGTGGACAAGGATCCGGACTCCTTCAAGTTCGTTGCCAAGGGCACCTGCGAGAAGATGGGCGGCAAGCTGTCGGCCATGACGCCGCCCAAGATGGACAAGAAGTCCTGACTCGACTGGCCGCTCTTCAACTCATGAGTGAGCTGCCCGCGCAGGCCGGAATCGGCCTGCGCGCCCCACACTACAGCGAAGTGCTCGCCACCCGGCCGGATATTGCCTGGCTCGAAGTGCATAGCGAGAACTTCTTCGTTCCCGGCGGTGAAGCGCTGCGGGTGCTCGATGCGGTGCGCCAGAGCTATCCCGTAAGCCTGCACGGCGTCGGTCTCTCGCTGGGTTCGAGCGACGAGCTCAACCAGGAGCATTTACGCAAGTTGAAGGTGCTGATTGAACGTGTGCAGCCGGCTGCGGTATCCGAGCATTTGTGCTGGTCGTCCATCGGCGGGCGCTATCTCAACGACTTGCTGCCCCTGCCGTACAGCGAGGAAGCCCTGACCGGAGTCTGCGAACGAATTCGCCGGGCGCAGGATTTTATCGGACGCCGCATCATGATCGAAAACGTATCGAGCTATGTGCGTTTCAGGGGTGCCGCGATGCCCGAATGGGAATTCCTGGTGGAAGTGGCGCGGCGCAGCGATTGCGACATCCTGCTCGACGTGAACAATATCTTCGTCAGCGCAGCCAACCACGGCTTCGACGCGCTCGACTATCTGCATGCAATTCCGGCCGAGCGGGTCGGCGAGATTCACCTGGCCGGCTACGAAACAGACGAGAGCGAGCCGACCGACGAGGATTTCCTGGTGGATACCCATTCCCGACCTGTGTCCGATGCGGTGTGGGCCTTGTATGCCGAAACCTTGAGACGCCTCGGTCCGCAGCCGACGCTGATCGAATGGGACAACGACATTCCGGCCTTGGCAGTACTGCTGGCGGAGGCCGGCAAGGCTCAGGCATTGCTCGAAACCTGCGAGGAGCACCTGCATGCTCGCGCTGCCTGAAATCCAGTCGCGGTTCTACGCCGCGATCATGGCCGGGACGGAACCGGTCGAAGTCGCCGTGCTGCAGGTGCTGGAAGAAGATGCCCGGCGGGGGCGGCGCCGGCTCGCGGCCTACCGTCGCGGCATTTTCGGCAATCTGTGCAATGCCCTCGTTGCTACGTATCCGCTAGTCAGCCGCATCGTCGGACTGCCGTTCTTTCGCGAAGCGGCACGCCACTACATAGTGGCGAACCCGAGCCGCAGCGGTGACCTGAATGACTACGGTGAAAGCTTTGCCGGCTTTATCGGCGATTACCCGCACGCCCGCGAACTGCCCTACTTGGCAGACGTGGCCCGGCTGGAATGGCTGGTGCAGTCGACGCGCCACGCCGCCGACTGCGGACCGGCCGATCTCTCGATTCTCGCCGGCATTCCTGCCGAGCGCTATGGCGACCTTGTGTTCGAACTCGATCCGACGTGCGCACGCATGGATTCCGTCTGGCCGGTGCACGCGGTCTGGCGGGTGAACCAGGAAGCTTACATCGGCGATATGCAGGTGGACTTCTCGCGGGGCTGCCGGATATTGCTGCGGCGTCACATGGGCGCCGTCTCGTTGGAATCGCTGAGCGCTGCCGAGGCGGCCTTCCTCGATGCATTGGCCGGCAGGATGCCGCTGGCACAGGCAGCAGCGGCGGCATTGCACGAGGACGCCGATTTTGATTTCGGCACAAGACTGCAGGAATGGATGGCCAGCGGATTGTTGTACAAGACCATGCTTGAGACATCGATGGAGTAAGCGAATGAACCCCGCAACCACGCAGTTGTTGCCCCTTGTGATGCGACGCGCAAACGCCCTTGCCGCGCATCTTGAAAACTGGCTGACTCCGCTGTTCGATCTCGGCATCCGGCTTTATGTGGCCAGCGTGTTCTTCCGCTCCGGCTGGCTAAAGATATCTGATTGGGATTCGACCCTGGTGTTGTTCGAGAACGAGTACCACGTGCCGGTCCTGTCGCCCAATGCCGCCGCCATCATGGGTGCAGGTGGCGAACTGCTGCTGCCGGTGCTGCTGGCTCTGGGGCTGGCCGGGCGCTTCGGCGCCGCCGGGTTGTTCGTGGTCAACGTCGTCGCGGTGCTGTCCTACCCCGACCTGTCGGACCTGGGGCGCGCAGACCACTTGTTGTGGGGCGTGCTGCTGCTCGTCACCCTGCTGCATGGCCCGGGCCGGCTGTCAGTCGATTGCTGGCTGACGCGCCGGCTGGACCGTGGTCGCCAGACCGGTTGAGAGCGTCCGGCCTTGCCAGGTCAGCCCCGGTCCTAATGAATCTCGCGCGTTTCGAGGAACTTCACTTCCGGGTGGCGTTCCTGCGTCATCTGCAGATTGACGCGGTTGGGCGCCAGATAGACGTAGTCGCCGGCGCCATCGAGCGCCACATTGACGCCGGCCTTGTCGGCCAGGGCGCGGATCGCCAGGTCGTCGCCGCGCAGCCAGCGTGCCGTCGAGACCGGGTAGGGTTCGAACATCACGTCGACGCCGTACTCGAATTCGAGGCGGTGGGCGACCACGTCGAACTGCAGCGTGCCGACCGCGCCGAGGATCAGGTCGTTGCTGTGGATCGGGCGGAAGAGCTGGGTGGCACCTTCTTCGGCCAGCTGCTGCAAGCCCTTTTGCAACTGCTTCATTTTCATCGGATTGCGGATCTGGGCGCGGCGGAAGTGCTCCGGCGCGAAACAGGGAATGCCGGTGAACTTGAGATCTTCGCCTTCGCTGAAGGCGTCGCCGAGCAGGACCGTGCCGTGATTGGGAATGCCGATGATGTCGCCCGGCCAGGCTTCGTCGGTGGTGTTGCGATCCTGCGCCATGAAGGTGATCGCGTTGTTCACCGCCAGCGTCTTGCCCGTCGAACGCTGCCTGAGCTTGATGCCGCGTTCGAACTTGCCGGAGCAGACGCGGACGAAGGCGATCCGGTCGCGATGCTTGGGGTCCATGTTGGCCTGGATCTTGAACACGAAGCCGGAAAACTTCGGCTCGTCGGGTTGCACCAGGCGCGTCTCGGTAGCCCGCGGCTGAGGCGGTGGTGAGAGCTCGACCACGGCGTCGAGCAGGGACTGCACGCCGAAGTTGTTGATCGCCGAGCCGAAGAACACCGGCGTCTGTTTGCCGGCCTGGTAGGCCGCGCGGTCAAAGGTGTGCGAAGCGCCGCGCACCAGTTCGACTTCCATGCGCAGCTCGGCAGCCTGGTCCGGGATCAATTCGTCGAGGCGCGGATTGTCGAGGCCCTTGATGACTTCGGCCGTGCCCTTGTCCGCCTGCGGGTCGAAGAAACTGATGCTGTCGTCGTAGAGGTGATAGACGCCACGAAAGCGCTTGCCCATGCTGATCGGCCAGGTCATCGGCGCGCACTGGATGTCGAGCACCGATTCGATCTCGTCGAGCAGTTCGATCGGCGGGCGGCCTTCGCGGTCGAGCTTGTTGATGAAGGTCAGGATCGGCGTGTCGCGCAGGCGGCAGACGTTCAGGAGCTTGATGGTCTGTGCTTCGACGCCGTTCACCGAATCGATCACCATCACCGCCGAATCGACCGCGGTCAGCGTGCGGTAGGTGTCTTCGGAGAAGTCCTCGTGGCCCGGCGTGTCGAGCAGGTTGATCATGCATTCGCGGTAGGGGAACTGCATCACCGAGCTGGTGACCGAGATGCCGCGCTGCTTTTCGAGTTCCATCCAGTCCGAAGTGGCGTGGCGCGAGGCCTTGCGCGCACGGACTTCGCCGGCGACCTGGATGGCGCCGCCGAACCACAGAAGCTTTTCGGTCAGCGTGGTCTTGCCCGCATCCGGATGGGAAATGATGGCAAAGGTGCGGCGACGGGCGGTTTCGAGTTCGAGCTGGGACACGGCGGCAGGGATATCGATGCGAAGGGCCGCGATTATACGGTGCCGGCGAGGAGTTCCCAAAGGGACGCACCGCGCTGGCGCTACGGCGATCCGCCGCCTTGCGGTCAGCTTGTGGCTTGTGCGATCCCCATGCGCCGCGAGGACGCCGGAAAGGCGGTGGGACGCGCGGCTTTTTCGCCCGCCAGCACCCAGTCGGCGTCGAGCGAGCGGATCGGCACGGCGGTATCGGCCGGAATGCGCCCCGACACCTGCAGCGCCAGATAGCGGCCGCAACTGACGCGCAGGAAGGAGCTGAAGTTGGCACAGTCGCCGCCGGCTTCGGCCAGTTCGTCGTAGAGGCGGGTGATCAACTGCGCCACGCTGAGGCCGTCGCGTGCGCCGATTTCCTCAAGCACCTGCCAGAACAGGTTCTCCAGCCGGATGCTGGTGGCGACACCGGAAAGCCGCAGGGAACGCGAACGGCAGCGATACAGCTCGGGATCGGCGCTAATGAAAATCCTGCACATCGCCTTTTCTCCTCAAGGTCGGCAGGGATGCGGGTGCATCCCTGCCGTGCAATGTAGCACCGCTGCCGCGACGAACGGAGAAATCAAGGTTCGATGCGGGTACCGAGCAGTTTCAGGAACTGGCTGATCCAGGCCGGATGCGCGGGCCAGGCGGGCGCCGTGACCAGGTTGCCGTCGGTGACGGCGGCGTCGATCGCGATCTCGGCGAACTTTCCCTCGGCCAACACCACCTCGGCGCTGCACGCTGGATAGGCCGAGCAGCGGCGGCCCTTGAGCACGCCGGCCGCGGCCAGAATCTGTGCGCCATGGCAAATGGCGGCCACCGGTTTGTTGGCGCTGAAGAAGTGCCGCACCATGTCGAGCACCACGGGGTTGAGGCGCAGGTATTCCGGCGCGCGGCCGCCGGGGATCACCAGCGCATCGTAGTTTTCGGCTTTCGTTTCGGCGAAGCTGGCGTTCAGCGCAAAGTTGTGGCCGCGCTTTTCCGAATAGGTTTGCTGCCCCTCGAAATCATGGATCGCCGTGGCGACGCTGTCGCCGGCTTTCTTGTCGGGGCAGACCGCATGTACGCTGTGGCCGACCGCCAGCAGTGCCTGGAAGGGCACCATGACTTCATAATCCTCGACGTAATCGCCGACCAGCATCAGTATCCTCTTGGCTGCCATGTCTCTCTCCTTGTAGTGGCGGGGCATGCACCGCACACCCGCGAGGCATTCTTGCAGCGGCGCAGCGGCGGCGGGTAGTAGCCGGCTAACGCATGGGGGCGGTTGGCGCAGTGCAGCAAGCGTCGTGCGCCGCCGGCATGCGTTTTGGGAGGGGGTGGGGTGTAACATCGGCGTCGCTAGAATTCTGCGACAAGCCACCGATGCTGACAGCCGCACTCAACGATGCCGACAGCCGCGCTCTCTGAAGCGACCAGACGTTTGTTTCAATCCCGAGCGGGCGTCTGGGCGGCTTGGATCGCTCTTGCCAGCTCGCTGGCACTGACGGCTGTCGCCTGGCGCTACACCCAGCAGGATGTCGAGCGGGAGATGCGTCGTGAGTTCGATGCCGAGGTTATCCAGGTACGGGCCGACCTCAATACGCGCATTGCCGGCTATACGCAGGCCTTGCGCCGCGCTGCGGCGCTGTTTGCCGCCAGCGACGAAGTGACACGCAAGGACTGGCGCGATTTTGTGGCCGGGCTCAAGCTGGAGCGCGACTATCCCGCGATGCAGGCGGTGGCTTTCGCGCGTGCCGTGACCGCTGCCGAACTCGGTGCGCTGGTCCGCGAGGTTCGCCGCAGAGGTGTGCCTGATTTCGCCGTGCGTCCGCCGGGTCGCCGCGACCGCTATGTAGTGAATGTCTATGCCGAACCCTATGCCGGGCTCAACGTGAAGGCGCTCGGTTACGACATGTGGGAGGATATTGATCGGCGCGAGACCATGGAAAGGGCGCGCGACACCGGCGAGCCGGCGATCACGCGCAGGACCACGCTGAAGATCGACGAGCAAGGCAACCCGGCCCCTGCGTTCATCATGTACCTGCCGGTGGTTTCGAAGTCGAGCGGCAAGGTCTACGGCTACGTGCTCAGTCCTTTTCGCATGCCGATCCTGATGGAGGATCTGTTCAAGGGTAGTCCCCGTGCCGTATCCCTGGAAATCCACGATGGCGCCGATTCGGGTCCGGAGAGTCTTTTCTACCGCAGCGCCGGGGAGGACCACCCGGCGGCCGCGAAACTGGTCCACAGCGAAACCCTGACGGTTGGCGGCCGACCCTGGACGCTGGGTTTTGCCAGCCGCCCGGAACTCGAAGCGCGGGCCGACGTGGGGCGCTCGGCGCAGGTGCTGGCGGGAGGCCTGCTGACGAGTTTGCTGCTGTTCAGCGTCGTCTGGTCGCTGGCCACCACGCGCGACCGCGCCGTGCGTCTGGCGCGCGAGATGACTGGTTCGCTACGCGAGAGCGAGGCCCGCTTCAGGGTATTGGTGGAGCAGGCGCCCGACGCCATCGTGGTGTACGACATGGATCTGGACCGGTTCGTGGATGCCAATGCACAGGCGGAAAAGCTCTACGGCTGCACGCGCGAGGAACTGCTGAATGACGGGCCGGACAGGTTCTATCCGCCCGGCCGGTTCAACGGGAAAACCGCGGCGGAAAATGTTCAGGAGATGCTCGATCGGGCTTTGGCCGGCGAAGAAGTGTTCTTTGAGCGCACCATCCGTAACGCGCAAGGCAGGATCGTGCGCTGTGAAATGCGGCTGGTTCGTCTGCCTTCGGCCGATCATCGGCTGATCCGCAGCAGCCTTATCGACATCACCGAGCGCAAGCAGGCAGAGAAGGTACTGGCGCGCCAGCAGGCCGCGCAGCGGGAAAGCGAGGAACGGCTGCGCCTGCTGCTGAATTCGACCGGCGAAGCGATCTACGGCATTGATATGGATGGCCGTTGCACCTTCTGTAATCCGGCCGGGCTGCGCATGCTCGGCTGGTGCAGCGAGCAAGACCTTCTCGGCCGCAACATGCATGCTACGACGCACATCCGCAAGCCTGACGGTTCGCCGCATCCGGCCGATTCATGTCCGCTGTGCGGCGTGCTCGAAACGGGCGTGGAGGTGTCGGTGGATGATGAAGTGTTTCTCCGCGCCGACGGTAGCAGCTTCCCGGTCCGCTACGGCGCGCATCCGATCCGGCGCGACGGAGAAATCATCGGCGCGGTGGTGACCTTTACCGATGCAACGAGGCGCAAGGCGGCAGAGGACGAAATCAGGAACCTGGCGTTCTATGATCCGCTGACGCGGCTGCCCAACCGGCGGCTGATGCATGATCGTCTCGAGCGCGCCCTGACCGGTAGTGCGCGGCACACTCGTCATGGCGCCCTGATGCTGTTCGATCTGGATGATTTCAAGACACTCAACGACACGCTGGGGCATGATGTAGGCGACCAGTTCCTGATCGAAGTGGCGTCCCGCATGGAGTCCTGCATACGCGAAGGCGATACCGTCGCGCGGCTGGGTGGTGACGAGTTCGTGGTGATTCTCGAAGACCTCGATGCCGAAGCCGTCGCCGCGATGCAGGCAGAGAGCGTGGCGGTAAAGATTCAGGCGGCGCTGAACCAGCCTTATCTGTTCGACCTGAGTCTCGTCGGTGGGGACGGCGACACGCGCAGCTACCACTGCACCGCGAGCATCGGCATTGCGCTGTTTCGCGATCAATCGCTGTCGGTCGAGGAGTTGATGAAGCGCGCCGACACGGCCATGTACCAGGCCAAGGCGGCAGGCCGCAACACGCTGCGCTTCTTCGACCCCGACATGCAGGCGGTGGTCTCCGCCCGCGCCACGCTGAATGCGGACCTGCGCGCGGCGATACGCGAGAGCCAGTTCCTGCTCCACTATCAGTCGCAGTTCGATGGCGAAGGGCGCATGACGGGCGCCGAAGCGCTGGTGCGCTGGCAGCATCCGCGGCGCGGTCTGGTGTTTCCCGCCGAGTTCATTCCGCTGGCGGAGGACAGTGGGCTGATCCTGCCGCTGGGCCACTGGGTGCTGGAAACGGCCTGCCGGCAATTGCTGGTCTGGGCGCAACAGCCCGACATGGCCCATCTCACGGTCGCGGTAAATGTCAGCGGCCGCCAGTTCTACCAGAGGGATTTCGTCGAGCAGGTGCTCGCGGTGCTGCGCGAGACCGGTGCCGATCCGCAGAAACTCAAGCTGGAAGTCACCGAGAGCCTGTTGCTGCACGACATGAAAGACATCATTGCCAAGATGACGGAGCTGAAGAAAGAGGGCATAAGCTTCGCCCTCGACGATTTCGGCATCGGCTATTCGTCCCTGTCCTACCTGAAGCGCCTGCCTTTGGCCCAGTTGAAGATAGACCAGTCATTCGTGCGCGACGTGCTCACCGACAGCAACGATGCCGCGATTGTCCGCACCATCATCGCCCTTGGCCGGAGTCTCGGCCTGGATGTGATCGCCGAGGGTGTGGAAACCGAGGGGCAGCGCGAGTTTCTGGCCCGGGAGGGATGTCACGCCTACCAGGGCAATCTGTTCGGCAGGCCGGTCCCGGCGGAGATGCTGCAGGGGACATCGCCTCTGGCCGTGTAGCGTCGGCCTGAAATTCAGGCTGCTTCGAAATGCTCCAGCATCAGTTGCACGGTCTGCGTTCCGTTCCATTCGTTGATATCGACGCGGAACGCGGCGCGGATGCGCCCCGGCACTCCGCTGGCAAACCCGTCCGCAAAATTGAACTGGATCGCGTCGAAGCGCTGACCGCCTTTTTGCAGCTTGAGTTTGAGGTGCTTGTCTTTCAGGATGCGCTGGTTGAGCACCTCGAAGCTGTCGGCGAACAGCGGCGCGGGGAAAGCCTGGCCCCAGACTTCCTGTTGCATCAGGCGCACGGCCTCGAGTGAAAAGTAGCCGGATTCGAGCGGGCCATCGGTTTCCAGCGTGCGCATGAGCTCTGCCGGAGAGAGCAGTTCGCGGCAGACCTTCTCGAAGCCGGCTTCGAATTCGGCGAGGCGATCTTCGGCGAGCGTCAGGCCGGCCGCTGCCGCATGGCCGCCGAAGCGCAGCAGTAGGCCTGGATGCCGCTTGGCGACGAGGTCGAGCGCATCGCGCAGATGAAGGCCGGGAATCGAGCGGCCGGAAGCCTTCAGTTCTCCGGCGTTGCCGCGGGCGAAGGCGAAGGTCGGGCGATGCAGCTTTTCCTTGACGCGACCGGCGAGGATGCCGATCACGCCCTGATGCCAGCCGGGGTCGAACAGGGTGAGGCTGGCCCGATTGCCGGCGTCGAGCGAGGCCAGCAGCAGCTCGGCGTCCTCGCGCATGTCGGTTTCGATCACGCGCCGCTCGCGGTTGATGGCGTCCAGCTGCTGGGCGATGTTCATGGCGCGGCCGGGATCGTCGGTGACCAGGCATTCGATGCCCAGCGACATGTCCGCCAGGCGGCCGGCGGCATTGAGGCGCGGGCCGAGGGCGAAGCCGAGATCGAAGGTGGCGGCGCGGCCCGGCTCGCGGCCGGCGACGGAAAACAGCGCACGCACGCCGGCCTGCATCTGGCCGCCGCGAATGCGCGCCAGGCCCTGGGCGACGAGGATGCGGTTGTTGCGGTCCAGCGGCACCACGTCCGCCACGGTGCCCAGCGCGACCAGATCAAGCAGCGCGGCCAGGTTCGGCTCCGGTTGTTCGCGGTAGGCGCCACGGCGGCGCAGTTCGGCGCGCAAGGCCAGCGCGACATAGAACATCACGCCGACGCCGGCCAGCGCCTTGCTCGGAAAATCGCACCCGGGCTGGTTGGGATTCACGATCACCTCGGCGTCGGGCAGCTCCTCGCCCGGCAGATGATGATCGGTAATCAGCGTCGCGATGCCGTGACGTTTGAGCTCCGCCACGCCTTCGACGCTGGCGATGCCATTGTCAACCGTGATCACCAGGTCAGGCTGCCGCGCCGCCGCCAGCTGCGCTACGTCGGGCGAAAGCCCGTAGCCGAGCGTGAAGCGGTCCGGTACCAGGTAATCGACCGTGGCGCCCATCATGCGCAGCGCGCGCAGGCCGACAGCGCAGGCGGTGGCGCCGTCGCAGTCGTAGTCGGCCACGATCAATATCTTCCTGCCGGCAGCGATGGTATCGGCGAGCAGTGTCGCGGCATCGCGTGCGCCCTTGAGCTGGTCCGGGGGAAGTAGAGCGCTGCTGCGCGTATCGAGTTCGTCCATGCCGCGGATGCCGCGCGCGGCATAAAGCCTCGCCAGCAGAGGATGCAGGCCGCCCTGCTCGAGCGTCCAGGTGGCTCGGGGCGGAATGTCGCGCACGGTGATGCGGGTGCCTTGCGTCATGGCGGCCCCAGTTTCGTCAATGCGCCCGGTTTGCGCCAGAACTTCCACAGATCATGGCGGCTGACATTCAGTTCGAACGCGGCGAGATCGCCGGGCGCCAGCAGGCGCAAGGCGTCGAGCCGTCCGCCGCGCAGGGCGTCGAGCACGGGCGCCAGCCAGTCGGATTCGAGGCGCGCCAGTTGCTCGCGCCAGACGATCGCATCGCCGGTGCGGGCAGGGTGCTCCAGCGCGTCGTGTACTGCCAGCGGGCTGCGCGCTGCTGTGCTGCCGAAGCTGGCCGGCAACGCGGCGCCGTCGATCTGCAGCAAACGAGCAATGCCTTGTGCGACGGGGTCATTGCTCCAGAGAGCGTCATGCGGACTGCCGGCGGCGCTGTTGTCGAGTTTGGGCAGGCGACCGCCGCCCCAAGGCCAGAGTGAATTCACCACCGGCTGGCCGGTGGCTTGGCGCGCCTGATTCATCGGATGGGCATGCAGGATCATCTGCGCCTCGTTGAGCGCATGGCGCCACGGCGCATGGGCGGGACCTGCCGGCAGCGGCGCGGCGGAACGGCCGGCGGCTTCCGGCAAGGCCTGGAAGGCCGGAGCCGTAGCCGAGAGGCGCAGGTTCCAGTTTCCCGGCGAGATCACTTCCAGTTGGCCGAGCGCGGCAAAAATCGGCGCCAGCGCGACGGCGAGCGCGGTGGCTTCCTCGCTGCTCAGCTGCAAATGCTGCGGATCGTCGACGATTGCGGTGCGTTCCTGGAAGTTCAGCCGCACCGGATCGAGACAAAGCCACTCGGCCTCGCCGGTATGCTCCCGCAGCGCAAACCAGCGCAAGGCGGCGGCCGGAAGCGGCGCAGCGAGGCCGGTGAATTCGGCGAGGATGGCGGCGGTGTCCTCGGGAGGACGCTGACGCAGCCGGCCGCGTCCCAGGAGGGTGGCAAAGGCGGGCAGCGGCAGGTCGTAGGTGAGATCCGCGAGCGCCTGGCGCGTCCAGATGAGGCCAGGCACGATGAGCGTCAGCATGGCCGCATGTTAACATGCGCCGCCAACCCAATTTATCGAATGAACTACGAACTCCTCATCGGTCTGCGCTACACGCGCGCCCAGCCGCGCGAAGGCGTTGCCAACCGATTCATTTCCTTCATCGCGCTGATTTCCATGCTTGGCCTGGCGCTTGGCGTGGCGGCGCTGATCGTCGTGCTGTCTGTCATGAACGGCTTCCAGAAGGAACTGCGCGAGCGGATCCTCGGCGTCGTCTCCCACGTTCAGGTCAGCAGCGAGAGCGGCGAACTGGCCGACTGGAGCAAGGTGGTGCAAGGCGTGGCGCGGCATCCGCGGGTGAAGGCTGCCGCCCCCTACGTCCAGGCCCAGGGCATGCTGACCTTCGACGGCCAGGTGCGCGGCGTCATGGTGCGCGGCATCCTGCCCGACGCCGAAGACAAGGTGGCCGACTTCGCCCGTCACATGAAATCGGGCAAGCTCGGCCAACTGCTGCCCGACGAGTTCAACATCGTGCTCGGCAGCGAACTGGCCCGCGCGCTGCGGGCCCGGCCCGGCGACAAGGTCACCTTGCTGGCGCCGCAGGGGCTGGTCACGCCGGCGGCGATCCTGCCGCGGGTCAAACAGTTCCGCGTGGTAGGCATCTTCGAAGCCGGCATGTTCGAGTTCGACTCCGGCCTGGCCCTGATCCACATGAGCGATGCGCAAAAGCTCTATCGCCTGGATGATCGGGTCTCCGGCGTGCGGCTCAAGGTCGATGACCTCTTCGCCGCGCCGCAGATCAGCCGCGAACTGCTGCGCTATCTCGACATGGATGCCTGGGTCAGCGACTGGACGCGCAGCCACGCCAACTTCTTTCGCGCCGTCGAAATCGAAAAACGCATGATGTTCCTGATCCTGCTGCTGATCGTCGCGGTGGCCGCCTTCAACATCGTGTCGACCCTGGTCATGGCGGTGACCGACAAGCGCGCCGACATCGCCATCCTGCGCACCCTCGGCGCGAGTCCGCGGAGCATCATGGCCATCTTCATCGTGCAGGGCACCCTGATCGGGGCCGTGGGACTGGCCGCCGGCATCGCCGGGGGCGTGGCTCTGGCGCTGAACATCGACATCGTGGTGCCGGCGCTCGAACGGTTGCTGGGCATGCAGTTCCTGGCCAAGGACGTGTATTACATCAGTGAGCTGCCTTCCGACCTGCATTGGTCGGACGTCGGCACGATCGCTGTGGTGTCCTTCGTCCTCACGCTGCTGGCGACGCTGTATCCGAGCTGGCGTGCGTCGCGCACGCAACCGGCGGAGGCGCTTCGCTATGAGTGACAAGCTTAGCCATCCCCCCGGCCCCCTTCCCGGGGAAGGGGGTGACGGTGGTTCGCCGCTGCGCGGTTCCGAGGAGAACGATGGCCGCGCCTTGGGGCGGCCCGGCGGCGCGGCTATTCTCGAATGCAACGGCCTGAGCAAGATCTTCCGGCAGGGAGCGGCCGAGGTGCCGGTCCTCACCGGAGTCGATCTGACAGTCGGCGCTGGCGATACGGTGGCCATCGTCGGCACCAGCGGGTCGGGCAAGAGCACCCTGCTGCATCTCCTGGGCGGGCTGGACAAGCCGACCGCGGGCCAGGTCTTGCTGCATGGCAGGGATCTGGCGCAGGTCGGCGAGGCGGAGCGCGGACAACTGCGCAACCAGTCACTGGGCTTTGTCTATCAGTTCCACCATCTGCTGATGGAGTTCACCGCCGTGGAAAACGTCGCCATGCCGCTCCTGATCCGGCGCCTGCCGCGCGCCGAGGCTGAGCGGCAGGCCACTGCGGTACTGAACCGGGTCGGACTCGGCCATCGCCTGAGTCATCGGCCCGGCGAACTGTCGGGCGGCGAACGCCAGCGTGTGGCGGTGGCCCGTGCCCTGGTCACGGAACCGGCCTGCCTGCTGGCCGATGAGCCGACCGGCAACCTGGATCGCGGTGCGGCCGATGCCGTGTTCGGCATCCTGCTGGAACTTTGTCGCGAGCATCATGCGGCGCTGGTGCTGGTGACCCATGACCTCGATCTGGCGGCGCGGGCGGCCAGGGTCATGCGGCTGCAGGACGGGGCGCTGGCTTAGGAACTGTCGCGATTCAGTCCGTGCCGTGCTGCTGGCGCCGCTGATGCCAGACGCGTATCAGGTATATCCGCCAGGCGACGCGAACCACCAGATAGCCGGCCAGCGCCAGCCCGGCGGCGAGCAGCACCAGGCCCAGGGCCAGTGGCGCGCCGAGGCCGATCATCCAGTCGATCAATGCGTGCATCCAGACAATCAGGCCGTCGTCGCCCGGTTCCGGTGGGGCGACAAAGTGCTCGTGCGCACCAGGTAGCACCCATTGGCCGATGGCGTAGGCGACGATGTAGAGCGGGATGATGGTGAAGGGGTTGGTGTACAGCGTGGTCAGCATCGCCAGCGGCAGATTGACGCGGAAGATGAGGGCGCAGATCGCCGCGCCCAGCATCTGCAGCGGCCCCGGAATCAGCCCGCAGAACAGGCCTGCCGCAACGGCGCCGGCCGCCGAACGGCGGTTAAGGTGCCACAGCCGCGGATGCAACAGCGTGTTCTCGAACGGCGCCAGCCAGCGGTTGCCGCGGATCACTTCATGGTCGGGGAGGAACTTGCGAATGCGATGGCGCATGTATTGTCTTGATCGAATTCCGCTTCGTCTCAGACGATGCGGATCGACAGTTCGCCGAAGCCGTGGCTGCTGCCGGCGACGGGTAGAGCGGGAATCGCGGCGGGGGGAATGACGTAGCTCATGGCGGCTCCGGTAGAGGTTGGAATGATTATCGCCGATTGCCGGTTCCTCGCGATTGATGCCTCGGATCAATGGCCTCATAGAAATTACGGTTTTGACAGTGGCGATCCGGGAGGCGAAGAATGCGGCGAACCTGTCCAAAGAGGCGGACCCGCAACGATTCAATGGAGGAAACAGGATGCGCCAGTATTCCGCTTTGCCCAATCGGCCGCTGCAGCCACGCACCGGCGTCCATCGCCCATCTCAGGTATTGCCGCCCAGGGTCACGCTCGAAGATCCCGCGCTGGCGGTGATGACCGATTTCCAGAAAGCCACCGCCTTCGCCATCGACCCGGATGTCAGCGTCGATACCGCCGCGCGCATCATGCGTCGGCGCAACGTGCATCTGCTGCTGGTGATGAGCGGGGAGAATCATGTGATCGGCATCATCACTTCAAACGATCTCCTCGGCGAAAAAACGCTGCAGTGCATCTCTGCCCGCGGCATATCGCGCGCCGATGCCCTGGTGAGTGACATCATGACGCCCGAGAGCCGACTCGAAGTCATCAGCATGGACGACGTCGTGTACGCTCATGTCGGTCATGTGGTGGCGACGCTCAAGGCCAAGGGGCGGCAGCATGCGGCCGTGGTGGACGAGGATGCTTCCGGCCACCAGATCCTGCGCGGGCTGTTCTCCTGCTCCCAGATTGCGCGCCAGCTGGGTGAGGCGGTAGAGACCCCGGAGATAGCCCAGACCTTCGCCGAGATCAGCGTGGCACTCAAGGCTTGAGCCTGTTTCAGCAGGAGTCATGCGCCCGCGCTGCCGGGCGTTGACCTGCCGCGGCGCCGGCTGATGCCGGGCGCATGGTCTATCCCGCCAGGGGATACCGTCCCCGGCGCGCGCCGGGGACATACCCCGCAAGGGGATACCGTCCCCAGCCTTCGCCGGGGACATATCCCACCGGGGGATACCGTCCCAGGCAGGCGCCGGGGACATAATGCGGGCCATGCGCATTTTTGTCCTCGGTTTCGCTTGTGGTGTCTGGCTGTTGCAGCAGCAGTCGGTGCTGCCTTCCGTGCCGTGGCTTGCCGGTCTGGGGGCGGGTGCGCTGTTGATTCTGGCGTTGGCGTCACGCACCCGACCGGGAGAGTCGGCGCCGGTGGCGCGGCGAGCCGGTGCGGCGGCGCTGCTCGTGTCGGCAGCTGCGGCTCTGGGTTTTGTCTGGGCGGCCGGCTTCGCGCATCTGCGGCTGGCAGAAGAACTTCCGGCGGCGATCGAGGGTCGCGACATCGAGCTGAAGGGCGTCGTGGCCGGTCTGCCGCAGGCCCTGGAACGCGGCGTGCGCTTCGAGTTCGATGTCGAACAGGCGGCGCCCGGCGTGCCGCCGCATATTTCCCTGGCATGGTATCGCGGCCGCGACGAAGCGGGCGATGATGCGTCGCCGCTGATCCCCGTCCGCGCCGGGGAGCGTTGGCGCTTCACGGTGCGACTGAAGCGGCCGCACGGCAACCTCAATCCGCATGGCTTCGATTATGAGGCGTGGCTGTTCGAGCGCGGCATCCGCGCCACCGGCTATGTGCGCCCGCACAGTGCCGAGCGCATCGATGCGCAGGTGTGGCGACCGGGCTATGCGGTTGAAATGCTGCGCGAAACGATACGCGACCGTTTCCGCGCGGCGCTGCCCGATGCACCCTATGCGGGAATTCTGATCGCGCTGGCGGTCGGCGACCAGCAGGCGATTGATCCAGACTTGTGGCAAACCTTCGCGCGCACCGGGATCACCCACCTGATGAGCATTTCCGGCCTGCACGTGACCATGTTCGCGGGGCTGGCCTACGCGCTGATCGGCTGGCTGTGGCGGCGTTCGGCGACTTTGCCACTGCGCCTGCCGGCCCAGCATGCGGCCGCGGCTGGCGGCTTCATCGCGGCATTCCTGTATTGCCTGTTGGCCGGCTTTGCGGTACCGGCGCAGCGCACGCTCTACATGCTCGGCGTGGTGGCTGCCGCCCGCCTGTCGGGCCGCGAAATGGCGGCCTCGCGCGTGCTGCTGCTGGCACTGCTGCTGGTGTTGCTGCTCGATCCGTGGGCGGTGCTGGCGGCCGGCTTCTGGCTTTCTTTCGGCGCGGTGGCGCTGCTGTTCCACATTGGCAGCGGACGCCTGGGGCCGGCGCACTGGCTGGTCGAATGGGGGCGCGCGCAGTGGGCTGTCACGCTCGGCATGCTGCCGGCGCTGCTGGCCCTGTTCCAGCAGTTCTCGCTGGTCTCGCCGCTGGCCAACGCCGTGGCGATCCCGCTGGTCAGCTTTGTCATCACGCCTCTGGCCCTGGCCGGGACACTGCCCTTCCTCACTCCGCTGTTGTCGCTCGCCCACCTCGTCACCGCATGGCTGATGATCTTCATCGACTGGCTCGCCGGCTTGCCGCTGGCCATGTGGCAGCAGGCCGCGCCGCCGCCGTGGTCGGTATTGCTGGCGCTGGCCGGCGGCGTCTGGCTGTTGCTGCCGCGCGGCTTCCCGGCGCGCTGGCTGGGAGTGCTGGCGTTTCTGCCGCTGCTGACCGTGGTGCCGCCACGGCCAGAATTCGGTACGGCCGAAGTCACGGTGCTGGATGTCGGCCAGGGGCTGGCGGTGCATATGCAGACCGCCACGCACGACCTGCTGTTCGATGCCGGGCCGGCCTTTTCGGCGGATGCCGACAGCGGTAATCGCATTATCGCGCCTTACTTGCGGGCGATGGGTGTGCGCAGCCTGGACACGCTGGTGATCAGCCATGCGGACAAGGATCACGAGGGCGGTGCGGCGTCGGTGCTGGCGGCGCTGCCGGTGGCGATCCTGAAAAGTTCCCTGCCCTTCGAGCACGCCCTGTCGGCGCAGCCGGTGCCCCAGGAGCCCTGCCGCGACGGCGACCGCTGGAACTGGGACGGCGTGCGCCTCGAGATGTTGCATCCCGGCACTGATCTGCTCTCGCGCAAGACCAACGACGTGAGCTGCGTGCTGCGCGTCACGGCGGGCGGCAAGTCGGTATTGCTGACGTCGGACATCGAGGCGGTTTCGGAAAACGCGCTGCTGAAGCGTCATGCGTCCGATCTGGCCGCCGATGTGATGACGGTGCCGCATCACGGCAGCCGGACCTCATCGACGCCCGGATTCATCGCCGCTGTCGCTGCACGCGATGTGGTTTTCCCGGTCGGCTATCGCAACCATTATGGCCATCCCAAGGATGACGTGGTGGCGCGCTACGTGCAAAGCGGTGCCCGGCTGCATCGCACGGACACCGACGGCGCGGTGTGGATCGGTTTCGGCAGTGCAGGCATCGCGTTCCGTCACGAGCGCGTAGAGCGACAGCGTTACTGGCACGTCCGGTAGGCGATAATCCGCGCCTGAACCTTGCGGTGCTTGCCATGACTCTCAGCGATTCCGTTCCATTTTCCGGCCTCAGGCCGGAGCGCATTCTCGACGCAGTGGAAAGTCTCGGCTACCGCTGCGACGGTGCCCTGATGGCGCTCAACAGTTACGAGAACCGCGTCTGGCAGATCGGCATCGACGACAGTCCGCCGCTGATCGCCAAGTTCTACCGGCCCGACCGCTGGAGCGACGCACAGATTGCCGAGGAACACGCCTTCAGCGCGGCCATGGTGGCAGATGAGCTGCCGGTGGTGGCGCCCATCGTGATCGACGGCAGGACGCTGTTCGTCCATGGCGGTTTCCGCTTTTCGCTTTTCCCGCGGCAGGGCGGGCGCGCGCCGGAATTCGCCGAGCCGGCGATACTGGAATGGATGGGGCGATTGATGGCACGCATCCACCTGGTGGGCGCGCGCGAACCGTTCGCGGTGCGCGAGACGCTCGACATACAGCGCTTCGGCATCGATTCGCGCGACTGGCTGCTGGCGAACCATGTGATTCCGCCGGAACTGGAATCGGTCTGGCAGGGGGTTGCCGATCAGGCGCTGGAGGGCGTGCGTCATTGCTACGCGCGTGCCGGGCAGGTCCAGCACCTGCGTCTGCACGGCGACTGCCACGCCGGCAACGTGCTATGGACGCAGGACGGCCCGCACTTTGTCGATTTCGACGATGCCCGCATGGGCCCGGCGATACAGGACCTGTGGATGCTGCTCTCCGGCGATGCGGAGGAGATGGGGCTGCAGTTCGGCCATGTGCTGGCCGGTTACGAGACTTTCCGTGAATTCGACGATCGCGAACTGCAGCTGGTCGAAGCCCTGCGCACGCTGCGCCTGCTGCATCATTCGGCGTGGCTGGCACGACGCTGGAACGACCCGGCTTTCCCTGCGGCCTTTCCCTGGTTCGCGACGAATCGCTATTGGGAAGACCGCATTCTCGAACTGCGCGAGCAGATTGCAGCGATGCAGGAGTCGGCTTTGGTACCACGGTGAGGGGCGGATTCCCGCCCCTCAGTGACTTTGTCACCCCCTTCCGCGGGAAGGGGGTCGGGGGGATGGCTCACTAATTCCCCATGGGGGCGCTTGCGCCCCCGGCCCCCTTCCGGGAAGGGGGTGACTATATTTGGCGGGCTTTGCCCGCAGTTGTTTTGAGAAGGAAACATGGAAATGCGTGAAGGAAAAGTGAAGTGTCTCAGTGCGGCGGGCTTTCATCACATGGCCTATGTGGAGTGGGGCGATGCGGCGAATCCGAAGGTGCTGGTCTGCGTGCACGGGCTGACGCGCTGTTCGCGCGACTTCGATTTTTTCGCGCAGGCGATGGCGGACGAGTATCGGGTGGTCTGCCCGGACGTGGTGGGGCGCGGCAGCAGCGACTGGCTGCGCAACAAGTCGCTGTACGCGGTGCCGCAGTATTGCGCCGACATGACGACGCTGCTGGCGAAGCTGAACGCAGAGGCGGTGTATTGGGTCGGCACCTCGATGGGCGGGCTGATCGGCATGGCGCTCGCCAGCCAGCCGGAAACCCCGATCGCCCGGCTGGTGCTCAACGATGTCGGCCCGGTGATCACCGCGGCGTCGCTGGAACGGATCGGAACCTATCTCGGGCAGGCGCCGCGCTTCGACAGCATCGAGCAGGCGGAGGCCTTCGTCCGCTTCGTCTCGGCGACCTTCGGCAAGCTCACCGATGCACAGTGGAGGCACCTGACCGTGCACACGACGCGCACCGCCGCCGATGGCAAGGTGGAATTCGCCTATGACCCGGGCATTGCCCAGGCCTTTCGCGAAGCGCACGCGACCAGCGGCGGCAAGGATCTGGAAATGTGGCCGGTTTACGACGCCATCGCCTGTCCGACCTTGCTGCTGCGGGGTGTGACCTCCGATCTGCTGCCGCATGATGCGGCGCTGCAAATGAGCCAGCGCGGACCGCGCGCGAAACTGATCGAAGTGCCCGGTGTCGGTCACGCGCCGATGCTGATGGATACGGCGCAAGTGGCGCCGGTTCGGGAGTTTCTGTTGGCGTGAACAAACGGATGTTGCTCTGCAGCATCGAAAGTTCACATATCAAGATTTTTCGCAGCCTAGAATAGGAACGCGTTCGCATATACCGGTCGCAACCCAAACGGCATTTCAGGCAAGAGCAATGTCGGCCCCTCGGACGCCAAGCGCAGTAGCCGCAACCACGACAGGAGGCATCATGCAGAAATCGTTGCACATCGACCCCAGCAAATGTACAGGCTGCCTGCAATGCGAGATGGCCTGTTCCTACGAGAACCATGGCGTCTTCAACATCGCCAAGTCGCGCATCAAGGTCTTCAATTTCGAGCACGAAGGACGCAAGGTGCCTTACACCTGCACCCAATGCGCCGAGGCCTGGTGCCTGAATGCCTGTCCGGTCGATGCCATACGCATCGACGCCGCCACCGGCGCCAAGATCGTGCATGAGGATGTCTGCGTCGGCTGCAAGGTATGCACCATCGCCTGTCCGTTCGGCACCATCAATTACGTCGCCGACTCGGGGAAGGTGCAGAAATGCGACCTGTGCGGCGGCGATCCCGCCTGCGTCACGGCCTGCCCCACCGCTGCCATCACCTACGTCGATGCCGACTGGACCGGGCTCGACAAGATGCGCCAGTGGGCCGGCAAGACCAACACTCAACCGCGCGCCAGCGCTTAAGGAGACTGACATGGGATGGGCACGAAAAATCCTCCGCGTTGACCTGAGCAAGGGCACATGCAAATCCGAACCACTCAACATGGAGTGGGCTCAGCAATACCTCGGCCAGCGCGGTCTGGCCACCAAGTATTTCGTCGAGGAAGTCGACCCCAAGGTCGACCCTCTGTCGCCGGCCAACAAGCTGATCATGGCTACCGGACCGCTGACCGGCACCATGGCATCCACCGGCGGCCGCTATTCGGTCATCACCAAAGGAGCGCTCACGGGCGCCATTGCCTGCTCGAATTCCGGCGGCTACATCGGCGCCGAACTCAAGATGGCAGGCTGGGACATGATCATCTTCGAGGGCAAGTCGCCCAAACCGGTCTATCTCTCGATCCAGGACGATGTCGCGGAATTGCGCGACGCCGCGCACCTGTGGGGCAAGACGACCTGGGATACCGAAGAGATCATCAAGTCCAGCCACCATGATCCGCAGGTCCGCGTTTGCTCGATCGGTCGCGCCGGCGAGAACGGCGTCCTCTATGCCTGCATCGTCAATGATTTGCACCGTGCGGCCGGCCGTTCAGGCGTCGGCACCGTAATGGGCTCGAAGAACCTCAAGGCGGTTGCGGTGCGCGGCACCGTCGGCGTTTCCGGGATTCGCGACTTCAAGGCCTTCATGACCGCCACCACGGCGGCGAAGAAGGTGCTGGCCGACAACGCCGTCACCGGACAGGGCCTGCCGACCTATGGCACCCAGGTGCTGATGAACGTCATCAACGAAATGGGGGCATTGCCCACCCGCAACGCCAAGGAAGTGCAGTTCGAGGGCGCGCGCAAGATTTCCGCCGAGGCGATGCACGAGAAGCGGCTTTCCGACGGCAAGGCCAACCTGGTCACCAATGCCGCCTGCTTCGGCTGCACCATCGCCTGCGGACGCATTTCGCAAGTGGACAAGAACCACTGGAGCGTGGTCAATAGCCCGAAGTACTGGGGCGCCACGGGCGGACTCGAATACGAGGCGGCCTGGTCGCTGGGAGCTGCCGACGGCGTGGATGACCTCGATGCGCTGACCGTCGCCAACATGATCTGCAACGAAGACGGCTTCGATCCGATCACTTTCGGCGCCACCGTCGGTGCGGTGATGGAGCTCTACACGATGGGCGTGCTGACCAAGGAGCAGATCGGCATCGAAGCGCCCTTCGGTTCGGCGCAGGCCTTGCTCGAGATCGCGCATATGACGGCGGAAGGACGCGGCTTCGGCAAGGAAATGGGCCTCGGCTCGGCTCGCCTGACCGCGAAGTACGGCCATCCGGAATTGTCGATGTCGGTGAAGGGGCAGGAGTTCCCGGCCTACGATCCGCGCGGCATCCAGGGCATGGGGCTGACCTACGCGACCTCCAATCGCGGCGCCTGCCACCTGCGTTCCTACACCGTGGCTTCGGAAGTTCTCGGCATTCCGGTCAAGACCGACCCGCTGGTGACGGAAGGCAAACCGGCGCTGGTCATGGCTTTCCAGGACGCGACGGCCGCCTTCGATTCGTCGGGCACTTGCATCTTCACCACGTTCGCCTGGTCGCTGGTCGACCTGGCACCGCAGATCGACGCCGCCTGCGAAGGCGGGGAAGCCGGCTGGTCGGTCGAGCGCCTGGCCGAACTCGGCGCGCGGATCTGGAACATGGAGCGCCTGTTCAACAATGCCGCGGGCTTCACCGCCAAGGACGACGATCTGCCCACGAGGTTGAAGACCGAGCCGGCCCAGACTGGTCCGGCCAAGGGCCTGGTCAGCGGCATCGACAAGATGGTCCCGGAGTACTACAAACTGCGAGGCTGGGACACGGCAGGTGTGCCCGACAAGGAAACCCTGGCACGTCTGGGGCTCTAGACTCAGCGTCTGACGCCAAGGCAGCCGAAGAGCTGCCTTGGCGTTCTTTTATTTGAGGACTCCGCCATGAAACACGTCATCATCGGCAACGGTCCGGCCGGCGTCGTCGCCGCCGAAACCTTGCGCCGCTACGATCCCCAGGCCGAAATCACGCTCATCGGCGAGGAAGCCGAGGCTCCCTATTCGCGCATGGCGATACCCTATTTCCTGAACGGCAGCATTCCCGATCAGGGCACCCACCTGCGCAAGGCCGGCGACCACTACGAGCACCATGGCATCCACCTGCGGCAGGGTAGCGTGGTCCGCGTCGAGCCGGAGAGCCAGACCGTCGTTTTCGCCGACGACGCCGAACTCGGCTACGACCGCCTGCTGGTCGCCAGCGGCTGTCATCCGGTGCGTCCGCCATTGCCGGGTATCGACCTGCCCGGCGTGCATACCTGCTGGACGCTGGCCGATGCCCGGGCCATCGCCGAGCGCGCCGCGCCCGGCAGCCGCGTGCTGCAGATCGGCGCCGGTTTCATCGGTTGCATCATCATGGAAGCGCTGTGTTCCCGCGGCGTCAAGTTGACCGTGGTCGAGATGGGAGACCGCATGGTGCCGCGCATGATGACTGCCAAGGCGGGCACCATGATCCGCCACTGGGTGGAAAAGAAGGGCGTCTCGGTGCATGTGAATGCCGGCGTTACGCAGATCGTCGCCAAGGGCGATGCGCTGGTGGCGACGCTCTCCGACGGCGCCACCGTTGAGACGGATGTAATCATCTGCGCGGCCGGTGTCAGGCCCAACGTGGCCTTCCTCGCCGGCAGTGGCATCGCGATGGGCCACGGAGTTCATGTCGATGAGCACATGCGCACCGACGTGCGCAACATCTACGCGGCGGGTGATGTGACCGAGGCTTCGGGCTTCCATACCGGCGAACGCGAACTCAACGCCATCCAGCCCAATGCCGCCGACCAGGCGCGTGTGGCCGCGATCAACATGGCCGGCGGCGAAGCGCGCTTTCAGGGCGCGCTGGCGATCAACGTGCTGGACACGCTGGGCATGATCTCGACGTCGTTCGGCCAGTGGTGGGGGTCGGAAGGCGGGGAAGGCGTCGAGCGGGTGGACGAGAAGAATTACCGCTATCTTTCCTTGCAGTTCAAGGACGACGTGCTGGTGGGTGCTACCAGCATCGGCCGTACCGACCACGTCGGCGCCTTGCGCGGCCTGGTACAGGGCCGCATGCGCCTGGGAGCATGGAAGGAGAAGCTGCTGAAGGACCCGACGCAGTTCATGGCGGCTTATGTTTCGCAGACGCAAAAGGTTTCCTGAGCGGGTGACGCAGGCAATCCTGCGGATGGCAGGGGAAGGCATATGAGGCACGTCATCATCGGCGCCGGCGCGGCCGGCATCGCGGCGGCAGAGACGCTGCGCAAGCTGGACGCGAAGGCGGCCATTACGGTGCTGGACGGCGAAGGCGAGACGCCCTATGCGCGCATGGCGATCCCCTATCTGCTGTCGCAGAAGATCGGCGAAGACGGTACGCGCCTGCGGCACGACCCCGAGCATTACCGGAGCTTGCGCATCGACATCGAGAAGGGGCATGCTGCGGCGGTGGACACCGCGGGCCGCGTCGTGCGGCTCGGCGACGGTCGCGCGATTCCCTACGACCGCCTGCTGATCGCGACCGGATCGGTGCCGAGTCACGAGAACATCGAGGGCATGGATCTGCCCGGGGTGCACCACTGCTGGACGCTCGCCGATGCGCGCGCCATTGCCGCCGAGATCCGCCCGGGTGCGCGCATCGTGCAGATGGGGGCAGGCTTCGTCGGCAGCATCATCATTCAGAGCCTGATGTCGCGCGGCGCCCAACTGACCATCCTGGTGCGCAGCGGTCGCATGGTGTCGCGCATGATGCCGCCGAAGGCCAGCGAAATGATCGCCAGCTGGTGCGAGGCGCATGGCGTCCGCGTCATGGGCAAGACCCAGACGGCACGTGTCGAGCGTGATGGCGAGGCCCTCAAAGTGACGCTGACCACGGGCGAAACGTTGCCGGCGGACATTTACCTGAGCGTCGTCGGCGTCAAGCCGGACATCGATTTCCTGGCCGGCAGCGGCGTCGCGATCGAGCACGGCATCATCGTCGATGAACACCTGCGTACCAACGTCCCCGGAATCTATGCGGCAGGCGACGCGGCTGAATCGCGCGACCGGCTTTACGGCAAGTACCAGATCAACGCCATCCAGCCCAATGCAGTGGAACAGGCGCGCATTGCCGCGGTCAACATGGCTGGCGGCGATACCCCGTTCATCGGCAGCTTGGCGATCAACGTGCTCGACACCATGGGCCTCATCTCCTGTTCCTTCGGGCAATGGCAGGGCGAGCCGGGAGGGCAGGGCGTCGAGCAGGTGGATGCCGCCAATCACCGCTATCTGTCGCTGCAATTCGGCGGCGACCACCTGGTAGGCGCCACGATGGTCGGTTTCACGGAAAACGTCGGCGTGCTGCGTGGTCTGATTCAGAGCAAGGTGAAGCTGGGCCCGTGGCGCGAGCGCCTGTTGGCCGATCCTTCGCTCTTCATGGAGGCTTATCTGGCGACGGCCGAAAAGCAGGCATGAAAGCGAAGTTTCAATGTAGGCTGACGCCGTTTCCTGTCGGCGTTGAACGGAGTGGCCGAAATTAAAATCACCTTCAAGCTCTTCGCCGCCCTGCAGGATTATCTTCCGCACGAGGCGAAAAGGACGAATGCGCTCGTGCTCGAAATAGACGGCGCCACCACCATTGCGCAGATCATCGAGCGCTTCGCTCTGCCGCGCAAGCTGGTGCATCTGGTCCTGATCGACGGTAGCTTCATTCCCCCCGGCGAGCGGGCCGCGCGTACCCTGCGCGAAGGAGAAACGCTGGCCATCTGGCCGCCTGTCGCCGGCGGATGAGATTTCCCCTGGCTTACGACGCGACGACCACGCGCGAGGATTTTGTCCGCGTGCTGCCACAAGCGACCGGAGAGGCGGAGTTCCGCGAAATCGACGGCAGCTTCCGTGGCCGGGGCTGGTCCATCCGCCTGACTCCGATTCCACCGCTGACGATTGGCCTGGTACGGCTTGAACGCCATCGCGTCGAGATCGCGTTCGATGGCCTTGACGACGCCGCGCAGGATGCATTCATGCGCCGCTTTGCGCTGCACTACCAGCGCGGCGGCGGATGATGACGCCCAAGAGTCGGCGCTGATGGCACGCCGGCGGTGGAGCGAAAGCTGCTAAAATTCTTCTGCGGCGGGTCTCCCCGCATTGCGGGGTGGTGAATCTGGTCAGGTCCGGAAGGAAGCAGCCACAGCCGTTTTCCGCAAGTGCCGGGGGTCAGGCTCGCCGCACCTCTTTCCGCCTGACGTCGTGTCGTAATCTTCCCTTACAAACTTCGTGCCTCTGTCACATCCGGCTTACAGCCATCGGATGAAATGCAATCTGCCATGAGGCATTCACGACAGGAGCACACCATGAATCTGAATCGAAAAATTATTGCGGGCTTTCTCGCCGCCAGCGCCGTTATGTTTGGCGTCGCCTATGCGCAGGGTCCGGGTTGCGGCAGCGACGGCAAGCCGGGCATGATGCGCGGTGCGATGCAGGGTCGCATGATGGACCCGGACGCCCGGGTCGAACAGCGCCTGACCCGGCTCAAGAGCGCGCTCAAGCTCACGCCCCAGCAGGAACCGCTGTGGCAGGCTTTCGCCGAGAAGTCGAAGGCCGAGGCGGGCAAGGGCATCCAGGCCATGCGCGAGCGCATGAAAGACGACAAGCAAGTCACCGCGCCGGAACGTTTCACGCAGATGCAGGATGGCATGAAACAACGTCTTGCCGCGATGGAATCGATCAATGAATCCTTCAATCGCCTCTACGCAGTCTTGATGCCCGAGCAAAAGGCTGCCGCGGACAAGCAGTTCAGCAGCGCCGGCCGGCATCACCACGGCCCCCGCCGCGGTCCTCCGCAGCGCGAAGGACAGGGGGTTCCCAAAGCGGCGGAACCGATCAAGGGATAAGGGCTTCCGGCCTGATGCAAAGCAGGGCAGCCTTTAAGCAAAGGCTGCCCCGTTTGTTTTGAACGGCCTGATAAAATCGCTCCATGAGCTATCAGGTCCTTGCCCGCAAGTGGCGCCCCAAGTCCTTCGCTACCCTGGTCGGCCAGGAGCATGTGGTGCGGGCGCTGACCCATGCGCTGGACCAGAACCGTCTCCATCACGCCTATCTGTTCACCGGCACGCGCGGGGTGGGCAAGACCACGCTGGCGCGCATCATGGCCAAGGCCCTGAACTGCGAAGCCGGCGTCAGTTCCATTCCCTGCGGCGTCTGTTCGGCCTGCACCGCGATCGACAGCGGCCGCTTCGTTGATTACATCGAGCTCGATGCGGCCTCGAATCGCGGCGTCGATGACATGACCCAGTTGCTCGAGCGTGCCACCTATGCGCCGACCATCGGCCGCTACAAGGTGTATGTGATCGACGAAGTCCACCAACTCTCCGGCCACGCCTTCAATGCGATGCTGAAGACGCTGGAAGAGCCGCCGGAACACGTCAAGTTCATCCTCGCCACCACCGACCCGCAGAAAATTCCCGTCACGGTGCTGTCGCGCTGCCTGCAGTTCAACCTGAAGCAGATGCCGCTGACGCATATCGTCGACCACCTGTCGCGAGTGCTCGAGGCCGAGGGCGTGGCCTTCGAACCTGCCGCCCTGCGCCATCTGGCCAAGGGAGCGGCGGGCAGCATGCGCGATGCGCTCTCCTTGCTCGATCAGGCCATCGCCCACGGTGCCGGGAAGGTGGAAGACGAGGGCGTGCGCGCCATGCTGGGTACGGTGGGTGACGAACACCTGTTTGCGCTGCTCGATGGTCTGGTGGCTCAGGACGTGCAGGCCATGCTCGAGGTAGCCAAGCTGATGGATGCGCGCAGCCTGTCCTTCGACGGCGGCCTCCAAGAACTGGCCACCCTGTTCCATCGCATTGCGCTGATCCAGTTCGCGCCTGAAGCGCTGCTCGACGAGACCGAGCGCAGCCGCCTCGAACACTATGCGCAGGCGCTCGACGCCGAATATCTGCAACTGGCCTACCAGATTGCCATTCACGGCCGTGACGAACTGTCGCTGTCGCCCGACGACTATTCCGGCTTCGTCATGACGCTCCTGCGCCTGCACGCATTCCGGCCGGAGCGCGCCGGCATGACCAACGTAGCGACCAAAGCGGCGGCGAGAGCGCCGGCAGCAATTGCGCCGGCGCGCACGGCGCCGCTTGTCGCGCCGCCACCCGCCGCGAGCCGGCCAGCCGCCGTTACCTGCCCGCGAAGCGGAATCCCAGGTACGCAGAGCGAGCCAGCGCCAGCGCTGTGCGTCCCTTCGGGAACTCCTGCAGTGCCGCCGGTTCAGGCAGCACCCGCGGCTCCGGCCCCTGCGGCCATGGCTGCTGCCGTGGCGGATGAAGACTGGCATGCGCTCGTGGCGCGCCTGCCTCTGACCGGCATGGCCAAGCAACTTGCCCAGCATTGCGAACTGTCGGAACGCACCGAGTCGGCGATTAACTTGCGCCTGTCGCCGGTGCATAAGCATCTGCTCGGCAAGCCACAACAGGACAAGCTGCAAAGCGAACTTCAGGCCTTTTACGGCCGCCCGCTTCGTCTCGAAATCGATGTGGCACAACCCGCGACCGAAACTCCGGCCGAGCGCAGCCGCAATCAGCAGCGCGAACGCCAGGAACGTGCCATCGCTTCGATAGAACAAGATCCCTTCGTCCGCGACGTGGTGGACCTGTTCGACGCGAGCATCGACGAATCAACGATCAAACCCGTTTAAGGAGTGCTGGAAAAATGATGAAGGGTGGCATAGCCGGATTGATGAAGCAGGCCCAGCAGATGCAGGCCAACATGGAGAAGGCCCAGGAACAGTTGGCGCAGCTCGAAGTGGAAGGCCAGTCGGGCGCCGGCGCGGTGAAAGTGGTGATGACCTGCAAGCACGACATCAAGCGCGTCACCATCGATCCGTCGGTGATGGACGACAAGGAAATGCTGGAGGACCTGATCGCCGCTGCAATGAACGATGCCAACCGGCGCGTGGAGGCAGCCACGGCCGAAAAAATGGGCGGCTTCGCTGCGGGGCTGAACCTTCCGCCCGGAATGAAACTGCCGTTCTGATGACGTCATCCTCGAGTCTCGATGAACTTGTCGAGGCATTGCGCTGCCTTCCCGGGGTAGGCCCCAAGTCGGCGCAGCGCATGGCCTATCACCTGTTGCAGCGGGACCGGCGCGGTGCCGATCGCTTGGCGCGCGCGCTCGATTCCGCATTGAAATTGCTGCATCACTGCGCGCGCTGCAACAACTTCACCGAGGCGGAGATTTGCGATCGCTGCCTCTCGTCGCGTCGCGACGCATCGCAGCTGTGCATCGTCGAAATGCCGATTGATGCAATCAGCATGGAACAGACGCACGCCTACAACGGGCTCTATTACGTGCTGATGGGCCGGCTGAGCCCGCTCGACGGCATCGGGCCGAAGGAACTGGCCTTCGAGCGCCTGTTTGCGCGCGCCACGGACGGCGTGGTCAAGGAAGTGATCCTCGCCACCAACTTCACCAACGAGGGCGAGGCCACGGCGCATTACCTCTCCGAGTTGCTGCATGAGCGCGGCCTCAAGGTCAGCCGAATCGCGCGCGGCCTGCCGGTGGGCGGCGAACTGGAGTTTTCCGACGCCGCGACGGTGGCACAGGCGTTGCGCGAGCGGCGCGACTTCGTTTGATAGCTTGTGAATAACTCTACTGCGCGTGCCGGATCGGGGCTTGGGCGGTGCTCGCTATCCTCATGTACAAAGAGCGTACATTCCGGTAGCTGCGCTCCGGCCGCGCCCCGTTGCGGCCCGCTCGCTACGATTTCTTCACAAGCTATGAGCCAGAATTGAACTCTTCCGCCCAGCCCCTTGCCGGCGTAAAGGTTGTCGAATTCGGCACACTGATCGCCGGGCCGTTCTGTTCGCGCATTCTCGGCGAGTTCGGCGCCGAGGTGGTCAAGATCGAGGCCCCGGGGGAGGGCGATCCCCTGCGCAAGTGGCGCAAGCTGTACCCGACCGCGGACGGCGAAACATCCCTCTGGTGGTTCGTGCAATCGCGCAACAAGCAGTCGGTGACGCTCAATCTCAAGCATCCCAAGGGTATCGAGATTGCGCGCAAGCTGGTGCAGGAAGCCGATATCGTGGTCGAGAATTTTCGTCCCGGCGTCATGGAAAAGCTGGGGCTGGGGTGGGATGCGCTCGCCGCGATCAATCCGGGCCTCGTCATGGTGCGCCTTTCCGGCTTCGGCCAGACCGGGCCGATGGCCGCTCAGCCGGGCTTCGGCGCGATAGGCGAATCGATGGGCGGCCTGCGCTACGTCACGGGCTTTGCCGATCGGCCGCCGGTGAAGACCGGAATTTCCATCGGCGACTCGATCGCGGCGCTGTGGGGTGCACTGGGCGCCCTGATGGCATTGCGCCACCGCGAAGTCAATGGCGGAGTAGGGCAGGTGGTCGATGTCGCATTGTATGAAGCGGTATTCGCCATGATGGAAAGCCTGGTGCCGGAGTTCGACGTCTTCGGCTTCATCCGCGAACGCACCGGCAATGTGATGCCTGGCATCACACCGTCGAACACGCATACGACGCAGGACGGCAAGCATCTCATCATCGGCGCCAACGGCGATGCGATTTTCAGGCGCCTGATGCTGGCCATCGGTCGCGTGGATCTGGCCCATGATCCGCAACTTGGAACCAATGCCGGGCGCGACGCCCGGGCAGGGGAGATTTACGGCGTAATCGACGCCTGGGTTGCCGCCAACGATGCGGAAGCCGTTTTGCGCACCGCCGCGGAAGCCCAAGTGCCCGCGAGTCGTATTTATTCGGCGGCAGACATGTTTGCCGATCCCCAGTTCCTTGCCCGGCAGATGCTCGAGACTGCGCAACTCCCTGATGGAAAAGAGTTTCGTGTTCCGGGCATCGTGCCCAAGCTGTCGCTGACGCCGGGGGAGACCCGCTGGGTGGGCCCGGCCCTGGGCGAACATACGGAAAAGGTCCTCGCTCGCTTCGGTTATCCCCCTGAGGAGATAGTTGGCTTTCGGAGTGATGGAGTTATCTAGCTGATTAATATCAGATTATTTCATTGCAGCAGTCAGCGCCGATAAGTCGGCTCAGTTCAGGGCTTTAATCGCCGCGCGAGATTCGCTACAATTGCGGTCTTTTAGTTACGGCCGCTGCGCTTAACGTCGATAGAACCGACGTTAGCCTTCACTGAAACTCCGTTTTATTGAAACTTCGTTTTCGAATTCGCATTTGAGCATTCAGGGACTATCACCATGAGTTGTGACGATAAAGTCGATTGCGGTCGACGGCGTCTGCTGGTTGCCACGGCAGCCGCGGGCGGGGTGGCTGGGGTCGCGGTGGCTGTGCCCTTCGTGGCCAGCATGCTGCCTTCCGAGCGCGCGAAGGCGGCAGGTGCGCCTGTGGAAGTCGATATCAGCAAGCTCGCTCCCGGTCAGATGATGACCGTCGAGTGGCGCGGCAAGCCGGTCTGGATCATCAACCGCACCAAGGAGCAACTCGAATCCCTGGTAAAGGTCGCCGACAAGCTGGCTGATCCGAAGTCGGACAAGAACATGCAGCCCGCGTACGCCAAGAATGAGACCCGTTCGATCAAGCCCGAGATTCTGGTGGCCGTCGGCATCTGTACCCACCTCGGCTGTTCGCCTTCCGAGAAGTTCAAGACGGGTGCGGAGTCCGGAATTGACGCCGATTGGCAAGGGGGTTTCTTCTGTCCCTGCCATGGTTCCACTTTTGACTTGGCCGGTCGCGTCTACAAGAGCAAGCCGGCGCCGGACAACCTCGAAATCCCTCCCCACATGTATCTTGGCGATGCCAGGATCGTGATTGGCGAAGACAAGAAGGCCTGATGCGATGAGCAAGATGAATGCGATATTGCAGGGGACGCTGAACTGGGTCGATGAGCGCTTTCCGCTCACTACCCTCTGGAAAGAACACCTCGCCGAATACTACGCGCCGAAGAACTTCAACTTCTGGTACTTCTTTGGTTCGCTGGCGATGCTGGTGCTGGTGATCCAGATCGTTACCGGCATCCTGCTGACCATGCACTTCAAGCCCGATGCCTCGCTGAATGCTTCAGGCGTGCCGGTGGCTTTTGCCAGCGTCGAGTACATCATGCGTGATGTGCCCTGGGGCTGGCTGATCCGCTACATGCACTCGACGGGGGCGTCGGCTTTCTTCCTCGTCGTCTATCTGCACATGTTCCGCGGCATGCTCTACGGTTCCTACCGCAAGCCGCGCGAACTGATCTGGATCTTCGGCATGATCATTTTCCTCGCGTTGATGGCCGAGGCGTTCTTTGGCTATTTGTTGCCGTGGGGCCAGATGTCGTTCTGGGGTGCGCAGGTGATCGTGAATCTGTTCTCTGCGATTCCGTTCATCGGACCGGACCTCTCGCTCTGGTTGCGCGGTGACTACGTCGTCGGCGATGCAACCCTCAACCGCTTCTTCGCCTTCCACGTAGTCGCGGTGCCGATGGTGCTGCTGGGCCTGGTGGCTGCGCATATCATCGCCTTGCACGAAGTCGGCTCCAACAATCCGGACGGCGTCGAGATCAAGAAGAAGAAAGATGCGAGTGGCATTCCCCTCGACGGCATTCCCTTCCATCCCTACTACACGGTCAAGGACATCGTCGGCGTCATCGTCTTCCTGATGGTGTTCTCGGTCATCGTCTTCTTCATGCCGGAGTTCGGCGGCTACTTCCTCGAGTACAACAACTTCTTCCCGGCTGACCCGCTGGTGACGCCGCAGCATATCGCTCCGGTGTGGTACTTCACGCCCTACTACTCGATCCTGCGCGCGGTGACCTATCCGCTGTTCGGCATCGATGCGAAGTTCTGGGGCGTGGTGGCGATGGGTGCTTCGACCCTGATCATCGCCTTGCTGCCCTGGCTGGATCGCAGCCCGGTGAAGTCGATTCGCTATCGCGGCCCCCTGTACAAGGGCTTCCTGACAGCATTCATCATCTCCTTCTTTATCCTCGGCTATCTCGGCATGCTGGGCCCGACACCGATGCGCACCATCGTGGCGCAGGTCTGTTCGGTGATCTACTTTGCCTTCTTCCTCTTGATGCCTATTTACAGCAGCCTCGACAAGTGCCAGCCGGAGCCGGACAGGGTGACATCGAAATGAAGAAATTCCTTACCGCAATCCTGTTTGCGCCGGTGCTGGCGTTTGCCTCGGGTGTTGAACTGCATCTCGACCGCGCTCCGGACAAGGCCAACGACATGGCCGCCCTGCAAAACGGCGCCAAGATTTTTGTCAATTACTGCCTGAACTGCCATTCCGCGTCCTACATGCGCTACAACCGCCTGAAGGACATCGGTCTCACCGATGCGCAGATCAAGGACAATCTTCTGTTCACGGCCGAAAAGGTCGGCGAGCCCATGAAGATCGCCATGCAGCGTGCCGACGCCAAGGTCTGGTTTGGTGTTGCGCCGCCGGATCTGACCATTATCGCGCGGGCACGGGCTTCGGAATTCGGCAGCGGCGCAGACTGGATTTACACCTATCTGCGTACCTTCTATCGCGACGAGAAGCGTCCGACCGGGTGGAACAACGTGGTGTTCGAAAACGTTGGCATGCCGCATGTACTCTGGGAACTGCAGGGTGAGCAGGCCATGGGCGCGGACCACAAGCTGACACTGGTCAAGCCGGGCAAACTGAAGCCGCAGGAGTTCGATGCAGCAGTGGGTGACCTGGTTGCCTTTCTCAAGTACATGGGCGAGCCGGTGGCTGAGTTCCGCAAGCAGCTTGGGGTGATTGTGCTGATTTTCCTGGCCGTATTCTTTGTCTTTGCGTACGCGCTGAAACGCGAGTACTGGAAAGACATCCATTAAACCAATAAGTGAATGCAAATTATGGGGCATCGAGAAATGAACGCACCACCCGTCCGCAAAGTGGTGCGTGATGCCGACTATTCCTGGGGCACCAGCGCCATGATGAACCTGTACTCGGGCACCACGTGTCCGTTCAGCCATCGCTGCCGCATCGTCCTGTACGAAAAGCAGATGGACTTCCAGGTGATCGACGTCGATCTCTTCAACAAGCCTGAAGATATCGCCATCATCAATCCGTACAACCGTGTTCCGGTGCTGGTTGATCGCGATCTGGTGCTCTACGAGTCGAACATCATCAACGAATACATCGACGAGCGCTTCCCGCATCCGCAACTGATGCCGCCCGATCCGCAAACGCGGGCCAAGGCGCGCCAGTTGCTGTTTACGATGGAGCACGAGCTGTTCAGCTACATCGATGCGCTGGAAAAGAACCTCAAGTCGGCCGACAAGTCGCGGATTCACATGCGCGACCGCCTGACCGAACTGGCGCCGATGTTCAACAAGCAGAAATTCCTGCTTGGTGATGACTTCTCCATGCTCGACGTGGCGATTGCACCGCTCCTGTGGCGCCTCGACCATTACGGTATCGAACTGCCGAAGAGTGCGGCGCCGCTGATGAAGTTTGCAGAGCGCATCTTCTCGCGCCAGGGCTTCATCGATGCGCTGACGCCGACAGAAAAGATGATGCGCCGTTAAGGACGCATCTTCCGCGTCCGTACTTTGATTCATCTCGGCGCAACGCCAATGCAGTCTACCAAGCCCTACCTGATCCGCGCCATTCATGAATGGTGCGCGGATCAGGGCTTTACCCCCTATCTGGCGGTCAAGGTGGATGCGACGACGCGCGTGCCGCGCGAATTCGTCAAGGACGGCGAGATCGTGCTCAACGTCGGCCTCGAAGCGACGCATCAGTTGCTGATGGGCAACGAGGAAATTACCTTTCAGGCCCGCTTTGGCGGGCGCGCATTTCCGGTCGTGGTGCCCATCGAGCGGGTTGCCGCGATCTATGCCAGCGAGAATGGCGAGGGCATGGCCTTTGAAGTCACCGAGACGGGGGCAGGCAACGCCGCCGTGGATAGCGAGGCGACGGACGCCACCCCGGAGGACACATCCTCCGCCGTATCACCAGCGCCAGCGCGGTGCGTCCCTGCGGGAACTCCCGAGCGCCCCTCCGGGCGGCCTGTCCTCACCCGCGTCAAGTAAGACGCAGGTTGACGGCTCCCGCGTGCGGGGGAGGCTACTTCGATTCCATCACCCAGACGCCGTTCCAGTCATCGCCGGGCGGATTGGCGATGAAATGATCGCAGCGCTCGATGTACATCTTTGCTGCCTTGTCGTGGTCATTGATGGCCAGCACTTCGCCGAACTCGCCCTTGGCATCGTCCCATTTCTGCTGCCGGAATTTCACCAGTCCGGATTTGAAATGGCGCAGGGCGTCGATCATCTGCGGGTAGGATTCTTCCGTGTGGTAGTCGAGGATTTCGTAAATGGCGACGGGCTTGGTCTTGCCCTTCACCACCACCAGATCCAGCTCGCGGCTGAAGTAGGTCGCCTTCAGGGCCTTGTAGGTGAACTCGCTGACCAGGATGTGGGTGCCATACTGCTTGCAGGCCGACTCGAGCCGGGCAGCAAGGTTCACGCCGTCGCCGATGATGGTGTAATCCATGCGCTTCTTGGATCCGATGGTTCCGGAAACCACGTTGTCGGTATTGAGGCCGATGCCGATGTCGACCGGCAACTTGCCCTCGCTCACGCGCAGCTTGTTCCAGGTCCACAACTCGCGGATCATGGAAATCGCCGTGCGCACCGCGCGGTCGGCGTCGTCATCGTGGCCGACCGGGATGCCGAAGGCGGCCATGACAGCGTCGCCGATGAACTTGTCGAGGAACCCGGCCTCGCGCTGAATGCAGTCCACCATCAGCGTGAAGTACTCGTTGAGCAGCGCCACGGTGCCCTGGGCCCCGAGTTGTTCGGTGATCGTGGTGAAGCCGCGTATGTCGGAGAAGAGCACCGTAGCCTGCACGTTCTTGCCGCCCAGGGTATCGACCCCGCCAGCCAGCATCTGGTCGGCGATGCCCGGGTCCATCAGGCGCGACATGGTCGACCGCATGCGTTTCTCGGTGGAAATATCCTCCAGCATCAGCATCGAGCCGAGGCGTTTCTTCTCCATTGACAGCAGAGGCAGGGCAGTCAGATTGACCGACAGCTTGTCTTCGCCGACGATCAGTTCGGCTTCCATCGCCAGTTCGGTGGCCTGGGTTTCGGCGACGCGCTTCAGTTTTTCCGGAATCCAGGCGTTGCTGCCGGCAAAGAATTCCGCTGCGGGTTTTTGCAGGATCTGCGCCGCATTCACGCGCAGGATGCGCAGTCCGGCGGCGTTGCAGGTGGCGATCTTCTCGGTCTCGTCGAGCGTGATCACCGCATTCGACATCGACTCCAGCATCGCCTCGTTGTAGTTCTTCATGTTCTGCACGTCGGCGAACAGCTTGGCGTTTTCCAGCGCGATCGAAATCTGCGCAGTAAAGGCGCGCAGGCGCGATTCATCCTCGCCGGTGAAGGGGCCGCCGCGCTTGTTGAGCACCTGCGTGACGCCGATCACCTTGCCGTGCTTGTTCGCGATCGGCACGCACAGGATCGAGCGGGTGAAGTAGCCGGTCTTCTTGTCGAAAGCCGGATTGAAGCGCAGATCGGCGTAGGCGTAGGGAATGTTGATCGCCTTGCCCTGGGTGAACACCGCACCGGCGATGCCCAGGTGATTGGGCAGGCGGATCTGCACCGATTCCAGGCCCTGGCCGACCTCGGACCAGAGTTCGCTGGTCTTTTCGTCGTTGAGGAAGAGCGTCGAGCGCTCGGCATTCAGCAGACGCGTGGCCTCGCCCATGACCTTCTGCAATAGCGACCCGAGCTTGATGTCGGCAGTGACTTCGGAGACGACGTCGATGAACTCCATCTCCTGGCGGCGGATGGCTTGCATGCGTTCGATGAACTGCGCGCTTTGCAGTGCTAGCGTGCCCTGGCTGGTCATGGCTTCGAGCAGGTTCAGGTCGTGCTTGGTGAATTTTCCGGTGCGCTTGTTGAGCGTCTGCGCCACGCCGATGATCTCGCCCTTCACCGTCTTGATCGGCACGCAGAGGATGTTGCGCGTGGTGAAGCCGGTCTGCTCGTCGATGGAGCGGTTGAAACGGTCGTCGGCGTAGGCGTCGTGGATGATCAGCGCCTCGCCCGCGGTATAGACGTAGCCTGCCACGCCGCTGGTGTTGAGGATGCGGATTTCGCGCTGGATGTTGCCCTGCGCCACCCGCGAATACAGTTCGTTAGTGTCGGGGTCGTTGAGGAAGAGCGAACCGCGCTCGGCATTCAGTTCGGTGGTGGTCATTTCCACCAGCGCCTGGAGGACCTCGTCGAGCGTGCCATAGCTCGCCATGCGGCGCGTCACTTCGAGCAGCAGTTCGAGATGGCGCAGGCGGCGGCGGCTTTCCGGGTCGCGTTCGGCCGGCTTCTTCTTCGGGCCGACAGCTTCGATGGGCGGGTCCATGGCGTTCATGTCGAGGGATGGCGCGCGGCTTCGATCTGGTCGCGCAGTGCCTGGATGGTGCGTTGCAGTTGGGCGCCTTCGTCGGCGAACAGGGCGTGCTCGCGATTGACCGAATTCGTCTTGTCGATCTGCGCCAGCTCGAGGCTTTCACGCAAGCCGCTAACGGTCTGCCGCAGTTGCGAAATTTCGCCTTGCGCGCTGACCACCGCCGCACGCACTGCATTGTCGGTGTCGGCCCGCGCTTTTTCCAGTTCGTCGCGCAGGGCGGACGCGGTGGCCTTCAACTGTTGCATTTCATTGTGTCCGGCGACGCGTTCCGCCTGTACCGCATGGTCGCGTTCGGTGCGTGCCAGTTCCAGTTCCTCGCGCAGGGCCGCGGCCGTGGCCTTGAGCATCTGCGATTCCTGGTTCGCGGCGACACGCTCGTGCTGCACTGCCTTCTCGCGCTCGATGCGGGCACGCTCGAGCTCTTCGCGCAGGGCGCCGACGGTAGTCTTCAGTTGTGATATTTCAGCCGCGCTGGCTTGGGTGGCGCGCAGTGTCGAGGCATGGATTTCCGCGTGTGCGGCTTCGAGCTCCGTGCGCAGCGCGATCACCGTGCGCTTCATGTCACGGGAATCAGCCTGTGCCAGGGCGAGTTCGTCTTCGATGGTCGATAGGTCGGCGATCATGATGCAGCGAAGGAAGAATCCCCATTCAACAAAGCGCAAACCGGGAGGCGAAGCCTGCCGGCTCGTGCGACCAATACCAATAATTTCATGGTTTTGACTACTTATTTTTTTCGATAATACGCTTACCTTGGAATCTTATCAGCCATGCTTCCGGATCGGGTCGCTTTTGAGGATCCGGCACATCCAGGATCGTTCTTGAATGAGAAAGCTCAGCCGCCGTCATTTCCTTGCCGCAGGAGCCGCCATGGGTGCGTCCTGGGCCGCCGGCGCGACGCTCGGCGAACTGCTGCCGCGCGGCCGGGGCCGGCGCGTGGTCATTGTCGGTGGCGGCTGGGGCGGCCTGACGGCAGCCCGTCACTTACGCGATCTGGCGCCCGAACTGGAAGTGGTGCTGGTCGAAAAAGGCTCGTCGTTCCGTTCCCTGCCCCTGAGCAACAAGTGGCTGGTCGGGCTGGCACCGGAAGGTGGACGCAGCCATGGCTATGCCGCCGCCGCCCGCGCCTGGGGCTATACCTTCGTGCAGGCCGAGGTGACCGCCGTCGACCGCGAGCAGCGACGCGTCGTCACCAGGGGCGGCACGCTCGACTACGACTGGCTGGTGCTCGCCGTCGGCATTCGCTACGACTACGAGCCCTGGTTCGGCGACGACCATCGCGCCACCGCGCAGGCGCGGCAGCTCTATCCGGCGGGATTCGTCACCGACGAACTCGACGCGCTCAAGCAGAAGCTCGCCGACTTCAAGGGTGGCGATTTCGTCATGACCATTCCGCCGGCTCCCTACCGTTGTCCGCCGGCACCTTATGAACGCGCGGTGATGATCGCCTGGCTGTTCAAGCAGAGGAAGATCAAGGGGCGGCTGATCATTGTCGATCCGGGTCCCGGCATGCAGGCCTTCAACCGCGTTTTCGCCGATCGCTACAAGGATCAGATCCTGCACCTGACCCATGCCAGCGTGAAATCTGTCGATCCCTTCAACAAGACGATCGCCACCGAGTTCGACGATCTGCGTTTCGACGACGGCATCCTGATGGCTGCCCAGCAGGCCGGCGATCTGGTGTGGCAAGCCGGGCTGGTGGGGCGCGGCGGCGACGGCAAGGCGACCGGCTGGGGCGCGATCGATCCGCTCCATCTTCACGCCGTTGATGACGAGCGCGTATTCCTGATCGGCGACCTGATCGACAAGGTATCGCCCTTGTTCGGGCACTACCCGAAGAGCGGCCATCTGGCCAACCGGCTGGGGCGCATCGCCGCGCGCGAGATCGGCAGTCGCGCCCGCGGCAGCGTGCCCGAGCCGGTGCTGCCGGACAGCGTTTGTCATGTCTTCTCGGATGTCGATCCGATGGAAAGTGTCCGCATCGATGCCCAATACCGCATGCGCGGCGATGGAGTCATTGCGCAGACAGTGCGCCAGCACTATGACCCGCAGCCGCGCGGCGAAGATGTCGCATGGGCCAAATCGATGTACGCCGACTTTCTGCCCGGAAACTAAGCCCGGAAACTAAGCCCGGAAAACTCTAATGCCGGGCGAAGATGCTGGTCTTGCCGTCCGACCCCACCAGCAAGGTGTCGTATCTTTCGCGGCGGATGTCCCGTTCCTGGCCGGCATTGTCGAGGATGGTGCAGGCGGTTTCGCAGAAGGGATTCGACAGCTCGCGCCCGGGTGATCCTCGCGGCAGGCCGGGGACAGCCAGGCCACGCGCCATGGGCCTCTCCTTGAGCAGTTGCAGGATGTCTTCGGCCGGCACATGGCCCTCGATGAAATACCCGGCCACGGTGGCGGTGTGCACCGATTCCAGTTCCGAGGGCACGTTCAGCCAGCGCTTGAGGCGCGGCATGTTGGCCGCCAGGGTTTCCGTCATGGTGACTTCGAAGCCGTTCTTGCGCAGGTGATCGGCCCAGTCGATGCAGGAAATACAGGGGCTTGGGGCATAGACCACCACGGGCGGCAGCTTGTCAGCGTCGGCGGCCAGGGCGCTCTGCATCGGCGCCAACAGCATCGCGGCCAAGGTGATGGCAAGGCGCACGATCAGCATTGCTGCCGGGGTTTGCAGCCCTTGAGCAGCCAGAGCGAAACCACGCCGGCAAATTCGTCGGCGCGGACCTTGCGCGCCATGCTCAGCACATCGCGTCCGGCATCGGTCTTCAGCGCCGGGTCGGCACCCGCCTGCAGCAGGGGGAGGGCGTGGTTCGTACGCGTCGCAAAAGCCGCCATGTGCAGCGGCGTCATGCCTTCCTTGTCGCGTGCATTGACATTGGCGCCGGCCGCGATCAGCGCCAGCAGCGGACCGCTGTCTTCATTCAGCGCCGCATAGTGGAGCGGGGTTGCGCCGAGGGCGGTGCGGGCATCGCGGTTCTGCGGCGTGGCCTTCAGCAGTTTCTCGACATCCTGGCGCGTGCCCATGCGGGCGGCATCGTGGATCGGCTGCTCGTTCTTGCCCAGGGTCGCATCGGCCGCGAAGGTCAGGGCGGAGTGCAGCGCGCACCAGAGCAGCAGAAGGCGGAAGAAGCGTTGGCTGGTTAAATGGTTCATGGCTGTTTTTTGGCCTCGTGTTTTAACTGTTGGGGGTCTTCACCGAGCGGTGAAGCGAGCAGCCAGCCCGGTTGTCTTGCTGGCGCCCAAGTCAGGAATCGAACCTGAGACCTACCGCTTAGGAGGCGGTCGCTCTATCCACTGAGCTACAAGGGCGCGAGGCGCGAATTTTATCCCACTTGGGGATACCGTCTGCGGCCGGCCGCAGACATAAGCTGCGCGCCTATAATCCGGCACCCCTTTCCCTACCTCTTTCCCGACTCCGTTTCCATGCCTGTTATTTCCCTTGATCGCGCCTGTCTCGCCTACGGCCATGTCGCCCTTCTTGATCACGCCGCCATGCAGATCGATGCCGGCGAACGGGTCGGGCTCATCGGCCGCAACGGCAGCGGCAAGTCCAGCCTGCTGAAGGCCCTCGCCGGTCTCGGTACGCTCGACGATGGCGAGGTCTGGCGCGAGCCCGGCCTCTCCATCGCCTATGTGCCGCAGGAGCCCGAATTCGCCACCCACGACACGGTCTTCGAAGCCGTTGCTGCCGGACTGGGCGAGGTGGCGCGCGTGCTGGCCGAGTACCACGAGGTGACCCACAAAGTCGGCGCTGGTGATACGGCAACCATGGACCGCATGCAGGAATTGCAGACGCAACTGGAGGCCAACGACGGCTGGCGCCTGAATTCGCGCGTCGAACAGGCCATTTCGCGGCTCTCGCTGGATGGCGATGCCCGCGTCGATGCGCTTTCCGGCGGCGGCAAGAAGCGCGTCGCCCTGGCCCGTGCGCTGGTCGCCGAGCCCGAACTGCTGCTGCTCGACGAGCCGACCAACCACCTCGACGTCGACGGCATCCTCTGGCTGGAGGATCTGCTGCGCGGCTATCAGGGGGCGATCATGGTCATCACCCATGATCGGGTATTTCTCGACGGCGTGGCGACGCGCATCCTCGAACTGGATCGCGGCAAGCTGGTGAGCTTTCCGGGCCGCTTCGCCGCGTATCAGGAACGCAAGGAATTCATGCTCAACGAAGAGGCGCTGGCGAACGCCCGCGCCGACAAGATGCTGGCGCAGGAAGAAGTCTGGATACGCAAGGGCGTCGAAGCGCGACGCACGCGCAGTGTCGGGCGCGTGCAGCGCCTCGAACACTTGCGCGCGGCACGGGCGGCGCGGCGCGAGCAGTTGGGCAAAGTCGATTTCCAGCTGGTGCGCGGCGACGCCTCCGGCAAGCTGGTGGCCGAACTCGAAAACGTCAGCAAGCGCTTTGTGACAACTGCGGGCGAAAAGATCGTCGTGCGCGATTTCTCCTGCCGCATCCTGCGCGGCGACAAGGTCGGGCTGATCGGCGCCAACGGCACCGGCAAGACCACGCTGCTGCGCCTGATCCTCGGTCAGCTCGCGGCCGACTCCGGGGAGGTACGGCTGGGGAGCAAAATCGAAGTGGCCTACTTCGACCAGTTCCGCACCCAGCTCGACCCCGAAGCGCCCCTTTGCGAAGTGATCAGCCCCGGCTCGGACTATGTCGAGATCGGCGGCGCGAAGAAGCATGTGATCGGCTATCTCGAAGATTTCCTGTTCGCTCCGCAACGCGCGCGTTCGCCGGTGAAGTCGCTTTCCGGCGGCGAGCGCAACCGGCTGTTGCTGGCACGCCTGTTCGCACGGCCGGCCAACGTGCTGGTGCTCGATGAGCCGACCAACGATCTCGACATCGAAACCCTGGAATTGCTCGAAGCCCTGTTGCAGGACTACAGCGGCACGGTGTTTCTGGTCAGCCACGACAGGGCTTTTCTCGACAACGTGGTGACGCAGACCATCGCCAGCGAAGGCGACGGCCGCTGGAAGGAATATGTCGGCGGCTATAGCGACTGGCTGCGCCAGCGGCCCGCAGGCGGCACGGCGCGCTTCGATGCAACGGGTGGTGTGGAGGTAAAAGCTGGATCAAGAGTTCCCGGAGGGACGCAGAGCGCTGGCGCTGGCGACACGGCGAAAACCAAGCCTCCCGAGCGCAAGAAGCTCAGCTTCAAGGAACAGCGCGAGCTGGAAGCTTTGCCCGATCGCATCGCCAAGCTCGAAGCCGAGCAGGCCGTCCTGCAAGGCCGGCTGGCCGATCCGGCCTTCTATCAGGGGCCGCCCGATGCCGTGCGCGAGCTGCAAACCCGGCTGGCGGCGGTCGATGCCGAAATCGATGCGGCCCTGGTCCGCTGGGAAGCTCTTGAGGCGAAGGGCTGAAAGCTGGCGCCAAAAAGGACTGTTTTTCCAAGTCTCGTCCGGCATGCACCGGATTTAGTCTCTTCCATGTCAGCCGGACAGGGAGACTCATGTGGTTGTCATCAACGGACAGCGTACTACCGCCATCGTGATCCGCCATCGCGGCGACAGCGTCACGCTGGTGCCGATGAAAAGTGGCAAGCTTTCGGCCAAGACGGTCGCCTTCGACGAGTTTCGGCAGGAGTGGAAGGAAACCGGCTACGCGCTGTCGCAGGCGCTGACCACCTTCCTGGCGCACATCATGAAATGGGGAGCCTCGCTGGAAGTGGTGAAGGGCCTCGAAAAGCTCGCCGCACGCGATCGCTTCGTCGTTGCCAGCCTGTTCTGAACTCCGGGATCGCGATCGACGCCACAGATTGCTGGCAGGCCTGGTTCGACGGTTCCGCCTTGCCCAATCCGGGCAAGATCGGCATTGGTATCCTGCTGCTTGCGCCCGATGGCCGGCGCAGCGAAAAATCCCGGCTGCTGAATGTCTCCGGCTGCAATAACGAGGCCGAGTTGCATGCCCTGTGCGCGGCGCTCGAAATGGCCGCGGCAGCCGGCGCGCGAAGGCTGCTGCTGCGCGGCGACAGCGACGTCGCCCTGCGCTATGTGCGCGGGCCGGACAGCACGCAGATTGCGCGGCTGCTGATCCTGATCGCTGCGGCCCGTGAATCGCTGCGTCGTTTCGAGGACGTGCAACTGGTCTGGGTGCCCCGTCATCGCAATACCGAGGCGGATTGCCTGTCGCGGCAGGCACTTGGATTGCCGCCGATGCCGGCACCCGTGACGAGAGGCCGGCGTCGGCGCCATTGAAGCTTTTCGCGGCGGGTCATGGTGCAGGATTCCGTTATGATCCACCGGCATCGCACATCCCGCCAGGGGATACCGTCCCCGGCATAGCCGGGGACATAAAGGAGAAATTGCTTGGGAATACTGACGAACATCGTCGCTGCCGAGGAAGATGAAGTTGCCGCCATCGGCGAATCCCTGCGGCCCGTGGACGAATGGAGCGGCATCGAACGGCGCGGCATCGACACGGCCAAGATCGCCACGCTGCATTGCCTGCTGACCGGTGACGAATTCGAGGAGGCCGTCGGTGCTTACGAGCCCGTCTATGTCACGGACGAGGGCGCGATCGTGCTGCGCCTGGCCGATGAGGTGCTGGAGCGCCTGGCCACGCTGGATGAAGATGCGCTGGAACTCGTTGCCGAAGAACTGGCGGCCACCGAGGAATATGAAATGGAGCAGTGGGACGCCGAGGAAGTACAGGCGATGGTGATGGAGCTCGCGGATCTGGCGCGTTTGGCCGAATCGCAGGACCAGGTGCTATTCGTCTGGATGCATCCCTTATTGACTTGAGCGGCCTCGCGCCTGAACCGATGCCCGCGAGCAAGACCTGGTTCGTCTACCTGATCGAATGCACCGACGGCAGCCTCTATACGGGGATCACCGTTGATCTGGCGTCGCGCTTCAAAGCCCATCTGGAGGGCCGGGGCGCGCGCTGCATGCGCATGCATCCACCGCTGCGCATGCTCGCAGCGGAAGCCCATGCGGACCGCTCGGCGGCCTCGAAGGCCGAGTACCGGATCAAGCAGCTCACTGCGGCAGAAAAGCGCGCCTATGCCGCTCAAATGACCGTCAGCGCCCTTCCTTCTGCCATTCCTTAGTCCGCCTGCCCCATGATCATTTTTTCCCACGGCAACAGTTACAGCGCTTCGACCTACCGCCAGCTGTTCGACGGCTGGCGTGCCGCCGGCCATGAGGTGGCGGCCGTCGAGCATTTCGGCCATGACACCCGCTTCCCCGTCGACCGCAGCTGGCGCGGCATGACGCATCAGCTCACGACGCTGATCGACAGCCTGCCCGAGCCCCGCCTCTGGCTGGTCGGGCACTCGATGGGCGGCTACTTGAGCCTGCTGGCAGCCGGCCAGCGCCCGGAGCGTGTGCGCGGCATCGTGCTGCTCGATTCGCCCATCGTCTATGGCTGGAAATCAGGGTTGATCAGCATGGTCAAGGCTACCGGTCAGATGCGCCGTCTGTCACCCGCAGGGGTCGCGATAAAGCGCCGCGACCGGTGGCCGAATCTCGGTGAGGCACACCGGCATTTCATGGCCAAGCCGATGTTTGCGCACTGGCACCCGGCTGTGCTCAACGACTATATCCACTTCGGCACCGAACAGGACCCTGCGGACAGTGCCGGCACAGGTCGCCGCCTGAAGTTTCGTCCCGAGATCGAGGCGGAAATCTATTCGACGGTTCCGCACCGCCTGGTGTCCTATCTGCGCTTGCATCCGCCCGGCGGCCCGATAGCCTTCATCGGTGGAACGCGCTCCCGCGAGGTCCGCCAGGTCGGGCTCGCGGCCACGCAGCGCCTCGCGCAGGGGCGCATCAGCTGGCTCGAAGGCTCGCATCTGTTTCCCTTCGAGCATCCGGAAGAAACCGTGCGCGAGGTACTCGACTGGATGCAGCGGCTGGATGCCGTGGCGGCGGTCCGCGAGTAGGCAAGGCTGCATCGCGCAGAAAACAAAAAAGCCCGGCGTGTACCGGGCTTTTTTGCGAGTGCTACGGCAGCGTGGTCAGCCGCAGGAACCCACCGCGCCGCAGGCCGAACAGAAGTCGCAGCCGTCCTTGCGGATCACCGTGTAGTTGCCGCATTCGCCGCACAGCGATCCCTGCATCACCTTGACGCCGCCGCTCTTCTGCTCGGGGACTTCGAGGATGCCCATTTCGCGTGTCGGGTAGCCGTTCTCGTCGAGGATGCGCAGCATGGCATAGCGGTGCATGATCAGGCGTGCGATGTAGGCGACCGTCGAGGGCCAGTTCTGCTGCTTGTTGGAACCGGGCACGCGGGCCATGAAATCGCCCAGCGGCTCCGCGTAGTTCAGCAGCTTGCGCAGCTTCATGCCGATCCAGGCCGGGTCGAGCACGCGCATGTCGAGCGAGAGCAGGCGCGTCAAGCCGTCCAGCGCGCGTGGGTAGTGGCCGGAGAGCCACACCGAGTAGGGCCGCGTGACGCCGTCGGGCAGGGTGATTTCCTTCAGGCCCAGCACGAACTCTTCACCCGAGGCCGGATTGACCACGTCCACCGTCCATGACAGCGTGCCGTCGGTGCCGGTCTTGGGTTCGTCGCGGCTGAACATGCAGTCGATCACCGGGGTGGCTTCGGCTCCTTCGAGAGCGCCGAGTTTTTCGCAGCGGTAACGCACCACCTGGGCCAGCGCCGAGACGACGCCGGGCACGAGTTTCCGTTCGCCGTTGGGCGGCAGGGGCAGTTCGAAGGAGTCGTCATCCTGCGTCTTCGCCAGCGCATCGAGCTTGAGCTTGAGCCAGGCCTTGTCGTTGGCGCGCATGTCCATCGACAGCGTCTTGGCCACAGCGCCTATGCCGCGCGGTTGCTCGGCACCGTTCACCCAGACTTCGAAGGGCACATCGCGTCCGTAGTCGTTTTCGATCTGGCCGACGAAGAGCGCGAACTCGCCGTGCGGCGCTTCGATCATGTAAGTCCATGCCGCATTGCCGTCGGTCATGCGCGGGCGACCCGGCCAGCGCAGGGAGGCGAGCACCGGGGCGGGCAGGGCGCCGATCGACAGCCGGCGGTTGGCGTTGTCGATGGTGACGTCCTGCGGCTGTTTCTGGGCGCTTTCTGCCGGCGTGGTGCCAACCGAAAGCACGCTGCCCAGCACCGAGTTGGGCCGGTAGGTGGCGAGGCCCTTGAGGCCGGATTTCCAGGCCACCATGTAAAGATCTTCGAACTCCGAGTAGGGGTAGTCGGCGGGAACGTTCACCGTCTTCGAGATCGAGGTGTCGACATGGGGCGCGACGGCCGCGACCATTTGCTCGTGGGCCTGGGCCGAGATTTCCAGCGCGGTGACGAAGTAGTCGGGCAGCTTGGAAACGTCACCGCCCTGGTGCTTGTACAGGCGCCAAGCGTAGTCCTCGACGGCGTATTCCTTGAAGGTGCCGTCGGCCATGCGCTTTTTGCGCGTGTAGACCCAGGAGAAGGGCGGCTCGATGCCGTTCGAGGCGTTGTCGGCGAAGGCCAGGCTGATGGTGCCGGTGGGCGCGATCGACAGCAGGTGCGAGTTGCGCAGGCCATTCTTGCGGATGGCGTCCTTGACCTCCTGCGGCAGGCGCGAGGCGAAATTGCCGCCGGAGAGATACATGTCGGCGTTGAACAGCGGGAAGGCGCCGCGCTCCTTGGCCAGCTCGACCGAATACAGGTAGGAGCGGTCGCGCATGTACTCGGAAATCCTGGTCGCCATCGCGCGCGCGGCGTCGGTGTCATAGCGCAGCTTGAGCATGATCAGCGCGTCGCCGAGGCCGGTGAAGCCGAGGCCGACGCGACGCTTGTTCTGCGCTTCCTTCAACTGCTGTTCGAGCGGCCAGTGGGTGGCGTCGAGCACGTTGTCGAGCATGCGCACCGAGGTGTCGATGACCCGGCCGAAGGCGGCGAAATCGAAACTGGCCTTCTTGCCGAAGGCATCCTTGACGAACAGCGTCAGGTTGATCGAGCCGAGGCAGCAGCAGCCATAGGGCGGCAGCGGCTGCTCGGCGCAGGGGTTGGTGGCTTCGATGGTTTCGCAGTAGTAGAGGTTGTTGTCCTTGTTCATGCGATCGAGGAACAGGATGCCCGG
>JAPLQX010000019.1:154556-243460 GCA_026399435.1 Rhodocyclales bacterium
AGGAACAGGATGCCCGGCTCGGCGTGATCGTAGGTGGAGCGCATGACCTGCTCCCACAGATCGCGGGCCCGCACCTTGCGGTAGACCCACATGCCGTCGCCGCGCTGATAGGCGCCGGCGGCCTTGATGTCGGCCGAAGGGGTGGCGCGATGCGTCAGTTCGATCTCGCCGTCAGCCTCCACGGCCTGCATGAACGGATCGGTGACGCCCACCGAGATGTTGAAGTTGGTCAGATCGCCGGCATCCTTGGCATGGATGAAGTCCTCGATGTCCGGGTGGTCGCAGCGCAGTACGCCCATTTGCGCGCCGCGGCGGCTGCCGGCGGATTCGACCGTCTCGCAGGAGCGGTCGAAGACGCGCATGTAGGAGACGGGGCCGGAAGCGCGCGATTGCGTGCCCTTGACGTGGGCGCCGATCGGGCGGATGGAAGAAAAGTCGTAGCCGACGCCGCCGCCGCGGCGCATGGTTTCGGCCGCTTGCAACAATGCCGTGTAGATACCGGGGCGGCCGTCGACGATTTCGGAAATCGAATCGCCCACCGGCTGCACGAAGCAGTTGATCAGAGTGGCGCACAGATCGGTGCCGGCGGCGGAGTTGATGCGACCGGCCGGAACGAAGCCGTTTTCCTGCGCTTCGAGAAAGCGTGCCTCCCAAAAGCTGCGCTTTTCTTCGACTTCTATCGAGGCCAGCGCACGAGCCACGCGGCTGCGCACGTCGCGCACATCGCGTTCAGTTCCTTTTGCATACTTCTCGAGCAGGACTTCGCCTGATATCTCCTGGGGGAGAGGCAGGTCCATCTGTCCGGTATGCTCGTAACCTGCTGTTTCCTCTGTATTATTATTTATGGTAGTCATAGTCTTTTCCGAAGAATAGGTCCAATTAAGGTGCCGTGGAGCGGGGAAGCATACCCCTGCGTTTTACTCGTGAAAAGCAAAAAATTTTTACTACCGAAAAACAATGGGTTACGTAAGCAGCTAGTACGGGTGATCAATGCGCCCTACTAGATATAGTATGTTTTTCCCCTGTGAAAGGGACGAAAAAACAGGGGGATGGCCGTGCTTTTCAAGACTTGGCTTGAGCGCGAGCTGGGCCGCTTTTTGCTAGGAGGAATTATTGTTGAACTGTCAATGGGGTTGACAGGCTTGATGGGACTGGAAAATTCGGAAAGTGGTGGCTCAGGCGATGAGATCCGCGGTGTGCCGCGCAATAATCCATTCCTCGTTCGTGGGTATGACGCGAACGTCGATTTTGCTCTCCGCCGCCGAAATTTTTGACGCATTCGCGGCGTTGGCGTCGGGATTCAGCTTCAGTCCCAGCCATCCGAGTTGGGCGCAAACCTTTTCCCGCACCGGGGCGCCATGCTCGCCGATGCCGCCGGTGAAGATCAGGGCATCGAGCCCGTCCAGCGCTGCCGTCAGCGAGCCGATTTCACGTACGACGCGATAGCAGAACAGATCGACGGCTTCGCGCGCTTCGGGTGCGGCGGAATCGAGCAGGACGCGCATGTCCTGGCTGATGCCGGAAACGCCCAGCAGTCCGGATTCCTTGTAGAGCAGTTTGGTCAGGGCCTTGGCGTCCATCTGCCGGTAGTCCATCAGGTACAGCAGCACGCCGGGATCGATATTGCCGGTGCGGGTGCCCATCATCAGGCCATCGACGGCAGTGAAGCCCATGGTCGAGGCCTGGCTCTTCAGATCCTTCATGGCGCACATCGAGGCGCCATTGCCCAGATGCGCGACGATGACGCGGCCCCGGGCGCGCCCGGCATCGAGGTGCTGCGGCAGGACCTCGGCAATGTATTCGTAGGACAGGCCATGAAAGCCGTAGCGGCGCACGCCTTGCGCGGTGATGGCGCGGGGCAGGGCGAAGAGTTGCGCGACCTCCGGCTGGCTGCGGTGAAAGGCCGTGTCGAAGCAGGCGATCTGCGGTATGCCCGACAATGCGGTCGTCATCGCATCGATGCCGGCCAGGTTGTGCGGCTGGTGCAGCGGGGCCAGCGGAATGAAGCCGCGCAGCGCATCGACGATGGCGGGGTCGAGCACCATCGGTTGCGAAAACTTCTGCGCCCCATGCACAACGCGATGCCCGACGCCGCAAATGCGCCAGCCGGCCTCGCGTTGCTCCAGCCAGTCGACCAGAAAGCTCAACGCCGCCTTGTGCGGAGTCTCGGCCGGGCCGTCGAGGTCGAGATCGAGGTCGTCCAGCACGCGACCGCCTGCATCTTTCGCCTTGAAGTGCGCGGGCTGGCCGACTGCTCCTATGCCGTCGATCAGGCCGACCAGTTCGGGCTGCTGCGGTATGGTCGCCGTGCGCGCGAACAGTGCGAACTTGATCGAGGACGAGCCTGCGTTGAGGGTGAGGATCGCGTCGGCCACTGGATCAGATCTTCTTGCGCTTGGCATGTGCCATGACCATCGCCACGGCGGTCGAAGCGGTGCGCGTTTCGGCGGAGTCGGCGCGGCTGGTCAGCACGATCGGCACGCGAGCGCCGAGCACGATGCCCGAGGTCAATGCGTCGGCCAGATATTCCAATTGCTTGGCCAGCATGTTGCCCGATTCGATGTCGGGCACCAGCAGGATGTCGGCCTGGCCGGCGACTGCCGACTTGATGCCCTTGGTCCGTGCGGCAACCACCGAGATGGCGTTGTCGAAGGCCAGCGGGCCATCCAGCAGGCCGCCGGTGATCTGGCCGCGGTCGGCCATTTTGCACAGGGCGGCGGCGTCGAGCGTGGCCTGCATCTTCACATTGACGGTCTCCACCGCGGCCAGAATCGCCACCTTGGGGTCGGCGATCTTCAGCATGTGCGCCAGGTCGATCGCGTTCTGCACGATGTCGACCTTGTCTTCGAGATTGGGCGCGACGTTGACCGCCGCATCGGTGATAAACAGCAGGCGCGGATAGGTCGGCACGTCCATCAGGAAGACGTGGCTGATGCGCCTCGCGGTGCGCAAACCGGTTGCCTTGTCGATCACTTCGCTCATCAATTCGTCGGTATGCAGCGAGCCTTTCATCAAGGCTTCGACCTGACCTTCGCGCGCCAGCGATACCGCCGTCTCGGCGGCAGCGTGGCTGTGGGGGACGTTGATCAGGGTGCAGCCGTACAGATCGAGTTGATTGGCTTCGGCCAGCTGGCGAATCTTGTCTTCAGGACCCACCAGCGTCGGGATGATCAGGCCGCGATCGCGCGCCAACAGCGCGCCCTTGAGCGACTCGGTGTCGCAGGGATGCGCCACGGCCATCGATATCGGGGTCAGTCCCTTGGTGATTTCGAGCAGGTGCTCGAAGCGCGCCTTCCTGGTTTCGGAGAGCTTGAAGTCCGGCAGATTGGCCTTCAGGCGCTTGATCTTTTCCGTCGGCGCCAGTACTTCGGCGGTCCCGCTGATGACCTTCTGTCCGTCCTGATTGGTGCACGCGCAATCGAACACGATGTGGTGGTTGCGCGGAAACTTCTTCTCGCAGGTGATGGTGACCGTCAGCGTGTCGCCGACCCGCACCGGGAGCGCGAAGTGCAGCGTCTGATCGACATACACCGTGCCCGGGCCGGGAAACTGGGTGCCGAGCACATTGGAAATCAGCGCGCCGCCCCACATGCCGTGGGCGATGACCTCGCGCAGCATCGACGAATGCGCGTATTCGGGATCGACGTGCGACGGATTGATGTCGCCCGACATGATCGCGTACATCTGGATGTCCTGCTGGCGCAAGGTGCGAACCAGAACCGCGCTGTCGCCGACGGCGATTTCATCGAAAGTCCGGTTTTCGATGTATTCGGAATTGGTGGCTTGAATTTGGGTCATGAGCGGGCTCCCTTTCATTACATTATGAGCCTAGCGCACAATTGCTGCAATGCAATAAATCGCCCCGGATATTCAGTTGTTCTTCTCCATCCCATTGAAGGGGGAGCGCAAGTTTGGCCGGCCCCATTCTCCCTCCCCTTCAAGGGGAGGGTTGGGGAGGGGATGGGGTGGCATGAGCGATGGAGCGCCTTCCCCATATCCCCATCCCCCCTCCATCTCCCCCCTTGAAGGGGGGAGGGCGAGATTGGCTGGTCTCCCCCCCTTCAAGAAGGGGGAGGGCGAGATCGGCTGTTAGAGTGGGGACTTATCGGAGCTGGAGCCATTCATGAACGACCGCATTCGCCAATTGCTTGACCAGATGTCCGCGCTCGAAGAGGACCTGAGCATTGCGCTTCACGAACAGGAAGCCAACGCGATGTTCCAGATCAAGGGCAAGCGCGTCGAGTTCGAGCATTCCATCCGGCAGGCGCATCGCCGGCTCAAGCTCGGATTCTTCCGCTGGGTGGTTTCCTACCGCCCGCAGAACCTCATCACCGGGCCGATCATCTATTCCATGATTTTTCCGATGGCGATCCTCGACCTCTTCGTCAGCTTCTACCAGATGACGTGTTTCCCGATTTACGGCGTGGCCAAGGTGCGTCGCGGCAACTACATCGTGTTCGACCGGCAGCAGCTCGAATATCTCAATTTCATCGAAAAATTCCACTGTACCTATTGCGCCTACGGCACCGGCCTGATTGCCTACGTGGAGGAGATCGTGGCGCGTACCGAGGAATATTTCTGTCCGATCAAGCATGCGCGCAAGATGCTCGGCACCCATGCACGCTATGCCCGCTTCCTCGACTACGGCGATCCTACGGACTACGAGGCCAGGCTCGAGGCCTTCCGCAGGGGGCTCGGCACAAAGAGGTAGTTGCGGCAATCCGCCGGGGATGGCTACCAGCCCTTGCGCCATGCCGAGGGCGAGGTGGCGAACCAGTTGCGGAAGGCGCGGGTGAAGGAGCTTTGCTCGGCGTAGCCCAGCAGCAACGCGACATCCAGCGCAGAAAGCGACGAGTCGCGCAGATAGACCTGCGCCAGCTCGCGGCGCGAGGCGTCGAGCAGGCCGTGAAAGGAAACCTCCGCCTGGACGAGGCGGCGCTGCAAGGTGCGCGGCGTCATGCCGAGGGAGGCCGCGACATGCTTCAGCGTGGTTTCGCACTTCGGCATCAGCGGCACCAGCGCCTGTCGCACCTGGCTGACGATGTCATGGCCGCCCTGCAGGCGGGCGATGACCATGCGCGCCTCGTCGCGCATCGCCAGGTTGAGCGCGGCGTCGGCCTGGACCAGCGGACGCGACAGCAGGTCGCCGTCGAACAGCATCGCGTTCTCGCCGGCGGCGAAGCGCACCGGGCAGCCGAAGAACTTGACGAAGGGCAGCGTGTCTTCGGGCGGGTCATGCAGAAAGCGCACCTCGCGCAGCGGCAGCTCGCTGCGCGTTATCCAGCGCCCGAAGCCGGCCCAGCTGGCGAGCAGGGATTCCGCCAGCAGATCGCAGTAGGGCAGTCCGGCCTGGGTCGCCTCCGGCAGCACCACCCATGCCAGCTTGACGTGCTCGCCCTCGCGGTCGAAACGGGTTTCGCTGTACCCGGAATCGAACACGATGCGACGATAAAGCGGCACCAGGCCGATAGCCTCTTCCAGGTCGCGACAGCTCATCAGCGCATAGCCGAGCACGTCGAAGGTATCGGGGCGCGCATCGCGGCCGAATTCCAGCCCCAGGTCGCGCCGGCCGGTCAGCGTCAGCGCCGTCCGGAACAGCGCCACCAGCGCGCTGAAGGGCAGGCGTCCCTGCGGCGCATTCCATTCCGCCGCATCGATGCGCGCATGGCGGAGCAGGGCCGCGCGCGGCAGCCCCAGACGCTCGACGACATCCAGCAGACGCCGGCCATAGGCTATGGCGACACTGATTTCCTTCGTCGGGGCGATTTCGGTAGAGGGCATGTTGTCGCGAAATGACAAATTGTCGGGTATTTTGCGACAAGCACCGGCGCTATTCAATCGCCTATTCTTGCCGGACAAGACAAACGTCGAAAAATCGACGCAAGAACGAGGAGAACGAGTCATGGCAGAAATCACCGGCGGCGAAGTCATCGCCCGCATGTTGCAGAAAGAAGGCGTCGAGAAGGTCTTCGGCATCATCGACGGCACCTATTTCGGTTTCTACTCCGCGCTGCACCGGCTCGGCATCGAGATCGTCACGCCGCGCCACGAAACCTGCGCGGCGCACATGGCCGGCACCTATGCACGGCTGACAGGCAAGCTCGGCGTCTGCATGGCCAGCAACGGCCCCGGCGTCGCCAACCTGCTGCCCGGCCTGGTGGTCGAGCAGGCCGACGGCAACCGAGTGCTGGCGATCACCAGCGCGCGCCGGCCGACCATCATGTATCCGGACCGCGGCGGCAGCTATCAGTGCTTCGACCAGAGCGGCGTCATCGGCAAGATCGGCAAGTGGAGCTCGGCCGTGTCCTCCTTCGACCGCGTTCCGGAACTCGTGAGGAAGGCTCTGCGCAAGAGCTGGGAGGGGCGGCCCGGCGTGGTGCATGTCGACGTGCCCGAGACCATCATGAACGGCAAATTCAAGGCCGACATCGCATACTGGGCGCCGCACCAGTACCGCAACGCCGTACCGCCGGCCCCGACTTCTGAGCAGGTGAAGCAGGCCGCCGACTGGCTGATCGCGGCGGGTGCGCCGATGATCCACGCCGGCAGCGGCATCATCCACTGCAACGCCTATGCAGCATTGCAGCGCGTCGCCGAACTGCTGCACGCGCCGGTCACCACGAGCTGGGCTGCGCGCGGCATGCTGACCGAGAACTCGCCGCTGGCCATCACCATGCCGCACGTCAAGCTCAACCATCAGGTGCGCAACGATGCCGACGTGGTGCTGATCCTCGGCTCGCGCATCGGCGAAACCGACTGGTGGGGCAAGCCGCCCTACTGGCGCCACCCCTCCGAGCAGAAGACCATCCAGGTCGACGTGGACGCCGACATGATCGGCCTCAACAAGCCGGCCGACCTCGGCATCGTCGCCGATGCGAAACGCTTCCTCGAACTGTTGGCCGACGAACTGCAAAAGCGCCAGAGCGAGATCAAACTCGACGCCCGCCGCACCCGCGTCGCGGGCTACGCCAGGACCATGAAGGACGAACGCGCTGGCTGGGACAAGGCGCTGTCCGACATGGCGATCCCGATGCATCCGGCGCACATCGGTTCGGTCTGCCGCGAGCTGTTCCCCGAGGATTCGGTGCTGGTCGCCGACGGCGGCAACGCCACGATCTGGGCCATGTTCTATCACCGGGTCACCGTGCCCAACACCGTGATCTCGACCTTCAAGTTCGGCATGCTCGGCGCCGGCATGTCGCAGGCGGTGGCCGCGGCCATCGCGCGGCCGGGCAAGCCGGTCTGCTGCATCATCGGCGACGGTGCCATGGGCTTCCATTCGCAGGAGGTCGAAACGGCGGTGCGCAACAAGGCGCAGGTGATCTACATCGTGCTTGCCGACAAGCAGTGGGGCATGGTCAAGATGAACCAGCAGTTCATGCTGCGGCCGATCAAGACCATGATCTTCAAGCACCTCGACCCCGACGAGACGATCAAGGCCGACCTCGGCGAAATCAAGTTCGACAAGCTGGGCGAGAGCATGGGCGCCTACGGTGAGCGCGTTTCCGATCCGGCGCAGTTGAAGCCGGCGCTTGAGCGCGCACTGGCCACCGGCGGTTGCGCGGTGATCCACGTCGACGTCGACCCGGTCAAGCACATGTGGGCGCCGGGACTCATACACTTCAAGAAGATGCACGAAGAGCCCAAGGCGTGACACTCGTCATTCCGGCGCAGGCCGGAATCCAGAACGGCCTGGGTTCCCGCTTTCGCGGGAACGACGGGCTGAGGCTTGTTTAACATGGAACACCCATGACCGACATCGATCTCGTCCGCCTCAACTTCAATCCGCAGACGCTGCTGCTGCTCAACTTCGTGCTCGGCTTCGTCATGTTCGGCGTCTCGCTGGAGCTGAAGCCGGAAGACTTCAAGGAGGCATTGCGCACGCCGCGCGCCCTGGTCATCGGCTTGCTCGGCCATCACCTGGTGTTTCCCGCTTTCACCTTCCTGCTGGTGCTGCTGCTCGAACCGCGTCCGAGCATTGCGCTGGGCATGATTCTGGTGTCGTCGTGTCCGGCGGGCAACATCTCCAACTTCCTCACCCATTTCGCCAAGGGCAACACCGCGCTGTCGGTGTCGATCAGCACGTTGTCCACGCTCACCGCGATCGTCATGACGCCGGTGAACATCGCCTTCTGGGGCGGGCTCTACGCGCCGGCGCAACCGCTGCTGCGCTCGGTGGCGGTAAATCCGCTGGAGATGTTCCTCCACGTGCTGCTGCTGCTCGGCCTGCCGCTTGCCGCCGGGCTGTTCGTCACGCGCCGCTGGCCGCGCTTCTCGGCGCGGGCGCAGAAGCCGATGAAATATTTCTCGCTGGCTTTCTTCCTGCTCTTCGTGCTCGCCGCGCTGGGTGCCAACTGGCAGTACTTCGTGCTCTACGTCGGCATGGTGGTGGGCGTGGTGTTCGTGCATAACGCGTCGGCCCTGGCGATGGGCTATGGCCTGGCTTTCGGCGTCGGCCTGCCGGAGCGCGACCGGCGCGCCGTGGCCATCGAGTGCGGTATCCAGAATTCCGGCCTCGGCCTGATCCTGATCTTCAACTTCTTCGACGGCCTCGGCGGCATGGCGGTCATCACGGCCTGGTGGGGCATCTGGCATATCGTCGCCGGGCTTTCGGTGGCGACGTATTGGAGCAAGCGAGAACCCAAGGCCGCGTCATGAGCGCAGTCTGCGTCCTCGTCACCGGCAGTTCCGGCTACCTCGGCAGCCTGGTGGTGGCCGCACTGGCGCGCCGCGCCGACATCTCCACCGTCGCGCTCGACGTGCGCGAACCCGCGCAGCGCCTGCCCGGCGTTGCCTATGAGGTCGCCGACATCCGCGCGCCGGAAGTCGATGCCATCATCGCTCGCCACCGGCCGCAGGTCGTCGTGCATCTGGCGTCGATCGTCACGCCGGGCAAGAAAAGCAATCGCGAATTCGAATACAGCGTCGACGTCGACGGCACCCGCAACCTGCTCCAGGCCTGTGTCCGCAACGATGTGAAGCGCATCATCGTTTCGTCCAGCGGCGCGGCCTACGGCTACCACGCCGACAACCCGGAATGGCTGACCGAGAGCGATCCGGTACGCGGCAACCAGAGCTTTGCCTATTCCTGGCACAAGCGCCTGGTCGAGGAAATGCTGGCCGACTATCGCGCACGGCTGCCGCAACTGGAACAGGTCATCTTCCGCATCGGCACCATCCTTGGCGCCTCGACGCACAACCAGATCACCGACCTCTTCGACAAGCCGCGCCTGATAGCGATCCGCGGCAGCGACAGCCCCTTCGTCTTCATCCACGACCAGGACGTGGTCGGCGCCATCGTGCACGGCGTCGATTCGCCGGTGACCGGCATTTTCAACGTTGCCGGCGACGGCAAACTGAGCATCGACGAAATCGCCGCACGCCTCGGCAAGCGCAGCGTCGTGTTCCCGCCCGGCTTCCTGCAGGCCGCGCTGTGGCTGCTGAAGAAGCTGGGCCTGACGCAATACGGGCCCGAGCAGATCGACTTCCTGCGCTACCGGCCGGTGCTCGACAACCGGCGGCTGAAGGAGGTATTCGGCTACATGCCCAAGCTGACCTCGGCTGAGGTCTTCGAACTGTGGCGGAAGTCACGGCAAGGCAAGACTGCATGACAGGACGTCGTCATTCCGGCGAACGCCGGAATCCAGAGATGTATGGAAGGGACAAGAATTCATGGATTCCGGCGTTCGCCGGAATGACGGAGCGACGGGAACGCGTAGCTGGCCCAACCCTCAAATGACCCGCCGCGACCTGAAGGGCAAAGTCGTTCTCGTCACCGGCGCTGCCGGCGGGCTCGGCGCCGCCCTGTGCCAGCGCTATGCCGCCGCCGGCGCACGCATCGCCGCGCTGGATCTCGATGCGACAAAGCTCGACGCGCTGGTGGCGGCGCTGCGCGCCAAGGGCGCCGAAGCGCTGGCCCTGACCGGCGACATTACCGATTCCACCGCGTGCAAGTCAGCAGTAGCCGCCACGCTGGCGCAGTTCGGCGCGCTCGACGGCCTCATCAACAACGCCGGCATCAGCCATCGCAGCCTGCTGCGGGACACCGATCCCGACGTCATCCGCCGCGTCATGGAAGTCAATTTCTTCGGCGCCGCCAACCTCACTCAGGCCGCGCTGGCGCACATCGTGGCGCGGCAGGGCTTCATCGTCGCTATCTCCAGCGTCGCCGGTTTTTCGCCGCTGACCGGCCGCACCGGCTATGCCGCCAGCAAGCACGCGCTGCACGGTTTCTTCGACAGCCTGCGCAGCGAAGTCGAAGGCGCCGGCGTCGACGTCGCCCTCGTTTGTCCCTCCTTCATCCGCACCGGAATCGGCGCAGCCGCGACCGACGGCAGCGGCGCGCCGGTGAGCAGCCCGCGCATCACCACCGGCGGCGAGTCCTCGCCCGAGGAAATCGCGGCGCAGGTTTTCGATGCGGTGGCGGCAGGGCGCACGCTGCTGCTGCCCGACGCCACCGCGCGCAAGGCCTGGTGGCTCAGCCGGCTGGCGCCGGCGCTCTATTCCCGGATCATGAAGCGGCGGGTGGGTGGGGAATTTTCCGGATTGCTTTAGATGTCGGCCGAACAGGTCAAGCGTCGGCGCTGGCAAGACGGCGACTTGGGCGAACAGGCGAAACAAGGCGAAGCTGAGCCGTATTGTTATCCGTCAACGTGATATACAGGAAATACGCGGAGGACTATTTGCCGGTCAACAAAAAGGAGTGGTAATGACAAAAGCAGCGTATTTCTTGCCAATAGTATTTACATGCCTTTTTGCGACTGCTGCTCATGCTGTAAAGCTTGACAAATGCCGGGTGGAGGACAGCTGCATCGAGCGGTATAAATACGATCCGAACCCAGCGGTTGCCTGTGCAGAAGCTACTGCGCAGGCAGATGGTGCCGTGAAAAGTTTCTGCCGTTCTCACGGTGGCGTCTTTGCATCGATTCCCAAGGAATGCATCCCTGAAGACGTATCGTATGCATGGGGTGGCAAGCCGATGTTCAAGCAAACCCGTCAAGTTACTCATGTGCAATGCAATGGGAATAGAAAATAGGCGGGCTCCCTATTCCGGGGAGGGCCACACGTCTGGCCTGGTTCAGGCTGTGACCTGATTGAATCATCCAAATCTCGCCGTCGCGGATGGCGTGGCAGTGCTACCGGCATGTTGCGGTGCAGGATTGACAGTGCCGGCCGGTAGCAGTCATATTGCTGGTAACGAATCTACTGACCAGTAACAAAAAGCTGGAAACCGTCCCCCGCATGGCAATAGCACGCTCGAAAAAATCGACGCAAGATGAGCCGACGTCGCCCTGGCGCAAGGCAGGCGAGAGGACTCGCGAGCGCGAGATCAAGCGCGAAGCCGTGTTGCGCACGGCGGCCCAGCTTTTCAACGAGAAGGGCTTCCACGCCGTTTCTCTGGATGAAGTGGCCGAGCGGCTCAACGTCACCAAGCCGACCCTCTACTACTACGTCAAGAACAAGGACGAGATCCTCGCCGAGTGCGTGCGCAGCGGCCTGGAGCTGATGCAGGAAGCGATCGCGTGTTCCGACGAAGCCGGCGGCACGGCGATCGACAAGCTGGTGGCGGCCATGCGCAAATATGCCGAGATCGTCACCATGGATTTCGGCAAATGCCTTATCCGCGTCGGCGAGGATCCCCTGCCGCCGGAGAGCCGCCGCGAGGTGCGACGCCTGAAGGCCGAGATCGACCGTGAGTTCCGCCACCTGATCGAGCTGGGTATCGCCGAAGGCTCGCTGCGCGACGTCGATCCGAAGCTGGCGGCCTTTACGCTGGCGGGCGCCCTGAGCTGGATCGGCCGCTGGTATCGCGCCGATGGCGAACTCAGCCCGGATCAGATCGCCGAGCAGTGCATCGGCGTGCTGATGGGCGGCCTCGCGGTGCAAGCGCCGGCGCCGGCCGCCAAGACGCCGCGCCCTGCGGCGGCGAAACGCGTTACAAAAAAGGTGGCGACGAAGGTGGCAAAAAAGGTGGCGAAATGAGCGCGGCCGCGAATCCCATTCTCGAAATCGACCAGATCACGCTGGCCTTCGGCGGCGTCAAGGCGCTGAACGGCGTCAGCTTCGAGGTGGCGCCGGGTTCCATCACTTCCGTGATCGGGCCCAACGGCGCCGGCAAGACCTCGATGTTCAACACCATTTCCGGTTTCTACCGGCCCACGTCCGGGCACATCCGCTTTCTCGGCGAAGACATCACGCAGCGCCCGGCGCCGCAGCGGGCCAAGCTCGGCCTGGCGCGCAGCTTCCAGAACATCGCGCTGTTCCGCGGCATGACCGTGCTCGACAACATCAAGCTCGGCCGCCATTGCCATTTGCATACCGGGGTGTTCGACGCGCTGTTCTACTACGGTCGGGCGCGGCGCGAGGAAGTGCGGCTGCGCGCCGACATCGAGGAACGCATTATCGACTTCCTCGAAATCGACCATATCCGCAACGCGCCGGTGGCGGCCCTGTCCTACGGCCTGCAGAAGCGCGTCGAAATGGCGCGGGCGCTGGCCATGCAGCCCAAGGTGCTGATGCTCGATGAGCCGGTGGCGGGCATGAACCGCGAAGAGACAGAGGACATGGCGCGCTTCATCCTCGATGTGCGCGAGGAGTGGGGCATCACCATCCTCATGGTCGAACACGACATGGGCATGGTGATGGACCTCTCCGACCACGTCGTGGTGCTCAATTTCGGCGAGGTGATCGCCGACGGAACTCCGGCGGCGGTGCAGGGCAACCCCGAAGTGATTCGCGCCTACCTAGGATCGGGCGACGTCGAGGAATTGCGGCGCAAGCTGCGCGGCGAGGTGGCGACATGAGCGCCATTGTGGTTTTCTCCTCCCCCTTCAAGGGGGAGGCCGGGAGGGGGATGGGGTGCAATGGCATGATTTTCCGGCCTTACCGCGTGCCTTTTTTGCCCCATCCCCACCCCAGCCCCCCAATCGCAAACGTCGCATGCGACCTTCCCCTTGAAGGGGAGGGGGTGTCAGCGCCACGCCGCCGCAATGCTCCCCTCGAAGGGGAGGGAGCGTCCGTCATGCCTTGGGGGGCGACATGATCGATTTCGACTGGCTGTTGCTGTTCGAAGTCAGCCTCGCAGGCATCGGCAGCGGCGGGCTTTACGCGCTGGCCGGCCTCGCCTTCGTGCTGATCTTCAAGGCGACCAAGGTGGTCAATCTGGCGATCGGCGAGATGCTGATGATGGGCGCCTATTTCTTCTTCGCCATGGCCTCGACGCTGGGCTGGCCGATCTGGCTCGGCGTCGTGGTGGCGGTGCTCGGCAGCGGCGCGCTCGGCGCGCTGATCGAGCGCCTGCTGATCCGGCCGATGCTGGGCGAGTCGCCGATCTCGGTGTTCATGATCACCATCGGCCTCTCCTCGATCCTGGTCGGCGCCGTCGAACTGATCTGGGGCGCGGACCAGATGCGCCTGCCTGATTTCATGCCGAGCGACCCGGTGCTGATCGGCGAGGCCATGGTGCCGCCCAAGATCTTCTATGGCTTCCTCGTCGCGACCGGGCTGATCGCCGTCGTGCTGGTGGTGTTCCGCTTCTGGCGCGGCGGCATCGCCCTGCGCGCGACGGCTTCCGACCAGGCCGCGGCCTACTCGATGGGCATCAACGTGCCGCGCGTGTTTTCGCTGGCCTGGGTGGTCGGCGCGATGGTCGCGGCGATCGCCGGCATCATCGTCGGCAGCATTTCCAGCCTCTCGCCGACCATGGGCGTGTTCGGCCTCTCGGTGCTGGTGGTGGTCATCGTCGGCGGCCTCGACAGCGTCGCCGGCGCGCTGGTCGGCGGCATCGTGGTCGGCCTGGTCGAAGCCTGGAGCGGCACCTACCTCGGCGGCCAATACAAGATGCTGTCCACCTTTTCCCTGCTGGTGCTGATCCTCATGGTCCGTCCCTACGGCCTGTTCGGCACCCACGAGATCGAGCGGCTATGAGAATCGGCGCCGCCAAACAAAGCTACGCGGCCGACGAGGCGCTGTTCGACAGCCGCACCCAGCGCATCTGGCTCGGCGTGCTGACCGTGGCGCTGGTGGTGCTGCCCTTCGTCGCCAGCCAGTACTGGCTCTACCTGACCTGCCTGGTCGGCATCAACATCATCGCCGCCACCGGCCTTAACATCCTGACCGGCTATACCGGCCAGGTCAGCCTCGGCCAGGCCGCCTTCATGGGCGTCGGCGCCTACACGGTGGCGGTGCTCGACCGCACGCTCGGCACGCCCTTCTTCATCAACCTGATCGCGGCCGGCGGCATCGCGATGCTGGTCGGCATGGTGGTCGGCATCCCCTCGCTGCGGGTCAAGGGGCTGTATCTGGCGATAGCCACCATCGCCGCCTCATTCATCCTGCATTTCATCTTCGCCAACTGGAAATCTGTCACCGGCGGCACCGCCGGCCTCACGGTGAAGCCGGCGACGCTGTTCGGCCTGGCGCTGGACAGCGAATTCCGCTTCTACTGGCTGATGCTGCCGCTCACCGCCGTGATGGTGTTCGGCGCCGCCAACCTGTTCCGCACCCGCATCGGCCGCGCCTTCATCGCCATCCGCGACCGCGACATCTCGGCCGAAGTGCTGGGCATTTCGCTGCTGCGCTACAAGCTGCTGTCCTTCGCCATTTCGTCCTTCTATGCCGGTGTCGCAGGCGGGCTCTGGGCCTATTTCTTCCGCTCGGTGACGCCGGAAAGCTTTCCGCTGCTGATGTCGATCTTCTTCCTCGCCGCGATCATCGTCGGCGGCATGGGCACGATACTCGGCGGCATTCTCGGCGCGATTTTCATGACCCTGGTGCCGGAAGCGCTCAAGATGGTCTTCGGCTGGCTGCCCAACGCCGCCGAGATGGCGGTGCATCTGGCACCGGTGCGCATCATCGTATTCGGCATCCTGATCGTCGGCTTCCTGGTTTTCGAGCCGCACGGTTTGTCGGAGATCTGGCGGCGCGTTCGTCGTTTTTTTCACCTGTGGCCGTTCCGGACATAGGTTCATTCGAGGAGGAGACACAAGATGAAACCAACGAAGTGGATTACGGCTCTGCTGGCCGCTGCGGGGATTGTTCTGGCGCCCGCGGTACAGGCCCAGGAAGACATCGTGATCGGCGGTTCGATCCCGATGAGCGGCGTGTTCGCCTTTGCCGGCATCGGCATTCACGCCGGCATTCAGGACTACCTGAAGATCGTCAACGACGCCGGCGGCATCAAGGGCCGCAAGTTCAAGTACGTGTTCGAGGACACTGCCTACAAGCCCGATGTCTCCGTGGCCGCGTTCAAGAAGATCACCGGCGGCAACAAGGTCAGCCTCTACTACGGCGACTCCACCGCCTTCCAGCGCACCATCAATCCCGAGCTGGAGCGCATGGGCAGCATCATGATGGCCGGCGCCTCGCTTGCCACCGAAATCAACGACTCGAAGAAGTACCCGGCCCAGTTCATGGCCGGCCCCGACTACTCCGAGCAGATCGGCATCCTGTTGCGCCACATCGCCAAGGAGAAACCCGGCGCCAAGGTCGCCATCGTGTTTTCCGACAGCGAGTTCGGCCGCGACCCGGTCGATGAATTCCGCGCTTCGGCGAAGAAGCTGGGCCTGACCGTCGCCGTGGAAATCCAGACGGCGCCGGGCAGCGTGGACGTTTCCACCGAGGTGATCAAGCTGCGCCGCGCCGATCCCGACTACACCATCTTCCACGGTTACGTTCTGGCGCCGATCCCCGAGTTCGTTACGCAGATGAAGAAGTCCGGCGCCAAGAGCCACTTCATGGGCACCTTCTGGACCATGGACAGCTCGACCGTGATGAAGCTCGGCGAATCCGGCGAGGGCTTCATGGGCGTGATGCCGTATCGCTACTACTACGACACCTCGGCCAAGTCGCCGATGCTGGACAAGATCCGCCAGATGCGGCCCGAGTACCAGTCCACGCCATATCTGCAGGGCTTCCTCACCACCATGCTGTTTGTCGAAGCGACCAAGCGCACCCTCGATGCCGGCAAGCCGCTGGACGCCAAGAACCTCAAGGCCGCGCTGAACTCGATCAAGAACTTCGACACTGGCGGCTTGATCGGTGTGCCGATCACCATTCGCGGCAACTCGATCCCGGTCGGCCGCATCTACAAGGCGGACATGAAGGCAAAAACGATGGTGCCGGCTTCCGACTGGATCCACCTGGAGTAATTCACTCGTGACGCAAGCCAGCCCGGATGTTGTGCTGTCCATCAACAACATCGAAGTCATCTACAACAAGGCCGTGCAGGTGCTGCGCGGTCTGTCCCTGCGCGTGCCGCGGGGGCAGATCGTCGCCCTGCTCGGGTCCAACGGTGCCGGCAAGACCACCACGCTGAAAGCCGTGTCGGGTCTGCTGGCGCTGGAGGACGGCGAGATGACCCGCGGCAGCGTCGTGCTCGACGGCGTCGATACCGCGCGCCTGAAGCCGCACGAACTGGTGCGTTCCGGCCTGTTCCATGTGATGGAAGGGCGGCGCGTGTTCGAGGACCTGACCATCGAGGAAAACCTGATTTCCGCGACCTACGCGCTCAGCGGCCGCCGTGCCGCCAGCGCCGACTTTGAACTGGTTTATGAATATTTTCCGCGCCTGTTCGAACGCCGCCGCGGTCTCGCCGGCTATCTGTCAGGCGGCGAACAGCAGATGCTGGCGATCGGCCGCGCCCTGATTGCGCGGCCCAAGGTGATGCTGCTCGACGAGCCCTCGCTGGGCCTGTCGCCGCTGCTGGTCGAGAACATTTTCACCATCATCGCCCGCATCAACCGGGAGCAGGGCGTATCCATGCTGCTGGTCGAGCAGAACGCCTCGGTGGCGCTGGCCGTTGCCCATACCGGCTACATCATGGAAACCGGCAAGGTGGTGATCGACGGTCCCGCCGAAAAGCTGGCCGGCGACCCCGACGTGCGCGAGTTCTATCTCGGCATGGCCGGCGAGGGCGCCGCCCGCAGCTTCCGCGACATCAAGCACTACAAGCGCCGCAAGCGCTGGCTGTCATGACCATGTTCCACAACCCCCTGCCCGAACTGACCCTGCCGCAGATGCTGCGCGAGAACGCGCGGCGCATGCCCGAGCGCATCGCCATCCGGCAGAAGGATTTCGGCATCTGGAACCCGATCACCTGGGACGGCTACCACCGCCGCGCCTGCCATTTCGGCCTCGGCCTGCGGGCGCTGGGCCTGCCGTCCGGCGGCCGGGTCGGCATCATTGCCGAGAACCGCCTCGAATGGGTGCTGAGCCAGATGGGCTGCGGCCTGGTCGGCGCCGTCGCGGTCGGCGTCTATTCCACCAGCCCGACCCTTGAAGTCGCCTATGTGCTCGGCCATGCCGACGTCGATATCGTAGTCTGCGAAGACCAGGAACAGACCGACAAGGTGCTGGCCGCGCTCGATCAGTTGCCCTGCCTGAAGAAGATCGTGGTGATGGAGAAGAAGGGCCTGCGCAACACGCCCGCCGCACATCGCGACCGGGTGATCGCTTTCGACGAGGTCGAGGCGCTGGGTGTCGACTACGAGGCCGTGCATCGCACGCTGGTGGACGACGCGCTCGCCGCGCAGAAGCTCGGCGACCTCGCGCTGATGGTCTACACGTCGGGCTCCACCGGCAAGCCCAAGGGCGCGATGATCAGCTATGCCAACATCCGCGGCGTTGCGCCGGGCATCATCGAGCGGCTGGAACTCGATGCCGCGACCACGCATCTGTCCTACCTGCCGCTGTGCCACGTCGCCGAGCAGATGCTGACGACGTTCTGCCCGATCTATCTCGGCTCGCAGGTGAATTTCGGCGAGTCGATCCGTACCGTGCAGGAAGACCTGCGCGAACTGGCGCCGAGCATGTTCCTCGGCGTGCCGCGCATCTGGGAAAAGCTGCACGCGGCGATCAGCATCAAGATGCAGGAGACCGGCGGCCTGCGCCGCTGGCTGTTCGCCCGCGGCATGCAGGACTGCGCACCCTTCGCCGATAAATCGGCGCAGCAGCGCAGCTTCGGCGAACGCATGGTGTTCGCGGTGTATTACTGGCTGATCTTCCGCGCCCTGCAAAACTTCATCGGCCTGCGCGAAGTGCGCGTGGCGCTGACCGGCGCGGCGCCAATCTCGCCGGCGGTGATCCGCTTCTTCCGCACCCTCGGCGTGCCGCTGGTGGAAGTCTATGGCCTGACCGAAACCACCGGCATGATCACCGGGCAGCGCCTCGACCAGGTCCGCATCGGTACCGTGGGCACGCCCATCCTCGGCGTCGAGCACCGCCTGTCGGCGCAGGGCGAACTGCAACTGCGCGGCGAGATGGTCTTCGCCGGCTACTACAAGAACCCGGAAGCGACGGCGGCATCGATCATCGACGGCTGGCTGCATACCGGCGACGTGGTCACGGAAAGCGACGGCCAGATCAGGATCGTCGACCGCCTCAAGGACATCATGATCACCGCCGGCGGCAAGAACCTGACGCCTTCCGAAATCGAAAACACGATGAAGGCCAGCCCCTACATCAAGGAATGCATCATCGTCGCCGACGGCCGCAAGTATGTCGCGGCGCTGATCCAGATCGACTTCGAGACAGTAGGCAAATGGGCCGAATCGCAGCGCCTCGCCTTCACCCATTTCCGTTCGCTGGTCGACATGCCGCAGGTGCGCGAACTGGTCGAGGCCGAGGTGAGGCGTGGCAACGAGCAGATGGCGCAAGTCGCGCATATCCGCAAGTTCCACCTGCTGACCAAGGAACTCGACCACGATGACGGCGAAGTCACGGCCACCATGAAGGTGCGCCGCTCCAGCATCTACAAGACCTACGCTGACGAAATCGAGGCGCTGTTCGGCAAGGAGAAGGAATGAGCGGGGGTGAGGTTCTTCTGGAAACCGATGCCGCCAGCGGCATCGCTACCATCACCCTCAACCGGCCGCAAGCGCTCAATGCGCTCGACATGGCCATGGCCGACGGCCTGCGCCATGCGACGAAGCACGTGGCCGGGGACGCGACGGTGCGCGCCGTGATCATCCAGGGCGCCGGCGAGCACTTCATGGCCGGCGGCGACATCAAAGCCTTCCATGAGACGCTGGACCATCCGGCCGCCGAACGGCGCGCCCTGTTGGAGCGCCTGATCGGCGAGGTGCACGAGGCCGTGACCAGCATCCGCAGCATGGAAAAACCCGTGATTGCCGGCGTGCGCGGCGCCGTCGCCGGTTTCGGCTTCTCGTTGATGTCCGCCTGCGACCTCGCCATCGCCGCCGACAACAGCTATTTCACGCTGGCCTATCGCCACATCGGCACCTCGCCCGATGGCGGCTCGACCTACGCCTTGCCGCGACTCATCGGCCTCAAGCAGGCCATGGAAATTGCAATGCTCGGCGAACGCTTCGGCGCGGCCCGCGCGCTGGAACTCGGCCTCGTCAATCGCATGGTGCCGCAAGCCGAACTGACGGCAGCCACGCAGGCCCTGGCAATGGAGCTGGCGAATGGCCCGACCATCGCGCTGGGCCGCACCAAGCGGCTCATCAACGAATCCCTCAACCGCAGCCTTGCGGAACAGTTGCAGGCTGAACAGGACAGCTTCGCCGCCTGCGCCATGACGCAGGATTTCGTGAGGGGTGTGCGCGCCTTCGTCGCGAAGCAGAAGCCGGGGTTCCTGGGCAACTGACAATGGCTTCCGGCTAAAAGTCGGCGCTGGTGGGACGGCGATGGTTCTTCGAGAGGCAGCTATTCAGGGGTTTCCGACGCTTGGAAAAGAGGCCGCGATCCATTGTCCACCTCGCGATCCAAAGTGTCATAGACGGCTTTGAAGGTACCCTGCTGCCGGGGTCGCCGGGAACGCTTGCCATGCGTTCCGGCACAGGGTTTTCCTACTGGTATCGCGTCTACTACTCCGTGCCGCGCAAGCAGTCGGAGACGCTGGTTTGCAAGGACGGGGATAGCGCAGCGCTGGCAGAGATGAGAGCGCGAATGGATTTTTCCGGCTGGGCGTCGGATCAGGTGTCGGCACTGCGCAAGCTGGGTTTTCAGGTGGCTGACAAGGCCGTGGCGCGCGTGCTGGTGGAGTTGCACAATCAGGGTGCGTTCGAGGCCGGTCTGGTATTGGTCGGTACGCTGGGCTATATGGCGTGGCTCAACGAGTTGGGCGTGATAGCGGTGGCGTCGCGCACGCAGGATATCGACCTTGCCCGCAGGCAGCCGTTGAAACTGGCGTCGCCATTGCCTTTCATGCGCACCATGCAGGCCACTGAATTACCTTTTTTTGCGGTACCGGGTTTGCCATCGAACAAGCCTTCGACGTCGGTCAAGCTGCCCGGCGTCGATGGTTTGCGCATCGACATGCTGGTGCCTGGCAAGACCCTGGGCGCGATTGTTCGCGTGCCGGAGTTGCAGTGGGCCGCGCAAAGCATTCCCTTTTACGATTATTTGCTGGCGGCACCGGAGCGGGCCGCCATGCTCGCCGGTGCGCAGTGCATTCCGGTCAGGTTGCCGCAGGCGGCACGCATGGTGTGGCACAAGCTGTATTCAAGTGCCAGGCGTCGCGGCTTTCCCGAGAAGGCCGCCAAGGACCGAAGTCAGGCGCTGACGCTTGCCGCGGCATTGGCGGGCGACGATGCGCGCGCATTGAAGAAAGCCGGTCGGGCCGCGCCGGATGACATGCTCAAGGCGATCAGGCCACACGTCAAAGTGTTACTGCAACAGTCGGGGTACCACCCTGAACTCTGCGATGTCTTGCAAGAGGTGCTTGCCTGATCCTGGAAGCGATATTGGGTCGGGTTCGGCATTGCCTGGAGCAAGCGCCAATAGTCGGCGCCGGCGGAACGGCGGCTCGGGACGACTGCTTACAGCAAAGGCCCCTTCCAGACACCTTCCCGCGTTAGCAGGTCCTGTTTGCGTGCGAGGCCGCCTGCATAACCGGTCAGGCTGCCGTTGGCGCCCAGCACGCGGTGGCAGGGGACCACAATGCTCCATGGGTTGCGCCCCACCGCCGCGCCGACGGCGCGCACCGCCAGCGGCTTGTGCAGTTGCGCGGCGAGGGCGCCATAGCTGGTGGTGGCACCCCACGGAATCGCCACCAGGGCCTCCCACACGCTGCGCTGAAATGTTGTGCCCCAGGCGGCCGCGCGCGGCGTCTTGAACTGCCGGCATTGGCCGCGGAAATACGCCTGCAGTTCTTCGGCGGCTTGATCGAGCCAGCGCTGGGATTTCACTGCTTGCCACGCGGATGCATCCGGATGGTGGCGCTGGCCTTCGAACCACACACCCGCCAGGCCGGCATCGCCGGCAGCCAGCAGCATGGGGCCCAATGGGGTGGCGATGGTTTTGCAGACGAGTTTCATGGTGATCCTCCGTGCCAGAGTCGAATGACGGCGTAGCTGCGCCAGGGTTGCCACGCGCTTGCCAGCGCGGTGGCCGCGCGCGCCGGTTGTGGGCCGTCGCGTACGCCGAGGCGCTGCTGCACCACGATGTCGCCCGCCGGAAACGCATCGGGCCAGCGCAAGGCGCGCATGGCAATGTATTGCGCGGTCCATTCGCCGATGCCGGGCAGGCCCATCAAGGCCAGCACCGTGGCTTGCACCTGCGGGCCGGGCTTCAAGTCCAGGCCGCCATGCAGCACGGCCTGGGCCAATGCCTGGATGGCTTTTTGGCGTTGCCGCACGATGCCCAGTTGCCCCAGCTCGTCGGCCGAGGCTTGCAGCAAGGCAGTGGGTGTCGGAAACGCATGCGTGAGTTGCGGCCACGGCGTGACCAGCGGCTCGCCCAGGGTCTGCACCAGGCGCCGGGTGAGCGTGCGCGCTGCCGCCACGGTGACCTGCTGGCCCAACACCGCGCGCACTGCCAGCTCGAAGCCGTCCCAGGCGCCCGGCACGCGCCAGCCGGCGCAATGCGCAAAGTCGCGGGCCAGCACCGCCTCGATGGCCAGCGGGTCGGCGTCGAGGTCCAGCGCCCAGCGCACCTGTTGCAGGACGGCCGGCAAGACGGGCAGCAGGCTGTCGGAGAGCTGCACATGAACCCGATGCGCCGCGGCCTCGAACTGCAGGCGCACCCAGCCCAGGTGGCTGCGCTTGCCTGCCGACATGCGCACGATGCGCACGAACTCGCCGGTGCTGTCCTCGCCCGTACTGTCGTCGCCCGCACTGTCCTCGCCTATGGTGCAGAGCTCCAGGCCCGGCACGGCGCGTTGAGCCAGGAATTTCATCATGGCCGCTTCGTCATAGGGCGGGCGGTAGGCCAACTTCAGGCGCACGTCGCTGGCGGCCTGGCCCTCGCGCCGGCAGGCCGACGGCGTCAGGCGGTAGTGGCTGGCAAACGCGGTGTTGAAGCGGCGCTGGCTGGCAAAGCCGCTGAGCAGGGCAATTCGGGCAATCGGCAGGGCGGTGTCGCAAAGCAGCTGCTTGGCCAGCAGCAGGCGACGCGTCTGGCGGTATTGCGAGGGCGTCACGCCAAGGTGCTGCGTCAGGATGCGGTGCATGTGGCGCTCGCTGACACCCAGGCGCGCGGCCAGGTCGGCGATGCGCAGCGGCGCGTCGGCCAGGGCTTCGGCGCTGTCGAGCAGCTGCATGGCCTGCATCGCGAGTATCTGGCTGGCGTCCTGTGTCGACCAGTGCGTCAGGGCCGCCGGGGCCAGCTCGGGGCGGCAGCGCAGGCAGGGGCGAAAGCCTGCCCCTTCGGCGCGCGCGGCGCTGGCAAAGAACAGGCAGTTCTTCGCCAGCGGCGAGCGCACCTTGCACACCGGGCGACAGTAAATGCCCGTGGTCTTGACCGCCGTGAAAAAGTGACCGTCGAAACGCGCATCGCGCGACAGCACGGCCTGGTAGCAGGCGGCGGGATCGAGCGGAGTTTGGGGAGAGGCCATGCCTGCATGTTACCCAGACCCGGGGCGCGCAGTAGCCGTTTTCGGACATGTACTTGGGGGCTGGCCGCGCTCTCCCCCTTCAAGGGGGAGTAGGAGGGGGATGGGGCATCGAGGCGGTAAGCACGCTCACAATTCCCCATCCCCACCCCGGCCCCCCAATCGCAAACGTCGCATGCGACCTTCCCCTTGAAGGGGAGGGAGATTCAGCTTGATTTGCTTTGTTGACAGCCCGGATCGCCGTGCTGTCAGCCATTCTCCGGCGGGAATCCAGACTGCCGGGCGAACTGCTCGAACCCTTCTATGGGCAGCGGCCGGCTGAAGAAATAGCCTTGGTAGGCATGGCAGCCTTCACTGGCCAGGAAATCGCGCTGCGCTTCCGTTTCGACACCTTCCGCGATCACGGCCAGGCCGAGGCTCTGGGCCAGCGCGACGACGGTTCGCGCAATCGCGGCATCGTTGGGGTCGGTGAGCACGTCGCGCACGAACGACTGGTCGATCTTCAACTGGTCCAGCGGCAGGCGCTTCAGGTAGGAGAGCGACGAATAGCCGGTGCCGAAGTCATCCAGCGCGAAACCCACGCCCGCGGCCTTCAGCTCGAACATTTTCTGGATGATCTCTTCGACGTTATGTACCAGCAGGCTCTCGGTCAATTCCAGCTTCAGCCTCCGCGGATCGGCGCCGGTGGTTTTGAGCACCGCCAGCACCTGATTCACGAAGTCGGGCTGCTTGATTTGCTGGGCGCTGACATTGACCGCGATTGTCAGATGGGCCATCTCCGGTTGCGCGGCCCATTTTGCCAATTGGGTACAGGCAGTTTCCAATACCCAGTGGCCCAGGGGCAGGATGATCCCGGTTTCTTCGGCCAGGGGAATGAACTCGGCAGGCGACACCATGCCGCGATCGGGATGCTGCCAGCGCACCAGTGCCTCTGCGCCTATGGCGCGGCCCTTGCCGACCACCTGGGCCTGGTAGTGGAGCACGAACTGGTTTCCCGCGACGGCCCGGCGCAGGCCTTCCTCCAGCGCCGCGCGTTCCTTGACGACCGACTCCATGGCCGGATCGAAGAAACGGAATGCGTTGCGTCCGGCTTCCTTGGCCTTGTACATGGCCAGATCGGCCTGCTTCATCAAGTCGTCGATGCTGGTGAGCTGGTCTCTGAACAGCGTGACACCAACACTTGCGGTGCTGTGGAAAGCCACGCTGTTGAGTTGATAGGCTTGGTTGAGTGCCGCGAGAATCTTCTCGGCCACCGCTTCGACGCCGGTGGCGGCATCCCGTTCGTTCTCGCTCAGGTTCGCCAGCATCACCACAAATTCATCGCCGCCCAGCCGCGCCACGGTGTCGCCCTCGCGCACGCACAGCGTCAGGCGCTGTGCCACCTGCCTCAGCAGCAGGTCGCCCATGTCATGGCCGAGCGTGTCGTTGAGCGTCTTGAAATGGTCGAGGTCGATGAACAGCAGCGCACCGTGGCTGTCGTTGCGGGAACTGGCGGTCATGGCCTGATTCAGGCGATCCAGCAACAGCGTCCTGTTCGGGAGGCCCGTCAGCTGGTCGAAGAAGGCCAGCTCCTCGATCCTGTCTTCTGCCTGCTTGCGTTCGGTAATGTCGAAATGCGTGCCGATGTAATGCGTCACGGCGCCATCGTCGTTTTTCACCGCTGTGATGGTGAGCCACTTCGGGTAGATCTCGCCATTCTTGCGCCGGTCCCAAACCTCCCCCTGCCATCCGCCGGTGCGGCCGATGGTCTCCCACATGTCGCGATAAAACTCCTTGCTGTGGCGGCCCGACTTGAGCAGCCGCGGCGTCTGGCCCACGGCTTCCTCGGCGGTGTAGCCGGTGATCGCGGTGAAAGCCCGATTGATCCGCAGGATCACGCCGGCGGCGTCGGTGATTACCATACCTTCCTGCGACTCGAACGCGGCGGCGGCGATGCGCAGGCTTTGCTCGGTCGCCTTGAGGTCCGAAATATTGCGCCCGGTGCCATGGTATCCGGTGAAACGTCCCGATTCATCAAACAGCGGTTCACCGCTGACGCTGTACCAGCGCACCTCGCCGAATTCACCAGTAATGGCGTATTCAAAATGCCTGAACGGAAGACGGGCCTCAAGAATGGCGCGGTGTGTCGCCCATTGCTCGGGCATCAGCTTGATATTGAGCTCCCAGCGGGTCCTGCCCAAGGTCCCGGCCGGTGGCGTGAAGCCGATGGCAAAATCCCCGGAGAATTCCACAAACCGGAACTGCTCGTCTTGCTGCCAGAACCAGTCGGACGACATCGCCGAAAGAGCCTGAAAACGCTTTTCGCTGCTCTTCAGTGCCGCTTCGCGCTGCCCCAGGGTTTCCAGCAGGTGATTGAAGCCGCCAATCAGATCGCCGATTTCGTCTTGCCGTGCGATGGGCAAGGCCTGCGGCGGCTGTCCTGATTCGGACTGGGTGGTAAGCACTTTCGCGGCATCGAGCAGCGGCGAAAGTTCGCGGCGCAGCATCCACCACGTCAGGCCACCCGCCAGCAGGGACAGCAACAGCGTGGCGAGCAGCATGCGTTGCTGCAGCACATCGATCGAGGCAAAGGCTTCCGCCGTCGGCAGTATGACCGATGTATACCAGCCGGCGATGGGCACCTGCTTTACCGAGACCAGCACTTCCAGTCCGTGGGGATTGACGACGATCGCAGAGCCCTCGTAGCCCTGCATGAAACGGTCGATCCACGGATTGACGCCGGGGGCGGGAAGCACTTCCATGATGCGGGACTTGTCGAAGGCGGCGACGATCATCCTGTTTTGCGGTGTGATCAGAAAAGCCCCGCCGGTCTTGCCGTACGTGCTGTCCGTAATCTGGTTCAGGAAATTGGCCGCGCCCAGGTTGATCACTCCCACCAAGGCCCCGATGACTTTGCCTTGTGCGTTGCGAATGGGAACCGCCATGTCGAAAACGGGCAGTAGCGGTTTTTTGCCCATGACGGGCTGGCCGATGGTGGGTTTCCCCTCGGTCAGCGTTTTGATCAGGTAGTCCCTGTCCCGGTAATTGATTCCGATCCGCTGCGCCGAGCGTGGCACCTCGGCAATCGCAGTGCCGTCGAGATTGACGGCAAGTGCGCCGCCATTGAACAGGATTTCAACAGCCGGCAGTTGCAGCAGGCGTGCCTGCAGGGCGGTGGCATTGTCCATCATGGCCGGGCTTATGCTCGCGGCAGCGCCTGCCAGCAATTTCAGCCGCAAGGCCAACTCATTGTTGATATTGGCCCCGATCAGGGAAACGGCCGCGAACTGCTGTTCGCTCAGCTGGCGCTCCAGATCGTTGCGCAACATCCGGCTGGAGTAAAGCGCAAGCGACCAGATGCTGGCCAGGAAGATGGCCAGGGTGAACAGCGTCACTCTTGTCTTCAGTGAGTTCCAGTGAAACATACCGAAATTTAAACCCAATGCTCCCTGCTAACCAGCGTGATTTGCTTTTCGAAGGCTGGCCCCGCCGTATCGTTAGCGCCGACTTTCAAGCCTGGCCGAACTTCTCGCACAAGCCATTCACCGCATCGCGCTCGCCGCGAATGCGCAGGAACGCACCTGCCTCGTCGGCGCGCTCCTCCAGCACCTCGCAGCGCGCGAAGATTTCGCTGCGCTGTTGCTGTGCCGACCAGGGCAGGAACAGCTCCGCCTCGACCAGGCCCTCGCGGAAGAACGCGACGATCGCCTCGCGCAGCAAGGCTATGTCGTCGGCGCGGCGCGCGCTCATGACGATGCAGTCGGGGTAGGCAGCGCGCAGCGCCGCTTCGCGTTCTTCTTGCGCCACGGCGTCGCCAACGTGATCTATCTTGTTGAAGATGCGGATGCGCGGCACGTCCTGCGCGCCGATCTCCTTGAGCACCTTGTCTGTGACCTCGAGCTGGCGTTCGAACCCGGGATCGCTGGCGTCGATGACGTGGAGCAGCAGCGCCGCATCGAGTGCCTCCTCGAGCGTCGACTTGAACGAGGCGACGAGCCCGTGCGGCAGGTTCTTGATGAAGCCGACCGTGTCGCTGACGAGCACGCGCGGCCGGCTCTCCGGCTGCAGCGCTCGCACGGTGGTGTCGAGCGTGGCGAAGAGCTTGTTTTCGACCAGCACGTCGCTGCCGGTGAGGGCGCGCATCAGGGTGGACTTGCCGGCGTTGGTGTAGCCGACCAGCGCCACGGTGGCGAGGCCCTGGCGCCCCTGTCGTCGTGAGCGCTGGGTCTTGCGCTCGACGTCCATCGCGGCGATCTCTTTCTGCAGTTCGGCGATGTGGTCGCGGATCTTGCGTTTGTCCAGTTCGGTGTGCGACTCGCCGGCACCGCGGCCGCCGGTGCCGCTGCGCTGCCGCCCTTGCGGCCCCGCGAGCTTGGCCGCCTCACGCAGGCGCGGCGCCATGTAGCCCAGTCGCGCGATCTCCACCTGCGCGCGCGCGGCGCGGGAGGTGGCGTGGCGGTGGAAGATTTCGAGGATGACCATGGTGCGGTCCAGCACCTCGGCGCCGACTTCCTTTTCGAGGTCGCGCGCCTGCGAGGGCGAGATTTCGTGGTCGACGAAGATGGCCTCGATCTTGCCGGCGTCGGGGTCGGCGGCGGCGTGCAGCGGTTTCTCGAAGGCGCCGGGCGCGGGTTCGCTATCGACGAATTCGCGTATCTCCTCGCGCTTGCCTTTGCCCAGGTAGGCGGTCGAGTCGAAGCTGGAGCGCTTCTGCGTGAAGGTGGCGGTGATCACGTAGCCCAGCGTCTTGGCCAGATCGCGCAGCTCGGCCAGCGACGCCTCGAACTCGACGTCGCTCACGTTCGGCAGTTGCACGGCCGCCACGATGGCGTATTTGGGCTTCTCTTTGACTTCTTTTTGCATTCGGGGCTGCTTCTTTCAGTGTGTGAAGTCCGATGTTACCCGCCATTGCGGGCGCTCGCGAAATGGCGATGGATGATCTGCTGTTGTTGACGAACATTGTTTAAATCTATAGCTTTCCAATGGCGCGCATCAGACGCGTCAATAGATGAATCCCAACCCGTGGAGGAGACCCAAACAATGTTTGCCAGATCCCTGCAACAATCCAGGCTTGCCCTATACGCCGCAGCGCTTTTCAGCCTTGCCGCCACCGCCGCCACCGCCGCGACAGCTGTCCCGGGCCCCTTGGTCGACACGGCCTGGCTGGCGGCGCAACTGCAGAATCCGGACGTGATCATCATCGCCGTGCGCGACGATCCGGCCAACTTCGACCGGCAGCACACCGAGAAGGAAAAGGCCGATCCGAAGGCGCCGATTGTCGGCCACATCCCGGGCGCGCGCTTGCTGGACTGGAAGCTGGTGCGCGAAAACCGCGAGGTGGATGGCGTCAAGCTCGACAAGATGGTTCCGCTGGCGAAAAACTTCGAAGCCGTGATGCGCAAGCTCGGCGTGCGCAACGATCAGGCGATCATCATCGCCGTCAACGGCAAGGACAGCACGGCCGTAACCATGGGCACGCGCGTCTATTGGACACTGAAGTATTTCGGCCACGACAACATGGCCCTGCTCGACGGCGGATTGAAAAAGTGGCAGGCCGAATCGCGCCCCGTCGTATACGACAATCCGGCCATCGTCGCCAGCCAGTTCGTGGCCGGGGCAGCCCGCAACGAAATGCTGGCGCAACTGGGCGACGTGCAGAAGGCCGCGGCAACGGGCGGCTCGCAGCTGATCGATGGCCGCACCGCCGATTACTACGTCGGGCAGAACATCACCTCGGACGTCAAGGGCAAGGGGCACATCCCGGGCTCGCGCATGATGGCGCACAAGGACCTGATCGACGAGAAGACCGGCACCTTCCTGCCTAAGGGCGAACTGCTTGCGCTTGCGCGTGATGCCGGCGTCAAGGCCGACGGCGATGCCATCACCTACTGCAATACCGGCCATCTCGGCAGCGGTCCGTGGTTCGTGCTCAGCGAAGTGCTAGGCAACAGCAAGGCGAAGCTCTACGACGGATCGATGCACGAGTGGACCAAAGACAGCTCGCGGCCGTTGTCGCGCAAATGGGAAATGTAGCAGCGCGAGGAAGTTTTCGGACAGGCGGGGCGACGTAGCTGGCGCCCCGCCAAAATCGCCGGACGCGGGTGCATCGACTCCGCGCGGCTTCGTCGCCGAAGCCCCTTTGCTGCCTGAGACTCAAGCGCTTTCCTTGACGCGCTATTGTCGTGCCAGGAGATCAAGCAGCTTGAGCCGCTGTACCTTGCCCGAAGGACCTTTCGGCAGTTCAGCGACAAAGAGAAACTGTTTGGGGGTCTTGTAGGTGCCAAGCGCCGTTTCGCAGTAAGCGCGCAATTCCGCTTCGCTGCATTTTCGATCGGGCTTGAGCACGACGCAGGCCATGATCTCCTGACCGTAATTCTTGTCCGGGATTCCGACGGCAGCGGCTTCGAGCAGGGCAGGGTGCTTCAGCAGGGCCTCGTCGATTTCGCGCGGTGCGATGTTTTCACCGCCCTTGATGATGAGTTCCTTGATGCGGCCGGTGACGAAGACGAAGCCGTCGGCGTCCATGTAGCCGAGGTCGCCGGTGTGCAGCCAGCCGTCGGCTTCCAGGGTGCGGGCGGTCTCCGCCGGGTCCTTGTAGTAGCAGCTCATCACGTTCGGGCCGCGCACCATGATTTCGCCGACGCTGCCGGGCGGCATCGGGGCGCCGCTGCCGTCGATGATTTTCGCTTCGTTGCCGTAGGCCGGGCCGGGGCTGCCCAGCTTGCGCTGCTCGGGCGCCAGCGGATTGGAAAAGCAGGGCGCCGCGGTTTCCGTGAGGCCCATGGTTTCGATGATGCCGATGCCGAACTTGCGTTCGAAGCTCAGGTGCTGCGCCGGCGGCAGCGGCGCCGAGGCCGAGCGGCAGAAACGGATGGCGGAAGCATCGAGGCCGAGCGTCGCGAGGTCCGGTCCGTTCAGCAGGTAGGCGATCATGGTCGGCACGACGTTGATCCAGGTGCAGCCATGGGCGATTGCGGTCTGCCAGAAATTCGAGGCGCTGAACCGGTTGGGCAGCACCAGGCTGCCGCCGTGAATCAGCGGCGAGGTCGCGGTGACCACTTGCCCGTTGATGTGATAGAGCGGCAGGACCGCCATCACGCGGTCGGCCGGCCCCAGTTCATGCGCGGCGGAAACGAAAGCTCCGCCGGAAACCACGGCGCGCTGCGACAGCACGACGCCCTTGGGTTTGCCCGTGGTGCCGGAGGTGTACATCATCAGCGCGTCGCTTTCCTCGGCAGGCCTGTCGGGCAGGCCTGCGGCGGCCACAGGTGGCAGGATTTCCTCTGCATTGACGTCGCAGACGAACATCCGTGGCCGTTTCGCCAGGCCTGCGGCCGCCTGCTGCAGACGCTCGACCTGGTCCGGTGCGACGAAGACGATTTCGGCATCGCTGTGTTCCAGCACGTAGCTCAGTTGCGCGGGCTGGGCCAGCAGATTGAGCGGCGTGATGCAATAGCCGCCGTACATGGCGCCGATGAACAGGCGGCAGGTCTGGTAGCCGTTGGGCATCAGCAGGGCCACTTTGGCGCCGGGCCGGATTCCTTCGCCCTGCAGCCAGGACGCCAGACGCAGCGAGGCGGCCCGCAGTTCGCCGAAGCCCAGGACAAGTCCCGTTTCCGGCGCGATCAGGTAGGGTGCGTCGGGACGCAGGTCCGCCTGATGGTCGACAAGGGCACGGATCGTGCGCAGCACTTTCTACTTTCCGTACTTGCGGAAATGCTCGCCGAAAATTTCCTCCAGCGCCGGTTCGCGCGGGGCGATCTTGCGCGAGATGCGCGTGATGTTCAGGTAGTGACGGTAGTTCATGTTGTCGGAGAAGTTGTTGCGTCCCCAGGTGCCGCAACCCATCGACAGGGAAAACGGCAGACCGTTGTCGAAGTTGCCGCCGGTGGCGTAGCAGTGGATCTGGTTCACGATCACGCGCGACACAGGGAGTTCGAGGCCGAGGCGGAGGATGTGCGCGTCATCGGCGCTGTGGATGCTCACCGAATGCCCGGCGCCCTGGAAGGCGTAGATGTCGGCGACGATACGGCAGGCGTGGTCGAAGTCGCGCGCCCGATACACGGCCATCACCGGCGCCAGCTTCTCGCCGGAAAACGGACAGCTCGGACCGGTACCGCTCTCGCTGACCATGAGGAAGGCGGCGCTGGCCGGCTCGGGACGAGTCAATCCGGCGAGCATGGAAATCATTGCGGTCGATTGCGCCGTGGTGTGCGGGTTCAGCTTGCCGCCATGCCACATCGTCGCCTGCAGTCGGGATTTCTCGGCAGCGTCGAGGAGCACGCCGCCGGCCGCGGCTAATGCCGCCATGGCCGCGTCGTAAACCGAATCCAGGATCACCACGCTGTTTTCCGAGGAACAGCTGGTGGCGTTGTCGAAGGTCTTGGAGCGCGCGATCGATGCCGCCGCGTCGGCCAGATTGGCCGAGCTGTCGATGATGGCCGCAACATTGCCGGCGCCGACGCCGAAGGCCGGCGTGCCGCTGACGTAGGCGGCGCGGACGTTGGCCTGGGACCCGGTAGCCACTACCAGGTCTGCCTGCCGCATCAGGGCATGGGTCGCGTCCTTGGTGATCGGCGTGGGCAGCATCTGCACCAGGTCCGGTGGCGCGCCAAGCTTTTCCAGTTCGGCGTGGATGAAGCCGAGTAGCGCGGCGCAGGTGCTCGCTCCTTTGGGCGATGGAGCGACGATGACCGCATTGCGCCCCTTGAGCGCGTTGATGATCTTGTTCGCCGGTGTCGCGCCCGGATTGGTCGAGGGTGTGATGGCGGCGACCACGCCGACCGGGCGGGCGATTTCGACGATGCCGAGTTCCGGGTACTCGGCGATCACGCCTACGCTCTTTGCGCCCTTCAGGTCGCGCAGCAGGCCCAGGGTCTTGCGATGATTCTTGGTGATCTTGTCTTCGATCACGCCGAGGCCGGTGTCGCGCACCGCCATTTCGGCCAGGATCCGGTTGTGCTCCGGATGCATGATGGCCCAGCCCGTCGCGAGCACGCATTCGTCGACACGTTCCTGCGACCAGGTTTCATATTGCTTCTGTGCGGCTCGCGCCCGCGCCACCATGGCTTCGACCTCCGAAGCCTGGGCACTCGTTGCGACTGGAGTCTGTTTCATGTCTGACAATACCTGTTCGGGTTGAGCATCACGCCCGGCCGCGGCGCAGGGCCGGGATGTAGATATCCCTCCAGGCCTTGACCACCGGCACGCCGAGGGCGACGATGGCCAGGATCAGCACCGTGGCACTGACCGGCCGCTGGAAGAAGATGGTCCAGTCGTTCTGGAAGCTGATCATGGTCGTCTGGAAGGTCCGCTCCGCCGTGGGGCCGAGGATGGTGCCGAGGATCATCGGCGCGATCGGAAACTTGTATTTCTCGAAGAGGTAGCCGATCACGCCGAACAGGGCCACCATCCACAGGTCGGTCAGGTTGCTGCGCGCGGCATAGGCACCGATGAAGCACAGCAGCACCACATAGGCCGAGGTGATTGCCTCGGGGAAGTAGAGCACCCGCACCAGCGGCTTGATCGCGAAGTAGCCGAGGATGCACATGGCGATCACCGAGACGAACATCGAGGCGAACAGCGTATAGACCATCGCCGCCTGGGTCTGGAATATCTGCGGTCCGGGCTGCACGCCGTGCAGCAGGAAAGCGCCGAGGATCACGGCGGTGGCTCCGCTGCCGGGTATGCCCAGCACCAGCAAGGGCACCATGTGGCCGCCCACCGAAGCGGTCGATGCGATCTGCGGCGCCACAATGCCTTCGGGAATGCCCGAACCCATTTTCTCTTTCTGTCCGCCGTATTGCCGTTCGATGCCGTACGAAACGAAGGAAGCGATCGTGGCGCCGGCGCCCGGCACGATGCCGCACAACAGGCCGACCACGGAACTGCGCAGGAAGGTGGCGCGCAGCTTGAAGGCTTCGGCAAAGCTCGGCAGCTTGGTCTGCACCTTGGCGCCGAGGTCGAGCGGCTGCGACTTGAAGCCTTGCTCGAAGCGGACCAGGACTTCGCCGAGGCCGTAGGCGCCGACCATCACGGTCAGGTACTCGACGCCGTCTGCCAGCATCGGGATGCCGAAGCTGAAACGTTCCGCACCGTAGATCTCGTCGACGCCGATGGTGGCGATGAACAGGCCGACGAACATGCTGATGAAGGCATTGGTCAACGAAGCGCCGCCCAGGGCGACGACGCTGGTGAGGCCGAAGGCGATGATGGCGAAGTAGTCGGGCGCGTCGAACTTCAGCGCGAAGCTGGCGAAGGGCACCGCCATCAAAACCATGGCGGCAACCGTCAGCAGGCCGGCAAAAAAGGCCGCGAACAGGGTCCAGCCCAGCGCTTCCGCCGGACGACCCTTCTGCGCCATGCGCCAGCCGTCCCACAACAGCGGCACGTCGAGCGGTTCGCCGGGAACCTTGAACAGGATCGCGGTAAATGCGCCGCCATAGGTGCCGGTGATGTACATCGCGGTCAGCAGGATCACCGCCGGTGTGATGCCCATGGAATAGGTGAAGGGCAGCGCCAGCACCACGCCCATGACCAGGGTGAGACCGGGCAGCACCGCCACCAGCATCCCCACCACCACGCCGATCGCCAGGGAAAGGATGTTCGCCGGCAGGAACACGCTGGCGAAGCCGTTGATCAGATGATTGATGACTTCCATGCCTGTTCCCTTGCTAACGTGCGTGCCGCAGTGACACGGCAGCCCTGATGATGAAACGCACGAAAGGCAAACTGAAGGCCCGCCCCTCCCATCCGCTCCGCGGCCCACGGCAGGCATTGCACTGCCTGCCGGCTGCGGCGGCGCAACGCATGCGTTGCAAAACCCCGCCTCGCCCCCTCACGGGGAGGCTATTGGTCAGATCGCTTCGCTCGACTATCACCAGTCTCTTCGAACGGGTCATTTCACGTTACCGGATGCCGAGCAGCGGCAACAGGGCGATCGAGATTTCGCCGAAGACGCCCTTGCCCAGGGGCAGGGAGACGTAGACGACTTTCATGAAGAGGAAGACCAGCAGCAGGGTGCCGAGCAGACTGACCACTGCCGTCACTGCCAGCTTCCGATAACCGCCCATCCGGATGAAGAGGCCGGTGTACAAAAAGGTGGAGAGCGTGAAGCCGATCTCCGGCATGACCCAGACATAGAGCAGGGTGAGGATCACGCCGGAAATCAGGCGCAGCGGATTGGCCTCCCCCGATTCCTCCTCGACCGCCCCTTCCACCTTCTCCATCTCGCTGGTCACCTGGGCGAGCAGGCCGCTCATGCCTTCCATGTCCGTGAACTGGCGGAAGCCGATTTCGAACACGCAGACACAGATCGTCAGGCCGAGAATCAGCCGCGGCCAGAAGGCCGGCCCGAGCTGGTCCGATCCGCTGGCACCGCCGCTGATCTGGCCGGTGCCGAGGAACAGGCCAACCGCGATGGCGAGCACCATGAGGTACTGCAGAGAGCCCTTCTTCAAGCGCAATTCCATGATTCGCGTCTCCAGGGCCGGCAGCTTGGTGCCGGCCGCATGCCGTGTCGATTTACTTGGAAATCGTGGCGATCAGGTGCTTCATCGCATCGAGTTCGCCCTGCAGGAATTTCTCCGCTTCGCCCGGGCCAAGGTAGCTGTTGGGGTCGGCATAGCTGTCCTTGAGGAAGGCCTTATACTCGGCGCTCGCCGCTGCGGCCGCCAGGGCATCCGCCAGAATCTTGACGCGTGCCGGCGGCGTGCCGGCCTTGACCACGACGGAGCGGAACTGCGGCAAGGTCACGTCGTAACCCAGTTCTTTGGACACCGGGATGTCCTTGAACTCGGCAAGGCGCTCGGTGGCGAAGAACAGCAGCGGCCGCATCTGCTTGTTGTCCAGCATCTGGCGCACGTCGCCAGCCTGCTCGTAGAGCGCATCGGCATGGCCGCCGAGGATGGAAATGTAGCGCTCACCCGGATTGGCGAAGGGCACCGGGTTGGTCTTGATGCCCTTGCCGGCAAGGTAGCGCAGCGTCATGTCGTCGATGCTGCCAAGGCCGAGCACGGCAACCTTCAGCTTGCCCGGATTGGCCCTGGCCTCCTTCTCGAAGTCGGCCCAGGTCTTGAAGCGGCTGTCGGTCGCCACGAAAATCGCCGAGGGCTGGCGCAGCATGATCGCCAGCGGCTTGTAGTCGGTGGATTTCCATTTCGGATTGCCGGTGGCCAGCAGCGCGTGGGTGTCGGCGATGAAAACGGACATCGATTGACCGTCCGCTTCGCCCACCAGCAGCTTGGTCATGCCCGACGAGCCGGTGGCGCCGGGTGCGTTGATCACCGGAATGGAGACCTTCAGGGAATCCTCCATCATCTTGCCGACCTTGCGCGCCAACTGGTCGGCGCCACCGCCCGGTCCCCAGGGCACGATGAATTCGATTGGGCGCTGCGGGTATTTTTCCTGGCCGATGGCTCCGGTGACAGCGAACAGCGCTGCAAGGAAGAACAGGACTTCACGGAACAGTTTCGGGGTCGCAAGTTGCATGGTGGTCTCCTCCTGTCGGTGTGCTGGATATGTGTTTCGCGGTGGCCTTCTGATGGGCGGCTAAACGAAACACCGCGAAACTGCGCGAAACAGCGCCTTTCGTTTTCAGGGAATATACGCGCCCCGGTCGTGAATTTCCAACATAAATCGTGATTAACGAAAATATTCATTCCATTTTTCGATAAAACTGGTTTCCGCCGCGTGCCCTCCTTATATACTGATGCCATCGCAATCCTGTGGAATCGAGCTTCCATGACCGAAGCCAGCAACTCGTCGGCCGCCGCCTTGAGGGCCTTCGCCATCATGGAAATCGTGGTGAAGTCGGAGCGCCCGGTGGCGCTGTCCGAAATCGTCGAACAATCCGGCCTGCCTGCCGCGACGGCTTTCCGCATCCTGTCGATGCTCGAGGAGGCTGGCCTTATGCAGCGCGAACCCACCGGCAAGACTTACGGCGTCGGGCATCGCCTGGCTCGTTTCGGCCTGGACCTGATGACCAACAACTCGGTGCGTGCCGAGCGCCGCGTCATCCTGCGCCGCCTGGTCGACGAGATCGGCGAGACCTGCAACCTGGCGATGTTCGGCGGCGACGAGATCATCTACATCGACCGCATCGAAACCGATTGGTCGCTCAAGGCCGACCTCAAGCCGGGGTCGCGCGTGCCCCTGCATTGCACCTCGAGCGGCAAACTGTTCCTGAGCCAGATGCCGAAAGCCAAGCGGCGCCGGATTCTGCAATCCCTGAGTTTCAAGCGCTACACGGACAACACGATCACCGACATCGCGACCATCGAGGCGCAACTGGAAAGCATCGCCCTTACCCGGGTGGGCTTGAACAACGAGGAGCTTCAGGCCGGCGTGATCGGCATCGCGGTGCCGGTGACCGATGCCGCCGGGCGCATGATCGCCAGCGTCGCCCTGCAGGCGCCGGTGGCGCGCCTCCCGCTTGAACGCGCGATGGGCTTTGTGCCAAACCTGCAGCGCGCCGCCAAAGCCATGGCGGCTACCTTCGAAGCCAGTGATACCGGAAAAGCCTGACGCGCCTCGCGGATCAGTCGGGCGAGTTCGGTCATGCGCTCGCTCCGGCGATCGCCGCGGTGTCGATGGCGGCGATGGCATTCGCCGCGCGCAGCAGGGCAGGGAGGAAAGCCAGCGCTTTGTCGCGCGACACGCGCATCACGGGCGCCTGGATGGCGATGCCCGTATTCGAGCGCCCGCCGGGGCGCGGCACCAGCACGGCGATGCAGAACAGTCCTGGCAGGAATTCTTCGTTGTCGATGGCATGGCCGTCGCGCCTGACGGCTTCGATCTCGCGTTCCAGCGCGTCGAAGTCGGTGATGGTGTGCGGCGTGTATTGCTCCAGCGGCACTTGGTCGAGCAGTCGGCGGCGCTGGGCCGGCGTCATCTGCGCCAGGAAGAGTTTGCCGCTGGCCGAGCAGTGTGCCGGCACGCGCGAACCGGGATGGAGGTAGAAGCGTAGCGGCGCCTGGGTTTCGACGCGGTCGAGGTAGAGCACCTCGCTGCCGGAAAGTGCCGTGATGTTGCAGCTTTCGCCGACTTCGTCGACCAGCCTGCGCAGCACCGCGTGGCGTGCGCCATGCACCGTGTCGTTGAGCAGCAGGTCCTCGGCAAGGCGGCGCAGACGCAGGCCGGGGCCATAGCACCGCCCGTCCGCATCCCGCTGCAGCATTCCGGCGCCTTCCAGTTGCTGCAGCATGCGATGCAGGGTCGGCTTGGGCAGTTCCGTTTCCTCGACCAGGCTTTGCAGCGAGAAGAACTGGTCCTTGCGGGCGATCACTTCCAGCAGCGAAAACAGGCGCAAGGCCGGCGTGTCACCGTCGATGCGGGAAGAGTCCAGGGGTGGTTTCAGATTCAACGTGGTCCTTTCCTTGATTCGGCTTTCATCATAACCTTAATTAAAATTCGATACAAATTGTCTCGATTTTTGTAGTTTTAACTTGACTTGGCGAGGCGCCGGCTCTAAAGTTCATTGATGTTCCAGTATATGGAATGTTTCAACGAAGTTTTTAATATGCCGCCCTGAGGAGATCGAGAGATGAGTAAGCCTGACAAGCGCACGGTGCCCGAGGGGCCGACCCGCATGACGCCGTCCGAAGCCTTTGTCGAGACCATGGTCGCCAATGGCGTGACCGACATGTTCGGCATCATGGGCTCGGCCTTCATGGATGCGATGGACATTTTTACCCCGGCCGGCATCCGCCTGATTCCGGTGGTGCATGAGCAGGGCGCCGGCCACATGGCCGACGGTTACTCGCGGGTGTCGGGCCGTCATGGAGTCTGCATCGGCCAGAACGGTCCCGGCGTCAGCAACTGCGTGACGGCGATTGCCGCCGCCTACTGGGCGCACAGCCCGGTGGTGATCGTGACGCCGGAGACCGGGACCATGGGCATGGGCCTCGGCGGCTTCCAGGAGGCCAACCAGCTGCCGATGTTCCAGGAATTCACCAAGTACCAGGGCCATGTGAACAATCCCAGGCGCATGGCCGAATTCACCGGCCGCTGCTTCGATCGCGCCATGAACGAAATGGGCCCGGCTCAACTCAACATTCCGCGCGACTATTTCTACGGCGACATCACGTGCGAGATCCCCAAACCTTCGCGCCTGGATCGCGGACCCGGCGGCGAGACGAGCCTCGATGAGGCGGCGGAATTGCTGGCGACGGCGAAGTTCCCGGTGATCATCTCCGGCGGCGGAGTGGTGATGGCCGACGGCGTCGAGGAATGCAAGGCGCTGGCCGAGCGCCTGGGCGCGCCGGTGGTCAATAGTTACCTGCACAACGACTCCTTCCCGGCCAGTCACCCGCTGTGGTGCGGCCCGCTCGGCTATCAGGGTTCGAAGGCGGCGATGAAGCTGATGGCGCAGGCCGACGTGGTCGTCGCGCTCGGATCGCGCCTCGGGCCTTTCGGTACCCTGCCGCAGCACGGCATGGACTACTGGCCGACCAAGGCCAGGATCATCCAGATCGACGCCGACCACAAGATGCTGGGGCTGGTGAAGAAGATTTCAGTCGGCATCTGCGGCGACGCCAAAGCCGCAGCGGTGGCGCTGACGCAGCGCCTGGCCGGGCGCACGCTGGCGTGCGACGCCAGCAAGGCCGAGCGCGCTGGCAAGATCAAGGCGGAGAAGGCAGCGTGGGAGAAGGAACTCGACGAATGGACCCACGAGCGCGATCCCTACAGCCTCGACATGATCGAGGAGAACGGCAAGGAAAAGGCCTTCAGCGGCGGCAGCTACCTGCATCCGCGCCAGGTCCTGCGCGAACTGGAGAAGGCGATGCCGCCCGATGTCATGGTGTCCACCGACATCGGCAACATCAACTCGGTGGCCAACAGTTACCTGCGCTTCGAGAAGCCGCGCAGCATGTTCGCGGCGATGAGCTTCGGCAACTGCGGTTATGCTTTTCCGACCATCATCGGCGCCAAGGTGGCGGCGCCGCATCGTCCTGCAGTGTCCTACGCCGGCGACGGCGCCTGGGGCATGAGCCTGATGGAGACCATGACCTGCGTGCGCCACAACATCCCGGTAACCGCCGTGGTGTTCCACAACCGCCAGTGGGGCGCGGAGAAGAAGAACCAGGTGGACTTCTACAATCGCCGCTTCGTCGCCGGAGAACTCGACAACCAGAGCTTTGCCGGCATCGCCCGGGCGATGGGTGCCGAGGGCATCACGGTGGACAAGCTGGAAGATGTCGGACCGGCGCTGAAGAAGGCCATCGACATGCAAATGAATCAGGGCAAGACCTGCATCGTCGAGATCATGTGCACCCGTGAACTGGGCGATCCGTTCCGCCGCGATGCGCTGTCGAAGCCGGTAAGGTTTTTGGAGAAGTACAAGGATTACGTTTGACGTAGAAGCACCGTTTCAGGCAAACAAAAGCCCACACCAATCGGTGCGGGCTTTTTTGTCTGCGGCGCAAGCCTGGTCCGAGAATCTCGGGACAGGTCAGCCTGACCGAACCGCAAGAAAACTGATCACATTTTTCCCGTCGCAGCGACTTCGTCTAGTCCATCTAGTGATGGACAAGCGTTGCCCGCGGTGATTAAACTCCAAACCAGCGCAATTTGCGGGTACAGTCGCCAACGCGAGACGCGACATTTGCGCAGATATTTCTATTGGCAAACCCAAGGAGAGAAACCATGAAGACCTGGAGTAAATGCATTATTGGTGCATTGGCAAGTCTGGGAATAATGTCAGCCGCCCAGGCTGGGCCCTACGTCCCCGGCAATCCGACAACACTGAATTTGCTTCCCTCTGATTTCAAGCTTTGCGCGGAAGGCGGCAAGATATGCAAAGTGGCGAATGCCACCGCCATGACGTATGTGCTTTACGGCAAGGGCACGAGGTTCAATACGGCGCAAGGCACGGGTAACTTTACCTGTCTGCCCAAAGGCTGGGTAAAGACCCCGTCAGCTGCCACACCTCAGGATTTGGGAGTTGACGACCCGATCCCTGGCGGCGCCAAGGATTGCTATGTGCAGGTTGCTGCTGGCACGCCGCAAACCCAAACGCCCCCAGCCCCAACTCCTCCACCCCAAACTCCTCCACCCCAAACGACGTCGGCGCAGCCCGTAGCTCCCGCCGGCAACGCGGGAGTGCCGATCCCAAGTGGCGCGGTGCTGTGTGCGGCTGACGGCAAGGTGTGCAATGCCGTCGGTAACTGGACTGGTGTGTATGGGGCTACCGGCAAGTTCGTGGCGATATCCGGAAGCGGGCCGTTTACATGTCTTCCGAAGGGCTTCGTGAAATATCCTTCGGCGACGACACCCAAAGATACCGGTGTGGACGATCCGGCTTCGGGCGTTGTGAAATCCTGCCATATCGTCGGCACAATTGCGCCGGCAGCCGCCACGACCACCACAGCTCCTGTCAAACCGGCTAGTTCGCCGACATGCGAGACCGCATGGGATGCAAAGGGTATTAAGCCGAACGCCAATTGCATTTACAAGAATGCAAGCGGAAAGGAATTCGGAAATGTGTGTGTATCCGAGGCCGCCTGCAGTTGCCAGTGCGCCGCCAATAAGTCGAAGACCTGTTTGTACCAGGGCAAGCTGCTTCGCGAACCTGCATGCAGGCCAGGCTCATAACGATCCCCGCCAGGCCGCGCATGTCATCGCGCGGCCCAGGCTTCCTGCATGGGCATGAGCATAGTTTGGAAAGCTGAAATAGCCCATTCAAGAAAACGGCCCCTGTGGGCCGTTTTCTTTTTCACTGTGGATCTTCCCGTGTCGGCCGAATGAGGAGGCCCAAGGCCGATATGGCGGCGACTACCTGCACCCGCGGCAGGTGCTGCGCGAGCTGGAAAAGGCCATGCCGCCCGACGTCATGGTGTCCACCGACATCGGCAACATCAACTCGGTGGCCAACCGGATCAAAGGGGTCCGGATCAAAGGGGTCAGAGTCATTTGGCATTTAGATCTCTCCAGCATACGGCGTTCCGTACCCCTCTCCTGCACACCGCTCCCGGAACAGCGATTCTCTAGGTCGCGCAGCACGTAAGTCAATCAAGACGGGAATGTTTCGGACGTCTTTGGGAGATTTGGTCAGTGCCTCTGGAAAGTCGGTGCTGGCGGTACGGCGGTTCATTGCATGCTCTTCAGCCTGGTGCAGTGCCTTCTCATCCCCTCGAAAACCTCCTCCGCTAAATCCGCCGGAAAGCCATCCGGCAGCTGCCGGCCTGCGCTTGCAATCGCGCCCTCCGTGGCCTCGATGACTTCCGCTATCGCTTGCTCCGCCGCGCGGGCACCCAGGCCAACCTGTTGCGCCTGGGCGATCCAGTGGCGGCGCTGGATTTTATCGATCAGGTAGTAATGGGTCGTTCCGCGCACCGCCATGGCGAGCCTTGCCTTGCGCGCCGAAATTTGATTCTTCCCCGTGCCGATCACCGGATGGGCGGACAGCACGTCGTAGATCGGCGTGGCACGATAACGGCCGCCGGGCAGGTGGGCGATGCTGAAGTTCTTGCCATGGCCATCGGTGGCGGCAAGCACCCAGAAGATGATCTGGGTCTTGAAGAAGTTCTTCCGATCACTATCGGCATGGTCCGATCCCAGCAGCAGGGCCGTGATCCGGGCGATGCCGGGTCCGCCGTCGGACTGGTATTTTCGTAGCGGTGAGGTACCGGTCGCCTGGCACATGTCCTCCTGGGGAAGGCGGATGATCCAGCTGCCGTCCGTCGACCGCGTGCGGTCGAAGCGTTCGACGACGAGTGCTTTCTGATCCTCGAAATGCGCGATCTCACAGCCGGCGATGGGAATTTCGTAGGCATCCATGATTTTCGAGCACAGCCATTCGTTTTCGACCGAGGTGCGCATGTCGGCCTGCATATGGCCGACCAGGCCCAGGGGCAGCTTGAAGATGTGCGTGGTCGGGGTGCTGCCTTGGGGCAGGAGCCAGCGGCCCCGATGGCGCAGCAAGGCGGTCTTTTCCTGGGCGCCGGCGATGGAAAGCCGCAGGTCCTCGTCGTGGCCGTGTTGGCCCAGTGCACCGGTCGACGTGGTGTTGCGCAGCCGCTGCGCGATCTGCGCCGTGTTCAAGGCCTTGCCGCGGATTTCATACACATCGGATGGCGTCTCGCCGTCGGGGAGCAGTTGAATTGCGCCGACACAATCCCGGCCCAGCTTCGCCAGCAGGTTGAATGCATCGGTGCCGGCGGCCTGGTGACGCTGGGCCAGGCGGTGGCGGATGGCGTCGTTGTCGGGCAGGAGATTGTCGAAATAGTCGGTGACGATCTGCCCTTGGTAGGGCGCGTTGCCGGGCAGGAAGGGCAGCGAAAGCGATATGGGGCGGGCCTGCTCATCTACCAGCCATTCGTCGAAGTAGCCGAAGCGCTCGCCTTGCCGGGTGGTTTCCCAGAAGCCGACGGGGATGCCGTTCATCCAGACGTTCAGGCGCTGTGTTTTCGAGCGGCGCCCCATGATTACCAGGCTTCCTTCTTCCGCGCGCCGGCGACGATGCGCGCCGGCTTCCTGGCGGCCGGGGCCGTGTCTTTCACCTTGTGTTTCACCGTTCCTGCCGCAGGGGCGGCCCTGGCTATCGCCATGCTTGCGGTTTTGGCAGCCGCCTGGTCCAGTGAGATTTCGACATCCAGCAGGCGCAGCACCGTGAATAGCCTTTCCAGCGTGGCCGTCGCCGGATTGGCCTCGAACCATGCATAGCTTTGCTGGGTGATGCCCAGCCTTTCGGCCATGGCGGCCTGGGTCAGCCCCCGTTGCTTGCGAAACCCCTTGATGACCAGCGGGAGCTGGCCGAGCGTCTTGATGGGATAGTTCATTCCTGCCTCCGTTCCCGATCCTGTCGCGATACAAAGCAAAGGCTGTAAATGGCATTAACAGCCCGACGTGTGTATATTACATTTACAGAGCAGCATCTGTAAAGGCAATTCACAGTCCCCGCTTTGAGCTTTCGCTCGGCGGTTTCAAGTCCGAAGTGCAACGAGTTGCTAGCTGATCAGCGATTCTCCGGGCGCCGCGCACAAGAGTCGGCGCTGGCGACACGGCGGCATGCGCCGCCGGCTGGCCTTGCCGCGATCAGTCCTTCGGCGGCGACAGTATCTGCGCCATCGCATCGGCCGCCTCGCGCAATTCGGGAACGCAGGTCAGCAGTTCGTCCAGCGAGCGGCGCGGCGTCGGCGCGTGGCAGGCGACGGCCGCCACCAGCTTGTCGTCGTTGCCGCGTACCGGTACCGCGACGGCGACCATGCCATGCACGAATTCCTCGTTGTCTATGCCCACCCCGCGCCGGGCGATCCGCTCCAGTTCCGCTTCGAGCTCGCGGCGGTCGGTGATCGTGCGCGGCGAATGCCGGGTCAATTGCAACTGATCGAGGATGCTGCGCCGCTCCAGCAGCGGCATAGCCGCGAGAAACAGCTTGCCGCTGGCCGTGCAGTGCATCGGCACCCAGGTGCCGGGTTCCAGATGCGCGCGCAGGGGTGCCGTAGTCTCTATGCGCTCCAGATAGAGCACACGCCCGCCATCGGGTACGGTCAGGTTGCAGGTCTCGCCCAGCGAGCGGACCAGATTCCTCAGCACGGCCCGGCACTCGCGCCGGATGTTGGAGCCGCGCAGCACCCGGAGGGCGAGGGTCGTCGACCGGGTGCCGGGGACATAGCCGCGCTCGGCCGGCATGTATAGCAGATAGCCGCGCATCTCCATCGACCGCAGCAGGCGCATCAGGGTGCTTTTCGGCACCCGCATCATGTGGGCCAACTGAGCCAGGGTCAGCGGCTGGGATGATTCGCTGAGGATTTCGAGTATGGTCAGCGGTCGCAGGCGCCTGATGTCCTCGCTCGAATCCGCATCATGGGCTGTCTGCTCTTCATTCGCCCCGGGCTCGACCCAGGCCGCAGTGTGGTATTGACCCGTCTGGGCCTGTTTTTGTTTGATGTTCCCGCTCCTCTGCAGATTCTTTCGGGGCGACCGGTCTGCGCCGGTCGATGGTCAGGTAGGTCGAAGCATATTCCAGATTGCTGCTCGAACTTGCCCATTGAATCCGGCGGCCGGTGTTCCAGGTTAGGCTCTGCGGATCAGGTGGTTTTCCAGTCGAACGACGCCAACGGTGGCCTCGGCCGCGGCACGTGCCGCCTCGATCTGCAATTCGGAGTCGACCACCCCCCAAAGCTCCACTGCGCCGTCGGTGACCGTGACGTTGACCAGATGCATCGGAAGCTCGGCTTCATTCAGCGCCTTCAGCAGCAAGGTGCGCAGCGCCGAGTCTTCGACGCGGACACCGGTCGGCTTTTGCCAGGTCGCCACGCCGCGCAGCAGGTTGGCACGGCTGACGATGCCGACCAATTTGCCGTTCTCGATCACCGGCACGCGCTTGATGTGATACTTCTCGAGCATGGCGGCGATTTCGGTAAGCGGAGTGTCGGGCGCGACGGTAATCACGTCCCTGGTCATCACATCCCGTGCACGTCGGCCGACTTCCCGCAAATAGCGTTCCGACGGCTCTTGGGGCGTGGCGAGCAGGCGCAGCCACCATGACGGGCGGCGGCGTGTTTCCGCTTCGGCGCGGTGCAGGAGATCCCCTTCGCTGACGATGCCAATCAAATTGCCATCCTCGGCGATCACGGGAACTGCGCTGATATGGGCGTCGAGCAGGGTTCGGGCGATCTCCCCCACATCCGTATCGGGTGTCACGGTGAGGATCGCCGTTGTCATGACGTCTTTGGCTAGCATGATGGATTCTCTCCAGTTTTCGGTGGCATGGTGCCGTTCAATTGTGGGTGACCATCCAGGTCGCCAATTGCGGGAACATCATTACCAGGCCGACCCCGACGAGTTGCAGGATCATGAACTGGAACATGCCGGCGTAGATATCCTTGAGTTCCCATTGCGGCACCACGCCCTTCAGGAAATAGGCGGACAGGGCCACCGGCGGTGATAGCCATGCGGTCTGTAGCGTCATCGCGACCAGGGTGCAGAACCAGATCAGGTCGATGTTCAGCGCCTGGACGATAGGCAGCACGATCGGCACCACGATGAGCACGATGGGTACCCATTCGAGAGGCCAGCCAAGGACGAAGATCAGTCCCAGGATCACGATCAGCATCAGCGTCGGCGGCAAGGCCAGGCTGGTCAGCAAGCCGGCAAGATACTCGGCGCTGCCCAGGCGGGAGAACACGGCGCCGAACAGATTCGATGCGGTCACCAGCATCAGGATCATGCTCGATACCTCGAGCGTCTGGAAGGCCGAGCGGCGAATCTTCGCCATGGTCATGCGCCGGCTCAGCAGCGTCAGGATGAACACGGCGGCGCAACCCACCGCGCCGGCATCGGTGGGTGTGGCGATGCCCATCAGGATCACGCCCAGCGTGGCGATGATCACCACGATCACCGGGACGACGCCGATCACCAGGTCCTTCACCACCGCCATCATGGAGGTCGCGCGCATTTCCGGTGGCAGCTCGGGGCCGAGCGCCGGATTCAGCCAGCAACGCACCAGGCACCAGACGGTGAAGATGGTGGAAAGCAGCAAACCCGGGAGCACCGCCGCGGCGAACAGGTCGGTCGCCGGCACCCCCACCACAGGCCCCATGACGATCAGCATTACCGAGGGCGGGATCAGGATGCCCAGCGTGCCGCCGGCGGCGATCGCCCCGGCACTCATCTTGGTGTCGTAGCCGCTCTTGATCATCGCCGGCCCGGCCATGACGCCGAGCAGGGTCACCGAGGAACCGACAATGCCGGTGGCCGCCGCAAAGATCGTCGCGGTGATCAGCACTGCCAGGTAGAGGGAGCCGCGGAGGCCGGCCAGCAATTGCTGGATGCCGGTAAACATGCGCTCCATCAGGCCCGACTGTTCGAGCAGAAAACCCATGAACAGGAAGAAGGGAATCGAGGCCAGCACGGTGTCCTTCATCACCGAGAAGGTCTGCAGCACCGCGAGATCGAACACCATCGGCCCGTACGCGACGAAGCCGGTGCCGAGCGCCACGGCGCCCAGCGTGAAGGCGATCGGGAAGCCGATGAAAATGATGCCGAACAGGGCCACCAGGGCAAGCAGCCCGAAAAGTTCGTTGCTCATGTGGCCTCCCTGCCGAGGCCGGTCTGTCCTGCGCCTTCCGGCCAGCGCCCGTTTATCGCGGCATCGAGACTCTTGCAGAATTCGGAAACTCCCTGGATCGCCAGCAGCAATCCAGTCAATGGCATCGCGGCCTTGAAGGGCCAGGTGATCGGCATCCAGGGGCTGCTGACGAAGCGTTCGCCCGTCATGAAGGCCTTGGCGAAGTAATCCCAGCCGTACCACAGAAATATCGCGGCGAAGGGCATGAACATCACGATGTAACAAAGCGCATCGACGATACCCTGGGTGCGCGGCGACCATTCGCCATAGAGCGAGTCGGTGCGGATGTGTCCCTTGCGTTGCAGCGTGTAGGCCGACCCGAGCATGAAGAAGGAGCCATAGAGCATGAAGGTCATGTCGTATGCCCACAGCGTCGGGGAATCGAATACGTAGCGCGCCACGACCTCGTATACGAGCGACAACACCATGGGGATGATCAGCCAGGCGGTCAGCTTGCCGGACCAGATGGCGACGGGATCGAGCGCATGCGCGATCCGCAGCAGTTTTGAGGGATGTCCGGTCATAAGTCCTGTATCCGAGAGTAATCCAGCAGGTTGAATGCGGTGCACGGCCATGACCGTGCACCGCTCAGATCGCGCTTCGTGGCGAGCTTATTTGGTGCCTAGCGCTTCGGCGCCAAGGCTGTAATACAGCCCGTTGATCTTGGTCCAGTAGGGCACCACGATCTTGGCATAGGCGCGTTGCGATTCCAGAACTTCCTTGAACAAGGGATTGCGTGCCGCCTCGCGGTCATACACCACATTGGTTGCCTTGAGGAAGGCCGAGAAGAACTCCTTCGGCGTGTCATGCACGATGACCTTGTGATCCTTCTGCAGCTTTTCCAGCGCCTTTGCATTGCGATCCACGTTGAAGGCATAGGTTTCCGTGATGGTCGCCATCACAGCGCCCTCGATCACCGCCTTCAGGTCTGCCGGCAGCTTGTTCCAGACGGTCTTGTTGATCAGTATCTCGCCGACGTCCGACGACTGGTGCATGCCCTGCAGGTAGTAGTGCTTGAACACATTGTGGAAGCCGAGGATCATGTCGTCGGCCGGGCCGATCCATTCCGCCGCGTCGATGACGCCGCGCTGTGCGGCCGGAACGATCTCGCCGCCCGGCATGGCGACGGCGTTGATCCCCATTTCCTTGAAAATCTCTCCCGTCAATCCGGGGGGCGAGCGGTATTTCATCTTCTTCATGTCGGCGATCGAACTGATCGGCGTCTTGAACCAGCCGAACGGATCCGGGCCCATCGGTTGCATCATGAAGGGCTTGATGTTCATCTTCAGGCCGCTCTCATACAGCTTCTCGTAGAGCGCATTGCCGCCCCCCTGCGACAGCCAGGCCATATGCGATATCTGGTCCATGCCGGTGCCGGCGCCTGCGGCCGGATTCGAGAACAGGGCGGCCGCGCTGTTCTTGCCCGACCAATAGTGCGTCCAGGCAAAACCGCCATCGACCACGCCCTTGTCTACCGCGTCGAGGATCTCGAAGGCATTGACCACCGCGCCGTCAGGCAGGATGTCCATCTTGATGCGGCCGTTGGACATCTTGTCCACGCGGTCGGCAAAGCGCTTCATCAGGTCGAAGTAGATGCTCGCGGTCGGAACCGCTGTCTGGATTTTCATCCGCGTCACTTGCTGGGCCTGCGCCATGCCGCCGGCGGCGACCAGCATTGCCGCGACGGCCCCCACCAAGAGTTTCCGTATCAAAGTCGCCATCATTGCCTCCTCCGTTATGTAATTAAAACCGGAACCCCAGACCCGTCGGGTCATGACGGCTCCACTATTGCCTTATGGGCAATTCCTTGCTGCAGCATCTTCACGAATCATGTCGGCGGCCTTTTCGGCGATCATTATGGTGGGCGCGTTGGTGTTGCCCGAGACGATCTCCGGCATGATGGAAGCATCCACCACGCGCAGCCCGAAAATGCCGTGCACCTTGAGGCGCTCATCGACCACCGCCAGCGGATCATTGCCCATCTTGCAGGTGCCCGCCGGGTGATAGATGGTTTGGCTGTAGCGTCTTGCGGCATCCAGCAATTCCTCGTCCGTCTGGAACTGGGCGCCCGGAACAAATTCGGAAAGAATGTGCGGAGCAAGAGCGGGCGCTTGTGCAATACGGCGGGCCAGCTTGATGCCACCGATCACCACCGGAAAATCCCGTTCATCCGACAGGTAATTCGGCTGGATCGCGGGATACACCACGACATTCGCCGACCGAATCTGAATGCGTCCCCGACTGAAGGGACGCAACTGGCAGACCGAGGAGGTAAAAGCGGAAAACCGATGCGCTCCTTCACCCGGCTTGTCGGCGCTCAAGGGCTGCATATGGAACTGGATGTCCGGCCGGGTCACACTCGGGCCGGAGCGCGTAAAGATGGCGACCTGGCTCGCTGCCAGCGTCAGCGGACCGGTACGCGACAACACGTACTGCATCCCGATCCACAACTTGTTGAGCGGATTATTGACCTCGTCGTTCAAGGTGCGCTCGCGGGTCTTGAAGACCAGTCTCACCTGTAGATGATCCTGGAGATTTTCTCCGACGCCCGGCAGGTCCAGCACTACCGGCACGCCTACGCGCCACAGAAGATCGGCGGGGCCGACGCCTGAACATTGCAGAATCTGGGGCGAACCGATTGCGCCGGCCGACAGTATCACTTCCGCTTTCGCCGTCGCCTGCCGCAGTTGCCCGCGCTGCATGAATTCGACACCGACGGCACGCCTGCCGTCGAACAGCACCCGTGTGGTCTGCGCACGGGTTTCAACCGTCAGATTCGGGCGTCGCCGTGCCGGCTTCAGGAAGCCCTTGGCCGTACTCCAGCGGAAGCCCCGGTGGGCGGTTTGCTGGAAATAGCTCACTCCTTCCTGTTCGGCGCCATTCGGATCATCGTTGAAGGGAATGCCGAGTTCCATGGCTGCCTTGACGAAGTGATCGGCAATCGGGCGGTTCAGCCGAAGATCCGAAACCTTCTGTGGCCCGCCGATTCCGTGATACTCATTGGCCCCGCGCTCCTGATCTTCCGACTTCCTGAAATAGGGCAGCACATCGTCGTAACTCCAGCCCTTGTTTCCCAACCCCGCCCAGCGATCGTAGTCGGCCCGCTGGCCGCGGATGTACAGCAAGCCGTTGAGGGAACTGGATCCGCCCAGCACCTTGCCCCGCGGCCACTGAAGCTGACGATTGGCGATGCCCGGATCCGGCTCGGTGACATAGCACCAGTCCAGCTTCGGGTCATGCATCGTCTTGAAGTAGCCCACCGGAACATGGATCCAGGGATTCCAGTCTTCACCACCGGCCTCGAGGAGCAGAACATGATTTCGAGGGTCCTCCGACAACCGATTAGCGAGGACACAGCCTGCTGATCCGGCGCCGACTACGATGTAGTCGAAATCGAAGGACATTTCGTGCGTTCTCCTCTTTGTACGGTTCCGTTGAGCCGAACCATCTTATGAATATGGAACGATATGTTTCAATAGTGCAGAACTGAACTATCTTCAACATCGGTCTCTGCTGCAAGAAAAATCGATAGGCAAGCGGGTAAATGAAACGGAATCCGAATCTATGACGTCAAAATCGTGATTGACCTTGCTTGCGGCAGAGGTTTTCGACGGCGCGTACAGGCCGACCGATTGCCCGGCATCGCGCAATGACAGCTGTTTCGCCGTGTCGCCAGCGCCGACTCCTCTTGTATGCTTCGACTTTTCACCCATTCCCGCACCCGCCATGCCCCTGACCGCCCAAGCCCGCAAGACTGCACAAGAACTGATCGCCTTCATCGACGCCAGCCCCAGCCCCTGGCACGCGGTGGTGAGTGTCGAGGAGCGCCTGCTGGCGCGGGGCTTCACCCGGCTGGAGGAGGGCGAGCGCTGGCAGCTTGCGCCGGGCGGGCGTTACTACACGGTGCGCGGTGGCGCGTCGCTGATTGCCTTCGTGATGGGCAGCCGGCCGCTGGCGGAAACCGGTTTTCGCATCGTCGGCGCCCATACCGATTCACCGGGGCTGCGCCTCAAGCCGCGGGCGGCCATCGCCGGCGACGGCTTGCTGCGCCTGGGGGTGGAGGTGTATGGCGGGCCGATACTGGCCACCTTTACCGACCGCGACCTGAGCCTCGCCGGGCGCGTCGTGATGCGCACGGCGGCGGGGCCGCAGACGCGGCTGCTGCGCTTCGAGCAGCCGCTGGTGCGGCTGCCCAACCTGGCGATCCACATGAATCGCGAGGTGAATGAGCAGGGCCTGAAGCTCAACAAGCAGACCGAGCTGCCGCTGATCCTCGGCCAGTTGGGCGAAGAGGAAGATGCCGAAGCCCGCCTGCGCAAGCTGCTGGCGGACGCGGTGCAGGGAGAGGCGTCCGATCTGCTGAGCTGGGAGCTGGCGGTCTATGACGTGCAGAAGGGCTGCCTGTGGGGCGCGGACGAGGAGTTCATCGCCGACAGCCAGTTGGACAACCTGGCGTCCTGCCATGCGGCGATCGCCGCGCTGATGGCGGCCGAGCAGCCGACGTCGACCTGCGTGGCGGCCCTGTTCGACCACGAGGAGGTCGGCAGCGAGAGCGCCGCCGGGGCCGGCGGCAGCTTCGTCACCGACGTGCTGGCGCGCATCGGCCTGCAGGCGGGCCTCGACGGCGAGGACAGTCTTCGCGCGATGGCCCGGAGCTTCTTCATCAGCGCCGACATGGCGCATGCCTGGCAGCCGAATTTCCCCGCTGCCTACGAGCCCGACCACAAGGTGATGATGAACGGCGGGCCGGTGATCAAGACCAACGCCAGCCAGCGTTACAGTACCCAGGCGGAGACGGCGGCGCGCTTCATGGGCCTGTGCGAGCAGGCCGGCGTGCCTTGCCAGCAGTACGCGCATCGCACCGACCTGGGCTGCGGCAGCACCATCGGTCCGATCGTCGCCGCACGCCTGGGCATCGCCAGCGTGGATGTCGGCTCGCCCATGTGGGCGATGCACAGCGCCCGCGAGAGCGCCGGTGCGCATGATCAGGCCTGCATGATCGCCGCGCTGACGGCGGCATTTGGCAGCTGAGCGGCGCGGCTTGATGGGCGCAGTTGCCTGCCCGCGCTTCGTTGCTCGCCTGCTTCAGATCGTCCTGCCCTCACCAGCCTCTTCGTAAGTCTTTCCGTCGCGGATGTGATAAATGCGACGGAAGGTCGGGATGATTTTTTCGTCGTGGGTGACGACGATGATCGCGGTCTGATATTGCTGCGCCATCTGGTTGAGGATGTGCATCACCGTCAGCGCGCGCTCGCTGTCCAGCGGCGCGGTCGGTTCGTCGGCGAGGATTACCGGCGGCTGGTTGGCCAGCGCCCGTGCGATGGCCACGCGTTGCTGCTCGCCACCGGAAAGTTCCGACACCGCGGCGCCGGCGCGGTGGGCAACGTCCAGTGCCTGCAGCAGTTCCAGCGCCCGCTGGCGTGCGATGCCGTTGCCTTTGCCGGCCAGCATCAGCGACAGGGCGACGTTGTCGGTCACGTCGAGAAACGGGATCAGGTAGGGTGCCTGGAAGACGAAGCCGATGCGATCGCGGCGCAAGGCCCGCAAGTCGTCGATCTGCCAGCCGGAGGCGCTGCCGTCGTAAATGTTCTGGCCGCCCAGTTGCATGCGACCGCCGGTGGGTTCGATTACCGCGCCCAGGCATTTCAGCAGGGTGGACTTGCCCGAGCCGCTCGGCCCCACCAGGCCCACCACCTCGCCCGGCGCAATGCTCATGTCCACGCCTTTCAGCGCATCCACGGCGGTGTCGCCGCTGCCGTAGCGCTTGGTCAGGCCCTCGATATGGATTGCCGGCAAGGTCATGTCAGCCGCCTATCGCCGTGGCCGGATCGACGCGCAGGGCGGCGCGGATGGCGACGATGCTGGCGAGGGTGCAGATCAGCATGACGGCGAGGAATCCGCTCACCGCGTCGCCGGTTTCCAGCAGCACGTACTTGGGGAAGTAGGGCGCCCACAGAGTCGCCACCGCCTTGCCGACGATGAATCCGGCCAGGCCGAGGCCCAGCGCCTCTTGCAGGATCATCCCGGCGATGGTGCGGTTGGGGGTGCCGATCAGCTTGAGCACGGCGATCTCGCGGATCTTGCCCAGTGTCATGGTGTAGATGATGAAGGACACGATGGCGCCGCTGACGATTGCAAGAATTACCAGGAACATGGCGATCTGTTTCGCCGAGGTGGCGATCAGCTTGGCGATCAGGATTTCTTCCATCTGCGCGCGCGTGTAGGCCTGGAGGCGCTTCCAGCGGCGGATCGATTCGGCCACCAGGTTCTCGTCCCAGCCCGGCGCCACCTGGACCAGCACAGCGTTGACATTGTGGTTGGCCGATTGGCTGGCGATCACGGCGTCGAGCAGGCCGGGCACATTGGGGCGGTTGAGGCCGGGGTTGGCGGCAGTGCGGGCGCGGTCGTTGATGATGGCGTCGTTGTCCTTGAGGAACTGCGCCTCCTGGGCATCCTTGAGCGGGATAAAGATCATCGGGTCGCCGCTGGCCGACACCATGCGGCGGGTGAGGCCCACCACGGTGTAGTCGTGACGGCGCACGCGGACTTCTTCGTTCAGTAGAAAGCCGGTCTTTTCGTCGGCGACGGCCTCGTAATGCGAGCGGGTGATCGGGCGTCCGGCGATCAGGTTGGTCGGTTCACCCGGATGGCCGGGCTCGAAGCCGACCACCATGACGCGTACGTCGTCATCGCCGCGGCGGGCCTGCATGGTCAGGTAGGTGACATTGCCGGTGGCGGCCACGCCCGGCAGTCCGGCGATGCCGCGCCAGCTGTCGTCATGCAGGGTGGATGGCTCGGCGTAGGGGCCGAGGGTGTCGCGCTGTACTACCCACAGGTCGGCGCCGCTGTTGGTCAGCAGCATGCGGGCATCTTCCACCATGCCGCGGTAAATGCCCGCCATCGAGAGCGTGACGCCGATCAGCAGCCCCAGCCCGGCCCCGGTGAAAACGTATTTCCCCCAGGAATGGAGGATGTCGCGGCCGGCCAGGCTGATCATCTGGCAGCGCTCTCCACCGCGCGCAATTTTTCACCGCCGCGCAACTCCGCGGCGCTATGCAGGATGACTTCGTCGCCGCGGGCGAGCCCGTCGAGAATCTGCGTCCGCCCGTCCAGGGTCTGCGCGCCGATGCGCACCGGAACGAAGGTCGCCTTGCCGTCTACGCTGCGCCAGACACCGGTTTGCTGGCGACCTTGCCGGATGGCCGCGGTGGGAACGCTCAGTGCAGCGGTCACCAGCGGCAGGCGGATCGCGACCTCGGTCAGCTCGCCGACCGAAAGGCCGGCGGGCAGGCTGTCGAAGGCGATATCGACCACTCTTTCCTCGGCGACACTGTCGCTGTTCAACTCGATGCGCACCACCTTGCCGCTTAGCGGCTGGCCGGGACGCGAACGCAACACGATCTCGGCGGGCTGGCCCAGCGCGATGCTCTGGGCGCGTCCCTGATCAATGCGGGATTTGATCCAGATGCTGGCCGGATCGATCAGGCGCAGCACCGATTGGCCGGCGATGACGGTAGAGCCCGGCTCGGCGTCGCGCGCCGACACCAGGCCGTCGATCGGGCTCGACAGCCGGTACTGGGCGCGCTGCTTGCCGACGCCGGCACGGTCGGCACCGAGCCGCTCGTAGTCGCGCCGGGCTGCTATCAGGGCCGCATCGCCGGCCGCCAGCGACGCCTTGGCGGCATTGGCTTCGTGCTGTTTGGCGTCTGCGGCTTCCTGGCTGACGAAATTCTTCTGCCGCAAATCGCGGAAGCGTGCGGCGCTGGCCGCGGCCAGTTCGTTGCGGCTTTTCGCCTCGTTCAACTGCGCGGCGGCAACATCGACGCTGCTGGCCGCACGCTGCAGCGCATTGGCGGCGCTGGCCATGCGCTCGTCGAGATCGACCGGATCAAGTTCCGCCAGCAGTTGTCCGGCCTTGACCTCGTCGCCATGGTCCGCCAGTACCCTGACGACGCGGCTGGCCACCGTGGGGCCGATCATGTAGCTGCGGCGGGCTTCGACGGTACCGATGCCGAACACCTTGGGTGCGAGGTCGCCCTGTTCGACCCGCGCCACAGTCACCTTCATGCCCGCGAGCGGCCCATTGAGCAACACGGCGACAATCATGCTCACAACGAGCAGCAGCGCGAGGGCGAACAGCAGGAGTTTCTTGGGCGACTTCATGGACGGGCTCCAATGGCGGAGAGAAATAGCGGAAACATCTTTTTGGCGCGAGCTTCCAGCGTCGCGACACCGTCAGCGAGGGCCGTCTGCATGACCAGGCCCTGAATCGTGCCGACGAACATCGCTGCCGCCGAAGGCAGGTCGAGATCGGCAGCGACGGCTTCCGTCGCCTTGGCGGCTTTCAGCAGGGTCAGGATGCGCTGGCGATAGGGTTCCATGATTTGCCGGACCTCAGCGCGGGCAGGCGATTCCACCGGCCGCTGCAACTCATGGAAAATCAGCCGGGGCACTGCCGGATGGGTCGTGACGAAGCGCACATGGGCGCGAAAGATCTCGCCCAGTTGCTCGATGGGCGTAGCCCCGCGTGCCGCGGCCGCGTCGATCTCGGCACGGAAGCGTTCCCGCACCCAGGCGAGGACAGCGATCCAGATTGCCTCCTTGGAAGGGAAATGGCGAAACAGCGCGCCCTGCGTCAGGCCCACTTCATCGGCAATGGCCTGGGTGGTGATGCCGTCGGGGCTGGCGAACTGCGCCAGGCGCAGCGCCGCTTCGACTATTTCCTGCTGGCGCAGCACGGTGCTGGAGCGGCGCGGGATGGGTTTGTTCATCGATTGCTGGATGCAAGTAATTAATTGCTTACATAGTAACACCTCTTGCCCGATGCCCGCAACAAATGAAATTCGCATGCTTCAGGCAATGCGAGCGGGGGCTCGAAAAGCTCCCCGGAAGAAGGTCCTCGAACGGGGTTCGATCAGGAGCTCTCGTGCCGCTCCTGGCTGACGGCAGTTCTGTCTAGAGCGTCTTCAAGGCGGCTCGCTTGCGTGGGCGCGTCGCCGTCGATGCCTTCGCTGCCCTGGTTACCGGCGCCTTGCCCTTGGCGGGCGAACGGGGCGCGGTCCGCGCGGACTTCGGTCGCGCCAGGAAGGCGGTTTCAAGTTCCTGCAATGCATCTGCCGCATACACTGCCAGATGTTGCATGCTCGGCAGCGAGGAATGGCATCCGGTGAAGCCGAAATTCATCGAGCCGGCATAACTCTGGCAGGTGATGTTGAGCGCCTGTCCGTGCGTCACGATCGAAGCCGGATAGGTGGCCACGAGTTCGGCGCCGCGAAAATACAAGGGCTTGTCCGGCCCCGGCACGTTGGAAATGGTGATGTTGAACATCGGCCGCGTGCGCCCGCCGATGCCCGTCAGCAGCGTGAGGATGGTCGGGGCCATCAGCAGTATCGTGTATTGCAGCATGGCCTGCTTGGGCAGGCTTTGCACGTGGTTCTTGGCATGGCGGACCGAGTTGCGGATCGCCTCGATGCGTTCTTTCGCATCGTCGATGTCGGTGCCCAGGGTGGCGATGATGAAGGTGATCGCATTACCGCTGTCTTCATCGTCCTTGGGCCGCACCGAGACGGGTATGCCGGCGGTCAGGGATTCTTCGGGCAGGCTGTCGCGTTCCTGCAGGAAGCGTCGCAGCGCGCCGCCGCAGATCGCCAGCACGACGTCATTGAGGGTGCATTGCGCCGCCGTCGCCAGCGTCCGCAGGCGCTCCATCGGAAATTGCTGCGTGGCGAAGCGCCGCTTCTCGCGCACCCGGCCGTTGAGCACGGAGCGCGGCGAGGCGAAGGGAACGACCAGACCCTCGCCGGTATCACCCACGCGCTTGAGCATCTTGCCAAAGGCCGCGATCAACTGCGGTACCGACTGCGCCTGGTCGCGCAGCGCCTGAACCGCTGCGGCAGCCGCATTGGCAACCGTCGGCAGCGGGGCGTCGCGTCCGGGCCACGCAGCGCGCTCGGGGCCCGAAGCCCAGAACGGCGGGATCTTGAGGCTCCTGGCGCGGTCGGTCGACATCGCTCGCTGCAGCAGCTTCATGCCGCTCACGCCGTCGATGAGCGAGTGGTGCATCTTGATGAAAATCGCGAAGCGGTCACCTTCGAGCCCTTCGATGATGGTGCATTCCCAGGGCGGTCGACTCAGGTCCAGCGGCGTGCTTTGCAGCCGGCCGACCAGTTCGCCCAGCTCGCGTTCCCCGCCCGGCCAGGGCAGGGCCGAGTGCCGCACGTGATATTCCAGATCGATGTCGTCGTCCTCGATCCAGACCGGCATGGGATTCTTGTTGAACGCGTATTTCAGTCGGCGGTTCCAGGGGCTCGCGAACTCGCGGTGGTTGCGAAAGTCGGTCATCATCCGGTGCAGGAAGTCCCGCGGCGCGCCCTCGGGCAGGCGGAACTGCAGCAGGCCGCCGACATGGTTTGGGGTAGCGCGCGACTCGGTGAACAACCAGGCGGAATCGAGCGGATTCAGACGAACGGAGCTCATCGTGTCAAACCTCCTTTGCGCGGCGATCTTTTGCCATGACGGGGAGTCATTCTATTTGACCGGGCAGCACTGCGCCTCGTTGCCCGCTTTTGCGCTGTCGACACGCGGTCGACAGATTGTGCGCGAACTTCGGGTGAGGCAGCATGGCCGCCTGGACTATCCTGACGCCAAAAGGACACGGCGTGGATATTGCGGAACAACTGGTCAGGAGACTTCGTGAGGCGAGCCACGTGCTTGTCTTCACGGGCGCAGGCGTTTCTGCCGAAAGCGGCATTCCGACCTTTCGGGATGCGCTGACCGGCCTGTGGGAGAACTTCGACGCCGAAGCCCTGGCCACTCCCGAAGCGTTCGAGCGCGATGCGGCCATGGTGTGGGGGTGGTACGAGTGGAGGCGGATGAAGGTGCTGCGGGCACGGCCCAATCCGGCGCACCTGGCGATTGCCGCCCTGCAAGCCAGGGTGCCTCGATTGACCGTGGTCACGCAGAATGTGGATGACTTGCACGAGCGCGCCGGCAGCCACGATGTACTCCATTTGCATGGCAGCCTGGAGAAACCCTTGTGCGTTGCTTGCAGGCGACCAAGTGAGTATCTGGCGGGAATTCCGGATGAACCGGAAGGCGGTCGCCATCTGGAGCCGCCCCGGTGCATCCATTGCGGCGGGCGCCTGCGTCCCGGTGTGGTGTGGTTCGGCGAGGCCCTTCCCGATGCGGAGTGGGATGCTGCGATTGCCTCGGCCAATTCCTGCGACGCATTCCTGTGCATAGGAACTTCGTCGCTGGTGCAACCCGCCGCGAGTCTGACGACCATGGCAATTCGACGCGGCGCAATCACCATTCAGGTCAACCCGAACCCGACAGACCTCGATGACAGCGTGAGCCTCAATCTGTCGGGGCCGGCGGGAGTCGTGATGCCTGCCCTGGTCGAGAAGGTTTGGGGATCAATCTAGGTCGGTGAGCGATGCTCGCCCAGCAGCGCTGCGCGAGTAACCTGGCTTTTCAACTGCGCCAGCCACCATTGCAGTGCCCGACCCTGGCCGGGCTTGCCGCTCTTGCGCCAGGCGTAGCTGACCTGGATCTGCCGTTCGGACCGCTCCACGCGCCTGGCCACCAAGCGGCCGGCGTCGAGGTAGGGCTGCGCCAGGCAGCTCGGCAGGAAGCCGACGCCCAGGCCTCGCATCTGGGCATCTAGCTTGGCGGGCATGCCCGTCACGGTGAACACGTCCTGCCCGGCCAGCAACCCGATGGTGAGGCCGGTGCCGCGCTGGATGGTATCGGCCACCGCCACTGCCCGGTGCTGGCGGATGGCTTCATCGCTCAGCGGCTCGGGCATTTTCGCCAGCGGGTGGTGGGGCGCCATGGCAAAGACAAAATGCACGCCGCCGAGCGATTCATGATGCAGGCCCGCCATGGTGGTGGCGCCCATCATCACGCCGAGCGCCAGATCGGCCTGGCCGGACGTCAGCGCTTCCAGAGTGCCGGAAAGGGTTTCGTCGCGCAGCTTGAGCTTTGTCGGCGGGCTCAGGGAAAGAAACGCCTCGCAGAGTTCCATCACCGTAGCCCTGCTGATGATGCTGTCCACCGCGATGGTGAGCTGCGATTCCCAGCCGGTGGCAACGCGCTTGACGCGGTTGGCCACGGCGTCGATGTCTGCCAGCAGGCGCGTGCCCTCGCGCAGCAGCTCGGCGCCGGCTTCGGTCAGGCGGGCCTGGCGCGAACTGCGGTCGAACAGCAGCACGTCCAGCGCGTCTTCCATCTGCCGCACGCGATAGGTGAGGGCGCTGGGCACCATGTTGCTGGCACGGGCCGCCGCGGCAAAGCTGCCGCTCCTGGCAATGGTCTGCAGCATGGCCAGGGCATCGGGCGTCAATACGTCGCGCGGCGTAGTCATAGGGACCCCGTCAGTTCAATTTATTTGAATGATGACATCAAACTGGCTGGCTCTCAAGGGCAATGGCAGTTCCTACAATTCATCTCATCGCAACGGAGGAACCAAACCATGCTTACCCTTCGCAAATCTCAAGACCGCGGCTATGCGGACCACGGCTGGCTCAAGAGCTACCACTCGTTCTCGTTTGCCGGTTACCACGATCCGGCCCACATGGGCTGGGGCAACCTGCGCGTGATCAACGAAGACCGCATCGCGCCGGGAACCGGGTTCGGCAAGCATGGCCACCGCGACATGGAAATCATCAGCTACGTGCTGTCGGGCGAACTGGCCCACCAGGACAGCATGGGCAACGTCGTGGGCATTCCGCCCGGCGACGTGCAGCGCATGAGCGCCGGCACCGGCGTGACGCACAGCGAGTTCAACCACGCCAAGGACCAGACCACGCATTTCCTGCAGATCTGGATCCAGCCGAAGGTGACCGGCATTGCGCCAGGCTATGAGCAGAAGACCGTTCCCGCCGAACAGAAACGGGGCGCCTTGCGTCTGGTCGCTTCGCCCGACGGTGCGCTGGGGTCGGTCACCATTCATGCCGATGCGGCGCTCTACGCCGGGTTGTTCGATGGAGCCGAAAGTGCCGAACTGGCGCTGGATCCGGCACGAAAGGCCTATGTGCATCTGGTACGCGGCGCCCTGGAGGTCAATGGGCAGCGCCTCGACGCCGGCGATGCCGTCCTGCTGGAAAACGAAAATCGGATCGAACTGAGCCACGGCGACGACGCCGAGGTGCTGGTATTCGATCTGGCCGCCTGAACTTCTTTACTCAACCGCAAACAATTTCGAGGAATATGAAAATGGCAACAGTCGCAGTGGTTTATCACTCTGGTTATGGTCACACCCAACGCATGGCCCAGGCAGTCGCGGAAGGCGCCGGCGCTTCACTCGTCGCCATCGATGCCGAAGGCAATCTGCCCGAAGGTGGCTGGGAAGCACTGAAGGCGGCTGACGCCATCATCATGGGCAGCCCGACCTACATGGGCAGCGTGAGCTGGCAGTTCAAGAAGTTTGCCGATGCTTCGTCCAAGCCCTGGTTCAGCCAGCAATGGAAAGACAAGCTGTTCGCCGGCTTCACCAACAGCGCCACGATGAACGGCGACAAGTTGTCCACCTTGCACTACCTGTTCACGCTCGCCATGCAGCACAGCGGCATCTGGGTCGGCACCGGCATGATGCCCAGCAACGCCAAGGCGGCGCAACGCAATGACGTGAACTACGTCGGATCTTCGAGCGGCGCCATGGCCCAATCGCCATCGGACAGCAGCCCCGACGAAATGTTTCCGGGCGATCTCGAAACGGCCAGGCTGTTCGGCAAGCGCGTGGCCGAAACGGCAGCCAGATTCAAGGCTTGATCGACGTTTGATGCCGTATCGGTGACAGAAGTCGGCCGGGACCCGGCCGACTTCTGCAAACACTTGGGATTTATCCGGCCAGCCCGTCGTAGACCAGCTTTGATCCCGCCGCCAGCAGTGTCCATGCGGTGACCAGATTGAAGCCGCGCATGTCGACGGCATGGAGCAGGCGGTAGCCGACGAAGTAGCCGATCGGGATCGCCGGCGCCAGCAGCAGCGAGACGCCGAGATTGGACAGGTCGAGCAGGCCGAGCTGGGCATAGGGACCGAGCTTGGCGAAATTCACCACCGAAAAGTAGATCACCATGGTGCCGACCATGCGCATCTTGTCCATGTTCTGCGGCATCAGGTATTGCATGATCGGCGGGCCGCCGGCATGCGAGACGAAGCTGGTGAAGCCGGACACCGCGCTCCAGAATATGCCCGGCCCGAAAGTCGGCGCTGACGGCACGGCGGTGAGGCTGTTGCGCGCCGCGCGAAAGCGGTCGAAGGCGAACAGCAGTGCCTCGATGCCGATCAGCAGACGAATCCAGCGCGCATCGACGTGGCCGAAGATGAGCCAGCCGAGTGCCATGCCGATCATGGCGCCGGGCAGGATGATGCGCAGGTTGCGGGCGTCGGCGCGGCCGCGAAACACCACCAGGCCGATCGCATCGATGACGAGCAGGATGGGCAGCATCACGGCAGCGGCGATCTGGGGGGCGACCGCCAGCGCTATCAGCGGCACGCCGAGGCTGCCCGCACCGGCGCCGAAGCCGGATTTGGACATGCCGACCAGCAGCGTGGCGGCGAGCGCCAGCAGCCAGAAGGGCAGGGGCAGGGTGGTGGCGTGGTCGAACATGCGGGGCTTGGGTGCCGCGCAGGCGGCTCAGCGAAAGGTGATGCGGTGAAGGATACCGGTGCCCGCCTTCAGATGCAGGAAATAGATGGCGTTGGCGCTGGCCTCGAAGCCGATGGTCTTGGTTGCGTCGGCGCAGAGCCGCTCGTCGACCACGGTTTCCGTGCGGTCGTTGTCGATGCGTGCGTTGCCTTCGGCCGTGCCGTCGAACTCCAGCAGCAACTGCCTCGGGCCCGCGGCCAGGGTGCCGAGCGGAATGAAGTAGGCACCGGCTTGGGCATTGCGCCAGGGCGCCAGTTCCGCCGCTTCCCAGGTGCCGGTGGCCGGCCGGATGGGCGCCACTGGGTAATGTCCGCAGGTCTCTTTGACCTGGCGCAGCATGGCGAACAGCGCGGTCGCTTGTTCGTCATTCGTCGTGCCGAGATAGCGTTCGATGTGCGCGCGCGCCGCCGCCGGGCCGGAATCGAAGCTCAGGCGGCCGCTGCATTGGCCTTCGTGACAGCTGCTGCAAACAGTGTGGAACTGGACGATGGTTTCGATCGAGGCGGGCGGCTGTGCGTCCGCCGCTGCGGCCGGCAAGGCCAGCGTGGCGAGGCAGGAGGCGGCTGCCAGCCGGGTCAAGCTCTTGTGGATGCGATCAGGGGCGGCGAAAGTCGCCATGATCGTTAAACAAAGGGATTCCTGACGCCCACGCCGGTTCCGCGAAAATCATCGACGTTGCGGGTAATCACTGTCAGGTCATGAATCAATGCAATCGCGGCTATCTGCTTGTCAATCGGATGCGCATGGTGGGGCGACATCAATCGGCCCCACACCTGGGCGCATGCCTCGTCAAAACTCAAAATGCGGTCGGCGTAGTCGACCACGACGAGGTCAAGCCATTTCTCAAGCCTTCTGGATTGGGGCAAATCGCCGCGACGTCGAATGTTCTCAAGTCCGCGCCGAATCTCTCCAATCGTTTGTACCGCGAGATAAAGTTCATTGGCATCGGTTGTCTGAAAGAATTTCCGGATGCCAAGATTTGCCTCCTTGCCCTTTCGCGCCTCACTGATGACATTGGTGTCGACCAGGTACATGCGGATTCCTAGCCATTCCGGAAATTGAAGTCGGCGTCTTCACCGACGTTCGGCATGTTCGACAGAACCTCGGCAACGGAGCGCCGCTTCGGTCGCTGCAGGACGGATTTCAGAATCTCGCGGTGTTCCGCTTCGGCGCTTCTGCCGTGAGCTGCAGCCATTTGTTTCAGAGCCAGGGCGACATCTTCGTCGACATTGCGAACCACAAGATTGGTAGCCACGTTGACCTCCTTATTTGCAATCAATGATAGCAGTCTATCGGAGTGTTGATTGCATTGCAATCGGGTCGATGGCCTACAGCAGCTCGACCACCCATTTCGTCACGGTGCCGGTGGCGTGGGCGCATTTCTGACCGCGGGCGTCGTCGAAGGCCTTGTATTCCGCGGCGTCCCACATGTCGTAGGTGCGGCCGGTGAATTGCTGTTGCAGCTCCTTGCAGGTGACGCCGCCGAATTCCGTGCGGAAGCGTTCCGTCAGTTCCCTGGCCTTCTTGAAATTGTTGATGTAGCGGCCGCGGTCGAGCTTGTCGCGGTCGCGTCCGTACTTTGCGCTCAGGGCCAGCAGGCCGCCGCTGAGCGCGCCGCAAACGCCTTCGCCGAGCAGGCCGCCGCCGCCGGAGAGTCCGTGACTGGCCTTGATCGTCTGGTCGTCGACGATGCCCACGGTTTCCTGGACGGTGGCCAGCACGCATTGAGGGCAGCAACCGTAGTCGAGTTCATACTTCACAGCTTTCGCGTAGGCTTGTTCGCCGGGCGACTGCGGATCCTTGTCCATGACGATCTCCAGTGCATTAGTTTTATCTAATATACTCCTGCTGTGCCCGTCAATCCAGCGCCAGCGTTGATGTTTCGCCAACCGGAAGAAGGAGTTTGTCGATGAGCCAAGAGATCCGCTGGAACACGCGTTACACGGATGCCGGTGACGAGTATCTGTTCGGCACCGAGCCCAACCGCTTCCTTGCGCACCGGGCCGAGCTGCTGCGCAATGGGCGCACGGCGGTGTCGGTCGCCGACGGCGAGGGGCGCAACTCGGTGTGGCTTGCCGAGCAAGGCCTCGAAGTGACGGCCGTCGAGATTTCTCCGGTCGCTGTGGAAAAGGCACGTCGCCTGGCAGCCGGGCGCAAGCTCGATATCCGCTTTCTGCTGGCCGACATGCTGGCGCCGGATTGGCCTCCAGAGGATATGCACAACGCATTCGACTGGGTGATCGGCGTGTTCATCCAGTTCGTCGGCGCCGAGGAGCGGGCACGGCAATTCGCGGCCATGAAGCAACTGGCGCGGCCGGGAGGACGAATCCTTTTGCACGGCTACACGCCGAAGCAACTCGACTACCGCACCGGCGGGCCGCCTACCCTCGAAAATCTCTACACCCGCGAAATCCTGCTCGATGCGTTTGCCGGCTGGGAGATCGAGGAACTGGTCGACTATGAGGACGACATCGCCGAGGGGATGGGACACAAGGGGCGCTCGGCGCTGATTGGCCTCGTTGCCCGCAAGCCCTGATCAGCAGGTCAGCCGCCAAGCCAGGTTCTTGCCCAGGCCAGGGCGGCGTCAAGATGACTGGCCGCCGCGGGTGAAACTTCCTCGCCGAGTTCGAAGCGTTCGCCGCGGATCGCGAGCAGGGTGCATGGCGGCGGCGCCTCGTCGTGCAGCTCGACATAGACGTGCATCACCGCCTCGGGTGTCATCGCGTGGGTGGTGAAGCTCGCGTCGCGCGTCGCTTCAAGCAGCGTGACGGAGAAGGGCGCCTCCGCATTCAGGCTGGCATCGACGAACAGAATGCGCCGGCGGCCTTCGAGGTCGAGCGCATGCTCGACCTGCAACTGGAAGTCGGTGAGGCATTCGACGCCTGGCAGTTGCAGCGCATCGATGCGGTCGATGAACAGCGGCCCCAGCGCATCGTCGCCGCGCGACGGGTTGCCCCAGCCGAAAATGAGGACAGGTGCCGTCACGGTCCTTTTACCCCTGGGCCGCCTTGAACCGGTTGCCGACAAGCGTCGCCATGACCACCAGCGTCGTCGAAATGAGGATCATCACGATGCCCAGCGCCGAAAGCTTGCCCCACAGCCCGTCCTCGGAAAAACGCAGGATCTGCACGGCGAGGACTTCGGTGCCGGGGCGCGACAGCACCACCGACAGCGTCAGTTCCCGCACGAACATCGATGCCATCAGTATCCATCCCGAGACGATGCCCGGAATCAGCAGCGGCACGATGATGCGGCGCATGGTCGTCAGCGGGCTGGCGCCGCATACCAGCGACGACTCTTCGAGGTGGCTGTGGATCTGGACGAAGGCGCTCGACATCGGCCGGATGCCATAGGGCAGGTAGGTGGCGATATAGCCGAGCAGCAGCGCCCAGATCGTCGCGTACAACGGGGTCTGCACGAAGAACCACATGAAGCCGACGCCGATCACGATGCCGGGGAAGGAGAACGAGAGATAGCTCAGCGATTCGAGCACCCCGGCGGCCCGCGTCTTTACCTTGACGATGACATAGGCGACGAAAATCGACAGGATCACGCCCAGTGTCGCTCCGACCACCGCGAGGAACAGGCTGTTCTTCAGCGACAGCAGCGAAATCGGGTCGTTGAGCACGTCGGTCCAGTGCTTCAGGCTCATCATCGAGAATGCCTTGGCGCTGGGCACCATCGAATAGGGCACCAGCGAGGTGTAGATCAGCACCGCCACCGGCAGCACGATCAGCACGAAGGACAGCAGACTCACCAGACCGAACAGCGGCATCCGTGCCTTGCCGAGCTCGATCACGGACGGCCGGAAGCCGCGGCTGGAGATGGTCACGTATTTTTCGCTTTCGGCGGTCAGCGCCCGGTAGACGATGATCAGCGTGACCGAGGCCACCAGCACGCTCATGCCGACGGCCGCGGCCTTGCCGTAGTCGGTGGCGAAGCCCGTGGCGATCATTTCGTACAAGTAGGTCGCCAGCACATGGACGCGGCCGGGCATGCCTATCACCGACGGCACGGCAAAGGAGGCCAGGCTGCGCACCACGCCGAGGATGAAGGCCGCGAGGATGGCCGGCCGCAGCACCGGCAGGGTAATTCTGAGCAGTGTGCGCCAGGTGCCGGCGCCACAGACGCGCGACGACTCCTCCAGCGCCACGTCGAAGGAGGCCATCGCCGGTGCGATGATCAGGTAGGCAATCGGCAGGTCGAGCAGACCCTCGACCAGGATCATGCCCCACATCGAGTAGATGTTGAGCGGCGCGCTGTCCAGGGAAAACACTTCCTTCAGGCCGAGGTTGATCAGCCCGTTCGAGGGATTGAGCAGCAGGGCCCAACTCACCGTGAACAGCAGATGCGGGATCATCATCGGAATGATGGAAATGATCTTGAACAGGAACTTGAAGGGGATGTCGGTGCGGGTGTTGAGATAGGCGAGGAATATGGCCAGCACCGTGGACAGCAGCGACGACGCCAGCACGAAGATGGTCGTGTTGACCATCACCTCGAAAAACCCCGGATCGGTATAGGCCTGGACATACTTGTCGACCGTGAAATGGCCGAACGCCGTCAGGCCCTCGGAAAAACTGCCGAGCACCAGCATCACCACGGGGCATACCGTCAGCGCGCCGACGATCGCAATCAGCAGCCAGGTCAGCCGGGTGCGGGCGCTATCCATTGCCGCCAGCCATCTCAGATCGCGACCAGCAGGCAGTGCGCGGGGTTCAGCGTGAAGCTCACGGCGTCGCCCTCGACCAGGTGTGCATCCGGATCGATCCGGGCGAGCAGATGCTCGGCGCCGACGCCGATTTCCACCTCATAGGCCTCGCCGACGAACACCAGCGACTCGATGCGGCCGTTGACCAGGTTGCTGCCGGCCGGCGCCTCGCCGCTGACGATGCGGATGAATTCGGGCCGGATGCACAGCGTGGCCTCGCTACCGACGGGGATGTCGCGGTGCTGGCAGACGATTCGGCCCAGCCCGCAGTCGACGACGGTGCAGCCGCCTTCTTCGGCGCGCACGGTGGCCTTGACCAAATTGGCGCGGCCGATGAAGTCGGCGACGAAGCGGTGGTCGGCATCGAAATAGATTTTCTGCGGCGTGCCGATTTCGACGATCTGCCCGGCGCGCATCACGGCGATGGAGTCCGACAGCGCGAGCGCTTCGACGCGATCGTGGGTCACGTAGACCGCGGTGATCTGCAGCTTGCCGAGGAAGGCGCGCAACTCCTTGCGCGTTTCCTCGCGTAGCTTGGCGTCGAGGTTGCTCAGCGGCTCGTCGAACAGGATGACCCGGGGTTCCGCCACCAGCGCCCGCGCCAGCGCCACGCGCTGCTGCTGCCCCCCGGAGAGCTTGGTGGCCGGCCGCCGCTCGAAGCCCTCCATCTGCACGAAGCGCAGCGTCTCCGCCACGCGCTGGCGGATCTCGTCCTTCGGCAGCTTGCGCACCTGCAGCGGGTAGGCCACGTTGTCGAAGACGTTCATGTGCGGCCAGATGGCGTAGGTCTGGAACACCATGCCGAGGCCGCGCTTTTCGGGTGGCACGGAAATGTTCTTGTCCTTCGACCACACCACGTCGTCGCCGATGCTGATTTCCCCGGTATCCGGCGTTTCGAGGCCGACGATGCAGCGCAGCAGCGTGGTCTTGCCGCTGCCGCTGGGGCCAAGCAGGGTGAAGATCTTGTTGGACGGGATGGTCAGATTGACGTCATCCAGCGCCTTGATGGTCTTGCCGTCGGAGTAGTAATACTTGCTGACGCCGCGGATGCGGATTTCCATGGTGGTTGTCCCGGCAGGTCTTCAGTACGGGCAGCGATTCGCCGCTGCACCCGAAAATCTACAAAAAACCGCCCGCCAAATCGGGGCGGGCGGCGGGTTCGGCGCGTGCCGCAAGGGCTATTTCACGTCGAAGATTTTCTTGAACTCGGCGCCCCATTTCTGTATCTCCGCGTCCGACAGTTCGCGGATGGCGATCACCTTGGCCTCCTTGATGCCGTCGATGGGCGGGTAGATGCCGGGTGCCAGCACGTATTCGCCGACGTCTTTTGCCAGCATTTCCATGGATTTCTTCGACAGCCAGTAATCGACGAAGGCGCGCGCCGCAGCCGGGTGCGGCGCCTTGGACGCCACGGCGATGGCCCGAGGCGTGCCCATCAGCGGTTGCGAGATCCGTGCCCAGTCGAGCGGGGCCGGCGCCTTGGTGACGATGTACTTGGGCATCGAAATGGCGATCAGTTTCTCGCCGCTTTCGATCGGCGCCGGAGTCGGGCCGAAGGAGGCGACGAACATCGGCTTGTTGGCGGCGAGTCCCTGCAGGAAGCTCCGCCACTCGGCCTCGGTCTTGAAGACGTTCTCCTTCAGGCCGATCAGCCAGGAAATGGTCGTGGCGTGGTTGGCCGGGTTGGGCATGACGATCTTGTCCTTCCACTTGGGCAGGGCCAGATCCTCGTAGCGCTTCGGCACGTCCGCCGCCTTCACCTTCTCCTTGTTGTAGATCAGGGCCACATACTCGATGCCGAAGATCTGGACCTTGTCGTCCTTCTTCGTCCAGTCGGGGTAGCCGGCGGCCGCGGGCGAGCGATAGGTCGCCAGCACGCCCTTTTCCTTGAGCAGGTCGAGCACCGGCAGCGGCGCCTGCACCACGTCGGCCATCAGCTTGCCGGCCTCGAACTCGGTGATCATCGTGGCGACGAACTTGGATGTGGAAATCCGCGTGTACTCGCCGGTGACGCCGGTATCGGTCGTGAACGCCTTGATGATCGGCTCGACGGCGGTGATGTTGGCATAGAACGAAGCCTTGCCCTCGGCCTTTGCCTTGTCGAGCTGGGCCTTGTCTTGCGCCTGGGCCTGGGCGGCGGCGCACAGAACGAACAATGCTACGAGCAGCTTTTTCATCTTGTTGTCTCCGTGGTGATTGCGGGGGTGGTCAGGGAATGTTGTGAATTTCGTGCGTCAGGCCGCGATGGTCGCGCGTGGCCTCGTCGATCACCGTACCGTCAGCGCCGACTATTGCGACTTCGAGCGGCATCTGTCCCAGCGCATGGGTGGCGCAGGAGAGGCAGGGATCGAAGGCGCGGATCGCGACTTCAATGTGGTTGAGCAACCCTTCGGTGATTTCGCGGCCGTTGAGGTATTTCTTCGCCACTTCGCGCACGGCGGTGTTCATCGCCTGGTTGTTGTGCGTGGTCGACACGATCAGGTTGGCGCGGATCACCAGGTCGTTTTCATCGACGCGGTAGTGGTGGATCAGCGTGCCGCGCGGCGCTTCGATGACGCCGACGCCGCGCTCCTGGCGCTGGCCGGTGGCCATCAGGTCGTGGCCGCTGATGTCGTCGTCGTGGAGCAGGTCCTTGATGCTCTCGGCGGCATGCAGCATTTCGATCATGCGCGCCCAGTGGTAGCCCAGCGTCGCCCCGGTGACGCTGCCGCCGTCGAAGGCCATGAATTCTTCGCGCTCCTTGTCGGCCAGCGGCGTCGGGATGCTGTCGCACTGGGTGACGCGGGTCAGCGGCCCGACCCGGTAGGATCCTTCATCCGGGCCAAGCGATTTGAAGAAGGGGAACTTCATGTAGGACCAGGGCTTGACGTCCTCTTCGATGACCTCCCAGTAGCGGCCATAGTTGAAATGGTCGAACAGGGTGTTGCCGTCGATGTCGCGTGCGCGCAGGCCGCCGTGGTAGAGATCCATGGCACCGTCGGCCCGCACCAGGCACATGCCGGCGGAGCGGAAGCGGCCGAATTCGTTGTACTCGGCGAGGTTCTGTTCGAACAGGTTGCGGATCATGCCGACCGCCTCGCGGCTCCAGGCCACCATCTGGTAGATGTCCTTGATCAGTTCCGCGCGATCGTCGGGCGCGAGCGACTTGTTCACGCCGCCGGGGACCGAACCGGTGCCATGCACGCGCTTGCCGGCCGTCATGCGGATGATCTCCTGGCCGAATTTCCTCAGCAGCACGCCCTTCCTGGCAATCTCCGGATGCGCGGCGATGACCCCGACCACATTTCGTGCGGCGACGTCGGAACCGAAGCCGAACAGCAGGTCGGGCGAGGCCAGATGGAAGAAGTGCAGGGCGTGCGATTGCAGGATCTGGCCGTAGTGCATCAGGCGGCGGACCTTCTCCGCCGTCGGCGTGAGCTGCTTCACGCCCATCATCATGTCCAGCGCCTTCGAGGCGGCCAGGTGGTGCGAGACCGGACAGATGCCGCACAGGCGCTGCACCATCACCGGCACTTCCCAGTAGGGGCGCCCCTGGATGAACTTTTCGAAGCCGCGGAACTCGACGATGTGCAGGCGCACCTGATGCACCTTGTTGTCGTCGTCGAGCAGGATCGTGACCTTGCCGTGGCCCTCGACCCGTGACACCGGATCGATGGCGACGCGACGCAGCTTTTCGGGGGAGATGGCAGTTTCGAGTTCGAGGTTCATGGCGGTCTCGGTCGTAACTTGGTGATAACTTAGTCGTAGTGGAGCAGGCCGTGCCCAAGTGTGGGCGTGCGACCGGCCAGCAGGTCGGTCAGCAACTTCCAGATCGCATCGGCGGATGGCGGACAGCCGGGAAGGAAGTAATCCACTTTCACGACTTCATGGATCGGGTGCACCTTGTTGAGCGGCAGGGGTAGTTCCGGGTCGTTGGGGATGCCGCCGCGGCCGAGCAGGTGTTCGGTCTGATACACCTCTTCGAGCACGTCGCGCAGGTCGAGATGGTTGCGCTGTGCCGGCAGGCCGCCGTTGATCGCGCAGGCGCCCACGGCCACCAGGATCTTGCAGTGGGTGCGGAATTCGCGCAGCACATGCACGTTCTCTGCATTGCACAGCCCGCCTTCGATGAGACCCAAATCGCAAGGGCCGCAGTGCTTGATGTCGGTCAGCGGCGAGCGGTCGAATTCGATCAGGTCGAGCAGCTTCAGCAGACGTTCGTCGATATCGAGGAAGGACATGTGGCAGCCGAAACATCCGGCGAGGCTGGTGGTGGCAACACGCAGCTTTTTGGGTGGGGACGGGGCTGCGTTCATGGCGCTGCCTCCTTGACCTGCGCGCTGATTGGTGCGAGGTCGTATTTGCGTTCGCCGATGGGCACGGCGAAGCCCTTGCGCTTGCGCAGGATCACGCCCACCGGGCAGATGCTCGCCGCGCGGTCCGTCGCCGCGAAATCGGTATCGGCGAGCTTGCCGGACTCGCTGTTGATATGGATGCGGCGGCCGAGAATGCCGCGCCCGCCCATGGCGAAGACATTCTTGCCATCGACCTCGCGCGAGGCCGTGACGCACAGGCTGCACATGATGCAGCGGTTGAAATCGAGCAGGATGTCGGGATGCGAGGCATCCACCGGACGGTCGGGATAGAACATGTCGAAGTGCGGCGACATCATTTTCAGTTCGTAGGCCGTCGCCTGCAAAGTGCAGTTGCCGCTTTTCTCGCAGGAAGGGCAAAAGTGGTTGCCCTCGACGAAGAACATCTGCAACAGCGTACGGCGCTTGTCGTCGAGCTCGGCTGTGCGGTTCTCGACATTCATGCCGGGCTGCGCTTCCGTGGTGCAGGACGAACCGAAACGGCCATTGACTTTGACGGTACACAGCTTGCAGGAACCGTGCGCGGCGAAATCCGGGTGCCAGCACAGGTGGGGGATGTAGGTGCCATGGTGGGTAGCCGCCTGCATGATGGTTTGCCCCGAGCGGAAGGGGATATCTTCGCCGTCGAGCTGGAATATATTGTTGGCGTTCATGCGTCGGCCTCATTTTGTAAATGCGCGCCGGCGTCGTCGCGGCCGGTCATCTGGCGCGCCTGCGACAGGGCCGCGTCGAGATCGAAGGCCGGTTCGTAGTCGAGCGACTGGAGCCGGCGTTCGTAGGCGGGGCGGAACTTGTTGAGCGTGTCGAACACCGGATTGCAGGCGCTGTTGCCCAGCCCGCAGTGGCTGGCGCCCTGCATCAGGCGATGCAGCTTGAATAGCTCGTCGATATCGTAGGGCGAACCGTGCTGACGCGCGATCTTGTCCATCATGTTGCGCACCAGCGTCGTGCCGACCCGGCAGGGAGTGCAGAAGCCGCAGGACTCGTGGGCGAAGAAGTGGGCGAAGTTGCGCGCCACCTCGAACATGTCGCGGGTTTCGTCGAAGACCATGAAGGCGCCGGCCGTGGGCAGATCCTCGAAGGCAATCCTGCGGTCGAACTCCGCTTCCGCCACGCACACGCCGGACGGGCCGGAATTCTGCACTGCCTGCGAGTCGGTGGCGCCACAATCTTCGAGCACCTGGCGCACGGTGACGCCGTAGGGGTACTCATAGATGCCGGGGCGCTCGCAGTCGCCGCTGACGGAAAGGATCTTGGTGCCGGTCGATTTCTCGGTGCCATGCTGCGCATACCATTCGCTGCCGTGGGCGGCGATCAGGCAGGAGGCGGCGAGCGTCTCGACGTTATTGACCGTGGTCGGCTGGCCGAGATAGCCTTTGGTGACGGGGAAGGGCGGCCGGATGCGGGGCCGCCCCGGCTTGCCTTCCAGCGATTCGATCAGGGCGGATTCCTCGCCGCAGATATAGGCGCCGGCACCGAGATGGATTTCGATATCGAATTCGAAGTTGCTGCCGAGGATGTTTTTCCCCAGCAGTCTGGCTTCGCGCCGCACCGCCAGCGCCGACTCCAGGGGTTCGAGCAGGTAGCGGTATTCGCCGCGCAGGTAGAGCAGGCCTTTCTTCGCGCCGACCACCAGGCCTGCGATGCTCATGCCCTCGAACACCAGGTCGGCATAGGAGGTCAGCAGCACGCGATCCTTGAAGGTGCCCGGCTCGCCTTCGTCGGCATTGCAGACGACATAATGCGCGGCACCCGCTCCATGCCCTTCGGCGTTGCGGCAGGCTTCCCATTTGAGGCCCGTCGAAAAGCCGGCGCCGCCGCGGCCGCGCAGGCGGGCATCCTTGATCTCGGCCAGCATTTTTTCCGGGCCGCGCTCCAGCGCGGCGGACAGCGCCTGGCCGGGGACGAGGTCGTGAGCGAGGAGAATGTCCTTGCGGCGGATGTTGTCTTCAACGCCAAACCATTCGGCCGGCCATTCGGCGATGGGGGTTTCGTTGCGGATCAGGCCGACCATCTCGCCCAGCCGGGCCTGCGTCATGCGCGTCATGGCGCGGTAGTTCACCAGCAGCGCCGGACCCTGGTCACACATGCCGGTGCAGGAGGTGGTGTTCACGCTGACCAGGCCATCTTCCGAGACACGGCCCGGCTCCAGCCAGAGCTTCTTGCACATGGCATCCATCAGGTCGGCATTACCCAGCATGCGGTCGGTGATGTTGTCGGACCAGAGCACGCAATACCTGCCGCGCGGGCGCTTGTGGAAGAAGCTGTAGAAGGACGCGGTGCCGCTCACTTCGGCGCGCGGCCAGCCGACCGCATCGGCCACCCGGGTCAGCGTGGCGGGCGAGAGCCAGCCGAGTTGTTCCTGGATCTCGCGCAGGATCTGTACCAGCCGCGTGCCGTCGCGGCGGTGGCGGTCAACAACGGCGTCGATCATATCGATGTCTGACATGGCAAGACCCTCTGCAGAAGATGCCTGGTGCATTGTGAGTGCAATGCAGCATAACGCGGTAGTGTTGCGGCGATTTAATCTGGGTCAACATTCTAGCTATGGCTGCCGCGCTCGACGTCGCGCGAAACAGCCAAAACAGAAGGTTTTTGTCGTGCCGGCAGTTTTTCGGATGGCGCTCTGCTAGCATTTAACTTCAATTATTCTGACCTTGCGCAACGCAAGCCAATGATCTACGACAGCCCCTTTGCTGCGCTGGGCAACACCCGCGATACCGCAGAAGTCGAGGCGGAGGTCGCCAGGATCGTTCTCGGTTTTGCGCCGGGCCATGACCTGACGCGGGTTGCCGATACTTTCCAACTGCTGGATCGCGCCTTCGACGGCCAGCTGCCGGGCTATCAGAAGCTGAAGACGCTGTATCACAACCGTACCCATACCAATGAGGTCGTGCTGTGTGCCGCACGCATGCTGCACGGCTTGCATCTGGCCGGCCAGGGGCTGGATGCCGATCACATCGATGCCGCGCTGATCGGCGCCCTGTTGCACGATGTCGGCTACCTGATGAGCGACGAGGAGGCCAGCGGCACCGGTGCGCAGTTCACCAGCAGCCATGTGCTGCGTGGAGTGGACTTTGCCAGGCGGCATATGTCCGCTTTGCCGCCGCACCTGCTCGAAACCACGACCAAGGTGATTCTGCTTACCGACCATCGCAAGCACCCCGACTGGGTGCAGTTCGACGACCCGCAACAGCAGCGTGCCGCCTACGCCACGGCCACCGCCGATCTGATCGGCCAGATGGCCAATCGCGAGTACATCGAACGCCTGCTGTTCCTCTACTTCGAATTCGAGGAAGCGCAGATGGGCGGCTTTGGAAGTGTCCACGAACTGCTGGAAGGCACCTCCGGTTTTTATCGCATGACCAAGACCCGTCTCGACAAGGATCTGAATGGCCTTTCGGCGCACCTGAAGAAGCATTTTGGCCAGGAGCAGGATGCCGATCGGGATTTCTACATGGAATCGATCGACCGCAATCTTGATTATCTGGACCGCGTGGTAAAGATGGAACGGGAGCATCGGCTGGAATTTCTCAAGCGCGGCGGCGTGGTTGAACAAGTCATGGAAATGAAGGGAATGTCCTGAGATGGAGCGGATCACGATTTCCCTTGACGCTGATCTGGCCGCCGAATTCGACCGGCTGATCGCCGAGCGCGGCTACAAGAACCGCTCCGAAGCGGTGCGCGATCTGCTGCGCGCACATCTTGAACAGGCCCGGCAAAAGCGCGGCGAGGCGAAGTACTGCGTGGCCAACCTGTCCTACGTCTACAACCACCATGAGCGTGATCTGGCCGAAAGGCTCACCACCTTGCAGCACGGGCAGCACGATCTCACGGTGGCGACGCTGCACGCCCATCTCGATCACGAGAACTGCCTCGAAAGCGTCATCCTGCGCGGGCCGACCGCAGCGGTGCGCGACTTTTCCGATGCGCTGATCGCCGAGCGCGGCGTGCGCCACGGCCAGCTCAACCTGATCGACGTCGAGATCGATTCCGGGCGCGGACATCATCACGGCTATACGCCTGTCGGCCGTTCCCACGGCCATGTCCATCTGAAGCCAAAAACCTAGGCGTGGCGGTACCGGATCACCTCGTCCTCGCTGCGCGCGACCTCGATCGCGGCACGGCGTGGCTGGAGGAGCGCCTGGGTGTCGCGCTCGAGCAAGGCGGCCGGCACAGCCGCATGGGCACCCACAATCGTCTGCTGCATCTGGGCGAAAGCTTCTACCTGGAACTGATCGCGATCGACCCGCAGGCGCCACCGCCGGGGCGGCCGCGCTGGTTTGCGCTTGATCTGCCGGAGGCGCTGCCGGCAGACCGGCCGCGACTGATCCACTGGGTGGCGCGCAGCGACGACATTCTGCGCGACGCCGCTGCCAGCACCGAAGCGCCGGGTGACATCCTGCCCATGGAGCGCGGCGACTATCGCTGGCGCATCAGCGTGCCGCCCGACGGCCATCTGCTAGGCGACGGCCTGGTGCCGACGCTGATCCAATGGGATGTGCCGTTCCATCCGGCGTCGAGGCTGCCCGATCGCGGCTGCCGGCTGATGAAACTCGAAGGCTTCCATCCGCAGCCGGAGCGCATCAGGATCGCGCTGGCGGCCCTCGATCTGGCGTCACGGCTGGATGTGCATCCCTGCGCCGTAGGTGAAGCGCCGCAACTGGTGGCCTACATCCGCACGCCGCACGGTCTGGTCGAGCTCGACTGAATTGCCGGAGAGTCGGCGCTGATGAAACAACTGCGCTACAAGGCGGTCGAGCAAAAGACGCTCTCCTCGCCGTAGCGGATGGCGATACGGCGAATAGGGCCTTCAGAAGCCCACGCGCAGCGTCAGTCGCAGGGTGCGGGGTTCCGCCGGGTGGGTATGGATGTCGCTGACGGCCACCGCTTCGGTCGCGAGTTGCGATTCATACAGGTAGTCGATGTCGCTGACCTTGCTGTCGAAGGCATTGAGCACGTCGAGGCTGAGTTTGATTTTCCGGTCGAAGCGGTAGCCGGCCTGCAGATTGACGATGGTCGAGGCCTTCGAGCGCACCGAGTTGTCCTCGATCAGCGCGCGCGGGCCGAAGTAGCGCAGGCGCATGCCGCCGCTCCATTCTCCGCCGCTGTCCCATGACGCGCCGACCGACAGCGTTCGCTCGATGGCGCCGGGAATCCAAGACCCCGGCACGGTGGCGTCGATGCGCGTGAAGCGGGCGCGGGACAGTGCAAGGTCCGCGTCCACCGTTAGGGCGCGCGCGGGGGTCCAGTAGTTGGCCCATTCGATGCCGACGCGGCGGCTGGGGAAGCTGGGCTCCGTGGTCCCGGCGTCGCCGACAAATACCAGTTCAGACGCCAGATCGAGCCGCCACAGGGCCAACGAGGTTTGCAACTTCGGCACCAGCGCGCTGCGCAGGCCCAGTTCATAGCCCTTGGCGCGCACCAGCGGCGTCGAGGTGTCGACCGCGGTGCCGAAATTGGCGGCATCGCGAAAATCGGGATTGACCTTCGCCGTCACGCCGCGCGCATCGTTGCTGTGAAAACCGTAGCCGGCGTTAACGTAATACTCGGTCTTTGCCCAGGGGCCGAAGATCAGGGCCAGCTTGGGGCTCATGATGCGGTCGCTGACCTGGCCCGAATTGGCGGCCGTGTCACTGTCCACCTTGAAGCGGTAGGCATCGCCCCGCAGGCCGACGATGCTTCGGAATTTTTCCAGCCATTGCACCTGCGCCTGGCCGTAGAGCGCGATGCCGGATTCCCTGACGCTGTCCTCGCGCACCGTTCCCCAGCGCTGGCGTCGGGTGGTGGCATAGAGGCCGACCTTGCCGATGTCATCGACGCGGGATTGCAGGCCCAGCGTGAGATCAGCCGGGAGGCCGGTCAATTTTTCATACCAGGTATGTGCCAGATTCAGGCCATAGATCTTGCGCGAGTCGGCCTGCTCGAACTGGTCGCCGCGATTGCAGTTGCCGCTGTTCGCCAGATCATTCGGGCAGAAGGTGAAGTTCGACCAGAGATTCAGTTTGGAGTCGATGAAATATGCATTGGCGCGGGCCCAGCGTTGCGGCGTGCGCGCCGACCATTCGCCGGACAGGCTGTGGCGCGACGAGCGGCCGCCGTCGCTGGCGTCGAGGTTGCCGAAGCGCGAGATCAGGCCGGCGTCAAGGGCGCGCTGCGGCACCTGGTCGGTGGAGGCCCATTGGGCGCGGTAGGCCATCGCTGCCAGCGACCAGCCGTTGTCTTCGCTTCCGTGGCTATAGCGCAGCAGGGTATTGAACTTGCCTATGTTCTCCGGCAGCTGCCAGGGCCCGTTGTTCTCGGTCCATTCGACGGCATAAAGCAGGTTCCCGCTACCGGCTGCGGGCGAGCCGGCGAGCAGACCGCGCCGGTAGCTGTTCTGGCCGATGCTGAGCTGGGCGAAGGGCGCATCGAGCTTGCGGACGTAGTCGATGCTGGCCGAACCGGCTGTGGCGAAGTCGCCGGCCTCGGCGGCATAGGGCCCCTTGCGGTAGTGCATGTGCTCGACCAGTTCCGGGATCAGAAAGTGCAGATCCAGATAGCCCTGGCCATGGGCATGGGTGGGCTGGTTTGCCGGCATGCCCATGACGCTGGCGGCGAAGTCGGTGCCGTGGTCGAGATTGAAGCCGCGCAGGTAGTACTGGTTGGCCTTGCCGTCGCCACTGTGCTGGGAAATGATCAGGCCGGGGACGACTTCGAGGATTTCGGCCGGTCGCAGCAGGGGACGGTTTTCCAGCTGCTTTGCAGTGACGGTACCCTCCGACGCGCTGCCGGCTTCGCCGATCAAGCCTTCGTCGTCGCGCGGTGTGACGACCACGGTTTCCAGGGTTTGCAGGCCACCGGCATGTGCGGCAGCAATTGCCAGCAGCAAGATTGGTATGACGAAAAAAGAAATCCTCATAACGCCAGGCAAAAAAAGATCAATCGCTCGTGGCGCCGGCGAAGCGCTGGCCGCGCGCCAGCATGCTGCCAAGCACAAAGCTGGTGGCCAGCAAGACGATGACGCCAGCCCCGACCATCAGTTCCTTGCCTTCGTACCAGTGCGAAACATCGGCACGCAGCCAGCGCGCGAGGCCGAAGCCCGCCACCGAAAGGCTGATGGCGGCGACCGTCAGGCCCATGACCCGTGAAGCGATGCGGGCGCGATGGTCGGCGCGGCGCAGCAGGCGGGCGATCCACAGGCCATTGGCGCCGTCGGCCAGCAGCATGCCGGTGGTGAACGTCAGGCCGAGGATCAGGGCGTGGGCCACGCCGCCATGCTGGGTGGCGGTAACGGCAAACAGCGCGGCCTGGCTCATGGTGTCGAAGGAAAGTGCGAACAGCGAGCCTACGGCGGCAATCGCCAGCGGATGCGAGGTGGCCTGCAGGCGACGCAACAGCCCTGCTTTGATGCCGATGGTGGCGACCAATTCGCCAGCCGGCGCCGTCAGCACGGCGCGCAGGTTGAGAATGCCGAGTGCCGTCAGAAAGCCGATGGAAATCCATGTGCCGACATCTTCCATCCACTCCGGCACCGTCCAGTGCGTCGAGGCCAAGCCGACGCCCAGTGCAATCAGCATGACGATGGCGCCATGGCCGAGGGAGAACAGGGAGCCGCACCAGCGGGCGCGGGCAGGGGCGATGCGCAGGTTGTAGCGCGTCAGTCCGTCGATGGTGGCGAGATGGTCGGCGTCGAGCCCGTGCTTGGCACCAAGGATGAAAACCAGGGCGAGGAGGGCGATCCAGTCGGTGGGCAAATCCATGGGTGGCAGCCTTGTCAGCAGTGGGTGATATGAAGTTTAGTCAAAACATCATACAAAATCCATGCCTGTCAGCGATAGCTTGATAAGCTGTCCAGAATCAATTGCTTATGAAATATTTTGGAAGTTGCAGCGGTTAGTGTCTATGCAGTCGTGACGACCGCTATCCGCGTTGCAGAGCATCCAGATAGCCGAGGTGGTCCTCTATTGGAAGCCTCAATGACGGTCGGTATGTGCTATGGTCGTCGACCCGCGACTGTGAGCGTCCGCCCCTCCTCCATTATCTGAATGACTGTCAATCTTTTTTCAAACAGCGACGTGCTGGCCGAGTTTCCGGGGCTGTTTGACGCGGGAACGGTGCAAAGAGGCCGGGATTACGCCGCCGAGGGACGGGTGCGGATGAAAAGCGTGGAGCGGGCGCCCGGCGAAATCCACGTCGAAGCTGATGTTCAGGGCACCCGCGTGCATCCCTACGAGGTCGATCTCTGGCTGGAAGTGGATCAGGGCGGCGCGCTGGTGGACATCGACAGCGCCTGCATGTGTCCGATGCGGGAGAATTGCAAGCATGTCGTCGCGGTGCTGCTGTCCTTGGGGCAGGCTGAGGGCGTTGGAACTCTTGCCGGGCACGGGACCGAGTCGCGATGGGCTGAAACGGATTCCCCCGAGCCCAGCGCGGCGGCACTGGCCTGGCTGGGCTCGCTCGACGAGCCGGCGACACAAAAGCCGCCTGCAAGGAGCGCCCAGGGGCGCGTGGTCTATCTGCTGCGGCCGGGGAATCCGCCCAGCCTCAGTCTGGGCAAGAGTCGTCCCCTGAAGAAGGGCGGCTTCGGCAAGCCGGCAGTTTACCGTCCGCAGCCCTACGACCTTGGCAGCGCACGCAGTCATCGCGACTTCATCCTCGACGAGGATATAGCGCCGCTGCGCCTGTTTCTGGCCTTGCAGGCCGGCGGCGGCTATTTCTACAATGAAACGGTCGACCTGACCGGCGAGACGGGCGCCCTGCTGCTGCGCCTGGCGTTGCGCACGGGAAGGCTGTACCTCGACGGCCTGGTCGAACTGCTGCTGGCGTCCGGTGCGCCACGGCCGCTCGCCCTGTCGTGGACCCACAATCCGGCGGGCCTGCAGCAACTGGCCTTCGACCTGCCGGCCTCCTTGCAGATGATCCCGACCTGGCCGCCCTTCTATCTGGATACCGAGGCCGGCGTCGTCGGCGAACTGCAGTCGGATTTGTCGGCGCATCTTTTGCAGCAACTCATGGCGGCACCGGCGCTGAACGAAGCCGACGCCCCCCTGGTGCGGCAGCAACTGGCACAGCTGGCGCGTGAGCGGCATCTTGCACTGCCGCTGCCCGATGCGCCAGAGGCCGTGGCGGCAGGCAAGCCGGTGGCGCGCCTGATGCTGACGCAGGGGCGCTTTCGTTACATGGCCATGAGCCGTCTGCACGACGATCTGGCGCTCGCCGTGCTGTATTTCGACTATCCGCACGGACTGACGGTGGTGGGCGGCGAGCGGCCTTCGGCGTTCATGCGGCAGCGGGTCGGCGGACAGTGGCGGACCTTGCAGCGCGATCTTGAAACGGAAAGCAAAGTATGGCACTTGCTGCAGACAGTCGGCCTGGAGAGCTGGCAGCGCAGCCTGGGCAACTATCAGCGTCTCGAGGGTACCGAGGACGGCCTGATGCCGGTGCGCAACGATGCCATGGGCTGGTTGGCCTTTCTCAATGAAGGTGTCGCCGAACTCGAACGGCAGGGCGTCCCGGTGGTCTTTGCCGAGGATTTCCCGTATTGCATCACCCAGGCCGAAGAGTGGTTCGTCGCGGTCGAAGAGTCGGTCGGCAGCGACTGGTTCGATCTGGACCTCGGCGTAACCGTCGACGGGCAACGCGTGAGCCTGGTGCCACCGCTGCTGCGCCTGCTGCGCGAGGAGCCGGATCTGCTCGGTGTCGTGCGCGGTCTTGACGACAGCCAGACCTTCCCGGTGGCGCTGGACGCGCGCCGCATCCTGCCGGTGCCTGTGGGGCGCCTGAAGGCGTGGCTGCTGCCCTTGCTCGAATTCCTTGATGAGGACCGGCCGCGCCTGTCGCGCCACAATGCCGCGGCCCTGGCCGGGCTGGACGATCTGCCGACGCAATGGATAGGCGGCGAGGAGTTGCGCGACCTCGGCCGGCGCCTGCGCGATTTCTCCGGCATGACCCGCTATTTGCCGGCGCCCGGATTCACCGCCACGCTGCGCCCCTATCAGCAGGTCGGCCTCGACTGGCTGCAATTCCTGCGCGAATACGGCCTGGCCGGCATTCTTGCCGATGACATGGGCCTGGGCAAGACGGTTCAGACGCTGGCGCACCTGCATCTGGAAAAGGCCTCGGGCCGGGCGGATCGCCCCAGCCTGGTGGTGGCCACTACCAGCCTGATGGCCAACTGGCGCGACGAGGCGGCGCAGTTTGCGCCCGGGCTCAAGGTACTCATCCTGCATGGAAAGGACCGCGCCCGGCATTTCGACGAGATCGCGCAGGCCGACCTGGTGCTGACCACTTACCCGCTGCTGGTGCGCGACCGCGACACCCTGCTGGCGCATGAATACCATCTGCTGGTGATGGACGAGGCCCAGTTCATCAAGAATCCCAAGGCGCAGTCGCACCAGGTGGCGCGCTCGCTGCGTGCGCGCCATCGCCTGTCGCTGACCGGTACGCCGCTGGAGAACCATCTGGGCGAACTCTGGGCGCAGTTCGACTTCCTGATGCCGGGCCTGCTCGGTAATGCCAAGCGCTTTACCCAGGTGTTCCGCACCCCGATCGAAAAGCTGGGCGACGAAGAAATGCGCGTCCGCCTCGCCGAGCGGGTGCGGCCTTTCCTGCTGCGGCGAACCAAGGAACAGGTGCTGAAGGACCTGCCGCCGCGGACCGAGATGGTGCGCTGGGTGGAGATCGAGGGCGGCCAGCGCGATCTGTACGAATCCCTGCGCGTGGCCTTCGACCGCAAGCTGCGCCTGGTGCTGACCGAACAGGGCGTCGGCCGCAGCCAGATCATGATTTTCGATGCACTGTTGAAGCTGCGGCAGATCTGTTGCGACCCGCGTCTGGTGAAACTGCCCGCCGCCGAAGCGCTGGTGAAAAAGGGCCACGCCCATTCGGCCAAGCTGGCGACCCTGATGGAAATGCTCGATGAATTGCTGGACGAGGGCCGCAAGGTGCTGCTGTTCTCGCAATTCACCTCGATGCTGGGATTGATCGAGCTGGAACTGGAAAAGCGCGGCATCGCCTATGCCAAGCTCACCGGCCAGACCCGCGACCGCGAAACGCCGATCAGCGACTTTCAGGAGGGCCGCGTTCCGCTGTTCCTGATCAGCCTCAAGGCCGGCGGCACCGGCCTCAACCTGACTGCCGCCGATACCGTGATCCATTACGATCCCTGGTGGAACCCGGCGGTCGAAGAGCAGGCCACGGCCCGCGCCCATCGCATCGGCCAGCACAAGCCGGTGTTCGTGTACAAGCTGATGACGCAGGGCACGGTGGAAGAAAAAATCCTCGCCCTGCAAGACCGCAAGCGCGGCCTCGCCGATCAGTTGATGAAAAAAGGCGGCGAGGGCGGCGAAGGCGGTGGCCATCTGATTACCGCCGGCGATCTCGACGTGCTGTTTCAGCCCCTGGCCTGACCCGAACGGCTAAGAAAAATTGTTATATAGTAAATAAAGCAGTTATAGTGTTCACGTCAACTTTCTGATGTGAATGCCTATGGAGTTCCTCGCCCTTTTTGTCAGCCTGCCGACACGCCAATCCGCCGGTCGCATGCGCATCTGGCGCGCGCTGCGCGCCTTGGGTTGCGCGACCTTGCGCGACGGGGTGTATCTGCTTCCCGAGTCTGCGGAACATGCCGCTGCATTGGCACAAGTTGCCGACGACGTTCGTGCAGTGCAGGGCACGGCCGATATCTACCGTCTTGGCGGGCGCAACGAAGCGCAGCAGACTGAAATCGTTGCGCTGTTCGATCGCACTGCGGAGTACGCCCGCCTGCTGGCCGCGATCGCCGCTGCCGATGCCGGGGATGCCAAGGTGCTGCGCGGCCTGCGCCGCGATCTGGCGGCACTGGTCGCCATCGACTATTTCCCCGGCGAGGCCCGCCGTCAGGCCCAGGAGGCGCTCGCGGCGCTCGAAGCGGCGGCCAGCGGCGAGCCTTCGGCAACTGCGGGCCGGATTCGCCGTCTCGCCAGCGCCGACTATTCAGCCCGAACCTGGGCGACGCGCAAAGACCTCTGGGTCGATCGCATGGCATCGGCCTGGCTGATCCGCCGTTTCATCGACAAAAAGGCGAAATTTCTCTGGCTCGACAATCCGAAGAAATGCCCGAAGTCGGCGCTCGGCTTCGACTTCGACGGCGCCGCCTTCACCCATGTCGGCGGCCGCGTCACGTTTGAAGTACTGGCGGCGAGTTTCGGTCTCGACAGCGATCCCGCCATTGCCCGAATTGCCGCCATCGTCCATTGCCTCGACGTCGGCGGCGTGCCGGTGGCCGAGGCGGCTGGCATCGAGGCGGTGCTGGCCGGTGCAAGAGCCGCCGCGCCCGATGACGACAAATTGCTGACCGAGGCGAGTCGCGTCCTCGACAACCTTTACCAGAACTACCAACAGGAAAATCACGATGAGTGAAACAACCGTCCCCACCGCCGCGCCGCCGACGCCGACCTTGGGCGAAGCCTTCAAGTACTGGCTCAAGCTCGGCTTCATCAGCTTCGGCGGCCCGGCCGGGCAGATCGCGATGATGCATCAGGATCTGGTCGAGCGTCGGCGCTGGATCTCCGAGCATCGCTACCTGCATGCGCTCAACTACTGCATGCTGCTGCCGGGTCCGGAGGCGACCCAGCTGGCGATCTACATCAGTTGGCTGATGCATGGCATCAGTGGCGGGGTGATGGCCGGCGTGCTGTTCTTCCTGCCGTCCTTCGTGCTGCTCTCGTTGCTGGCCGGCATTTACCTGAATTTCGGCGATGTGCCGGCGGTTGCGGGTATCTTCTATGGCATCAAACCGGCCGTGGTCGCGGTGGTGTTGTTCGCTGCCTGGCGCATCGGCTCGCGCTCGATCAAGAACGAAGTATTGCTGGCCATCGCGGCGTTGGCCTTCGTCGGTATCTTTTTCTTCGATATCGACTTCCCGTGGATCGTGCTGGGCGCAGGCATTCTCGGCGCCATCGGCGGCAAGCTGCTGCCGGCCAAGTTCAAGGCGGGCGGCGGCCACGGCGCCAGCAACAAGCAATACGGCCCGGCTATCATCGACGACGACACACCGCCGCCGGTACATGCGAAGTTCTCATGGGGAAAGCTGGGCCTGACGACGGGCGCCTTCGTCGCAATCTGGGCGGCGTCGATGCTGGCGATCAGCGGCAGCAAGGATCTCTACAACGTCGGCGAATTTTTCACCAAGGCGGCCTTTCTCACCATCGGCGGCGCTTACGCCGTGCTGCCCTATGTGTATCAGGGTGCCGTGGAGCACTTCGGCTGGCTCACTGGGCCGCAGATGATGGATGGCCTGGCCCTGGGCGAAACCACACCGGGGCCCCTGATCATGATTGTGACCTGGGTCGGCTATCTGGGCGGAGTCACCAAGTCGGTAGCCGGCAATCCCGTGGCGGCGGGAATCGCCGGTGCTGCGGTGGCAACTTTCTTCACCTTTCTGCCATCCTTCCTGTTCATCCTCGCCGGCGGTCCGCTGGTCGAAGCCACGCGCGGCGAACTGAAATTCACCGCGCCGCTGACCGCCATCACCGCGGCGGTGGTCGGGGTGATCCTCAACCTGGCGGCCTTCTTCGCCTGGCACACCTTCTGGCCCAAAGCGACGAACGCGGCACCCTTTGGTGGCCCGTTCGACGCGATCCCGGTGGTCATCGCCATCGTTTCATTTGTCGCACTATGGAAGTACAAGGCCGACATCATGAAAGTGATCGGCGTGTGCGCCTTGCTGGGACTTGGCCTGTCCTTCATTCGCTGAGGAGAAGTCTTGTGAAATGGATCACTCGCGAACACCCGAAGATCGACCGCATCGCCTGCCCCTGGCTGATCATCAACTTCATCGACCCCGGCGCCGAGTTCCTCTACGTGCCGGCCGGGCAGGTGGAAAAAGTGGCCGCGGAAACCGGCGCCACGCCCTACGACGTCAAAGGTGCGGAACTGGGGCATCACGGCGATGAGTGCTCCTTCGATGCCTTCATCCACAAGTACGAGCTGCGCGATCCCGCACTGGACAAGCTCGCGCTGATCGTGCGTGCGGCAGATACCGGCCGGCCCGATCTCGCTCCCGAGGCCGCCGGATTGCTTGCGGTATCGGCGGGGCTGTCGCTCAACTTCGCCGATGACCACGAGATGCTGCGCCATGGCATGGTCATTTACGACGCGCTGTATGCCGCCTGCGCGCATTCACGCCCATGAGTCCACTGAAAAAAGCAGGGCGCTTGCTGGGTCTGAAATGAACATCCCAGCAGGCGCAGCGCACGAGGTTCGCCTGCTGCTGGTCGGGCGCGGACTGCGTGCCTTTGTCGATGGTTATGTCGCGGTGCTGCTGCCGGCCTACCTGTTGGCGCTGGGCTATGGCACCTGGCAGGTGGGCCTGCTGAGTACCGCCACTCTGCTCGGTTCGGCGCTGGCCACGCTGGCGCTTGGCGCCTGGGGGCATCGGGCCTCCCAGCGCCTGTTGCTGCTGGGCGCGGCGCTGCTGATGACGGCAACCGGGCTGGGCTTCGCCGGCTTGTCCGCATTCTGGCCGTTGTTGCTGGTGGCCTTTGTCGGCACGCTGAATCCAAGCTCGGGCGATGTCAGCGTCTTCCTGCCGCTGGAGCATTCCCGACTGTCGCTGGCGGCCGAGGGCGATGCTCGCACCCGGTTGTTCGCGCGCTACAGCCTGACGGGCGCGCTCTTTGCGGCATTGGGTGCGCTGGCCGCCGCCGTGCCGGATGTCCTGACCGGTCTGGGGATCGACCGCTTGACGGCGTTGCGCGGCATGTTCGTCGCCTATGCGGGCGTCGGCGCGCTGCTCTGCCTGTTGTATGCGCGGTTGCCCGAACGGCATGCTATGGATCAGGTGGCTGCACCTGAACCACTGGGGCCTTCGCGCGGCATCGTGGTCAAGCTCGCGGTCCTCTTTTCGGTCGATGCATTTGCCGGCGGGCTGATCGTGAACTCGCTCCTCGCCTTGTGGCTGTTCGAGCGCTTTGGACTCTCGCTGACCGTCACGGGAGCCTTCTTTTTCTGGATTGGCGTGCTCAACGCACTCTCGCTGCTGGCAGCGCCGTGGGTGGCAAGGCGCATCGGTCTGCTCAAGACCATGGTGTTCACCCATATTCCTTCCAGCCTGTTTCTGATCTTCGCCGCCTTCTCTCCGGGCCTGCCGCTGGCTCTGGGCTTTCTGCTGCTGCGCGCGGCGCTGTCGCAGATGGATGTGCCGACCCGTTCCGCCTATGTCATGGCCGTGGTGACACCGCCCGAGCGGGCTGCCGCGGCGAGCTTTACGGCCGTGCCGCGCAGCCTGGCGGCGGCGCTCAGTCCTTCGCTCGGCGGCGCGCTATTTGCCGCCGGCTGGCTGGCCGCACCGCTGATTGCCTGCGGCTGTCTCAAGATCGCCTATGACCTCGCGCTGTGGCGCGCTTTCAGGCAACAGCCCGGATCTTAGGTGGTTAGTAGTGTGGAAACCAGGTAATCGAATAAATTATTTTAGATGGAAATCAAATCTTCACAAGTGGTTGAATTCATGATCGAGGTGGAACACTCCTGAAGCTGGCTCAAGTCTTGCATTACCACTACTGATATCAGGTCCGGACGCGGCCTGGCTCTTGGAGGGGGATGGCAGACATGGGCGACATGAACGAAATCTTTGAAACGAGCCGCAAGACGCTGCAAGAGATCGAGCAGCGCCTCGAAATGCCGCGGCGCGAGTTTCTGCAGTTTTGCGCAACGCTGGCCGTGACCATGGGTCTGCCGGCGGGAGCCGAGGCTGCGGTGGCCAAGGCGATCGAATCGGCCAAGCGGCCTTCCGTGATCTGGCTGCACTTCCAGGAGTGCACGGGCTGTTCCGAGTCGCTGCTCCGCGCCGAGCACCCAACGCTGGAAAAGCTGATCCTCGACGTGATCTCCCTCGATTACCACGAGACGCTGATGGCCGCGGCCGGGCATCAGGCCGAAGCCGCGCGCAAGTCGGCAATGCAGGCCAACAAGGGCAAGTACGTGCTGGTGGTCGAAGGCGCGATCCCGACCAAGAACAACGGCATCTACTGCAAGATTGGCGGCCAGACTGCCATCGACATGGTCAAGGAATGCGCGGCCGATGCGGCGGCGGTGATCGCCATCGGTTCCTGCGCATCGTGGGGCGGCATGCCCTCGACGATTTCGCCGCTGTCGGATTCGAGTCCGACGGGTTCGGCGGGTGTCGCCGAGGTGCTCGGCAAGCCGGTGGTGACGATTCCCGGCTGCCCGCCCAATCCTTACAATTTCCTCGCGACGGTCGTGCATTTCCTGACCTTCGGCAAACTGCCCGAAGTCGACAAGCTGGGCCGTCCCAAGTTTGCCTACTCGCGTCTGATCCACGAGAACTGCGAGCGTCGCGCTCACTTCGATGCCGGCCGCTTCGCCATGGAGTTCGGGGATGCCGGCCATCGCCAGGGCTACTGCCTCTACAAGCTGGGCTGCAAGGGGCCGGAAACCTACGCCAATTGCTCGACGCTGGGCTTCGGTGACGCCGGCGAGAACAACTGGCCGGTCGGCTGCGGACATCCCTGCATCGGCTGCACCGAAAAGGGCGTGGGCTTCCAGAAGCCGATCCATCAGGTGGCCAAGATGCTCAACGTTACGCCGCCGCTGCAGTATCCGCGCATCGTGGAGGAGCAGGGCAAGGCCGCTTCCTTCGCCTCGGCCGCGGCTGTGGCTGCGGTAGCCGGTGCGGCGGCGGGCGCGGCGATCATGCTGACGCGCAACCTCGGCCTCTCCCATGCGGCCGAGGAAGCCGAGCGTGCCAGGGATGCAGGCGCCGTTGGCGATTCTGACAAACGCGCCGCCGAAGACAAGGCACAGGTGTAATCATGGGCACCCGGCGAGATTTTCTCAAGGGAGTCCTCGCGAGCGGGGCGGCGGCCACGGCATGCGTCGCGACGGTGCCGGCCCTCGCCAGGGAAACCAGGCCACGGCCGCCCGAGGCGCTCGGCCTGTTGTATGACGCCACGCTCTGCGTCGGCTGCAAGGCCTGCGTCGCGGCCTGCAAGGAGTCCAACAACAACCCGCCCGAGTTTTCCACGGTCGATCATCTGTGGGATACCCCGCTGGATACCTCGGGCTATACCTTCAACATCATCAAGATGTATCGCAACGGCACCATGGATGTGAAGGATCAGGAGACGAACGGCTACGCGTTCATGAAGACCTCCTGCATGCATTGCGGCGATCCGTCCTGCGTTTCGGCCTGCCCGGTGTCGGCAATGACCAAGGACCCCGAAACCGGCGTGGTCGGCTATAACCCGGACAAGTGCATCGGCTGCCGCTATTGCGTCGCCGCCTGTCCCTTCGGCATTCCGAAATATCAATACGATTCGCCCACGGGCCGCATCGGCAAGTGCGAACTGTGCCGCCATCGCCACAAGGACGGCCATTATTCGGCCTGCGCCGAGGTTTGCCCGACCGGGGCGACCCTGTTCGGCCGCACCGAGGACCTGCTGGCCGAGGCCAAGCGCCGCCTGGCGATGAAGCCGGGCGAGCTCAATCGCTTCCCGCGCGGTCGGCTGCGCCCGGCGCAGGAAAAGATGTTGCAGGGCAAAGCGGACGGCAAGGGCGAGAAGAAACGCGTCGGCTGGCGCAACGAACCCGACCAGAGCTACGAGACACCCGCAGGAAAGTATCTCCAGCACGTCTACGGCGAGAAGGAATATGGCGGCACCCAGGTACTCAAGCTCTCCGCCGTCAACTTCGAGAAGGTCGGCATGCCCAATTTGCCGCCGGACGCGGCCGCGGCCATGTCCGAGACCATCCAGCACAACCTCTATGGCAACCTGATCATGCCGTTTGCCGTGCTGGGCGCGATGACCTACGTCGCCAAGCGCAACGTCAAGCCCGACGATGAGCCGACCGACAAGGAGGAGGGTTGATCATGGCCAACAATCAACACGCGGCACCCGCGCCCGTCGGCGGCAGCCTGATCAATGTCGTAACCCTGAGCTGCGGCGTACTCATCGCGCTGATGGCGGCGATATTGATGGTGCGTTTCCTGTTCGGACTCGGCGCCGTCACCGGCCTCAACGACGGCTACCCGTGGGGCATCTGGATCGCGGTCGATGTGGTGATCGGTTCGGCCTTCGCCTGCGGCGGCTTTTCGGTGGCGATGCTGGTCTACATCTTCAACAAGGGTGAGTACCATCCGCTGGTGCGGCCGGCCCTGCTGGCCAGTTTGTTCGGCTACACGCTGGCCGGTGCCGGAGTCATGTTCGACCTTGGTCGCTGGTGGAATGTGTGGAACATGTACTGGCCCGGGTCGATCAATCCGAACTCGGTGATGTTCGAGGTGGCGATCTGCATCTCGCTCTACATCGTCGTCATGTGGATCGAGTTTTCGCCTGTAGTTCTCGAGCAGTTCGGCAAGCGCGACATAAAGAAGAAAGTCAGCAAGGCGATGTTCTTCATCATTGCGCTGGGAACCGTGCTGCCGATGATGCACCAGTCCTCGTTGGGCACTCTGCTGGTGGTATTGGGCGTGCAGGTGCATCCCCTCTGGCAAACGCCGGTGCTGCCGCTGCTCTACCTGTTGTCAGCCATCTTCATGGGCTATGCGGTGGTGCTGTTCGAGTCCTGCGTCGCATCTTCCGCCTACCGGCGCAAGATCGAGATGCACATGCTGACGCCCATGGCGAAGATCATGCTGGGCATTCTCGTCGTGTTCATCGTCGTGCGCTTCGGCGACCTGCTGGTGCGTGGCGCGCTGTCCAAAGCCTTCGTGCCTTCGGTCGAGGCGCTGATGTTCTGGCTGGAGATGGCCTGCTGCATCGCTCCGCTTATCCTGATCGGCGCCGAGAGCAACCGGCGCAATCCGGCGCGGCTGTTCCTTGCCGGAATCCTGCTCATGCTGGGCGGCGCCCTGATGCGCTTGAACGGATTCCTGATCGGCTACGAGACCAATATTGGCGACGCGGGCGGCTTCACGTATTTCCCGACCCTGGCCGAGGTCCTCGTCACGGCCGGCATGTTCGCCATCGAGGTTCTCGGTTACATCATCATCACCCGTCGCTTCCCGGTGCTGCCCCGGGAAGATGTGCAGGCTGCTCACTAACGCTCATGGCAGCAAGCTTCACCCGCAGAAGATGAAACACGCGAAAGGCGAATTGAAGGCCCGCCCCCCATCCCCCCTCACGGGGGTTCCTGGTCAGATCGCTTCGCTCGACTATTACCCGTCGCTCCGAACGAATTATTTCACGCTATAAGGATGGAGACAGAAAATGTCCAAGCGCATAACGATTGATCCGATCACCCGTATCGAAGGCCACCTGCGTATCGACGTCGATGTGGATGGCGGCCGCGTCAAGAAGGCCTGGTCGTCCGGCCAGATGTGGCGCGGCGTCGAGCTGATCCTGCTCGGCCGCGATCCGCGCGACGCC
>JAPLQX010000017.1 GCA_026399435.1 Rhodocyclales bacterium
TGAATCTGTTATTTCTCGGTGGGTCCCTCGCCATGCTTGCACTTTCGGCAATTCTATTCTGTGCGTAATACCGCGCCTAACCCATCCATCAACACGGACGCTGGCGATAAGGCCGCCGGCGCCGGTTATGTCAAACGTTGGACCTCAACATGAACGCCATTCTCCGGTCACTCCTTGTCGCGGTTGCTTTGGTGTGCTCACCTGCGTTTGCGGCCGTGGAGAAGTTCACCGATGCTGATGCGCTAGGACGTTGGATAACGTACTACTACACGAAGCCTGAGCCTGACCGCGTCGCTGAAGCTATCCGATCTGCCAGTTCCAAAGGCTTTATGAAGAACGGGCAGAAGGCTCCGCCGTTCATTGGGTTCATCGCAGGGGTCATTTCCAAGAACCCCTCGATAGCCCAGCCTCTTGCTGAACAGCTCAAGTCTCTGCCGGTAGTTGATCAACCGATACTTATCTTGGGTGTCTGGTACTCGGCATACCCAGAAGCGAAACCGCTTTTGGAGCGGCTCAGGAAATCCATGCCGAAACACAAGGAGATGATTGACAACCTGTTGGCTAATGGCCGACCGAGTCTGCTGGAGCTGCCGTTGGAGCAAGGGCCATGGGTGCTTGACGCACTTTGGGGTTACTTTATGGCAACCGGTGATGACGCCCCGATCGCCAGAATCATTTCTGCTCTTCCGTGGGTCAACGTCCGTGGCGATGTTTCCCGTCTCCTGGTTGGTGGCGCCGCAAGGTGGTCGCTCATTTCAAACGCCATCCAGCACAAGCCGGTAATGACAGCCTGCCGAAAGGAATTGGCGTCTCAGCCGAAAGAGGTAACGGACGTTCTCCGTGAGGTGATTGCTGAAGCCGAAAAGGACATGAAGGAGGGCAAGACGCAGTGAGGTCCAACCCATCAATCCACAGGACGCTGCGCGATGAAGCCGCGCAGCGCCTGTGATTTCAGACGTTGGGCATCACAAGACATATGAGCGCGCTCGTTTCATCAATCAAAGGAATCAAAGGGGCCAGGTTCGAATTGATGAATTGGTGAAAATCGTTAGGCATCGACATATGAAGCCAATCAAAGGGGCCAGGTTCGAATTGATGAATTGGTGAAAATCGCCGTGCCGCCAGTGCCGACTTTTCGCTGTCTCCGATACCCATTAGTCATCCGAGTTTCTTAACATTTTCTGATTCCCTCATCCTGACATGAAGTACATCAGTACCCGCGGCCACGCCGAACGCCAGTCCTTCTGCGATATCCTGCTCGGCGGCCTCGCGCCCGACGGCGGGCTTTACCTGCCCGAGTCCTATCCGCAGGTGGCCGGACAACTCGAGGAATGGCGCGGCCTGTCCTATGCAGAGCTTGCGTTCCGCATCCTGAGCCTGTTCATCACCGACATTCCGGCGGCGGACCTCAAGGCGATCTGCGACAAGACCTACACGGCGCAGACTTATCGCTGGTGCCGGCCGGGCCGCCAGGCGGCCGACATCGTGCCGCTGACATCGCTGGAGCCGGATTTCCATCTGCTGGAACTGTCCAACGGGCCGACGCTGGCGTTCAAGGACATGGCCATGCAGTTGCTCGGCAACCTGTTCGAGTATGTGCTGGACCAGCGCGGCGAGACCATCAACATCCTCGGCGCGACCTCTGGCGATACCGGGTCGGCCGCCGAATACGCGATGCGCGGCAAGCACAATGTCCGCGTCTTCATGCTTTCGCCCGAGGGCCGCATGAGCGCCTTCCAGCGCGCGCAGATGTATTCCCTGCAGGACGCGAACATTTTCAACATCGCCGTGCGCGGCATGTTCGATGATGCCCAGGACATCGTCAAGGCCGTGTCAAACGACGCCGAATTCAAGGCGAAGTACAAGATAGGCGCGGTGAATTCGATCAATTGGGCGCGCGTCGCGGCGCAGATCGTGTATTACTTCAAGGGCTATTTCGAAGCCACCCGGTCCAATGCGGAGAAGGTGGCCTTCAGCGTGCCGTCGGGAAACTTCGGCAACATCTGCGCCGGCCACATCGCACGCATGATGGGCTTGCCGATCGCCCGCCTGGTGCTGGCCACCAACGAGAACGACGTGCTCGACGAGTTCTTCCGCAACGGTGTCTATCGGCCCAGAACCACGGCGGAGACGCACATTACATCGAGTCCGTCGATGGATATTTCGAAGGCGTCGAATTTCGAGCGCTTTGTTTTCGACCTGGTCGGCCGCGACGCGGCCATGGTGCGCCAGCTGTGGCGCGAGGTCGATGCCGGCGGCAGCTTCAGCCTGGCCGGCGGTCCGTTCGCCGCGCGGGTGGCGGACTACGGTTTCGTCTCCGGTTGCAGTTCACACGCCGACCGCCTGGCGACGATACGCGATGTCTGGGAACGCTACGGGCTGATGATAGACACCCATACCGCCGACGGGGTCAAGGTGGCGCGGGAACACCGCCTGGCGGGCGAGGCGATGGTCGTGCTGGAGACTGCGCAGCCGGTCAAATTCGCCGAAACGATACGGGAAGCCCTGGGCCGTGATCCGGTGCGGCCGGCGGAACTCGATGGTCTGGAAAACCTGCCGCAGCGCGTCGAACTGGTCGATGCGAAGGTGGATCAGATCAAGGGCATCATCATCCGCGAATGCTGATGCGGTGCGGCGCATGCCGCTGACGGAGAGTTCCCGAAGGAACTGTCAGGACGACGGATTGAAGCCTGCGAACTACAGATAGATGACCGCCGGAAACACCGTGATGGCGAGCACCAGTATCAGCCATTCCAGGTTGTGGCGCGCCAGAAACCCGGTGAAATGCATGACCAGCACAACGATGGCGAGGATGTAGTACAGGATGAAGAGCATTTTATTCTCCGTCGGCGGCATCCATTCGAGAAGATCGCAAGCGAATACCGGTAGGCCAGTTTCGCAAAGATTCTAGCATCATTGGCTGCTTGTCAAGTTCAGGCTCAAAGGTTTTAGTTTGAACGGAATCTCCTGCCCGCGTCGTGCGCGAGTGCCGCGGAAAGCGGCTTGTGCACGGGCATCGAGCGGCTGTTCGACCGGCTTGCCGCCGCGCCCGCTGCCGCCGATCCGCAGGGTTTGTCCGCCGCTTACGGCGACGCCGACGACCTCGTCGTTCCTGGTCAGGTCGATCAGCATCAGTCCCTTGCCCTTGGCCATTTCCTTGAGTTCCGCGAGCGGGAAGATCAGCAGCCGGCCGCCCTGGGTCAGAACGGCAACGCTGTCTCCGACCACCGGCGCCGGAGGCAGCGGCTTCTCGCCCTTGTCCAGCGCCAGGAAGGCCTTGCCGGCCTTGTTGCGGGCGACCATGTCGGCGACGCTGGCGACAAAACCATAGCCGTTTGACCCGGCAACCAGATACTTGCTCTCCGGCGCAGCGGTGAGGGCCAGCGCAAGCTTGCCGCCTTCCTGAAAGTCGATCATGGTATTCAGCGGCGCGCCGTCGCCGCGGCCGCCCGGCAGGTCGGAGACCTTCACGCTGTAGCTGCGGCCGTTGCTGTCGATCACGATCAGCGGCCAGACGGTGCGGGTCTCAGCCACCATCCCGGGAAAATCGCCGGTCTTGTAGGTGATGCTCGCGGGGTCGATGCCGTGGCCCTGGCGCGAGCGTACCCAGCCGTTTTTCGAGATGATGACCGTCACCGGCTCGTCCGGCACGGCGATCTCGCCCTGCGAGATCGGCGTCACCGCTTCCATCAGGGTGCGGCGTTCGTCGCCGAAGCGCTTGGCGTCCTCGGTGATTTCCTTCTGGATCAGCTTGGTCATCTCGTGGCGCGAGTCGAGCAGCTTGTTGAGTTGGCCGTGCTCGACGCGCAGGTCGCCGAGTTCCTTCTCGATGCGGATGCCTTCGAGGCGTGCCAGTTGGCGCAGGCGGATTTCAAGAATATCTTCGGCCTGGATTTCGGTGAGGCCAAAGCGTGCGATCAGATCGGGCTTGGGCTCGTCGGATTCGCGAATGCAGTGGATCACTTCGTCGATGCGCAGGAATACCGTCATGCGCCCTTCGAGGATGTGCACGCGGCGCAGCACCTCGGTCAGCCGGTGCCGCGTGCGGCGCTCTACCGTGGCGAAGCGGAAGGCGATCCATTCGTGCAGGATGTTGAGCAGGTTTTTCTGTTGCGGCCGGCCGTCGCGTCCGACCATGGTCAGATTCACCGAGACGCTGGATTCGAGGCTGGTGTGCGCGAGCAGCACGGCCATGAATTCGTCTTGCGGGATGCGCGAACTCTTGGGTTCGAGCATGATGCGCACCGCCTGCTGGTCGCTCGATTCGTCGCGCACGCTGTCGAGCACGCCGAGCACCAGCGCCTTGAGGTTCTTCTGTTCCTGGCTGACATCCTTTTTACCGGCGCGCGGCTGCGGGTTGGTCAGGCCTTCGATTTCCGACAGCACCTGGGCCACCGAAACGCCGTGCGGCAGTTCGTAGACGATGACGCGCCACTGGGCACGCGCCAACTCTTCGATGCGCCAGCGGGCGCGCATGCGCAAAGACCCGCGGCCGTTGGCATAGGCATCGCGGATGTCGGCCGGGGTCGTGATGAGCTGGCCGCCGCCGGGGAAATCCGGCCCCGGCAGCACCGCCAGGACTTCTTCCAGCACGGCTTCGGGTTTCCTGATCAGCAGGCGCGCGGCTTCGGCGACTTCGCGCAGATTGTGCGGCGGGATTTCGGTGGCCATGCCGACCGCGATGCCCGAGGCGCCGTTCAGCAGCACCACCGGCAGGCGCGCCGGCATCAGTTGCGGCTCGGTCATCGAGCCGTCGTAGTTGGCGATGAAATCCACCGTGCCGCGATCGATTTCGGACAGCAGCAGTTCGGCGAAGGGCGTCAGGCGGCATTCCGTATAGCGCATCGCCGCGGCGCCGTCGCCGTCGCGCGAGCCGAAATTGCCCTGCCCGTCGACCAGCGGATAGCGCAGCGTGAAGTCCTGCGCCACGCGCACCATGGCGTCATAGACGCTGGTGTCGCCGTGCGGGTGGTATTTGCCGATCACGTCGCCGACCACGCGCGCGCTCTTGACGTGCTTGGCGCTGGCGGCGAGCCGCATCTCGTTCATGGCGTGGAGGATGCGGCGCTGCACCGGTTTGAGGCCGTCTTCCACCTGCGGCAGGGCGCGCGCGCGCACCACGCTCATGGCGTAGGCGAGGTAGGCGCGCTCGGCGTAGGCGGCGAGTGGCAGCGAAGTGCCGTCGCCCATGGCGTCTTCGAGAGTCGGCGCTGGCGGTACGGTGGGCGGCGGGTTCGTTGTTTCGGTCTCGGCAGGCGCCGGTTCGTCGAACAGATCGGGAGTGTCGTTATTCATGCTCATCAGAGGTCTGCCTCCACGAGGTGACCGTTCAGTTCCATCCAGGCCCGGCGCGATGAGGCTTCGCCTTTGCCCATCAGCAGATTGAAAAGTTTCAGCGTGGCTTCGTCGGCACCCGGCAGATCGATGACCGGCAGCACGCGGCGGGTGGCTGGCGCCATCGCCGTTTCGCGCAACTGATCAGGATTCATCTCGCCGAGGCCCTTGAAGCGGCCCACCTCGACGGCATCTTCGCGAATGCCTTCCTTGATCAGGCGATCCTTGATGGCGACCAGTTCGCCTTCATCCAGCGCATACAGCCGGCGTGCCGGACGCTTCTTGCCCGAGGCGGGGACGTCGATGCGGTAGAGCGGCGGCTGCGCGATGTAGATGTGGCCATGACGGATCAGGGCCGGGAAGTGGCGGTAGAACAGGGTCAGCAGCAGGGTCTGGATGTGCGCGCCGTCGACGTCGGCATCGGACATGATGACCAGCTTGCCGTAGCGCAGGCCGGAGAGATCCGGACTGTCTTCCGGGCGATGCGGGTCAACGCCGAGCGCCACGGCGATGTCGTGAATTTCGTTGTTGGCGAACAGGCGTCCGGCTTCGACTTCCCATGAGTTGAGCACTTTGCCGCGCAAGGGCAGGATGGCCTGGGTTTCCTTGTTGCGCGCCATCTTGGCCGAGCCGCCGGCGGAATCGCCCTCGACCAGGAAGAGTTCGTTTTCGGCAATGTCGGTCGATTCGCAATCGGAGAGCTTGCCCGGCAGCACGGCGACGCCGGACTGCTTGCGCTTTTCGACCTTCTGCGCATTCTTCTGTCGTGCCAGCGCCTGTCGGATAGAGATTTCGGCGATCGCCTTGCCCGCCTCGACATGCTGGTTGAGCCAGATCTCGAAGGGGTCGCGGACCATGCTGGAGACCAGCTTCACCGCTTCGCGCGAGTTGAGCTTTTCCTTCACCTGCCCCTGAAACTGCGGGTCGAGGATGCGCGCCGAGAGGACATAGGCCATGCGGCTGCAGACGTCGTCCTGCTGCAGCTTGACGCCGCGCGGCAGCAGCGCCCGATGTTCGATGAAGGACTTGACGGCCTCGAAGGCGCCGGCGCGCAGACCGGCTTCGTGGGTGCCGCCGGCGACCGTCGGAATCAGATTGACATACGATTCGGAGGCTACCGCGTCGACGTGCCAGCCAATGGCCCAGGCCGCACCTTCTCCGGCAGCAAAATCCGCATGGTCGGCATCGGCGTATTTCTCGGCAGCATAGAGCGGGGCCACCGCTTCGGCATTGCCGGCCATTTCGGTCAGGTAGCCGGCAAGGCCGGTGGGATAGCTCCAGGTCTTGCTGCTGATGCTGCCGTCGGGCTGCTCGATGTCGAGCCGCACCTTGACGCCGGGCAGCAGCACGGCCTTGGAGCGCAGCAGGCGTTCCAGCTCGGCCGGCGGGACTTTTGGCGCATCGAAGTATTTCGGATCGGGCCAGACACGAACGCGGGTACCGCTCTGGCGGCCGCAGCTGCCCGTTTCGGTCAGGGCGCCGACTTTCTCGCCGCCGCCGGAGAATTCGATGGCCCAGATCTTTCCTTCGCGCCGCACTTCGACCGAGACGCGGGTGGACAGCGCATTGGTCACGGCGACGCCGACACCGTGCAGGCCGCCGGAAAAGGCGTAGGCGGACGTTCCGGTGTTCTTGTCGAACTTGCCGCCGGCATGCAGCCGGGTGAAGGCCAGCACCACGACCGGGATCTTCTCGTCGGGATGGAGGCCGACCGGAATGCCGCGGCCGTCGTCGGTGACCGTGATCGAGCCATCGAGGTGGAGCAGGACGTGCAGGTTTTTCGCATGTCCGCCAAGCGCTTCGTCGGCAGAGTTGTCGATGACTTCCTGAATGATGTGGGCCGGCGAGTCGGTGCGGGTGTACATGCCGGGGCGCTCGCGCACCGGCTCCAGTCCCTTGAGGACACGGAAGGATGATTCGTCGTAAGTGGGGGTGACAGCCATGTTTCGTATAGGTATGGAAAGATCAGAAGCGTGCGTCGGCGAGACAGTCGATCAGTCCCGTGTGCCAGTCGGGCAGGGCCAGGCCAAAGTCGCGCCGAAAGCACGAACAGTCGAGCCGCGAGTTGGCCGGTCGTGGGGCAGGCAGCGGATAGTCGGCGCTGGTGATACGGTGAACCATCGGCGACTTGTCCAGCAAGCCGGCCGCTTGCGCTGCGGCGAAGATGGCTTCGGCATAGCCGTGCCAGCTCGTCTCGCCTGCGGCGGCGAGATGATACAGACCGTCAGGGACTTCCTTGCGGGCGACGATCAGGGCCGTCACGTCGGCCAGATGGCGGGTCCAGGTCGGGGCGCCGACCTGATCGCCCACGACACGCAAAGGCGCGCGCAACTCGTCCCATTCGCGTCCCAGGCGCAGCATGGTCTTCATGAAATTTGCGCCGTGCAGGCCGTACACCCAGCTGGTGCGAAAGATCAAATGGCGCCCGCCCGCGGCGGCGATGGCCTGCTCGCCGGCGTGCTTGCTGCGGCCGTAGACCGCGAGCGGCTCGGGTGTGTCGTCCTCCGTGTAGGGCGTGGGCTTGGTCCCGTCGAACACGTAATCGGTCGAATAATGGATCAGCAGCGCGCCCAGGCGCCGGGCCTCCTCGGCAAGGATGCCGGGCGCCACGGCGTTGATGGCTTCTGCCACTGCCGGCTCGGCCTCGGCCTTGTCTACTTGCGTGTAGGCGGCAGCATTGACGACGACCGTGGGGGCAATCGCGCGCACGGCAGTGCGCAGGGCATCCGGCTGGGCCAGGTCGAGTTGGCTGCGATCGCAGGCGACCAACTCGCCGAGGCAGGCCAGCGAGCGTTTCAATTCGCGACCGAGCTGCCCGGCGGCGCCCGTGAGCAGGATCTTCATGCGAAGGTTTCAGCCTCGCCAAAGGGCCGGCCGGCGACGTCCTTGGCCGCCAGCAGCGGCTCGCCGGTCAGCGGCCAGGGAATCGCGAGCTGCGGATCGTTCCACAACAGCGTGCGCTCGTGCGCCGGGCTCCAGTAGTCGGTCGTCTTGTAGAGGAATTCGGCGGAGTCCGAGGTGACGCAGAAGCCGTGGGCGAAGCCGGGTGGAATCCAGGCCATCCTCTTGTCGTCGGCAGACAGCACGAAGCCGACCCATTGGCCGAAAGTCGGCGAAGAGCGCCGCAAATCCACCGCCACGTCATAGACTGAACCCGTGGTCACCCGGATCAGCTTGCCCTGGGCGTGATCGATCTGGTAGTGCAGGCCGCGCACTACATTCTTCTGCGATTTCGAATGATTGTCCTGCACGAAGTCGGCATCGATGCCGAGTTCGGCGAAGGCGCGCTTGTTCCAGCTCTCAAAGAAGAAGCCGCGCTCGTCACCGAACACCTTTGGTTCGAGCAGCAGCACATCGGGGATGGCCGTCGGAATGAGCTTCATCCACGCACCTCACGTTCGAGCAGGCCCAGCAGATATTGGCCATAGCGGCTCTTGGCCAACGGCTCGGCCAGCTTGGCCAGCTGCGCATCATTGATCCATTTCTGCCGCCAGGCCACTTCCTCCGGACAGGCCACCTTGAGGCCCTGGCGCTTTTCGATGACCTCGATGAACTGGCCGGCTTCCAACAGCGACTCATGGGTGCCGGTGTCGAGCCAAGCCATGCCACGGCCCATGATCTCGACCTTGAGCTGGCCCTTTTCGAGATAGATCCGGTTGAGGTCGGTGATCTCGAGCTCGCCGCGCGTCGAGGGCTTGAGTCGGGCTGCGATGTCGCACACCTGCTCGTCGTAGAAGTAGAGCCCGGTGACCGCATAGCGCGACTTCGGCGCCTTGGGCTTCTCTTCGATGCTGATGGCGCGTCCCGCCGCATCGAACTCGACCACGCCGTAGCGCTCCGGGTCGCTGACCGCGTAGGCGAACACCGTGGCGCCCGCGCCGACTGTTAACCCACCCCCGGCCGCACTCTGCAACTGCTGGGCGAAATCATGGCCGTAGAACAGGTTGTCGCCGAGCACCAGGGCCGAGGGATGGTCGCCGACGAAGTCACGGCCGATGACGAAGGCCTGCGCCAGTCCGTCCGGGCTGGGTTGCACCGCGTAGGTGATCTCGATGCCCCACTGCGAGCCATCGCCCAGCAGCTGTTCGAAGCGCGGCGTATCCAGCGGCGTCGAGATCAGCAGGATTTCACGAATGCCCGCCAGCATCAGCGTGGTCAGCGGGTAGTAGATCATCGGCTTGTCGTAGATCGGCAGCAGCTGCTTGGACACGGCCAGCGTGACCGGGTGCAGCCGAGTACCGGAGCCGCCGGCGAGGATGATGCCGCGGGTGCTCTTCGTTTGGGGCAACTGGCTCATTGGCGATCTCCGTAGTTGCGATCCATCCACTGCCGGTATTCGCCGGAGACGACATGGGCCACCCAGGCCGGATTCTCCAGATACCAGAGCACTGTCCTTCGCATTCCCGACTCGAAGCTTTCCTGCGGGGTCCAGCCCAGCTCGCGCTGGATTTTCGTCGCGTCGATGGCGTAGCGCTTGTCATGGCCGGGTCGGTCGGCGACCGAAATCTTCTGCGTGCGGTAGCTGCGGCCGTCGTGCCGTGGCTTCAGTTCGTCGAGCAGGGCGCACAGGGTATCGACCACTTCGAGGTTGGTCTTTTCGTTGTGGCCGCCGATGTTGTAGGTCTCGCCCGGCACGCCCTGCTCGAAGACCAGGCGCAGCGCGCGGGCATGGTCGTCGACGTAGAGCCAGTCGCGTACGTTGTCGCCGTTGCCATAGATGGGCAGGGGCTTGTCCGAGACGGCATTGTGGATCATTAGCGGGATCAGCTTTTCGGGGAACTGGCAGGGGCCGTAGTTGTTCGAGCAGTTGGTGATCACGGTCGGCAGGCCATAGGTGTGATGCCAGGCGCGCACCAGGTGGTCGGAGGCCGCCTTGGAGGCGGAGTATGGCGAATTCGGCTGGTAGGGGCTGGTCTCGACGAACAGGCCGGTGTCGCCCAGCGAACCGAAGACCTCGTCGGTCGAGACGTGGTGGAAGCGGAAGGCGGCCTTGGCTTCGGCATCGAGCGCGGACCACCAGGCGCGTGCCGCTTCGAGCAGCGTATAGGTGCCGCTGATATTGGTGTCGATGAAGTCGCCCGGGCCGTGGATCGACCGGTCGACATGCGACTCGGCGGCGAGGTGGATCACGCCGGCCGGCTGATACGCGGCGAACAGGTCATCCATCGCCGCGCGGTCACAAATGTCGCTGCGGCTGAACACGTGGCGCGGGTGGTCGGCAAACTCCGCCAGGGATTCGAGATTGCCGGCGTAGGTCAGCTTGTCGATATTGACGATGCGCCAGTCGCTCTCGGCGATCAGCAGGCGTATCAGTGCCGAGCCGATGAAGCCGGCGCCGCCGGTGACGAAGATGGTTTGCATGTAATCCAGGGACGGTTGCGGGAAGATGCGGGCGCTGGGCGACCGCTGAGGCGCTATTGTATTCGATCAAAATCCGGGTCCGGAGGGCACGGTGGAACGCCTCCATTCGGGCGGGCTGCGGCCGTGGTTCCGCCCCGCTTGACAGGCAAAATGCTTTAGACCTAAAATAAAACAAATCGAGATAATGTCGCCAAACGAGGAGATTGAGATGCGTATTGTGTGTCTGGGCGGAGGCCCCGCGGGTTTGTATTTCTCGATCCTGATGAAGAAGGCCAACCCGGCCTGCGACATCACCGTGATTGAACGCAACCAAGCCGACAGCACCTTCGGCTGGGGCATCGTGTTTTCCGACAAGACGATGGACGGCTTCCGCCAGGACGATCCGCAGGTGGTCGCGGAAATCGAGCGCAACTTTCATCACTGGGACGATGTCGACGTGTTCTTCAAGGGCCGGCGCATGGTGTCCGGCGGCCACGGTTTTTGCGGCATCGGGCGCCTGAAGCTGCTGCAGATTTTTCAGGCCCGCGCCAGGGAACTCGGCGTGAACCTCAAATTTGAGACCGAGTTCAAGGATCCGGACGACTATTCCAGGGAGTACGACCTCGTCATCGGTTCCGATGGCGTGAATTCGACTACGCGAGCCAAGTACCAGAGCCATTTCAATCCGCGCATCGACGTGCGCAAGTGCCGTTTCATCTGGCTCGGTGCCAAGAAGAAGCTCAATGCCTTCACCTTCGCCTTCAAGGAAACGCCGTGGGGCTGGTTCAATCTCCACGCCTACCAGTTCAACGAGGAATGGGCGACCTTCATCATCGAAACCCCGGAAGAGACCTGGCTTAAGGCCGGCATCGACGAGATGGACCCGGATCAGTCGATCGCCTTTTGCGAAGAGTTGTTTGCCGACATGCTGGATGGCAGCCGCCTGATCTCCAACGCGCGCCATTTGCGCGGCTCGGCGGTCTGGCTCAAGTTCAACCGCGTGATGTGCGAGCGCTGGTTCAAGGACAACATCGTGCTGCTCGGCGATGCGGCGCACACGGCGCACTTCACCATCGGTTCCGGCACCAAGCTGGCGATGGAAGATGCGGCCGCGCTGGTCAAGGTGATGAACAGCACCGAAGGCGACGTGCCGACGCGCCTCGCCCGCTACCAGTCCGAGCGCGAAATCGAGGCGCTCAAACTGCAGAGCGCGGCACGCAACCGGATGACCTGGTTTGAGGATGTCGAGCGCTATGTCGGCATGGAGCCTGAGCAGTTCGCTTTCGCCGTGCTCACCGGCAGCCAGCGCGTCGGCCACGCCAACCAGAAGCTGCGCGATCCGGCCTACACCGAAGACCTCGATCGCTGGTTTGCCGCAAAGTGCGGCGTGCCGACGCCTCCCGGTGCAACGCCGGCACCGCCGATGTTTACGCCTTTCAAGTTGCGCGGCATGACGCTGGCAAATCGCGTCGTGGTTTCGCCGATGTGCATGTATTCGGCGGAGGATGGAATGCCCACGGATTTTCATCTCGTCCATTACGGCAGCCGCGGCATGGGCGGCGCGGCGCTGATTGTCACCGAGATGACCTGCGTCTCCGCCGACGCACGCATTACGCCGGGATGTACCGGCATCTGGAACGACGCCCAGCAGGACGCCTGGAAGCGCATCGTCGACTACATCCACGCCAACGGCAATACCAGGGTTTCGCTGCAGATCGGCCACGCCGGGCGCAAGGGCTCCACCCGGCTGGCCTGGGACGCCATCGACCAGCCGCTGCAGAGCGGCGGCTGGCCGCTGCTGGCGCCGTCGCCGCTGCCCTATATCCCGGGCACCTCGCAGGTGCCGAAGGAAATGGACAGGGCCGACATGGATCGGGTCAAGGCGGATTTCGTCGCCGCCACTCGCCGTGCCACCAGCGCCGACTTCGACATGGTCGAATTCCATGCTGCCCACGGCTACCTGATGTCGTCCTTCATTTCGCCGCTGACCAACCAGCGCCAGGACGAGTACGGCGGCAGCCTGGAGAACCGTTGCCGCTACCCGCTGGAGGTGTTCCGCGCCATGCGTGAAGTCTGGCCCGCAGACAAGCCGATGTCGGTGCGCATCTCGGCCCACGACTGGGTGCCCGGCGGGATTGCCCCGGATGACTCGGTGGCGGTCTCGCGGCTGTTCAAGGAGGCGGGCGCCGACATCATCCACGTCTCCTCGGGCCAGGTCAGCAAGGAGGAGGCGCCCGTCTATGGCCGCATGTTCCAAGTGCCGTTTTCCGACCAGATCCGCAACGAACTGGATGTGCCGACCATCGCCGTCGGCAACATTTTCGAGGCCGATCACGTCAATACCATCATTGCCGCCGGCCGTGCCGACCTGTGCGCGCTGGCCCGCCCGCATCTGGCCGATCCGGCCTGGACGCTGCATGCCGCCGCCGAGCAGGGCTACAAGGAGATACCGTGGCCGAAGCAGTACCAGGGCGGGAAGCTGCAGCTCGAGCGCAATCTCGAGCGCGCGGGCCAGCTCGCGCTGAACGCCTGAAAGGGGGCCCGGATATGAAGGTCAGCCAACTCGAACTCGCACCCCCCTCGGACATCCAGATCCTGCAGCCCGCCGGATGGGCTCCTCCCAAGGGCTATTCGAATGGTATTGCAGCGCGCGGCCGCACCGTGGTGATCGGCGGACAAATCGGCTGGGATGGCCAGTGCCGCTTCCATACCAGCGACTTCGCCGAGCAGGCCAGGCAGGCCTTGCAGAACATCGTCGCCGTACTCGCCGAGGCTGGCGGCAAGCCCGAACACATCATTCGCATGACCTGGTACGTGATCGACAAGCGCGAGTATCTCGCGGCGTATCCGCAGCTCGGCCGTGCCTATCGCGAGGTCATCGGCCGCACTTTCCCGGCCATGACGGCGGTGCAGGTGGCCGGATTGATGGAAGATGCGGCCCGCGTCGAGATCGAGGCGACCGCGGTCATTCCGGACTGACCGCGGAGAAGGATCCGGCGCGCGATGCGCTGAGGCAGGGGAATTCGCAGTGCGCGCCGCTGGCGCTGATAAAATATTGCGATGAAAGCCTGTCATTCCGAATTCGTTCAAGTACGCGGCCGGCGCCTGCATGTGCGCCTGTGGGGCGACGAGACGGCGCCGCTGCTGGTGCTGCTGCACGGCTGGTGCGATGTGTCGGCCTCCTGGCAGTTCGTGGTCGATGCCCTTGCAAAGGATTGGCGCGTAGCGGCCCCCGACTGGCGCGGGTTCGGCTTGTCCGAATGGAACAAGGATGTCTATTGGTTCCCTGACTACATTGCCGATCTTGACGCCTTGCTCGAACACTATTCGCCGGGCGAGCCGGTACGGCTGGTCGGGCACAGCCTGGGCGGCAATGCGGCTTGCATTTACTCGGGCATTCGTCCCGGGCGTGTGGCAGGGCTGGTCAATCTCGAAGGTTTGGGCATGCGTCGCTTTGTGCCCGACGAGGCGCCGGGGCGCTATGCCAACTGGCTCGATCAGCTGCGCGATACGCCTAGCTTTCGTTCCTACCCCGATCGCCCCGCATTTGCCGCGCGGCTGCAGAAGGAAAACCCGCGCCTGTCCAACCAGAAGGCGCAGTTTCTCGCCCTGCACCTGGGCGAAGACGATGGCGCGGGCGGCATCCATCTGGCGGCCGACCCCTTCCATCGCTGGGTAAATCCGATCATCTATCGCATCGAAGAGGCGATGGCGATCTGGCGCCAGGTGACGGCGCCGGTGCTCTGGGTGACCGGCGCCGACTCCTTCATATTCAAGCAACTGTTCGCCGTCGAGTCTGCCGACTACCGCGAGAGGATCGCCTGCTTCCGCGAACTGCGGGAGGTGATGCTGCAGGAATGCGGGCACAATCTGCATCATGACCAGCCGCAACAGGTGGCGGGTCTCATCGAGGAGTTTTTCGTCACATGAAGCCGCTCAACGCCGACCTGCACTGTCACTCGACGGTTTCCGACGGCCTGCTGGCGCCCGCCGAACTGGTGCGCCGCGCCCAGGGCAACGGCGTCGAACTGCTGGCACTGACCGATCACGATGAACTCGGCGGCCTGGCGGAAGCCCGCGCGACAGCCGCGGAGGTCGGTCTGCGCTTCGTCGATGGCGTCGAGGTGTCGATTTCCTGGGGCGATGACCAGACGGTGCATATCGTCGGCCTCGGCATCGATCCCGCCGATTCCACATTGACCGAGGGACTGCGGCAGGTCAGGAGCGGCCGCGACGCACGCGCCGGGCGCATGGCAGCGGAACTGGACAAGGCCGGGATTCACGGTTCCTACGAAGGCGCGCTGCGCCACGCCGGCAATCCGGCGCTGGTGAGCCGTTCGCATTTCGCGCGCTACATTGTCGAACAGGGGCACGCCAAGGACGTCAAAACGGTGTTCGACTACTGGTTGGCCAAGGGCAAACCGGGCTATGTCGAACATGCCTGGGCGACGCTGGAAGACGCCTTGAACTGGATCACCGGCGCCGGCGGCATTGCGGTGATCGCTCATCCGGGTCGCTACCGGCTGTCGAAGGCGGAGCGGAACGAGTTGTTTGTGGCATTCAAGGCCTGCGGCGGGCGCGGCATCGAAGTGCTGTCGGGATCCAACAAGGATGACGAGGTGCGCGAGTTCGCGCATATCGCCCGCCAGTTCGGCTTTCTTGCTTCGCGCGGCTCGGATTTTCACGGACCCGGAGAGAGCTGGATCGATCTCGGCAAGCTGCCGGATCTACCCGAGGATCTGACTCCGGTCTGGTCCGAACTGGTCTGAGCGGGCAAGCGGTTCCCGGAATTACGGATTACGCATGGCACAGCTATTTCATATTCATTCCGAACACCCGCAGCCGCGCCTGATCAAGCAGGCGGCGGAAATTGCACGAAGCGGCGGCCTCATTGCGCTGCCCACCGACGCGGCTTATTCGCTGGCCGGTGTTTCGGGCTACGCGCCATTGCTGGATCGAATCCGCCACATACGCGGGGTCGATGAACGTCATCACTTCACTTTGATGTGCCGCGACCTGTCCGAGATCGCCACTTATGCCCGAGTGGACAACGCCCAATATCGCCTGCTGAAAGCCACCACGCCGGGCAGCTACACCTTCATTCTCGAGGGCACTCGGGAATTGCCGCGGCGCCTGCTCCATCCCAAGCGCAAGACCATCGGTCTGCGCGTGCCAAATCATCCGCTGGCGCTCGCGCTGCTGGAAGAACTGAATGAACCGCTGCTGACCTCGACGCTGATTCTGCCGGGTTTCGAGACGCCGCTGGCCGATGCCGACGAGATACGCGAGCGCATGGAAAAACAGATCGACCTGGTGATTGATGCCGGCAAGTGCGGCGTGGAGATGACGACGGTAATCAACCTGACCGGCATTCAACCGGAACTGGTGCGCGCCGGGAAGGGACCGCTGGCGCCCTTCGGCTGGAATGAAGCGGTCTGATAGAATCGCCCCCTCCCATGAATGTTATCCAGACGCTGGCGATTTCCGCCCTGCCGGTAATCTTTGCCATCACGCTGCACGAGGCAGCGCACGGCTATGCGGCGCGGCACTTCGGCGACCCGACGGCCTGGCAGATGGGCCGCATCAGCCTGAATCCGCTGCGGCATATCGATCCGATCGGAACGATCCTTGTCCCGGCACTGATTCTGCTGCTCTCGTCGGGCGGGCTGTTGTTCGGCTGGGCCAAGCCGGTGCCGGTGAATTTCGGCAACTTGCGCCGCCCCAAGCAGGACATGCTCTGGGTGGCTGCGGCGGGTCCCGGGGCCAACCTCCTTATGGCGCTCTTGTGGGCTCTGCTGTTGAAGTTTGCGATTGGCAGCCCTGAATTCGGCTATGCGGAAGCCTTGAAGGAAATGGCGCGGGTCGGCATCAGCATCAACGGCGTCCTGATGGTGCTGAATCTTCTGCCCTTGCCGCCGCTGGACGGCGGGCGCATCGTGGTAAGTCTGCTGCCGCATCGCGCGGCCTGGCAATTTTCGCAGTTGGAACGATGGGGCTTTCCGATCCTGCTTGCGTTGCTGTTTTTCGGGGTTCTGGATACCATCCTGCGACCCCTCCTGTGGGTATTCAACACCCTGATTCGAACCCTTTTCGGTTTCTGAAATGTACGCAGAAAAAGTTCTCTCCGGCATGCGTCCCACCGGGCGCCTTCACCTCGGCCATTATCACGGCGTGCTCGCCAACTGGATCAAGCTCCAGCACGAGTACCCCTGCCTCTTCTTCGTCGCCGACTGGCATGCGTTGACCACGGCCTACGACGAGCCGGGCACGATCACCGACAACGCCAACGACATGATCATCGACTGGCTGGCGGCGGGAGTCGATCCGTCGCAGGCGACCATCTTCATCCAGTCCAAGGTGCCGGAGCACGCCGAACTGCATCTGCTCTTGTCGATGATGACCCCGCTGGGTTGGCTGGAGCGCGTGCCGACCTACAAGGACCAGCAGGAGAAGCTTTCGCACAAGGATCTGACGACCTACGGCTTTCTCGGCTATCCGCTGCTGCAGGCGGCGGATATCCTGATCTATCGCGCCAACCAGGTGCCGGTCGGCGATGATCAGGTGCCTCACGTTGAATTCACGCGCGAGATTGCGCGCCGCTTCAATCATCTGTACGGCCGCGAGCCCGGCTTTGAGGACAAGGCCCGCGAGGCGGTCAAGAAGCTCGGCAGCAAGCGCGCCAGGCTCTACGACGAACTGCGCACCCGCTATCAGGAAAAAGGCGAGAGTGAAGCTCTGGAGCAGGCACACGATCTGCTCAACGAGGCGCAGAGCCTTTCTCTGGGGGATCGCGAGCGCCTGTTCGGCTGGCTTGAAGGCACGCGCAAGATGATCCTGGTCGAACCCGACGCACTGCTCACCCATGCTTCGCGCATGCCGGGGCTGGACGGCCAGAAAATGTCCAAGTCATACGGCAACACCATCGCGCTGCGCGAAGATGCGGACGTGGTCACCCGGAAGATACGCACCATGCAGACCGATCCTGCGCGCGTAAGGCGCACCGATCCCGGCGATCCCGACAAATGCCCGGTCTGGCAGTTCCACCTGATCTATTCCAGCGACGAGGTCAAGAGCTGGGTGCAAACCGGCTGCCGCTCGGCCGGTATCGGCTGCATCGAGTGCAAGCAGCCGGTGATCGATGGGGTGCTCGCCGAGCAGAAGCCGATGCACGAACGGGCAAGGATGTATGAGGAAGATCCGCAGCTGGTCAGGAACATCATCGCCGATGGCTGCGAAAAGGCGCGCAAGCTGGCGCAGGAAACCATGCGCGACGTGCGCGAAGCGATAGGAATCGACTACCCGTGATCGACAACGCCATGCCGGATCAGGGCGGCACGCCGCGTCTCGCCCAGCTTGCCGCTCAGGTCGCCGTCTCACCAGCGCCGACTCTTGCGGCTGGCGCGGCGGTCGCGGACCATCGGCCCCGGGTCTATGGCGAACTCATGGCCGAAATGCCGCGCGACCTCTACATCCCACCGGATGCGCTGGAGATCATTCTCGATTCCTTCGAAGGTCCGCTCGACCTGCTCTTGTACCTGATCCGCCGGGCCAATATCAGTGTGCTGGACATTCCGATGGCGCCGCTCACGGCACAGTATCTGGTGTATGTCGAGGCGATGCGCAAGGGCAATCTGGAGCTCGCCGCCGAATACCTGCTGATGGCGGCGATGCTAATCGAGATCAAGTCGCGCATGCTGCTGCCGCGTCCGCCCAAGGCCGAGAATGGCGAGCCGGAAGATCCGCGTGCCGAGTTGGTGCGCCGCCTGATCGAATACGAACGCATGAAGGCGTCGGCGTCCAGGCTCGATGAAATGCCGCAGGTCGGGCGCGACTACGAATGGATCACCGTGTGGATCGCCGACAAGGTCGTCGAACGCCAACCCGAGGTAAGCTTGCACGATCTGCAAGTGGCCTGGCTGTCCCTGATGAAGCAGGCCAGAGTGCATCAGCATCACAAGATTCATCGCGAGGAACTTTCCGTGCGCGAACACATGAGCTTGATCCTGCGCCGGTTGCAGGGAGGGGGCTACGTGGTGTTCGACCAGTTGTTCGACCTGACGCTGGGCGCGCAGGGACTGGTAGTGAGTTTTCTGGCAATGCTGGAACTTGCCCGCGAATCGCTGATCGAAATCACTCAGAACGAGGCCATGGCGCCCATTTACGTGAAACTGCCCGATGCTGCCGCTGCATAAACCCGAAGACTACAAACGCGTGCTGGAAACCGCGCTGCTGGCGGCCGCCGAGCCCTTGCCGCTGGCCGAGCTGAAGAAGCTCTTCGACCATGAGTTCGACGACGATACCTGGCGCACACTGCTGGACGACCTGCGTCGCGACTGGTCGAATCGGGGCGCCGAGCTGGTGCAGCTGGCATCCGGATGGCGCTTCCAGACCCGCCCCGAGTACCAGTCCTACCTCGACCGGCTGAAGAACGACAAACCGCCGAAGTATTCGCGGGCGGTGATGGAAACGCTGTCGATCATCGCCTATCGCCAGCCGGTGACGCGCGGCGACATCGAAGACATTCGGGGCGTGGCAGTATCACCGAACATTCTGAAGACCCTTGAAGGGCGTGGCTGGATCGATGCCGTGGGGCATCGTGATGCACCGGGGCGACCCGCGCTGTATGCAACTACGCGAAAGTTTCTCGACGACCTCGGCTTGCGCAGCCTCACTGAACTGCCGCCGTTGACTGAAATTGAAAGGGTGATGGACCTTGGACAATCAACAATCCCCGAAGTCTCCCCGGTCGAAGCGAGGGCCGAAGAGCCGGGCGCCGAGCACGCAGAATCAGGGCAACCGCCAGAGCAGCGGTCAGCCGAACTCGCCAACGGGCAGCTCGACTTCCCCGAAAGGGAAGCGGGCCAGTCCTCCCCGTCCGGCGCGCAAGGCTAGTCCTTTTCGGCCGCCGCAAGGGCGTCCAGGGCCTCAGAGCGATGCTCCGCGTGCGCGCGGCGGCTCGGCTCTGCCGGCCCACGCAAAGCGCCGCAGCGACCCGGTCTTCATCGATCCGCCCAAGCTGCACAAGGCGCTGGCCGATGCCGGCTACGGTTCGCGGCGTGAACTCGAAGAATGGATCGTTGCCGGCCGCGTCAGCGTCAATGGTGAGCCGGCGCACGTGGGTCAGCGCGTGGGTCCGGAGGACAAGATTCGCGTCAATGGCAAGCTGGTGCAGCTCAAGTTCGGCCTGCGTCTGCCGCGTGTGCTGGTCTATCACAAGCCCGAGGGCGAGATTGTCTCCAAGGATGATCCCGATGGACGTCCCAGCGTATTTGCCAAGCTGCCGCGGCTGAAGAGCGGGCGCTGGATATCGATCGGCCGGCTGGATTTCAATTCCTGCGGCCTGCTGTTGTTCACCAACGACGGCGGCCTGGCCAATCGCATGATGCATCCGCGCTACGAAATCGAGCGCGAATACGCCGTACGGGTTCTCGGCGAGGCGACACCGGAAATGCTGGAACGCCTGCGTAGTGGGGTCCAGCTCGAAGACGGTCCGGCCAGCTTCAGTCTCATCGAGGAAGCCGGCGGCGAGGGTGCCAATCGATGGTACCGCGTGGTTCTGGCGGAAGGACGCAATCGGGAAGTGCGGCGCATGTTCGAGGCCGTGGGCCTGATGGTCAGTCGCTTGATGCGCGTGCGCTACGGACCGGTGCATCTTTCGCCGCGCCTAAAGCGAGGCCAGTGCCGTGACCTGGAGCCTGGCGAGGTCGCGGAACTGTTGAAACTGCTGCCGCCGGAGCAGCGGCCCGCGCCTGCGGGGTCTGGCCCCGGCTTGGATGGCGAGGGTGAAGACGGCTTTGACGACGACGATGAAGTCGACGGCAATCGAATTGATTTTGCAGAGAAATGATGCCTCTGCTATAATATTTTGCTTTGGTTGGCACCGTTCTCGGGAGAGAGAGAAGGAATGGGCTTTTTGGCCCATTTTCTATTTGTGCGACGCGTTTGTGAGTTTTCATGCAACTGCTTGATTTGATTGAAACGACTGTTGTTGGTTTGGGCTACGAACTGGTGGAATTCGAGACCAGTCCGCGCGCCCGGCTGCTGCGCGTCTTTATCGACAGGCCGGAAAGCGCGCAAAAGAGCGGCATCAGCGTCGAGGATTGTGCCGCTGTAAGCAGCCAGCTCAGCCGCGTATTCATGGTCGAGAACGTCGATTATGACCGCCTTGAAGTGTCCTCTCCCGGGCTCGATCGGGCGCTCGTCAAACCCGCTGATTACCGGCGCTTCGCCGGGCAGGACGTGCAGGTCAAGCTGCGTGTTCCGCTGGGCAATCAGCGCAATTTCAGCGGTGTGCTGGAGGGGCTGCGGGAAGAAGGTGGAGTTGAAATGGTATGCCTGCGAATGAATGAAACACTGCACCAGTTCCCGCTCGAGAATATAGATCGGGCGCGCCTGGTGCCGAAGTTCTGATTAATGCTGGAGGACTCACATGAGCCGTGAATTGCTGCTGTTGGTCGATGCCCTGGCCCGCGAGAAGAATGTTCCGCGGGACATCGTTTTTGGCGCGCTGGAACTGGCGTTGGCGTCCGCGACAAAAAAACGCACCAACGACGAAGCCGATGTGCGCGTGGACATCGATCGCGAGACTGGCGAATTCGAGTCTTTCCGCCGCTGGCTGGTGGTTGCCGACGACATGGTTGAGAATCCGGAACAGCAGATAGGGCTGACTGCTGCGCAACAGCAGATTCCCGACATCATGCTCGAAGACTTCATCGAGGAAGGGCTTGAGCCCATCGATTTCGGGCGTATCGGCGCGCAGGCGGCAAAGCAGGTGATCCTGCAGAAGATCCGTGATGCCGAGCGCGAACAGTTGCTGAACGACTTCCTCGATCGGAAGGAGTTCCTGGTGAGTGGCACGGTCAAGCGCATGGAACGCGGCAGCGCCATCATCGAGGCCGGACGCATCGAAGCCTTGTTGCCGCGCGACCAGATGATTCCCAAGGAAAATCTGCGCCCCGGCGACCGCGTGCGTGCCTGGCTGATGAAAATAGACCGCCAGGCGAGGGGGCCGCAACTGATCCTGTCGCGCACGGCGCCCGAGTTCATCATGAAGCTGTTCGAACTGGAAGTGCCGGAGATCGAAGACGGCCTGCTGGAAATCAAGGCCGCCGCCCGCGATGCCGGCATGCGCGCCAAGATTGCCGTCAAGTCGAATGATCCGCGGGTCGATCCGATCGGCACCTGCGTCGGCATGCGCGGTTCGCGCGTCACGGCCGTGACCAATGAACTGTCCGGCGAACGCGTGGACATCATTCTCTGGTCAGCCGATCCGGCCCAGTTCGTCATCGGCGCGCTGGCGCCGGCCGAGGTGCAGAGCATCGTCGTGGACGAGGAAAGGCACGCAATGGATGTAGTGGTGGACGAGGACAACCTCGCCATCGCCATCGGTCGCGGCGGGCAAAACGTACGCCTGGCCTCCGAACTGACCGGATGGACGATCAATCTGATGACCATCGAAGAGTCGCAGACGAAGTCCGAAACCGAGCACAGCTCGATCCGCGCCCTGTTCATCGAGAAGCTCGACGTCGACGAGGAAGTTGCCAATATTTTGATCGAGGAAGGTTTTTCCACGCTGGAGGAAATCGCTTATGTTCCCCTCGCGGAGATGCTCGAAATCGACGCCTTCGACGAGGCAACGGTGACCGAGTTGCGTGACCGTGCGCGCAACATGTTGCTGACCGAAGCCATTGTTGATGAAGAGCAGTTGGAAAAGATAGCCGATGACATGCTGTCGCTCGAGGGCATGGACAAGTCGCTGGCAGCGAAACTGGCAAAGAACGGCATCACTGACCGCGAGTCGCTGGCGGACCTGGCGACCGACGAGTTGATTGAAATGACCGGCATCGATGCCGGGCGGGCGACGGCGCTGATCACTGTTGCGCGTGCCCACTGGTTCGCCGAAGAAGAATGAGAGGTAGGGCATGGCTTTGATGACAGTTTCCCAATTTGCTACCGAGCTGAAAATGCCGGCGCCGGCCCTGCTGGAGCAACTGGCCAAGGCCGGCGTCAGCAAGCAGGCGTCCAACGACACCTTGTCCGAACAGGACAAGACGCGGCTGCTTGACTATCTGCGCAAGTCGCACGGCGAAACCGCGCCCAAAGCCAAGATCACCCTGACACGCAAGCAGACCACCGAGATCAGGGCCTCGGATTCCACCGGCAAGGCACGTACGATCCAGGTTGAAGTCCGCAAGAAGCGCGTATTCGTAAAGCGCGATGCCAGCGAGCTGGCCGCCGAAGCGGCCGTTGAAGCGGCGGCTGAAGTCCCGGTCGAAGTTGCTGCGGTCGAGCCGGTTGTTGTCACGGCGCCGGAACCCACTCCAGTTCCAGATGCCGTGGTCATGGTCGAGGCACCGATGCCCGAGCCTGTTCCGGAACCAGCCGCAGTAGCCCCGGTGGCGGCAGCAGCCCAGGCAGAAGTCCCTGCGGTCAAGTCCGCGCCGAAGTCGGTGATCGACTCGGCGCAGCGTGCGTTGCGTGAGGCGGAATCGAAGCGTCAGGGCAAGCTTTCCGCGATTCAGGCGGCCGAATTCAAGGAGAAGGCCGACCGCGAGGCCCGGGCTCGCGCTGAAGCCGAGGCACGCCTTGTCGAGCAGCAGGCACAACTCGCTGCAGCGGACGCCAAGAAGGCCAAGGAGGCGGCGGCTGCCGCCGGCGTATCCGGCACGATTCACAAGCCGGCAGCGAAGCCGGAAGACGGCAAGGCCAAACCGGCGAAGAAGGATGCGTGGAAAGATGACGCCGCCAAGCGGCGTGCGATCAAGACGCGGGGCGATGCCGGAACTTCCGGTTGGCGGGGTTCCAAGGGCGGTGGTCGCCATGGTCGCCACGGTCACGCCGAGGACGCGCCGGCGCAGCAACCGGTCGAGGCTATCGTCCGCGAAGTTCATGTTCCGGAAACGATCTCCGTGGCCGATCTGGCGCACAAGATGACCGTCAAGGCCACGGAAGTCATCAAGACCCTGATGAAGATGGGATCGATGGTCACCATCAATCAGGTGCTCGATCAGGAAACCGCCATGATCGTGGTCGAGGAAATGGGCCACATCGCTTTCGCTGCAAAGCTCGACGATCCGGATGCCTACCTCGCTGACGAAGGCGAGCACAAGGACGTGGCGCAACTGCCGCGGGCCCCGGTGGTCACCGTGATGGGTCACGTCGACCACGGCAAGACCTCCCTGCTCGACTACATCCGCAAGAGCCGTGTCGCGCATGGCGAGGCAGGCGGCATTACTCAGCACATCGGCGCGTATCACGTCGAAACGCCACGCGGCATGATTACCTTCCTCGACACTCCCGGTCACGAGGCCTTTACGGCGATGCGGGCTCGCGGCGCCAAGGCGACCGACCTGGTCATTCTGGTGGTAGCCGCCGACGACGGCGTCATGCCGCAGACCAAGGAAGCCATCCATCATGCAAAGGCGGCCAATGTGCCCTTGATCGTGGCCGTCACCAAGATCGACAAGCCCGATGCGAATATGGAACGGGTGAAGCAGGAACTGGTCGCCGAAGGCGTGGTACCGGAAGAATATGGTGGTGATGCTCCTTTCGTCGGGGTCTCGGCCAAGACCGGAGAAGGCATCGACAGTTTGCTGGAGCAGGTGCTGCTGCAGGCAGAGGTGCTGGAACTCCAGGCGCCGGTGGAAGCACCGGCCAAGGGCCTGGTGATCGAGGCCCGTCTCGACAAGGGCAAGGGCCCGGTCGCGACCATTCTCGTCTTGTCAGGAACGCTGCGCCGCGGCGACGTGCTGCTGGTAGGAGCCGTGTTCGGGCGCGTGCGCGCCATGCTCGATGAAAACGGCAAGTCGATCGATTCGGCTGGTCCCTCGATTCCGGTCGAGATCCAGGGCCTCACCGACGTGCCGGCAGCCGGCGACGAAGGCATGGTCCTCGTCGACGAGCGCAAGGCGCGCGAAATCGCATTGTTCCGCCAGGGCAAGTTCCGCGACGTCAAGCTGGCCAAGCAGCAGGCCGCAAAGCTGGAGAACATGTTCGAGCAGTTGGCCGAAGGCGAGATCAGGGCCTTGCCGCTGATCATCAAGGCCGACGTGCAAGGTTCGCTGGAAGCCTTGGTGCAGTCCCTGAACAAGCTGTCGACAGGCGAGGTCAAGGTCACCGTTGTCCACGCCGGCGTGGGAGGCATCAGCGAATCCGACATCAATCTGGCTGCTGCCTCGAAGGCCGTGGTCATCGGCTTCAACACCCGTGCCGATGTGGGGGCACGCAAGGCCGCGGAGAGTCTCGGCGTCGATATCCGCTACTACAACATCATCTATGCAGTCGTGGATGAGGTGAAGGCAGCCCTGTCGGGCATGCTGGCCCCGGAGAAAAAGGAAGTCGTTCTCGGTCTGGTCGAGATTCGCCAGGTCTTCCGGATTTCCAGGATCGGCGCTGTCGCCGGTTGCATGGTGCTGTCCGGCTTGGTCAAGCGCAATGCCTCGGTACGACTGCTGCGCAACAACACAGTTGTGCACACGGGTGAACTGGATTCACTCAAGCGTTTCAAGGATGACGTGCGCGAGGTCAAGGAAGGTTTTGAGTGCGGCTTGAGCCTCAAGAACTTCAACGACATCAACGAAGGCGATCAACTCGAAGTATTTGAGGTCCAGGAAATCGCCCGCACACTGGGCTGATAGACGATGGCGACAAAGCGCGGCTCGGGGCATGGTTATGCGCGTTCTGACCGCGTTTCCGAGCAGATTCGACGCGAACTGGCGGATTTGCTGCGCTTCCACCTCAAGGACTTGCGCATCGCGCCCAAGCTGACACTGGTTACGCTGACTGCCGTCGAAGTCACTGCCGACTACGCGCACGCCAAGGTGTTCTATACGTCGCTGGCGGATCCGGCCGCCAATCAAATGATCGACGAAGGCCTCAAGCATTCCGCCAGTTTTCTGCGTCGCGAACTGGGTCGCCGGATTCGTATTCATCATATTCCCGAACTGCATTTCGTCTTTGACCCCTCGGTTCAGGAGGGCGCGCGCCTCTCCAAGCTGATCGACGAGGCGGTTGAATCAGACAAGAAGCTGCAGGACGAGTGAGCGTGCCCCGTCGGGAAGGTGCTAAACCCGCGCGTCGGCGGCTCGATGGCGTGCTGCTGCTGGACAAGGCCCTCGGACTTTCGTCCAATCACGCCCTGCAAGCCGCGCGGCGCCTCTACAACGCAGAAAAGGCCGGGCATACCGGGACGCTTGACCCATTGGCGACTGGTTTGCTGCCCTTGTGTTTCGGCGAGGCAACCAAGTTCTCGGGCGAGCTGCTGAATGCCGACAAGCGTTATGTGGCGACAGTGCAACTCGGCGTCATAACCGACACGGCGGATGCAGAAGGTGCGGTGCTGGAACGTCGTCCGGTGGCGGTTGGTCGTCCGGACGTGGAAGCCTCACTGGCTGGCTTTGTCGGCGAGATCGAACAGGTGCCGCCGATGTATTCGGCGTTGAAGCGCGACGGCAAGCCTCTCTACGAATATGCCCGCGCCGGGATAGAAGTGGAGCGGGCGGCGCGGCGCATCAGCATTTATGAATTGCGCCTGCTCGACGGAGGCGATGACCTCGCCAACGGGCGTTTTGTTTTCGAAGTCCGTTGCAGCAAGGGAACCTATGTGCGAACCCTGGCCGCCGACATCGGTGATCGCCTGGGTTGCGGCGCGCACCTTGCCGCCTTGCGCCGAACCGGCATCGGCGCGCTCGATGTCGCCCAGGCTCATTCCCTGACGATGCTCGAAGCGCTGACTGCCGAAGCCCGCGATGCCCTGCTGCTGCCGCCCGATTCCCTGCTGATGGACCTGGCCGAAGCCCGGCTGGACGCCGCTGATGCCGCACGGCTGCGGCACGGTCAGGTGGTTCGCTGGTCGGCCGAGGAGGGTGTCCGGCTCCGGGTTTACGACGCAGAACAAGGCTTCATCGGCGTTTGCCGGCAGGTCGCGGACGGCTGGCTGCAACCCCTGCGGCTGGTCTCCAGTGCCTGAGCGACAAATTAGCCTTCAATACTTGATTAGATCGTATCCAGAACGCTATAATCCATGGTTCTCCAAGAGCCCAATATCATAGGATCAGCAAGGAAACCACAATGGCAATTTCCACTACCGACAAAGCCAAGATCGTCACCGACTACCAGCGTGCCCAGGGTGACACCGGCTCTCCCGAAGTTCAAGTCGCGCTGCTTACCGCGCGCATCAATGACCTGACGGGTCATTTCAAGGCACATACCAAGGATCATCACTCACGTCGCGGTCTGCTCATGATGGTCAGCCAGCGTCGCAAGTTGCTGGATTACCTCAAGCGCAAGAACGTCGACGGCTATCGTTCGCTGATCGAGCGCCTTGGTCTGCGCAAGTAATTTTTTATCAAGCGCAGTTCCGGGTCATCCCCAACGCGCGATGCGCTTTGCGCCAGATACTGCGCAGGCTTGCTGAACAGGCCGGTACAGCCATGATGGCTGTGCCGGCTTTTAATTTTTGCTGAAAGGAATTTTTGTGCTGAATCCGATCAAGAAGAGTTTTGCCTACGGTGACCATACGGTTACCCTTGAAACCGCTGAAATCGCCCGCCAAGCAGGCGGCGCCGTCCTGGTTACCATGGATGACACCGTCGTGTTGGCCACGGTGGTGGGCGCGAGGAACGCCAAGCCGGGACAGGACTTCTTCCCGCTGACCGTCGATTATCAGGAACGATCCTATGCCGCCGGCCGCATCCCGGGAGGCTTCTTCAAGCGTGAGGGACGTCCGTCGGAGAAGGAAATCCTGACTTGCCGGCTTATCGATCGTCCGCTGCGCCCGCTGTTTCCCGATGCTTTCTACAACGAAGTACAGGTCGTCTGTACGGTGATGTCGTGCAACCCCGAAATCGATCCGGACATCCCCGCAATGCTCGGTGCCTCGGCCGCAATGGCGATTTCCGGCATTCCGTTCAGTGGTCCGATCGGCGCTGCCCGTGTCGGCTACATCGATGGCAAGTACGTGCTGTGCCCGACCAAGACCCAGCTGGAAACCGCGCTACTGGATCTGGTCGTTGCCGGTACCGAAGGTGCCGTATTGATGGTCGAGTCGGAGGCCAAGCAGCTCTCTGAAGAAATCATGCTGGGTGCCGTGGTTTTCGGTCACGAGCAGATGCAGGCGGCGATCAAGGCCATCAACGAACTGGTGGAAGTGGCCGGCAAGCCCGAATGGGACTGGCAGCCGCCGGCGAAGGACGAGCCGCTGATCGCTCGTGTGGCCGAACTGGCGGAAACCGAACTGCGCGAGGCCTATCGCATTACCAGCAAGCAGGCCCGCACGATCAAGACCCGCGAAATCACCAAGAAGACCATCGCTGCCCTGACCGAGGGTGTCGAGAACGCGCTCGATTCCAACCTGGTCGGCAACACCGTGTTCGATCTGGAAGCCAAGATTGTCCGCAGCCAGATTCTCAACGGCGAACCGCGCATCGACGGTCGCGACACGCGCACCGTGCGTCCGATCGTGATCCGTAACGGCGTCCTGCCGCGCACTCACGGCTCGGCGCTGTTCACACGTGGTGAGACGCAGGCGATGGTAGTCGCCACGCTGGGCACCGGCCGAGACGAGCAGATTATCGACGCTTTGCAGGGCGAGTACCGTGATCGCTTCATGCTCCACTACAACATGCCTCCCTATGCCACCGGCGAAACCGGCCGCGTCGGCACGCCGAAGCGCCGCGAAATCGGCCACGGCCGCCTCGCCAAGCGCGCGCTGCTGGCCGTGCTGCCCTCGCCCGAGGAATTTGGCTATTCGATGCGCGTGGTCTCCGAAATCACCGAGTCGAACGGTTCGTCGTCGATGGCCTCCGTCTGTGGCGGCTCGTTGGCCCTGATGGATGCCGGCGTTCCGCTCAAGGCGCACGTGGCGGGCATCGCCATGGGCCTGATCAAGGATGGCCCCCGCTTTGCAGTGCTGACCGACATCCTCGGCGACGAAGATCACCTCGGCGACATGGACTTCAAGGTGGCGGGTACCGAAGAAGGCATCACCGCCCTGCAGATGGACATCAAGATCCAGGGCATCACCAAGGAGATCATGCAGGTTGCACTGGCCCAGGCCAAGGAGGCGCGACTGCACATCCTGGAGAAGATGAAGGCTTCCATGACCGGCCATCGCGAAGAAGTTTCCACCTTTGCGCCGCGCATGATCCACGTCAAGATCAATCCTGAAAAGATTCGCGACGTGATCGGCAAGGGCGGCGCCGTAATTCGTGCGCTGACCGAGGAAACCGGTTGCGTGATCGACATCGAGGACGACGGCTCGATTACCATTTCGTCGGTGAATGCCGATGCGGCGCAGGTCGCCAAGAAGCGCATCGAGGACATCACCGCCGAGGTTGAAGTCGGTCGCATCTACGAAGGCACGGTGTTGCGCCTGCTTGATTTCGGCGCCATCGTCAGCCTGCTGCCGGGCAAGGATGGCCTCCTGCATATTTCGCAGATCGCCAGCGAGCGGGTGAATGCGGTTGCCGATTACCTCAAGGAAGGTCAGGTCGTGAAGGTCAAGGTCATCGAGACCGACGACAAGGGCCGTGTGCGCTTGTCGATGAAGGCCATTGCCGCAGAAGCCGCAGCACCGGCTGCCGTCGCCGAGTAGGGTCTCTATTGCAGGCAACAAAAAAGGACGCCGCGGCGTCCTTTTTTGCTGGTCGGCGCGTCCGCGCTCGCAGGTGGCCTACTTGCCGACCTGTTTTTCGCGGTGCTCCTCCAGCGTCTTGCAGTCGATGCACAGCGTGGCGGTCGGGCGTGCTTCAAGGCGCTTCAAGCCGATCTCGACGCCACAGGAATCGCAGTATCCGTATTCGCCGCTTTCGATGCGCGCAATCGATTCGTCAATCTTCTTGATCAGCTTGCGCTCCCGGTCGCGATTGCGCAGTTCGAGTGCAATGTCGGATTCCTGGCTGGCGCGATCATTCGGATCGGCGAACACGGTGGCCTCGTCCTGCATCGTATGCACGGTGCGCTCGATATCCTCGCTCAGTTCGTCCTTGAGGGACGCCAGGATGGCGCGAAAGTGAGCCAGTTGTTTCGTGCTCATGTAGTCCTCACCCTTCTTCGGGGTGTAGGGCGGGAATTGCTTCTTGTGCAGCAGATCTTCAGCCATTGCAGAGAGTCCGTATTTTCGGAGAACCGGCTTTATAAACGAAACGGAGGGCTACCGCAAGTCAAGGTTTTTTGACAGGCCTTCGCGGAATGCGATTGACCGCCATGGATGAGGCTCTGTAAAATGGCAAAGTTCGGGGTGTGGCGCAGCCCGGTAGCGCGCTTGCTTTGGGAGCAAGATGTCGAGAGTTCGAATCCCTCCACCCCGACCAGTTGATCCCAAGGGTTTCCGTCGAAAGACCGAAACCCTTTTTTTGTACGGTTTTTCCTTCGATAAGGCGACGGGGCAGGAGATAGAATAGCCAAAATGGGTGGCCGTTCGAATACGCTCAACCGCATGACGGCTACTGTCGGTGATGGCTTGAGAGGGGGAGCATGCTTGAGTTTTCGCGAGAGGGACAGTGGCTCCTGGTCGTTCTGGCTCCGATAGTTTCGGCGGGCTTGACCAAAGGCCTGATGCTCTTCGCGCCGCGCTGGGGCCTGATTGATCATCCGGGACACCGCAAGGTGCATGATCATCCCACGCCGCTGGTGGGTGGCTTGGCGATGCTGTTGACGCTCGTTGCGCTGCAGGCGGCGACAGGCCGCGTTCCCTTCGGGAGCTGGAGTCTGCTTGCCGCATTGTTGCTGGTGACGACCATTGGCGTGGCGGACGACTCGCGCGAATTGAGTCATCGTGCGAAGTTCGTGGCGCAAGCCTTGGGCGCCGTTGTAATTGTTTCCGGCACATCGGTGTGGGTAACGAATCTCGGAGATCTGGCGGGACTGGGAGCAATTGACCTCGGCAAATGGTCCCTGATGGTGACGGTGATCTCCTTCGTGGGCGTGATGAATGCGATCAACATGATCGACGGTCTCGATGGCCTGTCCGGTAGTGTTTCCCTGGTTCCAGTCGTGCTCCTGGGCTATCTTGCGATGGCTGGGAACTCGCAGGACCTGCTGTTTGAGCTGTTGCTGTTCGCTGGGGCGATTCTCGGGTTTCTGTCGCTCAACTTCAGGCTGCCGGGGCGCTCCAAGGCGCTGGTCTTCATGGGGGATACGGGTGGCATGGTGATCGGCATGCTGCTCGCCTGGTACTGCGTCAAACTGGCTGGCTCGCCGACTTCACTGATCCACCCGATTACGGCGGTATGGATTCTGGCGGTGCCCCTGCTCGATATGGGCAGCGTCATGCTGCTGCGCTTGCATCAAGGCAAGAGTCCTTTCCATGCGGATCAGCAGCATATGCACCATGTCTTGCTGCAGGCGGGGTACACGGTCAATCAGGTGGTTGCGATCATGGCCGGATGTTCATTCATCTATGGCGTGATTGGCATCGCGGCAGAGCGAAGCGGTGCGCCTGAAGTTGTAATGCTCGTCGTGTTTCTCGTGCTTTGGGGCCTGTATGTCGTTGCTCTAAAGCATCCCGTGCGCTTGCAGGCGACTGTCAAGCGTCTGATCCCGCCCCTGTCTGCCTGATCCGGTTCCGACCTCACAATGAAGTCGGCCTGGAAAGCAATTTGCATCCTGCTGATGTTCTGGCTGGCGCTGGCGCCAATGCACGCGCTTGGACAGGCCAAGTCCACCTCCCAGGCAAGTGCGAAGGCCAAAGCAGCGGCGCTCGCCAAAGCCAAAGCGCAAGCCAAGATCAAAGCCAAAGCGAAAGCGAAAGCCAAGGCGCAAGCCAAGATCAAAGCCAAGCCCAAAGCAAAAGCAACCATTCCAAGTAGTCGCGGAACCGCCATGGCTCCATCAAGGTCTCCTGCGGATGAAAACAGCCTCGATGCGGAAGTGGCCGCCGCACGTCGGATCGTGACCGGCAATCCGGGCGACGTGGCGGCCAGAGATCGCCTGGCTCGCGCCGCAGTGTCACTCATAGACCTTTTGCTGCAGGCGGAGGCGGTGGGCGATCGCGAGAAAGCTCAGCATCTGGCGCAGAAACTGGAGAAGGATTTGCATGACACGGGTGGGCAAATAGGGAAAATGGCACAGAACGGCGATTTGAAGGCCAGACAGGCCATGGGCTTTCTTCTTGGTCGCGGCGTGCTGCTGAAAAAGGATGCGGACAAGTCATGCGTCGAGTTCCTGGCCGCCGCGGAGGAACTGGCTCCTGCCGGCTGGCATGCTGCGCAGTGTCTGATGGAAGCTTCTCCTGAGAAAGCATGGGTGCAGATGGAGCGCGCAGCGCAGCGGGGGCACGCGGCCGCGCAGGAATGGATGGGACGCCGGTGTCTCGGAGAATTCGGCGGAAAGGAAAAGGACTACGCCTGCGCCAGGGGCTATTTGATCGAATCCGCGAGTTTCGGCCGGTCGCGTGCCCAGACACTGTTGGCGTATTTGCTGATGTCCGGACAGGGAGGTCCGGTGGATGTGTCCCGAGCCATCCGCCTCTACAAGGTTGCAGCCGCGCAAGGCGACGCCGATGCGCAGAACAACCTGGGCGAGATTTATGAAATGGGACGCGGCGTCCCCAGGAATCTGAACGAAGCCATGCGCTGGTACGAACTGGCGGCGCAGAAGGGGCTCGGTTCCGCGCAATTCAACGCAGGCAGGTTGTGGGCCATCGGGGTCGGTGAGAAGAAGGATCCCGCAAGAGCTCGCGCCTTCCTCGTCCAAGCCGAAGGAAATGGCGTTGCGCAGGCCAGACAGGTACTCGACTGGCTCGATCGGCAGACTCCACAGGCGCCTGATGCACCTTCCGCGCAGGGCGCCGCGACTGCTCCGGAGCTTGACGCACCAAAGAATTGAGAGGCGTATAATTTTTCCTCCTTCCAGCAGGTGGTTGCATGATCCGACTATTCCTCGCGCTGGTTTCTTTCATCATGGCTTCGACCCACGCCGCTTGGGCTGGCGAAGAGGGTGGGTTGCGTCGGCAGAGTTTTGTCTACCCCCCCATGGTGCTGGACGAGATCGGGCCCGGGCTTAAGCCGGAAGTGCATCTTGGTCCGGTCGTTGATCGCCGCCGCGCCTACTTGCTCGATATCGGCGAAGAAGAGTTCTCAGGCAAGCAGCTACGCCCAGTCCGCAACGTTTGGGATCGGATTCGCAACGGATTCGCCTTGTCGCCGCTGAGGGGGCCACTGGTTGCCGAACGGGAACTCTGGTACGGCCAACGCAAGGATCTCGTCGCCAACATCAGCCAGAAGGCGCGCCGCTATCTCTTCCATATTGTCGAAGCGGTCGAAAAGCGGGGTCTGCCGATGGAGTTGGCACTGCTGCCTATCGTCGAAAGTGGATTCGAGCCGGGCGCGCTCTCGAGTGCCCAGGCTTCAGGTTTGTGGCAGTTCATTCCTGGCACCGCTCACCGCTACAACCTGAAGCTCACCGATCACTATGATGCCCGGCGAGATATCGTCGCATCGACTGAGGCCGCGCTGGACTACCTCGAGTTTCTCCATAGCATCTTCAACGATTGGCAGCTCGCCCTCGCCGCATATAACTGGGGCGAGGAGGCGGTCTTGAGGGCCGTTCAGCGCAATCAGGCGAAAGGACTTGCGGCTGATTACGAAAGCCTGAGCTTGCCCGAGGAAACCAGGTATTACGTGCCAAAACTCATGGCGATCAGGAACATCGTAATGAGCCCGGAGTTGCACGGAGTTGAACTGGCCGACATCCCGAACACTCCCTATTTTGCCGGGATCGACGTTCGTGTGCCCCTGGATATTCAGTCGGTCGCGCGTTTGGCCGGATTGCCGGCTTCGGAAGTGCTGGCATTGAATCCCTCGCACAAGTCCTTGTATATCTCGGGCAAGGGCAAACCCGCTGTTCTGCTGCCGGCTGACCGCATCGAGGTTTTTGCGCAGAAGATCGCCGTCTACCCCTTGAAGGGCAAGCAAATGAACAAGTTTGCGGAGCCAAAGCTGATCCGGAAGTCGGTTGTCGGTTTCAAATTGCGTGAGGAAAGACCGCTGTGAAAAGGTGCTGGCAGCATATTGCTTGCTGTGCGGTCCTCGTGGGACTTGCCGCAGGGCAGGCCGTGGCCAGTGGGCCGGCGTCAGGGGCCCTGACGTACGAGCAGACCGAGGACCGGTCCAACTTCATCGTTCAGGTACGAAAGGCCCGGCAGGGCGATACCGAAGCGCAGTGGCAAGTTGGAATGACCTATGCAAGCCTGGGCGATTTCGCGCGTGCCTTGCCGATGCTGCTATCTGCGGCCGGAGCAGGGCATGCACGCGCTGCGGCGCTGTTGGGGTGGCTGCACGAGGATGGCCGCGGTACCGAGAAGAGCGTCGAGCAGGCAAAACACTGGTATCGCATTGCCGCCGACCAGGGCGAACCGGGTGCCATGTCCGCTTTGGGGCGTTTGTCGCTGCAGGACAAACGACCCGAGGCGCGCGAGGTCGCCCGGCAACTGTTCGAGCGTGCTGCCCGGATGGGAGATGCCGACGGACAATATTTTTTGGGCTGGATGCTTGCGGCGCCTTTTGAGCGACAGCGAGATGACGCGGGCGCTTATGGCTGGTTTATCAAGGCGGCGAATCAGGGTCAAGTCGGCGCGCAACTCGCGGTAGCGACGCAGCTGCTGGCGGGACGGGGCGTGGCCATGGACAGGAAAGTAGCCGGCGACTGGCTGGTGCGGGCGGCAGAAACACAGGATCCTGTTGCCCACTACCTGTTGGGACGTTTACGGCAAGGCGCCGGGGAGGCTGATTTGGGCAAAGTGCGCAGTTCGTTTCGCTTCGCGGCGGCGGCCGGGCACCGCGAAGCGCAATTCGCGCTGGGCACGCTGCTCGCAAAGTCTGCCTCCGATGTCGATAAGAAGGAAGCCGCTGAGTGGTTCGCCAAGGCTCATGAAGCCGGTCACATCGCTGCCGCGAACCGTCTTGCTGAACTCTATCGTGACGGAGCGGGAGTTCCACGACAGATGGACAAGGCGCGAAGCATTTTTCAGCAGGCTGCTGAACAAGGTGATGCGAATGCCATGTATAATCTCGCCGCAATGCAGAATGAAGGCTTGGGTGGCGCGCGGGATACCGACAAGGCCCTCAGGTGGTACGCTAGAGCGGCAGATCAGGGGCACGAAAAAGCTTCGGAGGTGGTGGGTAGCCTGCTGAATGACTCCGTGAAGACTTCTGCTTTAGGTCTAAAGGGATTCTGGCAGTAGGAAAGAGATTCTGGCAACAGGTCGGTTTTATTGTGGCTTTTGCACTACAGGCTAAGCTGTTTGATACGTCATTCGTAACTAAAAGCCGGGCTGTGTCAGGTATGCTTGCCCCAAAGAGGCCCCAATGTTAAGGAGTTTTGTCATGAAATTTCGACAACTCATTGTTTCATCGATAATTTCAGTATTCGCTTTGTCGGCGCAGGCCGCATTTATCGCTGGAATGTCGCCGTCCCAGATTCGGGCCGAGATAGCCGCTCAGCAAGTGGCCGGCAGTGACGTTACGGCGGTGGTCGCTAACTTGGCGGCTCAACCGCTGACAGTGCCTCCGACTTCGCTTGCCACTCCGACGACACAGACCATTTGTTCTGTCAGTTGCAGTTGAGTGTCGGTCAAAAATTTGGTTGCTTCAGCAAACTGGGATCGTAAATGATGAAGAAAAATAATCGGCTTGATACGAATCTGATGTGCGCGGCCCTCGCTTCGCTCTTTGCGCTTTCGGTGCCGGCGGTTGCGCAAGACAAGCCGGCGGAATTCGGCAAGCCGACGGGGGTTCCATGGGGCCCGGTCACGGTGTATCCGGAGGCGGATTTGACCTTCAAGTCGAATGACAACATTTATTCCCGGCCATCCAATAAAACCAGCGCGAATATCACTGTACTGGCCCCCAAGGTAAAGCTGGAGGCCAAGACAGGACCGCACACCTTTGACGCGACCTACCGAGTCGAGCATGGTTCCTACAATGGGGTCTCTTCGGCCAACTATACCGATCAAGGCCTGACGGGTAATGCAACGTGGGTCTTTTCCGGGCGTTCCGGGTTGAAGCTCGCGGCCGAGTATTTGCAGGGCCACGATGACCAGGGTTCGACGCCAGGTACAGGCGCAGGGCACGCCAACCCTGACAAGTGGCACCAGTCGTCGTTCGGTGGCGTGGTTGGCTACGGCGCCGAGGGAGCTCAAGGTCGTATCGAGGTGGATGCCGGGGTGATTTCCAAGCGCTACGACAATTTCCTGGGTACTGCCGCAGCGCCAGACAATTTGAAGCGCGACCGTGACGATACCAAACTGGGCGCGACTTTTTATTGGCGCATCATGCCGAAAACGCAACTTCTGTTTCAGGTGTCCCAGACCAAATACGACTATAGGCAGTCATCCGTTCCGGCTGTATGGACCACGCTGGACAGCACCGACCGCAAGTATCTGGTGGGCGTGACCTGGGAAGCGGCCGCAAAGACGACGGGTATTTTCAAAATCGGCAGCGTGAAGAAGGATTTCTCCGATTCCTCGCTGCGCGATTTTTCGGGCACTGGCTGGGAGGGCACGGTGAAATGGAGCCCGCTGACCTACTCGAACTTTGATTTCACCACCGGTAGAAGTCCGAACGAATCTACCATCGGGAACGCCTCGTTTGACCGCAGGTATGGTGTTACTTGGAATCATGCCTGGAACAGCCGCCTGTCGAGCGTTGCCTCCTACAACAGCACCAAGGCCGAGTATCAGGATTCAGTTCCGACCCAGACCGACAAGACAGACGCTCTTGGCCTGAAACTCAACTATCAGTGGACGCGCAACGTCAAGCTCGGTGTCGGCTATGATCGTACCGACAAGACGTCGAATGTTGCGACTTCGGAGTACAAGCGCAACATTTACAGCATCTTCCTTAATGCTGCAATCTGACGCCGGCGCGCTAGTTCTTCTGTAAGTCATTTGATAGAATTAGAGGGGGATATTCCCCCTCTATTTTTTTGTTCCGGCTATTTCCGTGAGAGGCACCTTTCAATGAGTGGACTGTACAAATGCCTGCTTCTCGCAGGCTTTTGGGCGATGTCATTCGCATCTTTTGCACAGGGGTCGTCGACAGTCGATAACCTGCTGTCCACATATCGATTGGGTTCCGGGGATGTGGTCAGCATTCGCGTCCTCGGCGAAGACGACTTGAAGCGCGAAAAGATTCGGCTCAGCGATGCCGGGACCATCTCGTTCCCCATCATCGGCGAGATCAGGGTGCTGGGCAAGCGTGTAGTCGAACTGGAAGCGCTGATCGCTGACGGCTTGCGCGGGAAATACTTGCTCAATCCCGTGGTGTCAGTGACCATTGAAGAATATCGGCCCTTCTTTGTGAATGGTCAGGTCGAGAAGTCGGGCGCTTATCCGTTTCAGCCGGGTTTGACCATCCGCAAGGCGGTTTCTCTCGCCGGCGGCTTCAAGGAGCGCGCATCGAAGGAAAAGATTTTCGTGATCCGTGAGGATGACAAGACCCAAACGCCGGTCAAGGTTGATCAATCGACCATCGTCAGCCCGGGCGATATCATCACCGTTGAAGAAAGCTTCTTCTGACCATGAATCATCCCGCTGCGCCTGTTGTTCCGGTTGTTGCTGCTCCCGTTCAGTCGGTATATGTGCCTATCGATCGGCCCGAACTCGACGCGGACCGCCTTGCCGAGCAGTTGCGTTTTTGGCGGCGGAGCATTTCGAAACACAAGTGGAGCGCTCTGGGTCTTGCGCTGGCAATTTCACTGCTGACGACCCTGATTGTTTTCGTGATCCAGCCGACCTACAGGTCGACCGCGACGTTGATGCTGGAGTCCAACAAGAGCAAGGTGGTCAGCATCGAAGAAGTCTACAGCTCGATGAGCAGCAACCGCGAGTATTACCAGACCCAGGCTGAAATCCTCAAGTCCGAAGAATTGGCTCGTCGCATCGTGGTCAAGATGAAACTGGTGGATCATCCGGTGATGGACCCACGGCAGCAGCAAGACAGCGGCTTTTCATTCAGAAAACTGTTGCCGGCTTCCTGGATGGGTGGGGACGAAACCGATATGTGGTCGCCCGAGAAACTCCAGGCAGCTGTCATCGCCCGGTTCAAGAGAGAGTTGACCATCGAACTGGTGCGCAACAGTCAGTTGATCAAGATCAGTTATGAAAGCCATGACAAGGAGTTTGCCGCAAACGCTGCAAACTGGGTCGCCGACGGCTTCATCGAGGCAGATATGGATGCGCGTCTGGCAATGACGCAAAAGGCTGGATCGTGGCTGACAGAGCGGTTGAGCGGATTGCGCAAGAAGCTGGAAGAGTCAGAGCGCGCATTGCAGCAGTTCCGCGAGCGCGAGCGGATAATCGATGCCAAGGGTGTGGCGCAGAGCGGCGCGTCCAAGCAGCTCGAGCAGCTTGCCGGCGGTCTGGTCGCCGCACGACAAAAAAAGGCAGAGGCCGAAGCAGCTTATCTGCAGGTGCAAAGTGCGCAAAAGTCGAATATCGACATCGAGTCGATTCCGGCGATTCAGAAGAGCCCCATCTACATTCAGCTCAAGAGCGTCGAGTCGGCTGCCGAGAGCCGGCTGGCGGACGCAGCCAAGAAATACGGACCGGATCATCCAAAACGCCAGACCGCGGATGCCGAGTTTCGTGCAGCGCGCGAGAACACCAGAAAACAGGTTGACACGATTGTCACCAGTATTACCAAGGAATATGAGCTTGCGCGCGCCCAGGAGAACTCCGTGGAACGTGCCTTGGCACAAAGCAAGGGCGATATCCTTGGCATGAACCGCAAGGAATACGAATTGGGCATTCTCGAACGCGAAGTAGCGTCGAACAAGAGCCTGTACGAGATGTTCACCACCCGCATGAAGGAGACCAATGTCGCCGGTGACCTGCAGTCGCCGATCGCCCGTGTGGTCGATCCCGCCGTGGTCAGCGGCGGCGCCTATAGTCCCAAGAAACTCAGGATCATCGGCATCGCCGCTGTTGTCGGGCTGATACTGGGCATTATGCTGGCATTGCTGCTGGAATACCTCGACAACACCATCAAATCCGCCGAGGATGTGGACACCAAGTTGCGCGAGTCGCTGCTGGGTCAATTGCCCCGCATCAAAGGAAAAGTTGAGACGGGAGATCTGCAGATTGCCTTCATCAAGGACAAGGACCCGGGATTTTCCGAGGCAATACGTTCGATCCGAACCGGCGTGATGCTGTCCTCGATCGATTCGCCGCACAAGGTGCTGCTGGTGACGTCCTCGATTCCGGGCGAAGGCAAGACTTCAGTGGCTACCAACATGGCGCTGGCCTTGGGGCAGGTGCGCAAGGTCTGCCTGATCGATGCCGACATGCGTCGTCCCACGGTGGCTAAGGTCCTCGGCGTCGATACGACCAGCAAGGGCCTGTCCAATCTGGTCTCGGGCTCCGACCCGACGTCCGAATGCCTGCACTTCAACAAGGAGCTGGGCATTCATATCATTCCCAGCGGCGTCGTTCCACCGAATCCTCTGGAACTGCTTTCATCCATCCGCTTTGCCGAGGCTATGAAGTGGCTCGAGGAAAGCTTCGATGTCATCATCATCGACAGCCCGCCGCTCCAACTGGTCAGCGATCCGCTGATCTTGTCGCAGTTTTCCCATTCAGTGGTTTATGTGGTGAAGGCGGATTCCACTCCCTACCAGGTGGTGCTGGGTGGTCTCGAACGGCTGCGGGATGCAAATGCCCACATTCTTGGCATCGTCATAAACCAGATCGACCGCGAAAAGGCCGATCGTTATTACGGGTACGGAAAATACAGTGCCTACGGCTATGGCAAGCGATATAGCTACAGCAGCGGGTATTCTTCCAGGCGGGCGTGATTGATCTTCATTGCCATTTGCTTCCGGGCATTGACGATGGTCCCGAAACTCTGGAATCGGCGCTGCAACTGGCGCGCCACGCGGTAGCCTCGGGCATCCGCTTCTCCATGGTCACGCCCCATATGCACGCGGGGCGCTATGAGAATCGTGCCGCCAATATCCAGCGTGCCACCGAGGATTTTCAGCGGGAGCTCGATGCTCACGGCATTGCCTTGCGGCTTCGGGCAGCCGCCGAGGTCCGGCTGGACCACGAGGTTCTGGCTTGGGTCGTCGAGGGCCAGGTGCCCTTCGTCGGCCGCTGGGAGGGTGAAAACGTAATGCTTTTGGAATTACCGCACAGCCATGTGCCGGTGGGTGCCGACAAGCTGGTCGAATGGCTGCTCAAGCAAGGCATCCGTCCGATGATCGCCCATCCCGAACGCAACAAGGACATCATGCGCAGCATCGACAAGCTGCTGCCCTTTATCCGCCTCGGTTGCCTGCTGCAGGTCACCGCCGGCGCCGTTGCCGGCGCCTTCGGCGAGGGCGCTCGCGCCCGGGCCGTGGATCTGCTGGGCAAGGGCTGGGTAACCGTGCTCGCATCCGATGCCCACAACCTCGAAGCGCGCCCGCCGGAGCTGGAACCAGGCCGCATTGCGGCGGCGGCCATCGTCGGTGAAGACGAGTCATGGAACCTGGTGCGCTACCGCCCCGCCAGGATTGCCGGCCTGGAGGCAAATTGAACAGGGCGATTCTTTGGCGCGTGCCCCTTGTTCTGGGCCTGCTCGTGGCTTAAGGATTACCGGACGACCGCGTTGTAGAATTCGCCCATGTTTATCGTGATTTTCGCATTGGTACTGATCGTCGCGTCGTCGCCGTCGACCTGTGCGCTGCCCAGCCCGGGCGGCTGTTCGCTGGCGCACGGTTTCGTGATCGGCAATGCACCTTTTTTCCCGGGCACGATCGAGATCTGGAACTGCTCCGGCAAGACCATAGTCACCCTGAACCAGGTTCGTGACCTGCCGGAAGGGAACGGCCCGGTCACCCGCAATCACTTCTGTCCCGAACTCGGGCCAGGCGAGCGCCTAATGGGATGCCGAGGCGAAGACGAGAACTTCGACGGAACAGTGGCGATCACGAGTGCCTCGGGAGGCGATCGGCCGGAACTGCGGAAGGCGTGGTCGGCCGATACCGGGCAATGGAAGTTCGTTGCGAGCACGCGAACCGACCTGGTCTGCAACCGCGGACTGACCGTGGACTGAGCGCCGGCCATCCGCAGCCTTCGGTGTCAGCCGGTGGCCTCGGTCATGGCAAGTACAAGACGCCTATCCCGCGTCATCGTCATCGTCTCGCAGGTCTCGGCTTGAAGAGTGCTTCCGGCGCTCGAAATTCAGCGCGATCCAGCCCAGCGCCAGGACGAACATGAAGGTCATCGCGTTGGATGGGATTTGCAGGTTGAAGTCCGTAGTGCTGTGGATCAGTATGGCCGTGATGCCCATCACGGCGCCGAACGCCAGCCCGCGTGCCAGGAAATCGCTTCGCAGGTACTGCGCACGCAGCGCGGCGAACAGCGAAAGCCCGACGACCGCCCCAAGCAGCAGAATGCCGACGGCCCCGGTTTCGGCGAGGAACTGCAAGTAGTCGTTGTGCGCATGGGTCGGGGTGATGGGCACTTCCGGGCCAGTAAAGCGGGGATACACCACGTGGTAGGACCCAAGGCCGGAGCCGAACACCGGAAACGCCTTCCACATCTCCAGCGTATGGGCGGCGACGTCGGGACGGTCCTCGGTGGCGAGCGTGGTTTTTTCAATCCGCTCAACGACCTGGCTGGCACCGAAATAGGTACCGACGATCACGATGTCGATCACGATCAGACTGGCGATCAGGATCATCATCGAACGCGTCGCGCGGCGTGAAAATGCAAGGCCGATCACTCCGGCCACCAACAGGCTGGCGAAGAAGGCCGTGTTGCCCATTCGCGACCGCGACAGTACCAGGCCGATCACCATGCACACCAGGGCGAGGCGCAGACGCATGCGCGGACCGAGGATCAGTTCCGCCGCATCGCGTAGGAACTGCTGGAGGTTGTGCGCCTTCCTCCCGGTGAGGTTCGCAATCAGCATGCCAAGGCCGACCGCAAGGCACATCTCCAGATAGCCGGCGAAGTGATTGCGGTTTACAAATGTGCCGTGCGCCGGTTCCCCCGGCATATCCAGTGCGGAGATGCCCCCATAGACCGCCTGCACGAGGCCGGAAATCACCAGGGTGTAGGCTGCAATCCGGATGCGCCGCCGGGTCTCCAGCAGCGCCAGCGTCAGGATGAAAAACAGCACGTAAGTGGTGCTCTTGAAGGCACCGTGCAGTCCGCCGTGCAGGTCCAGCATCAGGGGGGCGAAGGCCGGTGTCTCCGGGTGGCCGGCAAGGGCATGGGCACGCGCCGTTTCCGGCGAGATCGCCGCCAGCCAGTCGATGGGCAGCGGCAGCCGTTGCAGCCAGACGTAGGCCAGCCAAAGCGAGAGGCACAGCAGGACCGGCCATGCTCCCCTCAGTACCGGGCCCGGATCGACCCTGCCACGGACATATTGACCCAGCCAAGCGATGGTCAGTGCAAACACCCACAATTCAGCCACGCCCCAGGCCACCGGCCGATTGCTGCCGAATGGCAGCGGCAGCCACAGGATCAGCAGCAGGTAGGCGACAAACGCCACGATGGGTGCGCGCCGCTCACGAGACCTGCTCATGAAGACGGACGCGGACAAGCCTTGCGATCGGCCGATTTCGGCGCCTTTGGATCGCAGGCCAGATCGGGGCGGTTATAGTCCCGAGCGATGCGATTGACCGAAGCAACATCCCGCTGCACGGCCCGGTCACGCATTCCAAGAATCAGTTCGCGCCGCGCAGGGTCGGCCAGATCCCACGCGCCCAAGCCCGTCTGCAGACCCAAAAGGAGCACCGGGGGCTCCCACGGACCATAGCGCACTGACTGTTCCAAGGCGGCAAAGAACTCGCCATCGAGCTCCCCCAGGGACTGTTTGGCGAGGGCCAGATTGACCCACGTCTGCGAGGCTGTCGGCCGCTGCCACAGGGCCCTGCGAAAACTGTCTCGGCTTTCGCGCGCCGCCGCCACTGCGGCCTGCGGATCGGTGGCGCCGCGAACCGTCTCGAATTGCATCGCGCCCATGAATTCGAGGGCCCACGCGTTGTTCGGCGCGACCGCCAAGGCCCGCCCCAGCCGCCCTATGACCTGCGGCAGCGCATTCGCCTCCCGCCTGAACCCGGGACGCGACCACGCCTCGATTTCCAGCGCTGCAGTGTGGGTATAAAAGTCCGACAGCGTCTGCCGGGCGGCAAGGAAGGAAAGCCCGCAAAGGGCGGCGATCAGCAGTATCGCCAGTCTGCGCATCACGCCCCCGCCTCGGTACGGGCACCACCAGTCTCAAGCATCGGACGCATCGCGGACGAAAAAAAGCCCGGCGCTTCGTCGCCGGGCCTTTATTTTCGCTACTCCGTCAGCAACCGCTCGGGCCGCAATTCGGGAGCGGTGGCGGGATGACAGGCACGACGACCGGAGGAGGTTCGGGTGCGGTGGGTGCGGCGGGTGCGGGTGCAACTACTGCAACTGCAGCATTCCCGGCAGTGGCGGTTGCCGTCGTCGTCGTCGTCAAGGCAGTATTCACCGAAGTCGTCGCCGCCGCGATTTGGGCAGCCGTAGCGCCGGGAGCATTCGCCGACGTCGCCGCCGCCGCCGCCGTGGTCGACGCCGTCGCTGCCGTGGTTGCCGCCGTGTTGGCGTTGTTGGCCGCTGCCGCTGCCGCTGCCAAGTTACCCGTATTGGTCGCGACGATGGTGACCGCAGTCTGCGCCGCTGCCGCGATCGCTTGGGCGCTCGCCGAGTTCGCTGCCGCCTGGGCCGCCGCCGCCGCAACTGCGGCCGCCTGTGGGTTGGTCGCCGCCGCGGCCTGAGTAGCCGCCGTCTGCGCCTGCGTGGCTGCCGTATTTGCACGCGTAGCCGCAGCTTGAGCATTGGCGATAGTCGTATCAACAGCCGCCAGAGCCTGAGCCACTGCCTGGTTAACCGCATTGACGTTGTTGACTTGGGCTGCCAATGTCGCTGCCTGGGCCGTTGCCGTAGCCGACGGCTGCTTGACTGCAGCTGCAATAACCAGGGTCGATCCGACCGACTGGTTTGCAAGCAATGAACTAAGCGCCTGTTGTGTACTTGCAATAGCAACCTTTTGGGCTACCGTCGCAGCGGCCTGTGCGGTGGCCGCTTCAGCTGCCGCCTTGGCCGCCTCGGCCGATGCCGCTGCCTTTTGCGCCGGGGTACCTACCGCGTCGGCTGCCGCTTTGGCCTTGACCTGAGCCTCGGCCGCCTTCTTGTTCGCATCGTCCACTGCCTTCGATGCCGCCGCCGCCGCCTGCGTCACCACCGGGAAATTGTTGGGCAGGCCGATCTGCGCCGCGACGTTGAGGAAGGCCTGCACAGCGGCTGGGGCGTTGGCGATCGGGCTAACGGTGGTCGAGGTCGAGGTACCGAACTGGCCGGTGTTAACGGTGATGGTGCCCAGACTGCTGGCGATCGACAACGCGCCCTGGACAACCGAAGCCGCTGCGACCTGGTTGTTCTCAACCAGCAATGAGATGTCGGTACCGCGGATGCCGATGGTCGCCGTGCCAGCCGTGAGCCTCATGCCCCTGGGGTTGTTGGCGCCGATCAGGCCGGAAACGAAACGCAGGCCGCCCTTGAGGAAGTTGAAGGCCGCCGAACTCTTCGCGACGTCTGTCTTGTTGAAGTTGTACTCATCCACGCGGAATGCTGAATTCGGCTGCAGGGCGGCCAGTTGGCCGTCCTCGAACTTCAGGATCACCTTGCCGTCCTTGCCGGTATCGAAGGTGGTGCCAGCCTGAAAGACGTCGCCGGCACGGACCGGAGTCGAGGCGCCACCCTGTTTGGTCATGGCGACCGTGCCCGACATCTCGTGCACATAGCCCGCCTGGGCCCAAGCCGAAGACGCACCTACCAGCGCAAAAAGGGCCAGCAGGGCAAAAACAAATGACCGGTAACCGGATTTCAGACAGTCCATGATGGTATCCATAAATTTGGTATCCATAAATTCACCCACGAAGTATTTCGGAACCGGCGTCAAGTAGCCGCCCAACGAACCCACGCAATTGCGCACGCAGATAGCTTTTTACCAAAAAAATGCGGTCTTTGGGGAATCAAGTTGTGACAAAGTTCCGCCACACCGCCAAATGTTGTCATTCCACCCGTCTCCGCCTGCCCCGGAAACCAACCCGGCGGAGTGTCGAGGCAAGCCAGTCTGGCCGGGGATGGGAAGACGTTGCGGCAAGCCGTGGCTTCGATTCGCACCTTTGTGTGTCAGGTTGTGCAAATTGGTGGTCTCATGGGTCGACTTCAGTCGGCCAAGTCTGCGCCTATCCTTGTAAAATATCCCGCATGAATCCATCCCAAGACACCCGCATCGCCATCGTCGGTCTCGGCTACGTTGGTCTGCCGCTGGCCGTCGAATTTGGCAAGAAAACGCCGGTTACCGGCTTCGACATCAAGCAGAGCCGCATCGACGAACTCAAGGCCGGTCGTGACAGTACCCGGGAAGTCGAGCCGGCCGAACTGGCCGAAGCGAAGCACCTGAGTTTCACGGCCGATGCTGCGCAATTGCGAACCTGCAACGTCTTTATCGTTACCGTGCCGACCCCGGTTGATAGCGCCCAGCGCCCCGATCTCACCCCCTTGATCAAGGCCTCTGAAACTGTCGGCAAGGTCATGCCCAAGGGTGCCATCGTCATTTACGAATCCACGGTCTATCCCGGCGCCACGGAAGAAGTCTGCGTTCCTCTGCTGGAAAAGCACTCCGGTCTCAAGTTCAATGTTGACTTCTTTGCCGGCTACAGCCCCGAGCGCATCAACCCCGGCGACAAGCAGCACAGACTGCCCACCATCAGGAAAGTCACCTCGGGCTCCACACCCGAAATCGCTGAATTCGTCGACACCCTGTATCGCAGCATCATCACCGCCGGCACCCACCGGGCGAGTTCGATCAAAGTCGCCGAAGCGGCCAAGGTGATCGAAAACACCCAGCGCGACCTCAATATCGCCCTGATGAACGAGCTTTCCCTGATATTCCATCGGCTGGGCATCGATACCCTCGAAGTCCTCGAAGCGGCCGGCAGCAAATGGAACTTCCTGCCCTTTCGTCCCGGTCTGGTCGGCGGTCACTGCATCGGCGTCGATCCCTACTACCTGACCCACAAGGCGCAGGAGATCGGTTACCACCCCGAAGTCATCCTCGCCGGCCGGCGCATCAATGACAGCATGGCCGGCTATGTCGCCGACGAAGTCATCAAGCTCATGACGCAGCGCAAAATGCAGGTCGTCGACTCCAGAATCCTCGTCCTCGGCCTTGCCTTCAAGGAAGGTTGCCCGGACCTGCGCAACACCAAGGTCATCGACATCGTGCGCGAACTCACCAGCTACAACGCCCAAGTCGATATCTACGACCCGTGGATTGATGTTGCTGAAGCCGCGCACGAATACCAAGTCTCGCCCCTGACGGACAACCCGCAGCCTGGCACTTATGACGCTATCGTCCTTGCTGTGGCGCACCCCGAATTCCTGCAACTGGGGGCAGCAGGTATTCATGCCCTGGGCAAGGCTGGACACGTGCTCTACGATGTGAAGTCACTGTTGGGCAAGACCGAAGCGGATGGTCGCCTTTAAGGCTACAGCAGCAATACTTCAATTTGGCAAGATTTAACCGCTGTCCGATACGAACGAAGACTTAATTGGCGCCACCTCCCAACTCTACCGCCACCGTTCCAGAATTGTTGCTACGCCTCTGGCACTACCTTGGCCCGCGTCGTCAGCGTCAGTTCGGGCTGCTGTCGGGCTTGATCTTGGTCAGCGTATTCGCTGAAGTCGTTAGCTTGGGTGCCGTGCTGCCCTTCCTCGGCATAGTAACGACACCGGAGCGGGCGTTGAGCTACCCTGTTGTCGCGAAGGTAGCCAAGGCTTTTGGCATTTACTCCGCCGATCAATTGGTATTGCCCTTCATAGTCGCGTTTGCCGGGGCCGTTTTGATCGCAGCAGCAATTCGCATGCTGTTTTTCTGGGCCAGCAGCAGACTCGCGTATGCCTGCAGTACAGACCTTAGCAACGAGGTCTATCGCCGCACTCTCTACCAGCCCTACCGGGTTCATGTCGCCCGCAACAGTAGTCACTTGATCAGCGGCATCACCGCCAAGGCGGGCGATATCGTCACTGTGCTGCTAGCGTTGTCGACGCTATTGAGCGCAGTTCTACTGCTATTGGCGATCACTCTCACTTTGGTCGCGATCAATCCCGTGGTGGCTTTGGAGGCAGGTGTCGGTTTTGGTGCCAGTTATGTATTGATCTCGTGGCTGGTAAATCACAGATTAAGAAGAAATAGTCGACGCATCGCCGATGAAAGAACTCAGGTAATCAAAGCACTGCAAGAAGGGTTGGGTGGCATTCGCGATGTGTTGCTCGATGGGACGCAGCCGGTTTACTGTGCCATCTACCGGAACGCCAACCACGTATTGAGCCAGGCGCAGAGCAGCAACTATTTTCTTGCGATAAGCCCGCGCCCCGGCATGGAGGCACTAGGCATGGTGTTGATTGCTTTCATCACCTATAGCTTCAGCAATCAGGCGGGAGGCGTCGCGACGGCTGTGCCGGTGCTTGGTGCGCTGGCGCTTGCTGCGCTACGTCTACTACCGGCTCTGCAGCAGAGTTATGGCGCCTGGGTGAGTATTGCCGGCTGCAGTGTCTCGCTGGCCGATACTGTCGCATTGCTTGATCAGCCTCTCGATGCCGAGGCACTGCAACCCGTTCGCACGCCGCTGCCCCTTAAGAGCACTATCAGCTTCAATGCCGTGCATTTTCGCTATACAACCGATGGCCCCATGGTGCTGGAGGACTTCAGCTTCACCATTGCCAAGGGGGCGCGGATCGGCTTCGTCGGTAGCTCTGGTAGCGGCAAGAGTACGACGTTGGATATACTGATGGGGCTGCTAAGTCCCACCGAGGGACAGTTTCTGGTGGATGGTCAGCCGGTCATTGGCAGTCGAGTCAGGGCATGGCAGCGAAGCATCGCCCATGTGCCGCAAAACATTTATTTGGCCGATACTACTCTGGCTGAGAATATTGCATTTGGTATCCCGCGCGACACGATCGATCTGGAGCGGGTACAACAGGCTGCCAGGCAGGCGCAGATTGCCGATTTTATTGAGAGCCGGCCCGAGGGCTACAGCGCGTTTGTGGGGGAACGTGGCATCCGTCTCAGTGGCGGCCAGCGTCAACGCATCGGAATTGCCCGTGCGCTCTACAAGCAGGCCAGCGTTCTGGTGTTCGACGAAGCCACCAGCGCCCTTGACAATGCTACCGAACAGGCGGTTCTGACCGCCATCGAAGAACTTGATCGCGACCTCACCATCCTGCTCGTCGCCCATAGGCTTACCACTGTGCGGCACTGCGACCTCATCGTTGAACTCGAGCATGGTCGGGTGGTAGCACAGGGTACGTACCAACAGCTACTCGAGTGCAGCCCAAGTTTTCGGCAAATGGACCGTTCTGCGCGATAACAGTCAATGACGCCGCCTATGATCCTGGTTCATGCGGTCGAGCCACGGATCACACCTGCAAGGATATTCGCGCCGGATTGATGGACCGTGTGCGGGCTGTTGAATTGGTGAATCGCCCAACCGTTTGGCAACATCGGGCACCGAATGGCCTCGCTCCGTGACCTTGCCTGGCTGCTTCTATCCTGAATTCTTCCGGGTAACGCTTCGTACTCATGACGCATCCTGAATTCGCCCGGGATCAAGGCTTCAGAGCGTCTGCAGGTTCCGGGGCGATTCACCCTTTCTGGACAATGCCGTCGTAGAATTCATGTTCTCTATGCCAAACCATTTCAAGATACCTGATGGAGTCACGAAGCGGTTGCTACGTCGGGCAATGCAGGACTTGCTCCCTGAGGCAACGCGAATGCGGGTCAAGAAAACTGGCTGGAACGCCCCGGTGCACCACAGGTTTTCGGATCCTGGATTGGACTCGCTGCGGGATATAGTTGCCTCCAACTTATTTCGGGGGCGTGGCATTTACGGCTTGGCGAAGTGGATCGTCTGATTCAAGAACATGAAACACCAGTGCGGACAGGTGAGGCATCAAAGTACAATCACGTGATGTTCCCGTGGCAACTGCCATCAATACCGTGTATCAATTGCGGGGTTACATAAGCTGTGCTCTTTGGCAATCGCATTCCATTAACTTCGACAGCGGAAACTCCAGATCCGCGTCTGGAACAGCCGTTGCATAGCCAGATGATCGCCAGGTTCAAAACATTTATCTGCGCGCATACTACCAAATATGGCGATGGGGTTTTAGACCACTTCAAGGTTTCTTACACCACGCAGATAAAGGCTTGGCTTGGGGTTTTGTACCTTTTCCGTTTGACCGTCCTTAATTCCAGAAAATACATTTTCGAGACTTTTCGCAACAGGGAGTTGATCGCTTGCTTGAACCCCCGGGACGTTCTCATCCTTGGAGGCAAGCCCGATCTTCATCAGTGTTTGGAAAATGGCTACGGTTTATTTCGGACTGGCGGAATTGAAGCCGCGATACTTGTCGCTTGGCGGCGAGGACGAACGGCGCCGCTCATCCTTCAGATATACCTTGCCAAGAAGCTATTGCGAGGGCGGAAATACTTTTTTCTTTGGGAAGACACTCTTCCGGTCGGGATATTTTTTTCGCTATTGGGAAACAGTTGTCATCACTCGACTATATGTATTCAGCATGGATTCCATTCTGCCGGTGCATCGGGGGCCGGATTGAATGACGGGGCTTTATGTAAATACAACCTGCTATACGCTTTGGAGCAAAAGGAGCACATTCCATCCAGCGATACTGCAATCTTCGAGCTCGGACTTCCGTATGACGTAGCCAGTTCAAACGAGATCTCTCGCGAAATAGTCTTGGTCGGGACGGGTGAGCATGAGTACCGGCGAGACTTTTATTTTAGATCGCTTGATTTCTATAAACGCGTACAAGAGCAGCTAAGAGGGAGGGGATGGGCAGTAACGTATAGACCGCATCCCGATGAACATGGATCAGACTATTCTTCATTGTTTCCGGCAGTTGATGAGGGTACCAAGCTTGCGTGTCTTTCCGGCCCGAGAAAAACATTTATCGGATATGTTTCCACACTTCTTTACGAAGCCAGGACGCTCGGTCACTGTGTCATATGTGTGACTGACCCTGCGATGCATAAAAATTCATTTACGCCAAATGCCGAAATTGATGCTGACGATGCTAGGAACATCGAAACCGTTATAGACAATTTGCATTCCGAAATGGAAACAATCCTGGTTCCGCGGCCTCGTCCGATACGGGATCGATTCCTGGCAATTCTTGGAGAAATCGAAATGGATCGTCGCTGTCTTGATGAGTAGCGTTAATCTCCCGCGATGTCCGCCGCTGTTTCCATGGTTCGCCTCAAGGACCGAACATAAAATATCCGTTATGGAGCGCCGTTACTTGGACCTTTTCGTTTCCGCCTGGGCAGCTCAAACAAAAAGATGATCGATCGCCCCCATGATTAGACACGCCTATTCTATCCATGCATAACGCAATTACTTTCGTGCTGGCGCTCAGCGTTGGCGTCAATGTCCTAAGCCTGAATTATGCTATTGGAACTCTGCTGGATCTCTCGGGCCAGAGTGTTTCTCTTGCGGTTAATCTTGCCTGTGTGGCGTGTGTAGTTCACCACGTTGCCACAGAAAAAACTGTCGGGTTACTCAGCAGCTCACTCTGGATAACCATACTGACAGTTCTAATAGTTCCGCTCATTGGATATTTGATTAATTACCACGGGCAAGACTCGGTTGTTTTTGTATTTTGGCTAAAGCGATCAGCCCTGATCATAGTGACACTTATCGCAGCAGTGGTACTTTTAGTGCGCCTGCCAAGCCGCTGGGCGTCAGTTTTCTCCGAGTTCATATTGGTACTTAATTGCGCCACTATTCTGTACTCATATTTCAATCCAAATGAGGCGTTGATCTTCTTCACCGCAGAAATGGAAGAATGGGGCGACCTTGAATCCATTAGCACCGGGCGGGCGTTTGGAACCAGCATAAATCCAAATGATGCTGCATTTTCCTTGGTAGCGTGTTATCTGGTGTGCCAAATAGTCATTCAAACCGGCCGAACCCGAATTGAATTTTGGCACCGTACAGTGCTAGACGCATTTGTTATAGGAACGCTTGTTTTAACAGGGTCACGCGCGATAGTGTTACTCGGCGTGATATGTATTTTGCTGACTACTTTTTATGCATACGCCGAAGGCGCGAAGGCATTAAGTATCGGTTCTTCAAAACTGATTAAACAGCGAGCGTTCTATGTAATACTTGTTGGTTTATCCTTGGTTCTATTAATGGCATTCCTGTTGGCTGGGGACGACGAAACCGGGGCGTTTCGTGTTGTTTCCTTCTTGACAAGCACTCAAAGTGAGGAAGCGCTGGAAAGCACCAGTTTGAGATTGGATGCACTTGTTGCTGGCTTGCAGCTGATTTTTGAAAACCCGCTGACTGGGGTCGGGTTTGAGGACAGTGCAACTTTATTGTTCCTGCTCCCTCATAACACGTTTGTTTACTATTTTGCGAATAATGGAATCATATTGGGGCTCATGTATCTTGCGTTCATCTATGCGATATTTATAAAGCCAAGAAAAAAAGGCCATCGGGTAATGCTGAGTATTTGTCTATTATTTATATTGGGCGCTTCGTTTTTTATGCATACGTTGTTGGATAGTAAACAACTGCCATGGCTGGTCGCTGCATTGATCGGTCTTGGACGCGGGCAGCAAGGCTTACAAAGGCCCACGAGAAATGAACTACAGGCATTTGCCCCACAGTAATTGTTCCATGAATAGCGATGAGTAATTGTGCCGCAGCTTGTCTTGAAGGTTCGCGAGAGTCCAGGAACTATCCGCTGATATCAATTGTTACAGTTTGCCGTAACGCCGGAAATACAATCGCCAGGACATTTCAGGGGCTGAGGGATCAAACTTACCCAAATATTGAATACATTGTGATTGATGGTGGTTCAACTGATGGCACCGTCGAGCGTATAGCTTCGGACAGTGATTTAATATCCTGTTATGTGTCTGAAAAAGATAATGGTATTTACGATGCAATGAACAAAGGCATCAGGATCGCCAGAGGTGAAATCATCGGCATTATTAATGCCGATGATTACTATGAGCCGACCGCGTTAGAGGAAGTCATGCGTGCTTGGCAGAAAGACAATAGCCTGGATGTAATTTATGGAAATTGCGAAGTCGTTAATTTTGGAGAGAGCGTCGTAAGGACTAGCAAGCCGCAGCTTGACTTCAAAAAGGGCGTGATTAACATTCCGCATCCCTCGGCTTTTGTTTCAAAACGTTGCTATACAAATCATGGGCTTTTTGATGATTCGTACTTGTATGGCGGTGATTATGAATTGTTCTGCCGCCTTGCTAGTCGCGGCGCCAAATTCCGCTATATTGACAAGACGCTTGCATATTTTCGCCTTGGCGGCTTTAGTGCCTCGGTAGGCATCGCAAAAGAAAAAGAATTGTTATTGACGACATGGAAGTATTGGGGGTTTTTGGCTGCATGCAAGGTATTTCCTGGAAAGTGTTGTTATCCATTTGTTCGCCGGAAACTGGGGTCCTGCCTTCGCAACCTGGGATTGAAGCGGGCTGTTTGAGAATCAACAGAAAAGGTGGCACCGTAGCCGATCGGCCATAACAATGTGCCGGGCAAAGGCGGGCGTACTATTTTCGACGCAGGTGGTGAACCTGAATATTTGCGTCTCGGCGGACGCTGCATTTGATGCGCTAGAAGAATGGTTGGTTGATCGGTACCCGCAAGTCGGGAGATGCGTTGGTGGTGTGTGGGCCGGGTATTGTTGTGGTGTCGGGCAATAGGTTGCGTTAACTATTCCATTGCCCGACGGTTCGCGACAAAAGCGAAACAAAGAATGGTGGAAATTTGCTGTAACGCCGCGCTGGACGCGATAGACAATGCTTAGCCGAAGCTGTTGCAGGTACGCTTTGTTCGTCAGGAACAAGTCTTCTGAATAGGTGCATCAATGATCGAGCATGCAAGAGAAGTCTCGCGCCGGGAGCGATTTGAATTCGGGGCCAATTGGACAAAGTTTCTAAATGTAGTTGACGATGAACGGATTGCACAGGCGGAAGAATCGCTATGCAATATGCTCACAGTTAGTGATCTACGAGGGAAAAGTTTTCTGGATGTTGGCAGCGGTTCGGGGCTATTCAGTCTGGCTGCGCGCCGCTTGGGCGCGACGGTGTTCTCGTTTGATTATGACCCCAGTTCGGTGGCCTGCACCCGAGAGTTGAAGCGGCGGTATTTGCCGGATGACGCGAAATGGGATATTGAGGAAGGTTCCGCACTAGATCGCAACTTTTTGTCACGGCTGGGAAAGTTCGATGTGGTGTACAGCTGGGGAGTGCTCCACCACACAGGGGCGATGTGGGAAGCGTTGGATAATGTGGTTCCACTGGTTGCAGCAAGGGGGCAGTTGTTTGTCGCGATCTATAACGATCAGGGGCGGCCTAGTGTGATGTGGAGGACCGTCAAGAAAGCCTATTGTGGTGCGTCTGAGCCGTTTCGCACTGTCTTGTTGCTATTGGCTTTCACGCGATTGTGGGGGCCAACAATGCTAAGGGACTTGATCAAGGGCCAGCCTGGCGCAACAGCGAGGAACTATGGCAAAGCTCGTGGTCGAGGCATGTCACCTTGGCGAGACGTCGTGGACTGGGTTGGCGGTTACCCTTTCGAGGTCGCTAAGCCGGAAGAGATTTTTAATTTCTACCGGGATAGGGGGTTTCGCCTGGATCAACTGCAAACCTGCGCCGGCGGATTGGGGTGCAATCAGTTTGTCTTTGTCCGTTAGCGAACCCGGCAAGCAGACTGTTTTGAATGTTTGTGCAGATTCTTACGCTTGGGGTCGATGGCTGTCAGCCATAGCTTTATGAAAATCCTGCTTCTGACCTCATCGATGAGCCTCGGCGGCGCCGAGCGCGTTGCGTGCAGACTCGCAAATGGATGGACGTCCCGCGGCGATCAGGTTGTGCTGATGCCAACGTTTTCCGGACGCGGGGATTGCTTCTACGAGGTGTCTCCGGATGTCCGGATCGTTTATCTTGCAGATCGAGTTTCAAGCCGTGCGAAAACGCTTGTAAACCAGATTGCACGTCTCGCCGCCCTGCGCAGATTCATTGCCTCCGAGCGGCCGGATATCGTTGTTTCGTTTCTGCCGAACGTCAACGCGGCTGCAGTGATTGCGTCTGCCGGATTAGGCATCCCGATCGTCGTCTGCGAGCGCACCGATCCGTTTGCGCGGACAAAAGAGTATTGGCTTCATCGCGTGTTTCGGTTTGCTTATCCTTTTGCGAAGGTGCTGATGGTGCAAACGCGGGCTGTGGCGTCAAAATTTGCAGCGTCGAATCGGCTATTGCGTCTGATTTGGGTGATCCAAAATCCCGTTTCCGAAGAGCTCCTGAGCTTGAAGCGCGATGATCATGTCGCAGCCGACAAGCACCTGTTGGCGGTCGGCAGACTGTCTGAGGAAAAGCAATTCGATTTACTGATCAGGGTGTTTGCAAGGCTTTCGGGCCGCCATAGCACTTGGTCGCTGCGAATTGTTGGCGAAGGGGATTTGCGGTCGAAATTGTGGAACCAAATTGCCGAGCTTGGGCTGGAATCGCGTATTGCGTTGGTGGGGCAATCTGACAATATCAGTGATGAATTGGCGCGGGCCGATGCCTTTGTCCTGTCATCCAGCTTTGAGGGCTTTCCAAATGCGCTGCTTGAGGCGATGGCTGCCGGGTTGCCGTGCGTCGCATTTGATTGTCCGAGCGGCCCACGCGAGATGACCATGAATGGCCAGACTGCTCTATTGGTGGCACAGAATGATGAACCCGCTTTGGAACTTAATTTGGATCGCTTGATGCGGGATGACAATTTCAGACAAACTCTCGGCAGCCAGGCCCGCGAATCGATGCTGGAGCATTTTGGCATGGAAAGAATACTGGACAAGTGGGATCTGCTCTTTGAAGAAATCGGAGTCGTGCGTTGAAAATCATGCACATCATCGTGGGTCTTGAGGCGCATGGCGCCGAGCTGATGCTCCAGCGGTTGATTGAGGCTGATCCAGCCGCGATCTCAAGCACTGTCGTAGTGTCGTTGACTTCCCTCGGTGTGATCGGCGAATCTTTGCAGGCCAAAGGTGTGAAGGTTTATGCACTAAGCATGTCATCGAGCCTCTCATCACTTGTGACGATATGGCGTCTGGTTAAGTTGATGCGTCAGTACCAGCCTGCAATTGTCCAGACCTGGATGTATCACGCTGATCTTCTGGGAGGGTTGGCTGCACGTCTGGCACGCTGCCAAAACGTGGTGTGGGGTATCCGAATAACTTTTGTGCCGCGAAGCAACATGCTGACGGTGTTGGTCATGGAAATTTGCGCGCTGATATCTCGCTGGATTCCCAGGAAGATTATCTGCGTAGCCGATGCCGCACGAAGAGAACACATCAAATACGGCTATGCCGCATCGCGAATGGTGGTTATTCACAATGGGTTTGATTTCAATGCGCTCTCTGCGACTGGTGAACAGATTGTTGCTCTGCGACAAGCGTGCCACTTTGCAGCGCATGACGTGATTGTAGGTTGGGTGGGTCGCTATCACCCGGACAAGGGACAAAGCAACTTTGTCAAAGCCGCTGCAATTCTGATGCGCAGTCATGCGGAGGTTAAGTTTCTTTTGGTGGGGCACGGTTGCGACCCGAGTAATTCCGAGTTGATGGGTTGGCTCACGGAATACGGATTGCACAACAGGTTTACTTTGCTGGGCGAGCGAAGTGATGTTGCTGTGTGTCTGGCTGCGATCGATATTTTTTGCATGCCATCACGCAACGAAGGTTTTCCAAACGTGTTGGGCGAGGCAATGGCGATGGGCCGGCCCTGCGTCGCCACCAATGTCGGCGATGCTGCGCTTTTAGTCGGCGAAACGGCGATCCTTGTGCCACCGCAAGATGAGCAGGCCCTGGCTGCAGGTCTGTCAAATATTCTAGCCTTGTCAAGGCAGCAACGAGAAGACATGGGCCAACGTGCCAAGCGTCGTGTGATGGCCGAATTCTCAATCAAGAAGGCGCATGAGTGTTTCGATTCGGTATATCGGGAGCTGCTGGTCGGGGAAAAGTTCTGATGTGTGGTTTTGCGGGGTATCTGACGTCAATGCGGCTAGAGCATCCTTCGGAGTTGCTGCGAAGGATGGGCGAAGCCATCGCCCATCGCGGTCCGGATGATTCTGGCGTGTGGGTCGATGAGCACGCGGGTATCGGCTTGGTGCACCGACGGCTCTCAATTGTCGATTTGTCGCCAGCCGGACATCAACCGATGGAGTCGCTGAGCGGGCGCTATTTACTGGTGTTTAACGGCGAAATCTACAACTTTCGTGAAATTCGCCAGGAGATCGAAGCAAAGGAAATACTCCCCTGGCGCGGGCACACCGATACCGAAGTAATGCTGGCCGCGTTTGAAACCTGGGGCATCGACGCTGCCTTGAATCGCTTCGTCGGCATGTTCGCCTTCGCACTATGGGATCGCCAGGATCGCTGCCTTTACCTCTGCCGCGATCGTATGGGGGAGAAGCCCCTGTATTACGGATGGTCGGGAGGCGTGTTCCTGTTCGGTTCCGAATTGAAGGCCATGCGTTCGCATCCGGCCTGGCGCGGGGAGGTGGATAGGAGGGCGCTGGCATTGCTGTTGCGCTACAACTATGTTCCTGCTCCTTATTCGATTCATGTGGGCATTCGCAAAGTAGTTCCGGGCACCTTGCTGCGTCTCGATGCAGAAGCGATTCGCACCGGGATCGAACCCGCCGCTAAGACTTTTTGGAGCCTTGCGAAGGCGGTCGAGAGAGGACTGGCGACGCCCTTTGCCGGTTCCGATGTGGATGTGGCCGATGAACTGGATCGTCTGTTGAGGCAGGCGGTAGCAGGGCAGATGGTGGCCGACGTGCCTTTGGGGGCGTTTCTCTCGGGCGGGGTGGATTCTTCGACAATAGTTGCGTTGATGCAGGCTCAGAGTCCACGCCCGGTCAAGACGTTCAGTATAGGATTCCATGAAAAGGGCTATGACGAAGCCATTTTTGCCAAGCGTATCGCGCGCTATCTCGGGACTGATCATACGGAACTGTATGTAACCTCTGCGCAGGCGCAAGCGATCATTCCGCGCTTGCCAACGATGTACGACGAGCCTTTCTCAGATGCTTCGCAGATACCGACATTCCTGGTAGCGCAACTCGCCCGGCAGCGCGTCACCGTAAGTTTGTCGGGCGATGCGGGCGATGAATTGTTTGGCGGATACAACCGGTATTTCCTGGCGCGCGGTGTGTGGAACGCCCTTCGATTGCTGCCGTTTCCGTTGAGAAGGGCTTTGGCAGCATTCTTGACACGGTTTTCGCCGGCCGCCTGGAGCAATTTCCTGGCGCGCCTGGGGCCATCGGTACCACCGCAGTTGCGCGGCGGCATTGGCGGAGACAAGGTGCACAAGCTGGCCTCCGTTCTGCCGGCGCAGACACCAAGCGAAATGTACAGGAGCTTCACTTCGCACTGGGATGCGCCGGAGGATATCGTCATCGGTGGCATCGAGCCATTGACAGCGCTGACGGGTCTCTCGCCGATACCCGGCGTGATGACTTTCACCGAGGTGATGATGTATCTCGATACGCTGAGCTATTTGCCGGACGACATTCTGGCCAAGGTCGATCGCGCCAGCATGGCCGTGAGCCTTGAATCGCGAATTCCATTCCTCGATCACCGTGTGGTGGAGTTTGCCTGGCGTCTTCCGTTGTCGGTGAAGATCAGGCACGGGGAGGGAAAGTGGATCTTGCGGCAGGTGCTTTACAAATATGTACCAAAGAAGCTGGTTGAACGGCCCAAGATGGGTTTTGGCGTACCGATTGATGTTTGGCTGAGAGGACCCCTGAGAGATTGGGCCGAGGACTTGTTGAGCGAGTCTCGCTTACGACAAGAGGGATACTTCAATCCTGCTCCGATCAGACGTAAATGGGCAGAGCACCTGTCAGGTCGCCGGAATTGGCAGTATCACCTATGGGACGTGCTGATGTTTCAAGCGTGGTTGGAAATCCAGTGATTCTTGGCGCAATCAAGAAATGGCTGCCTTGGGAAGCAAAAGTTGTGGCGAAAATGGCCTTGTCGCGCCTGCCTATGGGCTATGAGTGGTGGTCCCGGGTGGGGTTGTTTCGTCACGGCAATATGGACGCGTACTCTTACGCATGGGGAGTGTTGCAAAAGCATGCAGCAGCTGTGCGCGGAGTCAAAGATTGGCGTGGTCTGGAACTCGGCCCTGGTGACGGCCTTCTGTCTTCTTTGTTGGCCCCTGCTGCATTGTCATCCGGCTTAGTGCTGGTGGATGCTGGAGACTATGCCCATAAGAACATCGAGCGTTACCGAGCTCAGGTCCAGGAATTTGTCGAAGAAAATCCTGAGGCTGAATTGCCGGACTATTCAGGCGCAAAGGATGTGCCAACTTTGCTGGCCAAGGCAAAAAGTCAGTATTTGTGTGACGGATTGGGCTCACTACGTTTATTGGAGGATGAGTCTTTTGATCTGATTTTTTCACATGCTGTCTTCGAGCACATACGCAGGGCTGAATTTGAGGAGATGATGCAACAGTGCTACCGCCTGGTAAAGCCGAATGGCGTTATGAGCCATGTAATAGACTTTAAAGATCATTTGGGCGGTGGGCTTAACAATATGAGATTTGCCTCCGAACTGTGGGAGCGCTCATGGTTTGCCGCAAGAAGTGGGTTTTACACCAATCGTCTACGGCTATCTGAAATAGTCGGGATTTGCGAACGGGTTGGTTTCAGGGTCGAAGTGCAGAGTACTAGCCGTTGGGCTGAACCACCAATTGGGCGGATGCTTCTTGCTTCTGAGTTTCGTTGCTTGTCCGATGACGATTTATGTGTGTCGGGTGCACATTTGATCATGCGGCGGCAATAGATATGGGTACTCAACGGAATCTGGCATATATCGCGACAGCGTCGGAAGTTTGTTGGACCAATCGCGCCTCCGGCAGCGTTAGCACTTGATGAAGTTTATTTTTTTTGCGAATACTGAATGGTATTTGTTCAATTTCCGGCTCGCATTGGCCAAACATTTGCGAGAGCAAGGTGCCGAGGTAGTAATGGTCTCCCCCTCCGGGCCCTACGGAAAAAGACTGGAAGCGGAGGGATTTCGCTGGATTGCGGTACCGATGGCGCGCCGCAGTTTGAATCCCTTGCGCGAGTTGTGGCTCTTGTGGCGACTGATCCGTGTTTATCAGACAGAAAAGCCGGATATCGCACACCACTTTACGATCAAGTGTGTGGTTTATGGCGGTCTGGCTGCGCGTCTTGTAGGGGTGCGCGGGATCGTCGGTGCCGTGGCTGGAATGGGTTTTGTCTTTGCGAGCAAGAAAACCCTGGCGCGCGTTCTGCGGCCCTTGGTCCGCGTGCTGATGCGCATCGCGCTCGGCGGCAGGAAATGCAGGCTGATCCTGCAAAATTCCGATGACCGCGATGCCTTGATTTCTGGCGGAATAGCCAACCCGAACCATGTCAGACTGATCCCGGGTTCCGGAGTCAATACGACACGATTCGCCCCGTCTACCAAGGTTAAGGAAGCCAACCGGACCAGGAAAGTTCTGTTGGCGGCTCGCCTGCTGTGGGAGAAGGGTATCGCCGAGTACGTTGAGGCTGCAAAGCAAATCAAGCGAGACGGTCTCAAGGTCGAGCTCTTGCTGGCCGGCGAACCCGATGACGGGAATCCCAATTCGGTCAAAGCTGAACAAGTTGCTGCCTGGCGTGACGAGAGGATCATTACTCCCTTGGGCCACATCGATGACATGGCCGATTTATTGCGTGAGATCGATGTGATGGTGCTGCCTAGTTTCTATCGCGAAGGGGTGCCACGCAGCCTGATAGAAGCCGCGGCCGCCGGACTGCCGATCATAACGACCGACACGCCAGGCTGTCGTGACGTGGTGGAAGATGGCGTGAACGGATACTTGGTGCCGGTACGCGACAGTAATGCGCTTGCAGATGCCCTGCGCAAAGTCCTGGAAGCCCCCGCCCTTGCTGCTCGCATGGGGGCGGCCGGACGCGTGAAGGCATTGACGGAATTTGACGAGCGTTTGGTGTTTGATCGAACCGTGGATGTCTATCGTGAACTGCTTCCGGAGTTTGGACAGATTGCCCGATGAGGCTGAGACTCAATTTACTGAACGACGAAATTTCGGGGGCAGCTCACAATGCCAAAAATATTCATGCAGACCGACATCTCGGCCAGCAGAGCATTCGACAAATTTCTCCGGCGGACTTCAGAGTGGATGGAAAGTGCGATTTCGTGGATAACTTTGCAGCCGGCGATTTCACTCAAGGGCGCACGGCGATATCGATGTGGATAAAGTGAGGCGCTTGGATGAATAACCATGAATTCTGCGCGCAGTGGATTCTCGATCAGGGAGGCAGAAATACTATTTGTGTCCTCGACTATGGCTGCGGGGCAGGAGAGATTGTTCAGCAATTAAGGGCACTGGAAGTTAATGCATTCGGGTGCGATATTTTTTACCAGGGTGGCGACCGCTCAAGGTACGTAGCCCCCCATCTCTGCAACGGCATTATTCGCAAGATGGAAGATGGCTGTATTCCATTTGAGAGTGCGTCTTTTGATTTCGTCATCAACAATCAGGTTATGGAACATGTCGAGAATATCGACCGTGTTCTGGCGGAAATATCGCGAGTATTGAAGCCTGGTGGCACTACGCTAAGTTTGTTTCCGGACAAAGGAGTCTGGCGCGAAGGGCACTGTGGAGTCCCGTTCTTGCACTGGTTTCCGAAAGGTAGTCGTCTACGACTCTACTACGCGTCGGTATGCAGGACATTTGGGCTTGGGTTTCACAAAGGAAACAAGAGCGTAATGCGTTGGAGCGAGGACTTCTGCGACTACCTCGACAGATGGACGCACTACAGAAGCCCTCGAGAGATTTATTTAGCCTACGACAAATACTTCGATGAGATAAGGCACATCGAAGAGTATTGGCTGCAAAAACGGTTTGGCGCGCGGAAGACGATTGCGACTTTGTTGCCTTTGACAATACAACGGCTAGTGGTAAGAAAGCTCGCTGGCCTGGTTTTCGTTGCTCGCAAACCCAAAAGTGACCACACGTCACTCTGATAACGCTTGGCGTGGGTATGGCATAAATTCGGCGCATATCAGGATGCGGTCGATAGACAACTATAGTTAACCTGGAATGGCGTTGATTGGGCGTAAGGCTTTTCGATTATTTTGCGGAGGGTATGGATATGGCAACGTATCAGGAATTGAAAGCACGGGCAGAAGAGTTGATGCGCCAAGCTGAGGCTGCAAGAAAAGCGGAAACGGCCGCGATGATTGCGGAGATTCAGGCCAAGATGGCGGAATATGGCATCACCGTGGCTGATTTGAGGGGTGGGGCGAAAAAGCCCGCCACCCGCAAGGCCGTGGCGGCGAAGTATCGCCACCCCGCCACCCATGAAACCTGGTCCGGTCGCGGCCGCCCGCCGCACTGGCTGGCGGATGAGGTGGCGAAGGGGAGGAAGCGGGAAGAGTTTTTGGTGGGGTGAGGGCGGGATCTGGATTGGTGAACTCGTCTTCATATGCGTCGTTTCCTGTGGCTACCCGACTGGATCGTATGGAGGTCGAACTTTTCTGCCGGCTCGGCCAACGTCTTGTCTACCGTCAACGCAGCAACCGCGACCTTCGCCTTGAACGCCGCCGTATGATTCCTCTTGGGCTTTCTCATTTCTGCTCTCCTTTTGCGGGCGTTTCAGGCACCCATCAGAGCAGGTTCTTCACTTATCGGCCAGTCCTATTTTGCTGGACCACTTCTGACAACTCCTGGGGGGGTTAGCCCTTGTTTCCCAGCATCGCCTTGAGGTTGGCAAATGGCGAGTGGGTCGCCGCAGGTCCATTACTGTCGGCGCCCGAGCCGTTGCCTGCCGCTTCCAGTTGCCGTTGATGCTCGTTGTCGTGGCAGTAGAGGCACAGCAGTTCCCAGTTGCTGCCGTTGGACGGGTTGTTGCTATGGTTGTGGTCGCGGTGATGCACGGTGAGTTCGCGCAGGTTGGTGCGCATGAATTCGCGGGCGCAGCGGCCGCAGATCCAGGGATAGATTTTCAGGGCCTGCTCGCGATAGCCCTGTTCGCGGGTTTCAGCGTAGCGGCGTGCATCGGAGACGATACGGTCGAGCTTGCCCGGGTTGCCGGCTTTCATGCGGCCTATTTTTCCTGAAGGAGGTTGTTCATCCGCTGTGCCCGGCTCTTGGATTCGGCCTTGTTGATCTCGGACACCTGGCGACCGTAGGCTTCGCGTGCTTCCGCGCCTTGCTGGGTGGCTTCGATGCTGCGTATGCAGCGCCAGCGCTTGCCGGTCTTGGTAACGATAAGTCGCATTTCGCTGCGCGGGTGATGCGTGCGGCAGTGGTAGCAGTAAGTTTGTTCTGTGGCCATGGGCGTATGCGGGCAACGGGCGGTGACGGTTTCAATTATGCCCTTCCCGGCACCGTTTGTTCCGTCCTGCGCTAAACTCGCACCACGCGTGCTGAGCGCATCCGCCCGTAGCTCATCTGGATAGAGCACCGGCCTTCTAAGCCGGGGGTAGTGGGTTCGAATCCCGCCGGGCGGGCCATTCAAGGGGAGTTCATGAAATCGACGCGTTTTTCCGGCATTGCTGATGCCAAAGCCCGCCTGGGCCAGGAGGTCGGCGTCAGCGACTGGCTGCTGATCGATCAGGAACGCGTGAACGCCTTTGCCAAGGTTACCGGCGACGAACAGTGGATTCATGTCGATGTCGAGCGGGCGAAGCGCGAATCGCCGTTCGGCGGGCCGATCGCGCACGGCTATCTGACCGTATCGCTGCTGGCCAGGTTTGCCCAGGAATGCATCGCAGTCGAGGGCATCAAGCTGGCTGTGAATTACGGTCTCAATCGCGTGCGCTTCGCCTCGCCCGTGAAGGTCGGCAGCCGCGTCCGTGCGAGATTCGTGCTGGCCGCGCTGGAAGAGATTCCCGGCGGCGCGCAAATCGTCTGGAAGGCGACGATCGAGACCGAGGGCGGCGACAAGCCTGCCTGCGTGGCGGAGATGGTCACCCGCTGGTATTTCCAGACGGCCTGAGGCTTTCCTGATGGCTGTGCCAACACCTGCGGCGGCGACCGGGCTACGGCTGCCATGAGCCTGCCCACCTACGTCTGCGTCGCTCGCCATGGCGAAACCGACTGGAACATCGCCGGGATTCTGCAGGGCTGGACCGATGTTCCGATCAACGATCAGGGGCGTCGGCAAGCCTACGAGCTGGTCGGCGGCTTTTCCCATGCGAAGTTTTCAAGGGTCTACTCGAGCCCCCTGATCCGTTCGCACGAAACCGCGGAGATCATCGCCCGTTCGCTGAGGCTGGATCCCCCGGAGTGTCACGACGGCTTGAAGGAAAGGCATTTCGGGGTGATCCAGGGAATTCCGAAATCGGAACTTGCGGACCTGAATCCGGTGCTGCTGCAGCAGATCCTCAAGCGAAATCCTGCGATCGATTTCGATCAGGGCGAGTCGATGGATGAATTCGCCGATCGCGTGCTCAATGCGATCGCATGCATTGCCAGGCCGAATGCCGGCAAGCGTATCCTCGCGATTACGCATGGCTGGGTCATGGATGTGATTACCCGGCATATCGCGAACCGGCCGCGCAGCACTATCCTCAACATGAAACGCAAGAACGGCGAATGTCTGTGGCTCGAGGTCACGGAAAAATCCATTCGCCCCGTGTGAGGAAGGAAGCCGGCGCGGAGCGGGGCTGAAGAAGGGGCAAGCAAATGAAGAAGAAATGTTTTGCGGCGCTGGTCATTGCGGCTTGCAGTGCCAGCGAGGCTAACGCCGGCCCCGCCGGATATGTCTGCACGATAGCCGCGATTCAGGAACTGGGAATGACGGGAACGTTCGCGCTACACGGGGGAGCGTTTGCAAACCTCGTGGGCAAGACCTTTTCCATCGACAGGCGGACCGGGCAGGTGGTCGGTCTGCCGTTCACCACGGGCCCGAACATGGAAATCAGGATTCTCGACCGCGGCAGCGACGTTGACTCGTACAAGCAGTTGATTGTGCTGCCGCCACCCAATGTATGGGTCAGGTACATTTATGTCAGGGAACAGATCAAGCCCGACAGGAAGCCTTTCTGGGCAACCGATTACGGCAACCTGATCTACAGCGGCACTTGCGAATAACCGGCGAATAGCCGGCCGGTGAAAATGAAAAGCGCCCCGAAAGGCGCTTGGTTGCAGGCTTCATGGCGGAGAGGGAGGGATTCGAACCCTCGTTAGGATATTATCCTAAACACGCTTTCCAGGCGTGCGACTTAAACCGCTCATCCACCTCTCCGCATTGCTTGCTGATTCCTGCTGGTCAAGCAGGGCGCGAATTCTAGCAGATCAGTCCTCACTGTGCCGCAGCGACAGATCGACGGCGCGCACGTTCTTGGTCAGGCTGCCTATGGAAATGCGGTTGACGCCGGTCTCGGCGATGGCGCGCACGGTTTCCAGGCTGACGCCGCCGGAGGCTTCGAGTTCGGCGCGTCCTGCGGTGAGGCCCACGGCCTGGCGCATCTGATCCAGGTCCATGTTGTCGAGCAGGATCATCGTGGCGTTGGCGTCGAGGGCTTCGGCGAGCTGCTCCAGGGTTTCGACCTCGATCTGGATGAAGACATCGTCGCGGCCGATTTCCCTCGCCTGCGCCAGCGCCGCGGTAACTCCGCCGGCCGCCATGATGTGGTTTTCCTTGATCAGGATGCCGTCATAGAGGCCGAGGCGGTGGTTGCTGCCGCCGCCGCAGGTGACGGCGTATTTCTGCGCCAGGCGCAGGCCGGGCAGGGTCTTGCGCGTATCGACGATTTTCGCCCCGGTGCCGGCGACGGCATTGACATACAGGCGCGTGACGGTTGCGGTAGCGGAGAGCAGTTGCAGGAAGTTCAGCGCGGCGCGCTCGGCGGTGAGCAGGGCGCGGGTGGTGGCCTCGATTTCACACAGCGTCTGGCCGGCGGCAATCGGCTCGCCGTCGGCTGCACTCCAGCGGATCACCGCCAGCGGATCGAGACGGCGGAAGCAGGCGTCGAACCATGCGGAGCCTGCGAGCACGGCATCTTCGCGGCTGAGCACGGTGCCCCGCGAACGTCTTGTGGCGGGTGTGAGCAGGGCGGTCAGGTCGCCGCCGCCGATGTCTTCCACCAGGGCGGCGAGGACGTTGCGCTGCACCTCGGCGGCAAGCTGAAGAGGGAGTTCCATGATGTGTCGATGCGTGAAGTACAAGTGCGATTGATTCTAGCACCGGCCGTAGGGCGGACTTTAGTCCGCTGCCGACTGAAGTCGGCCCTACAGGTCCAACATATCCGCCAGGCCTTACCGGCCGTACATCCGCTGCGGCCCACCTGTCAGTGAATTTTCGATCCCCGCAGGCTGAGCGCCGTCGCCGGCGCGGCGAAGCTGTCGGCGCGGGATACGTCCCAGAACACCTTGAACACGGGATGGTCGGGCACCCCGGACAGCAGTTCCCCCTGTCTTGCCCAATGATGCAGGGCTGCCAGCGAGCGCACCTCGGTGGCCGAGACGCGACGAATCACATGCTCCGGTCCGAGTTCGCAGGGATGCTTCAAGCCGGAAGCGCCGAGCAGTTCCTTGAGCGCAAGCAGCGTGTTCTGGTGAAACTGGAACACCCGCGTCGCCTTGTCCGGCACATCGAGGGCGCGCATGCGTTGCGGATCCTGTGTCGTGACGCCGGTGGGGCACTTGCCGGTGTGGCAGGTCTGCGCCTGCAGGCAGCCGAGGGCGAACATGAAGCCGCGCGCGGAATTGCACCAGTCGGCGCCCATGGCCATGGTGCGCGCCATGTCGAAGGCGGTGACGATCTTGCCGGAAGCACCGAGGCTGATCTGGTGGCGAAGATTGACGCCGACCAGCGTGTTGTGCACCAGCATCAGGCCCTCGCGCAGCGGCGCGCCGACGTGGTCGGTGAACTCCAGGGGTGCGGCGCCGGTACCGCCTTCGCCGCCGTCGACGACGATGAAGTCGGGGGCGATGCCGGTCTGCAACATGGCCTTGACGATGGCAAACCATTCCCACGGATGGCCGATCGCCAGCTTGATGCCGACCGGCTTGCCGCCCGACAGCTCGCGCAAGCGGGCGATGAAGGCGACCAGTTCCAGCGGCGTGGAAAATGCCGAGTGCCGGGCGGGAGAAATGCAGTCGGTGCCGACCGGAACACCGCGCGCCTCGGCGATTTCCCTGGTTACCTTGGCGCCGGGCAACACGCCGCCGTGCCCCGGCTTGGCACCCTGCGAGAGCTTGATCTCGATCATCTTGACCTGGTCGAGGCGGGCGTTCTCGGCAAATTTGTTCTCGTCGAAATGCCCGCTGCCGTCGCGGCAGCCGAAATAGCCGCTGCCGATTTCCCAGGCCAGGTCGCCGCCGTTCTGGCGGTGATAGCGCGAGATGGAGCCCTCGCCGGTGTCGTGATAGAAATGGCCACGCTTCGCACCCTCGTTCAGGGCCAGAATCGCATTCGCCGAGAGCGCACCGAAGCTCATCGCGGAGATGTTGAATACGCTGGCGGAATAGGGCTGCGTGCAGGCCGGCCCGCCGATCTCGATGCGGAAGTCGTGGCTGTCGATGTGCACCGGCGCGATGGAATGGTTGATCCATTCATAGTGCGGTTCATAGACGTTGAGCTGTGTGCCGAACGGGCGCTTGTCGGCCGCCTGCTTGGAGCGCTGGTAGATGATCGAGCGTTGCGCGCGGGAAAACGGCAGTTCATCTGAGTCGGCCTCGAGAAAATACTGGCGGATTTCCGGCCGGATGTACTCGAAGAAAAAGCGGAAATGCGCGAGCACCGGATAATTGCGGCGGACCGCCTGCTTGACCTGCAGGTAATCGCTGAGGCCGAGCAGCGCCAGCGCGGCGAAGACGGCGGCAGGCCATAGCCATTGCGGCGAGAAGGGCAGCAGGGCAAAACAGATTGCGCCAAGAATCGCGCAAATGCTCCAGGCCCAGTAGCGTTTCGGAACGATGTTGTCGAGACTCTGCAACATGGACGCCCTCCCGTCAGGTGATTCGGTGTGGCTGCGCTACGCCATTACTTTACACCTGATGCTTCTCCGCTTTTGAATCGTTCCGTGAGCGCGATCGAGAGACTGCTGGCGGCGATCACCGCCATGCCCGCCACCGAGAGCAGGTCGGGCAGGTGGTCGTAGAACAGCCAGCCGAGCAGCAGAGCCCAGATCAGCTGGCCGTAGAGGAAGGGCGACAGCGTCGAGGCCGGGGCGTGGCGGAAGGCGCGGGTCATGCAGAGATGTCCGGTGCCGCCCATGATGCCGAGCGAAGCGATGGCCAGCGCCTGCCAGGCGTCGGGCATCGGCCCGCCCCAGTAGAGCGGCGCCGCCAGCGACATCGACACGCTGCCCACCAGCGCGGTGTAAAAGAGCATGGTGACGGTGTTTTCGGTGAGCGACATGTGCCGCGTCTGCACCTGGTAGATCGCGTAGCAGCCGGCCGCCAGCGCCATCAGGATGATGCCCTCGGTGGACATCGCGCCGCCGGGACGCGCGATCAGCAGGGCGCCGGCAAAGCCGGCGATGATGGCGATCCAGCGCCCCGGCGTGACCGACTCCTTGAGCAGCCAGCTCGCCAGGATCACTACGATCAGCGGCGTGACGAAAAGGATGGCGGTGCTTTCGGCGAGCGGCAGGATCTTGAATGCCGCCATCGCGAAACTGGTGACGCCGACCAGCATCAATGCGCGCACCGTGAGTGCGAAAGGACGCTGCGTGGCGATCAGCCTGGCCCGCATCGAGGGCGCGAGAAAGACCACCATCAGCAGCAGATGCACCGTGTAGCGCGCCCAGACCAGCATCGGCACCGGAAAGGTCTGCGACAAATGCTTGGAGGTGGCGTCGAGCGCGGCGAAGCACAGGCCCGCACCCAGCATCAGCAGGATGCCGATGAACGGCCGAGGTTCAGCCATTCTTTGCGATCAGCCGATTCAGAAGTGTGCGTGCGACGGGAATCAGTTCGCTGGCGGCAATGCCGATAGGGCCGGCGCCGGTGGCGGTGAGCGCATCGGCCGCGGCGCCATGCAGATGGACTGCGCCCGACAAGGCGGCTGCCGCAGGCCAGCCCTGTGCCAGCAGCGCACCGGTCATGCCGGAAAGTACATCGCCGCTGCCGGCCGAGGCTAGCCCCGGATTGCCGCTGGTGTTGATGCGCCAGCGGCCGTCGGGATGGGCGATCACGGTGCCGCAGCCCTTGAGCGCAACGTGGGCCTTGAATCGTTGCGCCAGTTGCAGCGCCGCGCCGACGCGGTCGGCCAGCACCGCTTCGGTGGTGGTCGCCAGCAGCCGCGCGGCTTCGGCCGGGTGGGGCGTGATCACCGTGGGTGCTTCGCGGCGCGCGACACGCGCGGCCAGCACCGGATGCACGGCGAGCAGATTCAGCGCATCGGCATCGAGCAGCAAGGGACAGTCGGCGCCGGGTTTGGGTGACAGGGTACGGCGAAGAATCTCGACAGCGGCATCGGTTGCGCCGAGGCCGGGGCCGATGACGACTACCGTTGCCTGCGCCAGCGCATCGTCGGGCGTGCGCAACATCAGTTCGGGCTGCAGCGGATCGACGGCCAGCGGCTGCAGCAGACCGACAAACACCCGCCCGGCGCCGAGCTTCAGTCCGGCGCGCGCCGCCAGCAGCGCGGCACCGGTCATACCGGCGGCGCCGCCGATCACGGCCAGCGAACCGTAGCTGCCCTTGTGGCTGTTCTTTGCGCGCGGCTTCAGGCTGTCGCGGAAATCGTCGGCGCCGAGCAGGGCGCCGGGGAACTCGTCGAGGTTCAGACCGAGATCGACCACGCGGACCTCGCCGCAGTGATCAGGGCCGTCGAGCGTGTATAGCCCCGGCTTGCCGCCGATGAAACTGATGGTATGCGTGGCGCGCACGGCGGCGCCCAGCAGGCGCCCGGTGTCGCCGTCGAGGCCACTGGGAACGTCCAGCGCCAGGACCGGGCCGGGGAAGGCGTTGATGCGGGCAATCATCACGGCATACTCGCCGGCGATGGGCCGCGTCAGGCCGATGCCGAACAGGCCGTCCACCACCAGCCCGTAGTAGCCTTGAGGAACTTCGTCGCCAGGATCGGCGACGACAACCTGGATTCCCTGTCGCCTGAGGATACGGGCCATGACCTGCGCATCGCCGCCGTTGTTGCCGGGGCCGGCGAACACCAGAACGGGAGCGCGGCTGCCTTGCAGCAGCTTCCTGGCGAATGCGGCGGCGGCGCGGCCGGCGCGTTCCATCAAGGGCGGCACGACGCCGGCATAGCGCGTTTCGAGGCTGCGCAATTCGGAGCTGCGCAAGAGGGGGGTCTGCATGACGCGATTGTAACCGTCAGCCGTGCGATCCGATTTCCGTCAGCGGCAGGATTTCATAACCGGCCTGCTTCAGTTCGCCGCGAAGATGGCGCGCAACGCCGACCGCATCGGGGCTGTCGCCATGGACGCAGATGCTGCCGATCGGTGTGGCGATGCGCGTGCCGTCCACGGCGATCAGGGCGCCGGCTTCGAGCATGGCCAGTACATGGGCCAGGCAGGCGTCGGGATCGTGGATCATGGCGTCGGCGCGCGCACGCGGCACCAGTTGGCCGTCGGGCAAGTAAGCGCGGTCGGCAAAAATTTCCTCGACGACCGCGAGGCCCGCGGCGCGCCCGGCGGCCACCAGTTGCGATGCGGCGGGCGCCAGCAGGATCAACTTCCGGTCGATGGCGCGGATCGCGCGGCAGATCGTGTCGGCCACGGCGCGGTCGACGCAGGCGAGGTTGTTCAGCGCGCCATGCGGCTTGACGTGGGTGACCTGCGCCGCTTCGAGCGACGCAACGCCGGCCAGCGCACCGATCTGGGCTGCGACCTGGTTTTCGAGTTCGGCGGGCGACAGGGCCATGGCACGGCGGCCGAAGCCCTGCAGGTCGGGATAGCTCGGATGGGCGCCGATCGAGACGCCGCGCTCCCTGGCCAGGCGCATGGTACGGCGCATGACGTCGGGGTCGCCGGCATGACCGCCGCAGGCGATATTGGCCGAGGCGACGATGTCGAGCATGGCGGCGTCATCGCCCATGCGCCAGGGGCCGAAGCCTTCGCCGAGATCGGCGTTGAGGTTAATTCGCTTGCTGGGCATCGATGACTCCGTCGATCAGGTTGGCGGCATACAGGGCGTCGAGATTGAATTCCGCGCTGCCCGGTGCAATGCCTGCGATGCATTCTGCCAGTTCGGCCGCGGCCTGGCGGCGGGCGGCGAGCGCTTGGGCGATGCTGACCTCGACAAAATGCAGGGTCTGGCCGGGCAGGGCGTGGCCCAGGCGCGGCAGGTCGGCGCCGATCACGGTGGCGATTTTCGGGTAACCGCCGACGGTCTGGCAATCGGCCAGCAGGATGATCGGCCGGCCGTCGCCGGGGACCTGGATGGTGCCAGGCGTGACGGCATCCGAGACGATGTCGGCGCCGTACGCCGAATCGTGTTCGAGGCGCGCACCGTCGAGGCGCAGGCCCATGCGGTCCGCCTCGCGGCTGACAGTGAATTCTGCATTGAGAAAGCACGCCCAGGCGGCATCGGTGAAGTATTCGCGCTGGGGGCCGGGTATCACGCGCAAGGGGCTGGCGGGCAGATGCGGAGGCCGCGGCAGGCGCAACGAAAGCCGCGTATTGGTGGCTCCGACTGTTATGCAATCGCCGGCTCGCAGGCTGCGGCCGTCGATGCCGCCGAGTCCGGCACGGGCATAGGTGGAGCGGCTACCCAGAACTTGCGGCAAATCGAATCCGCCGTGGACAGCGAGGTAGCCGATGCCGCTGCGCAGGTTTCCGGTGACCAGGATCTCGTCCGTGGCCAGCGCATGGCTGCGCCAGTTCGAGGCGGCGCGCGATTGGCCGGCGGCATCCTCGATGCGCGCCGAGAATTCGCCCGCCATGGCGATGGTGACCGGAGCTTTGGCGCGCAGCCTGGGTCCGAGCAGGTGCACCTCCAGCGCGACGGTGCCGGGCGGGTTGCCCGCCAGCGCATTGGCGATGGCCAGCCAGTCGGCATCCAGCGCACCGGAAAGCGGCACGCCCAGATGTCGGTAGCCGGGCCGGCCGGCGTCCTGAAAGCTGGCCGGCATGGGACAGTCGAGGACTTCGATCATTTCGCCTGCCACTCCTGGCGCCCGATCTTTCCTGCCTCGACGTCGGCGGCAAGTCGCAGGAACTCGTCGCGGCCGGCCGGCGCGAAGCGCACCGTGTCGCCCGGAGCCAGTAGTGCCGGGCGGGCGGCATCGCCCAAGTCGAACAGACGCACCGGCGTGCGCCCCAGCAGATGCCAGCCGCCGGGACTCTGCCACGGGTAGACAGCAGCCTGTGCGCCGGCGATGGCGAGGCTGTTGGCGGGGACCGCGGCGCGCGGTGTGGCGAGGCGCGGCAGCCGCAGCCATTCCGGCAACTCGCCGAGATAGGGAAAGCCGGGCAGGAAACCGATCAGGAAGACACGCAGTTCGCTCGCGCAGAGCGCTTCGATCACGGCGGCTTCGCTGCGCCCGGTGGCGCGTGCGACCTCCGCCAGATCCGGCCCGTATTCCCCGCCGAAGACCACGGGGATCCGCCACCGTGTCGCCAGCGCCGACTCTTTGGCAGGCGCTTGCGCTGCTTCCAGAAGGCGGGCGGTCAGGATTTCCCGGTCCAGCCGCAGCGGATCGAAATGCACGGTCAGCGAGCGGTAGGTGGGCACCACGTCGCTGATGCCGTCGAGCTTCAGGGCCGCCAGCGCATCGCGCGCCGCCATGACTCTGGCGTTGAGGGCCGGATCGATGCGGTCCCCGAATTCGAGCGTCAGCGCGCCGTCACCGAGGGCCAGGATGCGCGGGTTCATCCCACCATGCGCTGCGGCAGCCAGGTGATGATTGCCGGGAAGGCATAGAGTAGGCCGACGGCAGCCACCATCAGGAAGAATGCCGGCATTGCGGTGCGCGCGATCCACGGCAGTTGCTTGCCCGTCATGCCCTGGATGACGAACAGGTTGAAGCCGACCGGCGGCGTGATCTGTGCCATTTCGACCACCACCACGAGAAAGATGCCGAACCAGATCAGGTCGATGCCGGCGGCGACGATGGTCGGCTGGATCACGGCGATGGTCAGCACCACCATCGAAATGCCGTCGAGAAAGCAGCCGAGGATGATGAAGAAAATCATCAGGCCGAAGAGCAGGCCGAACTGGCCGAGGCCGAGGCTGGCGATCCATTCCGCAAGGTGGCGCGGCAGGCCCATGTAGCCCATCGACAGGGTCAGAAACGCGCTGCCCGCGAGGATCAGGGCAATCATGCAATACAGGCGCGTGGCGCCCAGCAGGCTGTCGCGGAAGGTGGTCCAGCTCATCGAGCCCTGCGCCGCCGCCAGCAGCAGGCTGCCGACCACACCGAGTGCCGCTGCCTCGGTGGCCGTGGCGATTCCGGCATAGATCGAACCCAGCACCAGCGTGATGAGAAGCACCACCGGGATCAAATGGCGCGAGGCGTAGATTTTCTGACCGAATGTGGTTTGCTCCGTTGCGGGCGGCACGGCATCGGGATTGAGCAAGGCCCAGACCACGATCCAGCCCATGAACAGGGTGGCGAGCATGATGCCCGGCAGCACGCCGGCGATGAAGAGCTTGGCGATCGAGACTTCGGCAGCGACACCGTACACGATCATGATGATCGACGGCGGGATCAGCAGACCCAGCGTCCCGGCGCCGGCCAGGGTGCCGATGGTGATGGCTTCCGGATAGCCGCGCTTTTTCAGTTCCGGCAGGGTGATCTTGCCGATCGTGGCGCAGGTCGCGGCCGACGACCCGGACACCGCGGCAAAGATGCTGCAGCCGATTACATTGACATGCAGCAGGCGTCCGGGCAGTTTCTCCAGCCAGGGCGCCAGGCCCTTGAACATGTCGGACGACAGCCGGGTGCGAAACAGGATCTCGCCCATCCAGAGAAACATCGGCAGGGCGGTGAGTGTCCAGGACGAGGAGGCGCCCCAGATCGTGACGGCCATGGCGTCGCCGGCGGCGCGGGCGGTAAAGAATTCCATGCCCAGCCAGCCGACGCCGAGCAGGGCGAGTCCGATCCAGATGCCGCTGCCGAGCAGGGCGAACAGCGCCAGGATCAGGCCCAGGGTGATCATCAGATCCATGGCTTATTCACTCCTGACGGGTTCGCTATCGGCTGCGCGATGGCGCAATTTCTCGCCGCGCAGCGTGGCGACCAGTTCGTCCGCAATCGCGACGGCAAAGATGACGGTCCCCAGCGCCATGCCCATTTGCGGAATCCACAGCGGGGTCGCATCGGTTCCCTGCGAGATGTCGTTGAACTGGAAGGATTGCCATGCCAGGCGCAGCGCGAACCACGCCAGCAGCACGGCGCAGAGCAGCCCGGCGACGTGGCTCCAGATTTCCAGCGCCTGCCGGCCGCGCGAACCGACGTGATCGAGGATCAGCGTTACCCGGATGTGCTCGCCGCGCTTCAGCGTATGTGCCAGTGCCAGGAAGGCGGCTGCGGCCATGCAATAGCCGGCGTAGGCGTCGGTGCCGCGGACATGGAAATCGAACAGACGTCCGGTGACGGAGAGCAGGATCATCACCAGGGTGCCGATCATGAACAGCGCCGCCGCCCAGGCGGCGGCACCGTAGATCCGGTCGAGGATGTGCCGCATGGACCGCGGCTTACTTCTTGTAGGCGTCGAGAATGGCTTGTCCTTCAGCGCCGGTTGTCTTCAGCCATTCGCCGATCATCGTGTCGCCGACTTTCTTCAAGTCGGCTTTCAGTGCCGCCGAAGGCGCCGCGACGTTCATGCCGTTCTTCGCCAATTGCTCGACATAGAACTTGGTTTTCTCCTCGCTGCTTTTCCAGCCGCGCGTTTCGGCCTCGCTTGCGGCTTTCAGCAGCGCATCCTGCGTCGGCTTGTCGAGTGCGTCGAAAGCCTTCTGCGACACCAGCACGGCATTCTTCGGCAACCAGGCCTGTGCGTCGTAGAAATACTTGACCTGTTCCCACACCTTGCTGTCGTAGCCGGTCGCGCCCGAGGTCATGAAGGCAGCCACTGCGCCGGTGGCCAGCGCCTGCGAGAGTTCGGCGGCCTGGATGGTGACGGGCTGGGCGCCGACCAGTTCGGCGATGCGCGAGGTCTGCGGGCTGTAGGCGCGCCACTTGACGCCCTTCAGGTCAGCGGCGGAGTTGATCGGCTTTGCCGAGAAGATTCCCTGCGGCGGCCACGGTACGGAGAACAGAACTTTGAGGCCCTGCTTGGCCAGCAGCGCATCCAGCGCCGGCTTCTGCGCTGCCGCCAGTTTCTTCGCTTCGCCATAGGAGGTCGCGAGGAAGGGCACGTTGTCGGTGCCGAACAGCGGATTCTCGTTGGCGTAGCCGCCGAAGATGATTTCGCCGATTTGCGCCTGGCCGCCCTGCACCGCGCGCTTGATCTCGTTGGCCTTGAACAGCGAACCACCGGCATGCACGGTGATCTTCAGCTTGCCGGCGGAGGCCTTGTCGACGTCGGCGGCGAACTGGGTGATGTTTTCAGTGTGGAAGTTGGCGGCGGCGTAACCGGTGGGCATGTCCCACTTGGTCTGGGCCGAGACGGACAGTGCAGTGAAACCGAAACCGAGTGCGGCGAAGAGCGTGCAAAGGCGGGTATTCATCGGCTGATTCCTCACAAAGGTGGCGGGATGGATGCGATCAAGCGTGACATCACGTTAACATTACATTTACAAAACGTCAATAAAATGTTTCAATTATTGCGTTGTGCAGACACCGGGAATCATCATGGCAAAGAAGAAACTGAACCCTCCTGCTGGCGCCGGATCCGTCATCCGTGAGTCGGACGTGCGCCGTATCGTGTCCTCCGAGCACCTGGTGTCCGACAAATGCCCCGAACTGTCGGAACTCGAATTCGGGCTCATCATTTCCAGCCACGCCTTCGGTCGCTGGATGACGCGCTGCATGGCCGGTGCGGGGGTCAAGGACATGACCGAGACCGAGATTCTCGTGGTGCATCACGTCAATCATCGCGGGCGGGAGAAGAAGCTGGCCGACATCTGTTTCGTGCTCAACATCGAAGACACCCATGTCGTCTCCTACGCGCTGAAGAAGCTCGCCAACCTGGGGCTGGTGTCGGGCAACCGGCGCGGCAAGGAAGTGTTCTGGTCGACCACCGCGGCCGGGCAGGCACTGTGCGAGCGCTATCGCCAAGTGCGCGAAGCCTGTTTGATGCCCGGCTTTTCAGGCGCCGAGGAAGAGAACCTGCGCATCGGTGATCTGGCACGGCTGCTGCGCACTTTGTCGGGCCGCTACGACCAGGGCGCGCGCGCGGCATCTTCCATTTGAGAGCAAACCGAGGGAGCACGTAGACGGCTATGACGATGAACAACAGCAGTCTTTCCTATCTCGACCCGGCGCGACCCGAACCCTGGGCCAGCTTCATCGAGCAGATCGACCGTGTCGCGCCCCATCTGGGTTCGTTGGCGCACTGGATAGAAACGCTGAAGCGCCCGAAGCGCATCCTGATAGTCGATGTGCCCATCGTCCGCGATGACGGCACGATCGCGCACTACGAGGGCTATCGCGTGCAGCACAATCTGTCGCGCGGGCCGGGCAAGGGCGGCGTGCGCTTTCATCCGCATGTGTCGCTGAGCGAAGTGATGGCGCTGGCCGGTTGGATGACCATCAAGAACGCCGCGCTGGGCCTGCCTTACGGTGGCGCCAAGGGGGGTGTCCGCATCGATCCGCGAGCGTTCTCCCGCGCCGAGCTGGAGCGGATTACCCGCCGCTATACCTCCGAGATCGGCATCGTCATCGGGCCCGACAAGGACATTCCGGCACCCGATGTCGGCACCAACGAGCAAACCATGGCGTGGATGATGGACACCTACTCGATGAACGTCGGCCATACCGCCAGCGGCGTCGTCACCGGCAAGCCGATCGCGCTGGGCGGATCGCTGGGTCGCCAGGAAGCGACGGGGCGCGGCGTCTTCATCGCTGCGCGCGAAGCCGGCCGCCGCAGCGGTGTTCCGATTTCCGGTGCGCGGGTTGCGGTGCAGGGTTTTGGCAATGTCGGCGGCATCGCCGCGCGCATTTTTCGCGAGAATGGGGCGAAGGTCGTTGCCCTGCAGGATGCCGAGGCGACGATCGCCAATCCGGCAGGCATCGACATTCCCGCCGCACTCGCCCACGCGGCTGCGCACGGCAGCCTGTCCGGATTCTTCGGTGCGGAGCCCGTCCGCGAGGACGACTTCTGGCAACTCGAGTGCGAGTATTTTGTTCCCGCCGCACTCGAGGGCCAACTGACGCCGCAGCGGGCGAGCCGCTTGCGGGCCAGGATCGTCGTCGAGGGGGCGAACGGGCCGACCACGCCGGCCGCCGACGACATCCTGCACGAGCGAAACATTCTGGTGATTCCCGATGTGCTGGCCAATGCAGGCGGCGTCACGGTGTCCTACTTCGAATGGGTGCAGGATTTTTCGAGCTTCTTCTGGAGCGAGGAAGAGATCAACGCCCGCCTGGAAAGCATCATGATCAAGGCCTTCGATGCGATCTGGCAGATGGCGCAGGAGCGCAAGGTGTCGATCCGAACCGCGGCTTTCATCATCGCCTGTCAGCGCGTGCTTGCGGCCCGCGAACAGCGCGGGCTATATCCCTGAGCCGCAGCGGCGGCAGTAGTGACAACTTAGCGCCCTGACTGCTGGACGACGCGGTTGCGGCCGGCTTGCTTGGCCTGGTAGACGTTGCGGGTGGCCTTGGCCAGCAAGAGATCCAGGCTGTTGCCATCCGGGGGGAAGCTTGCCGTGCCGATGCTGACTGTCGTGGTGACGGCCCGGCCGAGCAGTGTCAGCGAACTCGTTGCCGCCGCCGCGCGGATCTTTTCGGCGACATGGAGTGCTCCGGCGGCCGGGGTTTCCGGCAGCAGCACGACGAACTCTTCGCCGCTCTGGCGAGCCAGTATGTCCGAGCGGCGCAGCTGCCCCTGGATGATCGTGACCAGTGACGCCAGCAGGGTATCGCCCGCCTTCTGGCCTTGCTCGTCATTGACTTGCTTGAGCGTGTCGCATTCGATGACCAGCAGGGTTATGGCCCTGTCGTAGCGTATGGCCTGGCCGAACAGGCTGTCGGCGATGATGGCAAATCCGCGCGCACTGAGAGCATCGGTCAGCTCGTCTGTTTCCGACGGGAGCGTCGTCTGGCTGATGCCGTAGCGTATGTCGGATGCGAACATGGTGGTGATGTAGGCCACCAGTACCATCGGGGCGAGCTGGACAAAGAGGCCGGCAAGGTACCTGGGCGAGACTATTTCGACGAGGTTGAAATCCCCGCCCAGGAAAACCAGGCAGACGGCGATCAACGCCAGTTCGAGGAGCGTGGTGAGCTTGCCCAGAGCCAGTGCGCTGGTGATGATGATCAGCAGGTAGGAGTTCAGCAGCGGACTTTCGAGCCGGCCCGTATGCAACAGCGCCCAGGTGATGAAGCCGGTCATGATCCAGGTTTCCACCGCGAGCTTCCAGCGCGACTCACGCTTGAAAAACGTCGCGTAACGCAGGCCCATGATGGTCATGGTGTAGAGCACCATGGAGAGGACGATGCCCGGCCGGTCGTCCGGGTCGGTGCCGCCGAAGACGTGGTAGAGCAGCACCACGATCAGCAGCAGCCATTCGATTTCGCCGACGGATCGTGAGATTCCTCGGAGTTGTTCCTCTTCTATGGAGGAGGGGGTTCCCAACTCCTTGTGGTTGTTGTCCATGAGTGTCATTTGTCGTTCGCTTTCCGTCCGCTTCCGGCGGCGCCGCAATTTTTGGTCATTATGCCCCTGTCGCGCAAAGGCAGGGTGCAGCGGCTGGCTCCCCATCGCGTCCGATTTGACGGCACAATCGCATCAGACGCGGGCCGGACTCGCGCTCAAGACAAGGAGCAGATGAATTGAAGATCGCCAACAACGTCGCCGAACTGATCGGCAATACCCCGCTGGTGCGCCTCAACCGCATCAATGCCGGGACGCAGTTTGAAAATGCGGCGACCATCGTGCTGAAGCTGGAGTTCTTCAATCCGGCGCACAGCGTCAAGGACCGCATTGCCGTGGCGATGCTCGATGCCGCCGAAAAGGCGGGCAGGATCAAGCCGGACACCATCATTCTTGAGCCGACTTCGGGCAATACCGGGATCGGGCTCGCCATGGTCGCCGCGGCGCGCGGCTACAAGTCTGCCTTTGTCATGCCGGAGACCATGAGCCGTGAACGCAAGCTGATGCTCAAGGCCTATGGCGCCGAACTGATCCTGACGCCGGGGTCGGAGGGCATGCCCGGCGCGATCAGGAAGGCCGACGAAATGGCGGCAGCGGATTCACGCTACTTCATCCCGCAGCAGTTCGAAAATCCGGCCAATGCGGAAATTCATCGCCAGACCACGGCCGAGGAGATCTGGCGCGATACCGACGGCAAGGTCGATATCTTTGTTTCCGGCATCGGCACCGGCGGCACCATCACCGGCGTCGGCGAGGTGCTCAAGGCGAGGAAACCGGGCGTGCAGATCATCGCCGTCGAGCCCGATGCCAGCCCGGTGCTTTCGGGTGGTGCACGCGGCCCGCATCCGATTCAGGGCATCGGCGCCGGTTTCGTTCCGGCGATTCTCAACACCGCGATTTATGACGAAGTGTTTCGCGTCACCAACGACCAGGCACTCGGCACCGCGCGCAAGCTCGCCACCGAGGAAGGCCTGCTGGTGGGCATTTCTTCAGGCGCGGCGGTATGGGCAGCACTCGAAATCGCCAAGCGGCCGGAGAACAAGGGCAAGCTGGTGGTGGTGATCATTCCGTCCTTCGGCGAACGCTATCTATCTACGGTCTTGTATCAGCATCTGGAGGTCTAGCGCTCCAAGAGGGCTTTACATCGCCGTCCCGCCAGCGCCGACTTTTGACTCCATGCCTCGGCTGAACTGCGACATGGAGTAGCAGCCGATCCAGTAGATCGCGCCGATGAACAGGTAGCCTTCAAGGTAGAAGGAGCGCCATTCGGCGTCGCCTGCCAGCGCCAGCGATAGCGATCCGGTCAGCTCGTAGAGGCTGACCACGGTCACCAGCGACGTGTCCTTGAACACGCTGACCGCGCTGTTCATCATCGACGGAACCACGGCGCGCAGCGCCTGCGGCAGGATGATCCAGCGCATCGCCTGCCAGTGGCCGAGCCCCAGCGCCGCCGCTGCGTCATGCTGGCCGGACGGCACGGCCTGCAGGCCGCCGCGGATGGTTTCCGACAGATAGGCCGCGGCGAACAGCACGATGCCGGCCTGCACCCGCAGCAGCACGTCGATAGCGAAGCCCTGCGGCAGAATGATGGGGAAGAGGAAGGAGGCGAGGAACAGCACCGAAATCAGCGGCACGCCGCGCACCAGCTCGACGTAGAGCGTGCACAGGCCGCGCAGCAGCGGCAGGCCGGATTGGCGGCCGATGGCCACCCCGATCGCCAGCGGAAAGGCCAGCAGCATGCCCATGGTGGCCAGCAGCAGCGTCAGCGGCAAGCCGCCCCACTGGTCGCTGCCGATCGGCGTGAGGCCGAAGCTGCCGCCGCCCATGAGCATGATGAAGATTGGCAGGGCCAGCGCCCACGTTGTCAGCAGCGAGCTGCGGTTCAACAATCGCAGCCCGCTGGCGACGATCACCAGTAGGAGCAGCGCGGTCGCCAGCAGCGGCCGCCACTGTTCGGCATGGGGATAGCGGCCGAACAGGATGAAGCGGTATTTCTCGGCGATCACGCCCCAGCAGGCACCCGCGTGATTCGCGGCGTGGCAGGCGGAGGCATCGGCCTTGAACACGGCTTGAAGCAGCATCCAGTCGATCAGTCCCGGAAGCCAGTTGAGCACGGCGGCCAACAGCAGCAGCGTCGTCAGGCCGCTGAAGGCATCGGAAAACAGGTTGCGGCGCAGCCAAGCCTGACTCGCGGCGATTCGGTTCATGAGCGCTCTGCCCAGCGCCCGCTGCGCCGCTCCAACCACGCGCTGAGCCAGGCGGTCAATAGCGAGAGGATCAAATATACGGCCATGATCAGAGCGATGCATTCGGTGGCGCGGCCGGTCTGGTTCAGCGTGGTGTTGGCCACCGACACCAGATCGGGATAGCCGATGGCGACGGCCAGCGAGGCGTTCTTGGTCAGGCTCAGGTGTTGGTTGGTCAGCGGCGGGATGATGCTGCGCAGGGCCTGCGGCAGCAGCACATGGCGAAACAGCTGGACCCGCGTCAGGCCCAGCGCCAGCGCGGCATCGCTTTGCCCGCGCGGCACCGCCTGGATCCCGGCACGTACCGTCTCGGCGACATAGGCCGCGGTGTAGAGGCTCAAGCCGAGCAGCAGGGCAAGGAACTCGGGCGTCAGCGCCGCACCGCCAACGATACCCATCTCGCCGCGCAGCGGCAGGTCGAACAGTCCGCTGTCACCACCCGGCCAGGGCAGCGCCAGCCCGCTCTTGCTGAGGAATACATGCGGCGTCAGTTGCAGCGCTTCGCTCGCCAGCGGCAGCAGGTCGGTCACCACGAAGTACCAGGCCAGCAGTTGCAGCAGCAGCGGCACGTTGCGCAGGGTTTCGACGTAGGCGGCGCACAGCCCGCGCAGCAGCAGGTTGGTCGACAGCCGGCCGAGGCCGATCAGGGTGCCGAGCAGGGTGCTGATGAGGATCGCCGGCAATGCCACGCGCAGGGTGTTGGCCAGCCCGGCGGCCAGCGCCATCAGCGTGCTGTCGCCGGAATCGAAGGGCAGCAGGCTCTCGCCGATGGCGAAGCCGGCGGGTTCACGCAGAAAGTCGAAACCGCTGCGTATGCCGCGCTCGGCCATGTTGGCGGCCGTGACATCGAGCAGCCACCAGAGCGCGGCCAGCAGCCCTGCCGCGAGCAGCGCCTGGAGGACTAGTTGCGTGCTGCGCAAATGTGGCCCCCTGTAGGGCCGGCTTCAGCCGGCCGGGGTGAATGGCGTTGTAGGGCCGGCTTCAGCCGGCCGAGTGAATAGCGGACTGAAGTCCGCCCTACGGTCCGCCCTGCGGCCCGTCGCAGGTTCATCTCACGGGCGGCGCGTACATTAGTCCGCCCTTGTTCCACAAGGCATTGACGCCGCGCGGCAGCTTCAGCGGCGAGGCGCTGCCGACATTGCGCTGGAATATCTCGCCGTAGTTGCCGACCGCCTTGACGGCGCGTGCCGCCCAGTCGCGCTCCAGGCCGAGCAGTTTGCCGGTGTCTTCCGCGCTGCCGAGCAGGCGCTGGATGGCGGGATCGGTGCCGGCTTTCATCTGTTCGAGATTGGCCTGCGTGATGCCGTATTCCTCGGCTTCAACCAGGGCGAAGATCACCCACTTGACGATCGCGAACCACTCGTCGTCGCCGCGCCGCACCACCGGCCCCAGTGGTTCCTTCGAGATCAGTTCGGGCAGGACAACGTAGTCATCCGGCTGCGGCGCCTCCTTGCTGCGGATGAAGGCCAGCGCCGAGGCGTCGGTGGTGTAGGCCTGGCAGCGGCCGCTGAAGAAGGCCTTGATCGAGGCTTCGAATTTCTCGAACACCACGGGCTTGATCTTGATGCCCTGTGCCTTGAACCAGTCGCTGAGGTTCTTCTCCGTCGTGGTGCCCGACTGCACACAGATCTCCGCGTTCTTCAACTGCTTTGCGCTGGTGATCTTGAGCTTCTTCGGCACCAGGAAGCCCTGTCCGTCGTAGTAGGTGATGGCAGTGAACTGCAGGCCCAGCGAGGCATCGCGCGTCAGCGTCCAGGTCGTGTTGCGCGAGAGCAGATCCACCTCGCCCGACTGCAATGCGGTGAAGCGCTGTTGCGCATTGAGCGGAACGTACTTGACCTTGTTCGGATCGTTCAGAACGGCGGCCGCGATGGCGCGGCAGATATCGACATCGAGGCCGTTCCAGCGGCCCTGGCTGTCGGCCGAGGAAAAGCCGATGACGCCGGTGCTGACGCCGCAAACCAGCTGCGCGCGCTGCCTGATCTGGTCCAGCGTCTTGCCGGCGTGGGCGGGTGCGAGGTGGAGGAGCAGCATCAGCAAAGCAATGATTGCGGGCCAGTGGCGCGCAATGTTCGGGAATCTCATGAGGGCAGGCAGGCCGCGAAGGTGGAACGGGCAAGCATTCTAGCAATCCGGGGTTCGCGCAGCGCCATGCCGGTCAATCCGGCGCCCGCTCGGGCACTGGCGCTGCGGGGCGCGTGTCCTGCGCCGTGACGGAGCGCTCGGTATCGGGAACCGGCTCCGCGTTGTTGGCGGGTGGATCGCCAGCAGTCGCGCCGACGACGGGCGGTGCAGCCTCGGCTGGCGCGGGCGCGGCAGGGACGATTTTTGGCACGGGCAGCGGTGGCGGCGGGCCTTCGATGCGGCTCTGCAACTGGAAGTCCGCGACGCCCCACGCTATCGCCAGGAGGATGATGAGCCAGAGGAAAAGTCCCATTTCGGTGTACCTCTCAGCGTCCAGGCGCGGTCAGCGGCAGTTCACCCTGCGGCGATTCAACCACGGCCTGCGGTGCACTGCCGGATGACAGGGCACTGGCGCGGACGCCTAGCAGGCGCAGCCTCTGCTCCAGCGGCACGCGGCGCAGGCACTCGCCGGCGGCGCGGCGGATGACGACAGGATCGGCGGTGGATTCGGGCAGCGTCAGGTCGCGCGTCACGGTGCGGAAGTCCTCGAAGCGCAATTTGATGCCGATGGTGCGTCCGAGATAGCCCTTGCGCCGGAGATCTTCCGCGACGCCGGCACAGAGCTCGGTGAATATTTCGGACAGGATGGCGCGGTCGCGGCGCGCGTGGAGGTCGCGTTCGAAGGTGGTTTCGCGACTGATCGATTTCGGTTCGGAATGCGTCACCACGGGCCGTTCGTCGATCCCATGGGATGCCTGGTTGAGCCACTCGGCGTAGCTGCGACCGAAGTGGTCTTGCAGCAAAGCCGGTTCGGCGGCGGCCAACTGGCCGATCGTGGCGATCCCCAGCGCCGCGAGCTTTTCGCCGGCCTTGGGGCCGATGCCGTTGATCTTGCGTACCGGCAGCGGCCAGATGCGCAGTGGAATGTCGCTCTCATCCAGTAGCGTGAGGCCGTCGGGCTTTTCCAGGTCCGAGCAGATTTTCGACAGCAGCTTGTTGGGGCTGACGCCGATCGAGCAGGAGAGGCCGGTCGCGTCCTTCACCGCCTGCTTGATGCGCTGGGCGAGGGTGAGGGTATCGTCGGGCAGATCGGTCAGGTCGACGTATATTTCGTCGATGCCGCGATCCTCGATCTCGGGAGCAACGGCCGCTACCGCCGCCTTGAACAAGCGGGAGTAATGGCGATAGGCGTCGAAATCCACCGGCAGCAGGATCGCATCCGGGGCAAGCTTCGCCGCCTTCATCACGCCCATTCCCGAGAACACGCCCAGCGCCCGCGCTTCGTAGGTGGAGGTGGTGATGACGCCGCGTCCGACGTAGTCCTGCATGCGGGCAAAGCGTCGGCTGCCGTCGGCCAGCAGTTCCGGCTGGTGGATGCTGCGCCCGCCGATCACTACCGGCAGGCCGCGCAGTTCGGGATAGCGCAGCAATTCGACCGACGCATAGAAGGCGTCCATGTCGAGGTGAGCGATACGTCGTGGGGGCGTGTTCATCGAGAAGAGAAGATACCGGAATTCGTCGAGTTCACAACCGCGCTGTCGCTTTGGGCTAGGATTGCCAATCTGACACAGAGGTTTCGTCATGATCAACGAACTGCTGCCAACCCTGACGCCAAAGATCGCCGCACTGCGCCGCGACATCCACGCCCACCCCGAACTGGCCTTCGACGAGAAGCGCACGGCGGCCAAGGTCGCCGACTACCTCGACGGCCTCGGTCTCGAAGTCCATCGCGGGATTGCCCGTACCGGCGTGGTGGCCAAACTCGCACTTGGCAGCAGCAAACGCGCGATTGGTTTGCGGGCCGACATGGATGCGCTGCCGCTCTCGGAACTGAATACCTTTCCCCACCATTCGACCCATCACGGAAAGATGCACGCCTGCGGCCACGACGGCCACACGGCGATGCTGCTGGGTGCCGCCGAGGCCTTGTCCCGGCTGCGCAACTTCGACGGCACGGTCTATTTCATTTTCCAGCCGGCGGAAGAACATGAAGGCGGCGGCCGGGTGATGGTGGAAGAAGGCCTGTTCGAGCGCTTCCCGATGGACATGGTGTTCGGCCTCCACAATTGGCCGGGCATGCCGGCCGGCAGCTTCGGCGTCACCGAAGGGCCGGTGATGGCCGGCACCGATCGCTTCGAGATCGAGATCACCGGGCGCGGCGGCCACGCCGCGATGCCGCATCAGGCGGTGGATGTGGTGCTGCAGTGCGCTGGTGCAGGCGGTGCAGTCGCTGGTGTCGCGCAATACCGATCCGCTCGCCGCGGCCGTGGTCAGCGTCACCCGCTTTCATGCCGGGCATGCCGACAACGTGCTGCCCGAGACGGCGGTGCTCGGTGGCACGGTGCGCACCCTGAATGGCGAGTTGCAGGATGCGCTCGAAGAGGGCTTGCGGCGCATCTGCAGCGGCATCGAGGCGACCTACCGGGTGAGCATCGACCTGCGCTACGAGCGCGGCTATCCGCCGACCATCAACGCGCCCGAGCCGAGCTTCATTGCCCGCGAAGTGGCCCGCCACGTGGCGGGCGAGGCACAGGTGCTGACGCAACTGCCGCCGAGCATGGGCGCCGAGGATTTTGCCTACATGGCGCGGGTGGTGCCCGCCTGTTACGTCTGGCTCGGCAACGGCCCGGGCGAGGGCGGCTGCATGCTGCACAGCCCGCACTACGACTTCAACGACGAGATCATCGCCACCGGCATCCGCTACTGGGTGCGGCTGGCGGAACGGGCGCTGGCGCCGTAGCGACATCGAGTGCGCGAGTTTGGCCTGGCCAGCGCACAAAGAAACATCGGGAGGTGATCTCATGCGTCAATTGAAGCTGAGCAAGGCCTTTACCCTGATGGAATCCGGGCCTGTCGTCCTCGTGACGACCCATGACGGGCAGAAGGACAACATCATGACGATCTCCTGGACCATGGTGAACGATTTCACGCCGGTATTTGCCATTACCACGGGTGCATGGAACCACTCTTTCGCGGCCTTGCGAAAGCACAGGGAGTGCGTCATTGCCATTCCCACGGTCGACATGCTGGATAAGGTCGTCGGCATCGGCACGTGCTCCGGGGCGGACACGGACAAGTTCGCCAGGTTCAAGCTCACACCGGTTCAGGGCAAGGTCGTCAGGGCACCGCTGATCAAGGAATGCCTCGCCAACATGGAGTGCAAGGTCATCGACATCGTCAAGAAGCACAACATTGTCGTATTGGAGGCGCTTGTTGCCTACGTCGATACCGCACGCAAGGAGAAGCGCACCCTCCATGCCGTTGGCAACGGAACGTTCATTGTCGACGGGCGCAAGATTGACCGGAGGAAGATGATGGCCTCCAAGATCCCATACGGCGCTTAGCGTTCATTGGCCAGCCACGCGGAAGCCCGGAAGTTGGATGAGAAGCACAACGGCAGCCAACATTCGGTATGGGCACAATGCCGCAATCCGGCCAGAAGCAGACCTTCGAGATGGCAAATCCATTTGCATAGTTTCACAATTATTCGCGCGCGCCTTCCATTTCACGCCCACTTTGTATAACATACAAAACAGTTATACGCGTGGAGATTGCAATCATGAACTTCAACATCTACCTTGATGACGAAACAGGTCAGCAGCTCAACAAAGTTGCGAAGAAGGCTGGCGAAAGCCGGAATGCGCTAGTTCGGCAGGCTGTGAGCGAATGGTTGAAGAGGCGCGGCAAGCCGCAATGGCCTGAAGAGGTGCTTGCATTCAAGGGTATGGCCGACATGCCGCTGTTTGAAGCAAGTAGAGACCGCCTACGGCCGCCGGTCGCAGACCCGCTAGCATGAAGTATCTGCTCGATACGTGCACGGTCTCTGATTTCGTCAAAGGCCAACCCAACGTTTTGACGCGGGTCAAGGCTACGTCGCCGAATCTAATAGCCGTATCCGCGCTTACGCGCATGGAGGTTGATTACGGCCTTGCACTCAACGCCGAGCGTGCGAAGAAGCTGGCACCAATACTGGATGCCTTCTTTGCGACCATCGCAACGTTACCATTTGATGAAGCCGACGCACAGGCCGCTGCGGCAATTCGCGCAGCGCTTAAGACCCAGGGACAACCAATCGGCTCTTACGATGTCTTGATCGCTGGAACGGGGCTGGCACGTGGCTTGGTGGTCGTTACTTCTAATGTCGGCGAGTTCAAGCGGGTCAGCGGATTGCATGTCGAGGATTGGAGATGAAGTCGCAGATCGGCCATTTCCGGTCAGTCGAGGTTGCCATTCCATTGGCCTAGTGGCACGATAACGTCATGAAGATATCTTCCCTACAGCGTCCAGCGCACATCACCCTTGGAGTCATGCTTGCGACTGTCAGTTTGAGTGCGTTTGGATTTTTGGGATTTGGTACGGATAGCTGGCAAGAGGAAGTGCTATTACATGATGGCAGCAAGCTGATTGTGAGCCGTTCGCAAAATTACGGTGGCAGGCATGAAATAGGGCAGCCGTCTCCGATTAAGGAGCACACCGTTGCCTTCATCCTCCCTAGTTCGGGAAAGTCGTTCGTCTGGAAAAGCGAGTACGGCGACGATATTGGCCGGGCCAATTTTGGCTTGCTTGCCATTCATGTTCTCGACGGCACGCCTTATGTCGTAGCCGAGCCAAACCTTTGCTTGTCGTACAGCAAATGGGGGCGCCCAAACCCGCCGTACGTCTTTTTCAAACACGATGGCAAGGGATGGCGACGCATTTCGCTGCAAGAGTTTCCGGCTGAGTTTAAGAGCTTAAATGTTTCGGTTTATCTTGGTAGTCGTGAGGTAGAAATGATGGTCAGGCAGGGTACGGTTTCTTCTCAACAGATTGCAAAAGCTAATAGCGAGATGAGACAGCCAGAATACAAGGCCATCCTGCGGGAGGCACTACCTGAAAGTGCGCTTTGCCCACAATACTCAAGTAGTCCGAAGGCTCCTATTCCAATGAAACCGAAGGCCCCACAAGAATAGCTGACGGCAACAATGAGCCTTTGGGGATTGGAGACTTTTTGACGTCCGCTTTAGAGGAACCGGCACGTCTGCTTAGGGCACGATGGAGACCAAGCCGGTTTCATCGCTTGACCATGCATATCCGGAAGGACGTCGCGCCGCGACATGGAAATCGAATACCAATCGCGAATTGCAGATAGCCAAGAAAAAGGGCAGCCGAAGCTGCCCTTTTTTACTGAATCCGGCTCGGCTTACTTGACCCGGTTCTTGTACTCGCCGGTGCGCGTGTCGATTTCGATCTTGTTGCCGATCTCGACGAACAGCGGCACGGGGAGCGTCATTCCGGTGCTGATCTTGGCCGGCTTCATGACCTTGCCCGAGGTGTCGCCCTTGACGGCGGGCTCGGTGTAGATCACTTCGCGGACGACGCTGTTGGGCATTTCGACGGAGATGGCCTTGCCGTCGTAGAACACCACTTCGACGGGCATGCCGTCTTCGAGGTAGTTCACCGCATCGACCATGTTCTCGCCTTCGACTTCGTACTGGTTGTACTCGGCGTCCATGAACACGTACATGGGGTCGGCGAAATAGGAGTAGGTGCATTCCTTGCGGTCGGGCACTACCTGCTCGAACTTGTCGTCGGCCTTGTAGATGGCCTCCGACGCGGCTTCGGTGAGCAGATTCTTGAACTTGAACTTGACGACCGCCGAACTGCGGCCGCCTTTGCTGTATTCGGCTTTTTGCACGACGAGCGGTTCGCTGCCGACCATAATGACGTTGCCGGCGCGGAGTTCCTGGGCGGTTTTCATGGATGCACTTCCTGAAGCAAAAATAATAACCCGCTATTTTAGCCGCTCAAGGCAGAACTGCACAAGCTTGCTGGCGAGATCGGGGCGGGCGGCGAGCGTTCTTGCCCATTGTTGCGACGCTCCCTCCAGGCCGGGCAGGCGGGCGGCGAAATCCGGCCAGTCAGGCGTCCCTAAGCCATTCCAGGCGTGCCAGAAGGCTTTCAACTGCCCTCCGGCGGGATGGATGTCGAGGAAGGCGTCCAGTTTGGCGCGATGGGCATCGTCGGCCTGCGGATAGATGTGCCAGACGAAGGGTTTGCCCGCCCACTGGGCGCGGACAAAGGAATCTTCGCCGCGGACGAAATTGAGGTCGCAGGCCCAGAGCAGTTCGTCGTAGCGGCGCTGGGGCAGGAAGGGCAGGGGATGGGCGCTCAGATTGCGGGTTTTTGAGGCGGCATCGCCGTTTCCCGGCCGTAGCACCCGGATAGGGCGCTCCGAGGCCGCCCAGGCCTTCATCAGCGCGGGCAGTGCGGGGTTTTCGTAGCTGAACAGCGAAATCGTCAGTTCGTCCGGCGATTTGGCGGGCAGGCCGAATTCGGCGCGAAAGGCGGCTGCGTCGAAGTCCTTGCGGCGCACGTCGTAGTCGCGCTCGCGCAGCAGCCCGCCGGTGCCTGCGGCGAATCCGGGAAAGAAGAAGTGCTTGACCAGCGGCAGCCGCGGATGGGGTGAGCTCATGCCGTGGCAGCCGGCGACCCAGCGTTCGGCCGAGAGGTATTCCAGATTGAGCCAGACCGGCGGCCGGCTGCGGGTCGCCATGGCTTCAACGTAACTCGGCGGCGGCTCGCAGGCGAAGGCCTCGATCACCACGTCGGCGGTATCCGTGGCGAGCCACGGGCTGGGCCACGGGCGGACCTCGACCGGGCCGCTGGCGTGATCGGGCGCTAGCAGTTGCAGGGGGACCGGATTGTCGATCCAGAGCCGCACCCGCCAGCCGTATTCGTCGGCCAATTGCCGCGCCAGGCGCCAGCAGACGCCGGCATCGCCGTAGTTGTCGACGACGACGCAGAAAATGTCGCAGCGGATTGGATTGTTCGTCATGGCGAGGCGGTATCCTAGCCGAATGAATGCACTTTTACGCTGTACCGATTGCCCGCGTCTGGCGGGATTTCTTGCCGAGGTGCGCAGCCGCCAGCCCGACTACCATGCCCGCCCGGTGGCGCCGTTCGGCGATCCTCGGGCGCGACTGCTGATCGTCGGCCTCGCGCCCGGCATGCATGGCGCCAACCGGACCGGGCGACCCTTTACCGGCGACCATGCCGGCATCCTGCTCTACGAAACCCTGCACGCCTTCGGCTTCGGCTCGAAACCCGTGTCGGTCGCCGCGGACGACGACTTGCGGCTTTCCGATTGCCGCATCACCAATGCGGTGAAATGCCTGCCGCCGGAAAACAAGCCGGAGCCGGCCGAGATCAGGACCTGCAACCACTACCTGGCAGCCGAGCTGCAGACCTCGCCCGACGTGCGCGTGATTCTGGCGCTGGGTCTGGTGGCGCACAAGGCGGTGCTGATGGCCCTCGGCCTCAAGCAGTCGGCGCTGCCTTTCGGCCATGGCGCGCGCCACGTCCTGCCCGATGGCCGGATATTGATCGACAGCTACCATTGCAGCCGCTACAACACCCAGACTCGCCGTCTCACCAGCGCCGGCTTTCAGAATGTCTTCCGCAAGATTCGTGACGAGCTCGACGCCTAAGGATTCGCGGAATAAGCCCGTCACACCGGCGAAGGCCGGTGTCCAGTGCTTCGATTCTCCTGGATTCCGGCTTTCGCCGGAATGACGATATGGCACTTGATCAGCGCTTCCCTAAACCAACTTTCGATTCGAAGGAGTTTCTGGCGACGCTGACCGACGCGCCGGGGGTCTATCGCATGCTCGACGCGGACAGTGCGGTGCTGTATGTCGGCAAGGCAAAGAACCTGAAGAGGCGCGTCTCGTCCTACTTCCAGAAGACCGGTCACAGCCCGCGCATTGCGCTGATGCTGCAGCAGGTGGCGGCCATGGAAGTGACGGCGACGCGTTCCGAGGCCGAGGCGCTGATCCTCGAAAACACCCTGATCAAGAAGCTGGCGCCGAAGTACAACATCCTGTTTCGCGACGACAAGTCCTATCCCTACATTGGGCTTTCCGGCGGCGAATTCCCGCGCCTGTTCTACCATCGCGGCCCGTTCGAAAAGAAGTCGCATTACTTCGGGCCATTTCCCAACGGGCTGGCGGTGCGCGAGAGCATTCAACTGATCCAGAAGACCTTTCTGCTGCGTACTTGCGAGGAGTCGGTATTCGCCCATCGCTCGCGGCCCTGCCTGATGCACCAGATCAAGCGCTGCAAGGCTCCCTGCGTGGGCCTGGTGTCGAAGCAGGACTATGCGGCCGACGTGCGGCTGGCCGGGATGTTCCTGCGCGGCAGGCACTCGGAGGTAATCGAGGGCCTGACCGGCCAGATGGACGCCGCGGCAACGGAGCTTCGCTTCGAGGAAGCCGCCGCCTTGCGCGACCAGATCAGGGCGCTGCAAGCCGTGCTGCATCGCCAGTACGTCAGTTCGACACGTGATGCCGATGTCGACATCATTGCCGCGGTAGTCGAGCGCAGCGGTCTGTGCGTCAATCTGGCCATGGTGCGCGGTGGCCTGCACCTGGGCGATCGGGCCTATTTCCCGCAGGCGGCGGCCGAGGCGGAAGCCGCCGAAGGCCTGGCGGCCTTCATCGCCCAGCATTACGTGGAGCAGCCGGCGCCGGCACGCCTGATCCTGAGCCCCTGGCCGGTCGAGGATCTGCCCGACGGCCTGAATGCCGGACCGCCGAAGAACGAGATGGAGCGCGCCTGGGTCGAGATGGCGGTGACCAACGCGCGGCTTGCCGTGCAGGCCCGCTGGCAGGCCAAGACCCGCAGCAGCGGGCGCCTGACGGCCCTGCAGGAGGCGCTCGACATGCCCGAGCCGCCGCGGCGCATCGAATGCTTCGACATCAGCCATACCATGGGCGAAGGCACCGTGGCGTCCTGCGTGGTCTGCGTCGACGGCGCGATGAAGAAGGGCGACTATCGCCGCTTCAACATCGAGGGCATCCAGCCCGGCGACGACTACGCCGCGATGCGCCAGGCCCTGACGCGGCGCTACGAGAAAGTCGCCACCGGGGAAACCGTGGCGCCCGATCTGGTGCTGATCGATGGCGGCAAGGGCCAGCACCGCGTCGCGCGGGAAGTGTTTGCCGAACTGGGCCTCGACCATCTGGCCAGCATCGGCGTAGCCAAGGGTGAGGAGCGGAAGCCGGGCCTGGAAACACTCTTCGTCCATGGCCCGACCGGGCCACATGAGCTGCCGCTACAATTGGCAATGGACCATGCGGGCTTTCACCTGATACAGGAAATTCGCGACGAGGCGCATCGCTTCGCCATTGTGGGGCATCGCGCACGGCGGGCCAAGGCGCGCGGACGTTCGAAACTGGAAGACGTGGCAGGTGTGGGGCCGGCGCGACGGAAGAAGCTTCTGGCGCAGTTTGGCGGCCTGGATGGCGTAAAGGCGGCTACCATTGAAGATCTTTGCCGCGTCGACGGAATCTCGCGGCGCCTGGCGGAAGAAATACACAAAACCCTGAGATGACATGCCGCTGAACATTCCGAACCTGCTGACCTGGGCGCGCATTCTCCTCATACCGCTGGTGGTGGGTGTGTATTACCTGCCGCTGACGGCCGTCGAGCAGAACTTCGTCGCCACCGCGGCCTTTCTGGTCGCCGCCGTCACCGACTGGATCGACGGTTGGCTGGCGCGCAAGCTGAATCAGACCTCGGCCTTCGGCGCCTTCCTCGATCCGGTCGCGGACAAGCTGATGGTGGCCGCCGCGCTGGTGATGCTGGTGGAATTGAATCGCGTTAATGCAATTCTGGCCTTTATCATCATCGGTCGCGAAATCGCGATCTCGGCCTTGCGCGAGTGGATGGCGAAAATCGGCGCGTCGAAAAGCGTCGCGGTATCGCTGATCGGAAAACTGAAAACCATCGCGCAGATGACGGCGATTCCAATGCTGCTCTGGCAGGCTCCCATCGGCCCGATCAACGTCCAGCTTCTCGGCACCTGGTCGCTCTGGATTGCGGCGCTGCTCACGCTGTGGTCGATGGTCTATTATCTGAAAATGGCGTGGCCGGAAATCTCGGCCCGCAGCCGTTGACACAATGATTTCGACCGCTATAATGCGCGGCTGTTCTGCGGGAGTAGCTCAGTTGGTAGAGCGCAACCTTGCCAAGGTTGAGGTCGAGAGTTCGAGACTCTTCTCCCGCTCCAAATTCCGGGGGGAAAGCCATTGCTTTCCCCCTTTTAGCTTCAACAAGTCCTTCGCGGCGCGATGGCAGAGTGGTTATGCAGCGGCCTGCAAAGCCGTGTACCTCGGTTCGATTCCGGGTCGCGCCTCCAGTGTTCCACCGCTTCGAGAGCGCTCTCGAGCCCGGGTGGTGAAATTGGTAGACACAAGGGACTTAAAATCCCTCGGCGCAAGCCATACCGGTTCAAGTCCGGTCCCGGGCACCAGCCACCCAAACACGTGATAGTTCTCAATCTCCTCTGCGACCACGGACACCACTTCGAAGGCTGGTTTGCTTCGGGCGACGCGTTTCGCGATCAAAGCGACCGCCATCTGGTGCACTGCCCGCAGTGCCAGACCTCGGGCATCAGCCAGTTGCCGTCGGCGCCGCACGTCAAGCGCGCCGGCACTGACGTCGCGCTGCCGGAAAGGCCTGGGGCACCGGTTGCCGCGCCTGGCGTGGCGCAACTGCATCAGGCCCTGGCGGCGATGGCACGGCAGGCGGAGAACGTCGGCGAGCGATTTCCGGAAGAGGCGCGCCGCATTCACTATGACGAGGCGCCTGCCCGCGCCATCCGCGGCATCGCGACCGCCGATGAGACCCGCGACCTGCTCGAAGAAGGAATCCTCGTACTGCCGGCGCCGATCCCGCCGGACGACGAAATTCATTGAACTTCAGTCAGCCTGCGGGCGCGCTCGCCAGAATCGCGGCAAGAATCTGAACACCTGCGGATCGGCCGCATCCACGGTGCCCCTGACCCAGCCGAAGAAAGGCGAACCCATGGTTTCCATGCGGGTGAAATTCTTCACCGTTTCCTTCGTCTCGGGATCCCGCATCGGCTGATCGATCCGGTGATGGTGGCTGTCGCCATGCACCAGCACGACTTGTCCGGCGAAGACCTGGGTTTGTTCGCGCAGCTGGGTCAGGAAGTCGTGATAACCGGGACTCGGCTTGCCGGCATCGGCGTCCTCGAAGCCCGGGTTGGCTTGGATCACGATCAGAATGCCATGCAGTTTTTTGCTGCGTGCGAGAGCGAACGCCTGTGCCAGCCAGATGCGGTTGGCGGCGCTGCGTTCGATGAACTCGGCCACCGGGCCCCCGCTGCGCTGGGTGCCGTTGAAGTTGTTGTCGCTGCCCGGCAGATTCATGCCGACGAACAGGGCCCCGCCGGCTTCCCAGCGCACGTTTTCGCGATACTTCGCGAAGGCCGGATCGTTGCTCTGGCGCTCCAGCTTCAGCGGGCGCCCGCCCAGTGCAAGGTCGTCGGGAAAGAACCATTGGCGCAACTTGTCGAGCCGTTCCAGCGGGTCGTAGCTGCCATTGCTCCTGCGGTGGCAGTCGGTCCACTCGTTGTCGCCCGGCACATAGACCAGCGGCGTCGCAGATTTCTTGAAGACCGCGAGAACGCCTTGCAACAGCTCGTCGCTGCAAACCTCGGAACCGCTTTTGATGTCGCCATCGTGCACCACGAAGGCCAGATTCTCGCCATCCATCTCGGCGATCAGGTCGGGCAGATGTTCGCGCTCCCAGTGGTTGTAGGGCGTGTCGCCGAACAGGCCAAATGCCACGGGTTCCGCATGCGCCGGCAGCGCCAGCAGCGCAACCGCCAGCGCCGGAAGAAGCCGTTTCATGACTTGGCCAGTTTGCTCAGTTGGTAGAGTTTTTCCAGTGCCTCGCGCGGACTGAGTTCATCGGGATTGACATCGCGCAGGGCGTCCAGCGCCGGGTGCGGCGGCTCGGGCAGCGCTGGCGCGCTGGCGAACAGGTCGGGTTGCGTCAGCGAGCCGACCTCGCGGTTTTCCAGCAGCGCCAGGCGGCGCCGCGCCTCGCGCACCACGGCCGGCGGCATGCCGGCCAGCGCCGCGACCTGCACGCCATAGCTTTGCGAGGCCGGGCCTTCCTCGACCGCATGCAGGAACACGATCTTGTGGCCATGTTCGACGGCATCGAGATGGACGTTGGCGCACACCGGATAGTCCTGCGCCAGCCGCGTCAGCTCGAAATAGTGGGTGGAGAACAGGGTCCAGGCGTGGTTCTTCTCGATCAGATGGCGCGCAATGGCGAAGGCCAGGGCGACGCCGTCGAAGGTCGAGGTGCCGCGGCCGATCTCGTCCATCAGCACCAGCGACTTGTCTGTCGCGCCGTTGAGGATCGCAGCGGCTTCGGTCATCTCGACCATGAAGGTGGAGCGCCCGGAGGCGAGGTCGTCCGAGGCGCCGATGCGCGTGTAGATCGCGTCGATCGGCCCCAGCCGGCAGCGCGCGGCGGGGACGAAGCTGCCGCAGTGAGCAAGCAAGACGATCAGCGCGGCCTGGCGCATGTAGGTCGATTTGCCGCCCATGTTCGGGCCGGTGATCAGCAGCATGCGGCGCGCAGGCGAGAGGCGGGTGTCGTTGGCGATAAAGCTGTCGATCTGCCGTTCCACGACCGGATGACGCCCGCCTTCGATCTCGATCGCTGCTTCCTCGCAGAACTCCGGCTGCCGATAGTCGTGGCGCACGGCGGCGCCGGCAAAGGCGGCGAGGCCATCGAGTTCGGCAATCGCACGGGCGATGCGCTGCAGGACCGGGATGTGGATCGCCAGCGCGCCGAGCAGTTCGTCCCACAGCTGTTTTTCCAGCGCCAGCGCGCGTTCGTTGGCGGACAGCGCCTTGTCCTCGAAAGTCTTGAGTTCCGGCGTGATGTAGCGTTCGGCGTTCTTCAGCGTCTGCCGGCGGCGGTAGTCGTCGGGGATCTTCTCGACGTTGGCGTGGGTGACTTCGATGTAGAAGCCATGCACCTTGTTGAACTCGACCTTGAGATTGGCGATGCCGCTGCGGGTCCGTTCGCGGGCTTCGAGCTCGATCAGGAAGGCGCCGCAGTTGTGCTGGATGGCGCGCAGCTCGTCGAGGTCGGTGTTGTAACCCGACGCGATGACGCCGCCGTCACGAATCAGCGCGGCAGGCTCGAGCGCGACAGCCTGGGTCAGCAGGCTGACGCAGGCCTGCGGCGTGGTGAGCGCGGCAGCGAGTTCGGCCAGCCGCGTCGCCGTCTCGCCAGCGCCAGCGCTGTGCGTCCCTGCGAGAACTGTTGAGCGGATGCCGTCGAGCTTGGCGAGGCTGTCGCGCAGTGAGGAAAGATCACGCGGCCGGGCACTCTTCAGCGCGATGCGGGCAGTGATGCGGTCGATGTCGGCGAAGCCCGAGAGCGCCTTGGCCAGTGCAGCGAACGGCCCGTTGCCGGCATCGCCGATCAGTGCCGCGAGCGCCTCGTGCCGCGAGCGCGGAATGCTGCGCTCGGTCAGCGGGTGATGCAGGCAGTGGCGCAGCCAGCGCGAGCCCATGCTGGTGGCGCAGGTGTCGAGCAGCGAGAGCAGGGTGGGAGCCGCTTCGCCGCGCAGGGTTTCGGAGATTTCCAGATTGCGCCGGGTCGCGGCATCGAGGCGCAGAAAGCTGGCCTCGCGCTCGACGGTCAGTTGGGTGACATGGGCCAGCGCCTGCAGCTGCGTCGCCTGCGCGTAGCGGTAGAGCGCGCCCGCCGCGGCCAGCGCGAGTTCTTCGTCGTGTACGCCGAAGCCGGCCAGATCGCGGGTGCCGAAATGCTCTGCCAGCGCATTGGCGGCGGCGCGCGCATCGAAGTGCCAGTCGGGCAGATGCTGGCTGACGGCACGGTGCTCCGGCACGCCGGTGCGAAGACCGTCGGGTAGCAGCAGTTCGGCCGGGCGCAGGCGCTCGAAGTGCGCGGGCAGCGCGTCGAGCGAAGTCTCCAGCAGGCGCAGGTCGCCATTGGCGAGGTTGAGCCAGGCCAGACCGGCGCGCTGCCGGTCGATGGTCAGCGCCAGCAGCAGGCTGTCATGCTTGTCGTCGAGCAGGTTGGCGTCGGTCAAGGTGCCCGGTGTGACGATGCGCGTCACCGCGCGCTCCACCGGGCCCTTGGCCAGCGCCGGATCGCCGATCTGTTCGCAGATCGCCACCGAGACGCCGAGCTTGACCAGCTTGGCCAGGTAGCCGTCGACCGCGTGATAGGGAATGCCGGCCATCGCAATCGGCTTGCCGGCGGACTGGCCGCGCGCAGTCAGCGTGATGTCGAGCAGGCGCGCCGCCTGCTCGGCATCTTCGTAGAACAACTCGTAGAAATCCCCCATGCGGAAAAACAGCAGTTTGTCCGCATGCTCCGCCTTGGCGCGGAGCCACTGCTGCATTACCGGGGTGTGTGCCGCCAGTTCGGCGGCCGTCAAGGCGGCCGACATCGGGCCCGGATCAGGCGGCCAGGGCGGCCGTGCGGTGCGGCGCGATGAGCTGCAGCAACTGCGCGAATATCTTCGGGTTGCCGCCGATGATGTTGCCGGTCTTCATGTAGTTCGATTCACCCGCCAGATCGCCGACCAGGCCGCCGGCTTCGGTGATCAGCAGGGCACCGGCCGCCATGTCCCAGGGCGACAGGCCAAGCTCCCAGAAGCCGTCCATGCGGCCGCAGGCCACCCAGGCGAGGTCCAGTGCGGCGGCGCCGGGCCGGCGCATGCCGGCGGTCTTTTGCGCGACGTCGCGGAAGATCGCCAGGTAGGCGTCGATGTGGTCGAACATGCGATACGGGAAGCCGGTGCCGATCAGCGCTTCATCGAGCTTGGTGCGCTTGGCGACGCGGATGCGCTTTTCGTTGACGAAGGCGCCGCCGCCCTTGCTGGCGGTGAAGATTTCATTGCGGTTGGGATCATAGACCACGGCCTGCGTCATCACCCCGCGGTGGGCCAGGGCGATCGAGATGGCATATTGCGGCACGCCGTGAATGAAGTTGGTGGTGCCGTCCAGCGGATCGATGATCCACTGGTATTCGCTGTCGGCGCTGGTGCCGGCCAGCCCAGACTCCTCTGCTAGAATTCCATAGGTCGGATAGGCCTCGCGCAACACATCGAGAATCGCCGCTTCCGCGGCGCGGTCGACTTCCGTCACGTAATCGCTTTGCTGCTTGACGTCGATCCTGAGCTTGTCGACGTCGAGGCTGGCGCGGTTGATGATCTGGCCGGCGCGACGCGCGGCTTTGACGGCTATGTTCAGCGTGGGATGCATGGATTTTTACGGCGGGGCAGCCAAAGATGGGCGCAATCAGCGCGCGAAGTGCGCAATTCTATCCCGGGATACCGTCCAGGCCCAGAGGGGCCCGGACATATCCTGGGATACCGTCCCGGTCCAAGGGGACCGAGACATAATATGAACACCACGCCATTGCCCGAACCTACCGTCCTCGATCGCATCCGCATCGTCCTCTCGCACCCCAGTCATCCGGGCAATATCGGTGCCGCGGCGCGGGCGATGAAGACCATGGGTCTATCGCGCTTGGTACTGGTGAATCCGAAAGTCTTTCCCGACGCCCAGGCCGATGCCATGGCGGCGGGCGCCACCGATCTGCTGGTGCAGGCCGAGGTGGTCGATTCGCTGTCCGAGGCCTTGAGCGGCACCGTGCTTGCCGTGGCAATGACGGCGCGCCGCCGGGAACTGGCCGTGCCGGCGTTGTGGGTGCGCGAGGCAGCCGCGGAAGTGGTGGCGATGGCATCGAGCGGCGACGTTGCTATCGTCTTCGGCAACGAGACCTCGGGGCTGTCCAACGAAGAGCTGGGGCAGTGCCGGCGCTGGGCGATGATTCCGGTCAACGTCGACTTCAGTTCCCTGAATCTCGCCGCGGCGGTGCAGGTGATGTGCTATGAACTGCGCCTGGCGGCGCTCGATCCCGGTCGGCCGCCGGCGATTTCGGGGGCAGGGGAACTCGCCAGTCACGACGAGATCGAGGGGCTGATCGCCCATATCGAGCGTGCGGCGATTGCCAGCGAGTTCCTCGATCCGGCGAGCCCGAAGCGGCTCATTCTGCGTCTGCGGCGCATGTTCTCGCGCGCCGCGCCGGAGAAGGAAGAGGTGAATATTCTGCGCGGATTGTTTGCAGCACTGGAAAAAGGGATTTCCGGCCCAATCAAGGGTAAAGCGAATCCTGAAAATAAAACTTGACCCCGGCGCTGGGGATTTCTACCATTTCAGAAAACGAAGTTTCAGCGCAGGCTAATGCCGGAATCATCGGCGTTAAGCGAAGCGGCCGTAGCTAAAGTGCTAATAGAGTGATCCATGTTCTCCCGTCTGCGTGAAGATATTTCCTGCGTTTTTGAACGCGATCCGGCCGCCCGCTCCACGTGGGAGGTGCTGACCTGCTATCCGGGCTTCCATGCCCTGACCCTGCACCGTGCCTCGCATTGGCTCTGGAGTGCGCGCTTGCGCTGGCTGGCGCGCTTCCTGTCGCATTTCACGCGCTGGATCACCGGCATCGAGATTCATCCCGGGGCGACCATCGGCCGCCGGGTGTTCATCGACCATGGCATGGGAGTGGTCATTGGCGAGACCGCGGTGATCGAGGATGAATGCACGCTCTATCATGGCGTCACGCTGGGCGGCACGTCGTGGAACAAGGGCAAGCGGCACCCCACCTTGCAGCGCGGCGTGGTGATCGGCGCCGGGGCCAAGGTGCTGGGACCGATTGTTCTGGGCCCGGGCGCCAAGGTCGGCTCGAACGCCGTGGTGGTGCGCGACGTCCCGGCGGGGGCGACGGCGGTCGGCATTCCGGCGCGCATCGTCGAGGACCACCGCGAGATCGACCGTGAGGTCAAGGCCGGCCAGATGGGCTTCTCCGCCTATGCCGTGACGCGCAACGAGGATGATCCGCTGGCGCAGGCGATACACGGCCTGCTCAATCACGCCGTGGAAACCGACCGGCGCATCGAGGCCCTGCTGAAGACCATGGAACGGTCAGGGGTATCGCTGGAAGACGACGTGGCGACTGCCGACAAGTTCGATCCGAACTACCTGTCGAAAATAGTTGACTAAAACGATCGGGATACCATATAGTCGATAGAAATGCTCGGGTATTGCTCCTGACGCGTTTCTCAACTGTATTACCCTGACGGAGAGTTCAAATGAGACTGACGACCAAAGGACGTTTTGCGGTAACCGCGATGATCGATCTTGCCCTGCGCCAGCACGCCGGCCCGGTAACCCTGGCTGGCATCAGCGAGCGGCAGAAGATTTCCCTTTCCTACCTCGAGCAGTTGTTCGGCAAGCTGCGCCGCCGCCAGCTGGTATCGAGCGTGCGCGGACCGGGCGGCGGCTATTGTCTGGCCAAGCCGCTGGAAGCGGTTTCGGTCTCGGACATCATCCATGCGGTCGATGAGTCGCTCGATGCCACGAATTGCGGCGGCAAGGGTAACTGTGCAGAGGATCAGCGTCCCTGCATGACCCACGAACTGTGGACCAGCCTCAACGAAAAAATGTTCGAATACCTCAATTCGGTCAGCCTCGCCGAGCTGGTGGCTCAGCAGCGCGAGAGAACCGGCACCGCCAACGTGCTGCACGACGAACGTCCGCTGCGCCGCGTGCGCCGTCCGGCCGAGGAACTCGTCGCTGCCTGATAGCGCGCAGGTCTTGTCATGTTCGCTCCCGTCTATTTCGATCACAACGCCACCACGCTGCTCGATCCGCGCGTGCTGGAAGGCATGCTGCCCTACCTGCGCGAGCAGTTCGGCAATGCCTCCAGCCGTCACGAATACGGTCGCGCGGCGCGGCGTGCGATCGACGAGGCGCGGCAGCGTGTGGCGTATGCCGTAGGCGCGCATCCGACCGAAGTGGTGTTCACCAGCGGCGGTTCGGAAGCCAACAATCTTTTCATCAAGGGCGCGGCCGCCTGCCTCGCACCTGGCACGGTGGCGATTTCGGCCATCGAGCATCCCTGCGTGCGTGAGCCGGCAAGGCAGCTTGCACGCGCCGGCTGGAGGCTGCGCGAGATTGCCGTCGATGACAATTGCCGCGTCGCCAGCGCCGACTTTCAGGCGGTGCTCGCGGAAAAACCGGCGATCGTTTCGGTCATGCTGGCCAATAACGAAACCGGCGCCGTGCAGGACATCAGCGCCCTCGCGGCGCAGGTCAGGCCGACACGGGCGTGGTTTCACAGTGATGCGGTGCAGGCCTTCGGCAGGCGTCCACTGGATTTTCGCGCGCTCAACGGCGCCGGCGTCCATGCCTTGACGCTCTCCGCGCACAAGCTGGGCGGGCCGAAAGGCGTCGGCGCGCTGGTGGTCGACAAACGCGTCGAAGTGCAGCCGCTGATTGCCGGCGGCGGCCATGAACGCGGCCTGCGTTCCGGTACGGAAAACGTCGCGGCAATTGTCGGTTTCGGCCTCGCGGCTGAACTGGCGGTCGCTCGTCTCGATGCACGCGCGCAGCAGCTTGCGGCGCTGCGTGCGGCACTCGAAGCCGGCCTCGTGGCGCAGGGGGCGACGATATTCGCCGGTGCCGCCGAGCGCTTGGCCAACACGAGTTACTTCGCCTTCGCCGGCATCGACGGCGAGACGCTGGTGGGCAAACTCGATCGTGCCGGGTTTGCCGTCGCGGCCGGGGCGGCCTGTTCCAGCGCCAATCCGGAGCCTTCGCATGTGCTGCTGGCGATGGGCGTGGAATCACGGCTTGCGCGCGGTGCCGTGCGGGTGAGCCTGGGGACCGACAACACCGCGTCGCAGGTGCGCGATCTTCTCGACGCATTGAATACTACAATCTTGCAACTCAAGGGCCTGAAGGCCCTGACAAGCTGAACTGGAGAAATTTGTAATGAAGCTACCGGTGTACCTCGACTACTCCGCAACCACGCCGGTTGATCCGCGCGTGGCAGCGAAGATGATTCCCTGGCTGACCGAGCATTTCGGCAACCCGGCCTCGCGTTCCCATGCCTACGGATGGGAAGCCGAGAAAGCCGTGGAAGAAGCGCGCGAGGAAGTCGCTGCGCTGGTCGGCGCGGACGCCAAGGAGATCATCTGGACCTCAGGCGCGACGGAATCCAACAACCTCGCGATCAAGGGCGCAGCGCATTTTTACGCCGGGACCAAGGGCAAGCACATCGTCACGGTCTCCACCGAACACAAGGCGGTGCTGGATACCGTCAAGGAACTTGAACGCCAGGGCTTCGAGGCGACCTATCTGGTGCCTCAGGAAAACGGGCTGATCACTCTCGAACAGTTCAATGCGGCGCTGCGGCCCGATACCGTGGTGGCGTCGGTGATGGCGGTGAACAACGAGATCGGCGTGATCCAGCCGCTCGCCGAGATCGGCGAAATCTGTCGCGAGAAAGGCGTGATCTTCCACGTCGATGCGGCGCAGGCCACCGGCAAGATGCCGATCGATCTGGGCAAGCTGAAAGTGGACTTGATGTCCTTCTGTGCCCATAAGACCTACGGCCCCAAGGGCATCGGCGCGCTCTACGTCAGGCGTAAGCCGCGCATCCGGCTCGAAGCGCAAATGCACGGCGGCGGCCACGAGCGCGGCATGCGCTCCGGCACGCTGGCGACGCACCAGATCATCGGCATGGGCGAATGCTTCCGTCTGGCGCGAGAGGAAATGGCGACCGAGAACGAGCGCATCCGCATGCTGCGCGACAGGCTGCTCAAGGGTCTGATGGATATCGAGGAAACCTACGTCAATGGCGACATCGACCAGCGCGTGCCGCACAACCTCAACGTCAGCTTCAACTTCGTCGAAGGCGAATCGCTGATCATGGCGATCAAGGACATCGCCGTGTCGAGCGGTTCGGCCTGCACCTCCGCGAGTCTCGAGCCTTCTTATGTACTGCGCTCGTTGGGACGCTCCGATGAGCTGGCGCACAGTTCGATCCGCTTTACCCTCGGCCGTTTCACGACGGAAGAGGAAATCGATTTCACCATCAAGCTGCTGCACGACAAGCTGGGCAAGCTGCGCGAACTGTCGCCGCTCTGGGAAATGTACCAGGACGGCGTCGATTTTAACTCCGTTCAATGGGCTGCACACTGAGGAAACCATCATGGCATACAGCGAAAAAGTACTGGATCACTACGAAAACCCGCGCAACGTCGGATCCTTTGCGAAGGACGACGAAGGCGTTGCGACCGGCATGGTCGGCGCACCGGCTTGTGGTGACGTCATGAAGCTGCAGATCAAGGTCGGCAAGAACGGCATCATCGAAGACGCCAAGTTCAAGACCTACGGCTGCGGCTCGGCGATCGCCTCGTCGTCGCTGGTGACCGAATGGGTCAAGGGCAAGACCCTGGATCAGGCTCTGGACATCAAGAATACCCAGATCGCGGAAGAACTGGCGCTGCCGCCGGTGAAAATTCACTGCTCGATCCTCGCCGAGGATGCGATCAAGGCCGCCGTGGCCGACTACAGAAAGAAACAGGGAGCTTGAACATGACTGCCTGCACCACTACCACGCCCGATGCCGCGGCCACTCCGGTCCCACCGACAAACTGGCAGGGCAGCGAAGGCGCGAGTCCGGTGACCCTCAGCGAGCGCGCCGCCGACCACATCGCCAAGTACATCGCCAAGCGCGGCAAGGGCATCGGCATTCGCCTCGGCGTGCGTACCTCGGGTTGCTCGGGCATGGCATACAAGCTGGAATTCGCCGATGCGCCCAACGCCGAGGACATCGAGTTCCTCAGCCACGGCGTCAAGGTACTGGTCGATCCGAAGAGCCTGCCCTACCTGGCCGGCACCGAACTCGACTATGCACGCGAGGGCCTCAACGAGGGCTTCAAGTTCAACAACCCGAACGTGAAAGATGCGTGCGGCTGTGGCGAGTCGTTCAATACCTGATGCTCGCTCGATGACTACGTTCGACCTGAATTTCGCTGCCGATCACTTCACGCTGTTTGGCCTGCCGCGTGCGCAGTCACTCGATCTGGAAAGCTTGGAGAACTGCTTTCGCGCGGTCCAGGCCCAGGTGCATCCCGACAAGCACGCGCACGCCACCGATGCTGACCGGCGCCTGGCGATGCAATGGGCAACGCGTGTCAATGAGGCCTTCCAGACGCTCAAATCGCCCGGCAAGCGTGCACGCTATCTGCTGAACCTGCTCGGACATGATCCGCAGATTGAAAGCAACACGGCGATGCCGATGGAATTCCTCATGAGCCAGATGGAATTGCGCGAAGCAGTGATGGAGGCCCGTGCCGCGGCCAATGAGGAGGCTCTGGATGCGGTTCGCGTGCGCCTGCTGAATGAAATCAAGGTCGAATACCAGCATCTTGCGGAACTCATGGACGTCGCGAAGGATTTCACGGCTGCGGCCAATCTGGTGCGGCAACTCATGTTTCAGGAAAAACTGCTCAACGAAATTGATGACGCGCTCGAAGCGGTCACTGCTTAAAAGAAAAACATGGCACTTCTTCAGATTGCGGAGCCGGGAGAATCCGCCGCGCCCCATGAGCATCGTCTTGCGGTAGGCATCGATCTCGGTACCACCAACTCGCTGGTGGCGACCGTCAGAAGCGGCATGAGCGTGGTGCTCAATGACGTGCAGGGGCGTCCGCTGCTGCCCTCCGTGGTCACCTATGCCGCCGATGGCAGCGTCGAGGTGGGTTACGGCGCCGAGGCCAAGCAGTCCATCGACCCCAAGAACACCATTGTTTCGGTCAAACGTTTCATGGGTCGCGGCCGGCACGATATTGCCCACATCGAAACTCTGCCCTACGATTTTCTCGATGCGGAAGGCATGGTCAAGCTGAAGACCATTGCCGGCATCAAGAGCCCGGTCGAGGTCTCGGCGGAAATCCTGAAGACTCTGCGCAATCGGGCCGAGGCTTCGCTGGGCGGCGAACTCACCGGTGCGGTGATCACCGTACCGGCGTACTTTGACGACGCCCAGCGCCAGGCCACCAAGGATGCGGCGCGCCTTGCCGGCCTCAACGTGCTGCGTCTGCTCAATGAGCCGACGGCCGCTGCCATCGCCTATGGCTTGGACAATTCGGCCGAGGGCATCTATGCGGTCTTCGATCTGGGCGGCGGAACTTTCGACATTTCGATCCTGCGCCTGTCGAAGGGCGTCTTCGAGGTCATGGCCACCGGCGGCGACTCGGCCCTCGGCGGCGACGACTTCGATCACCGCATCTTCTGCTGGATCATCGAACAATCCAAGCTGGCGCCGCTCTCGCTGCAGGATGCGCGACTGCTGCAAATGCGCGCCCGGGAAGCCAAGGAGCAGTTGTCCCAGCATGGTCAGGTGCCAATCACGGTCAAACTCGGTAGCGGCGAGTATGTCGATCTGACGCTGACCACCGAGATCTTTACCGACATAACCCGCACTCTGGTGCAGAAGACTCTAGTGCCGACCAAAAAGGCTCTGCGCGATGCCGGTCTCACCGTGGCCGATGTGAGAGGCATAGTGATGGTGGGCGGCTCGACGAGAATGCCGCAGATCCAGCATGCCGTGGCCGAGTTGTTCAAGCAGGAGCCGCTCAACAACCTCGATCCCGAAAAGGTGGTGGCCCTAGGCGCGGCGATCCAGGCCAACCTGCTGGCCGGCAACCGCGCCGCCGGCGACGACTGGCTGCTGCTCGACGTGATTCCCTTGTCCCTGGGGCTGGAGACCATGGGCGGCCTGGTCGAAAAAGTCGTTCCGCGCAACTCGACGATCCCGATTGCGCGTGCGCAGGAGTTCACGACCTTCAAGGATGGCCAGACAGCGATGGCGATTCAAGTCGTCCAGGGCGAACGCGAGCTGGTATCCGACTGTCGCAGCCTGGCACGCTTTGAATTGCGTGGCATACCGCCGATGGTGGCGGGGGCGGCGAGAATCCGCGTCACTTTCCAGGTTGATGCAGACGGTCTGCTCTCCGTTACGGCCCGCGAACAAACCAGCGGCCGCGAGGCGCGAGTCGAAGTCAAACCATCCTACGGGCTCTCCGACGATGAAATTGCCGGCATGCTCAAGGACAGCTTCAGCCATGCCAGCGATGACGCGTTCCGCCGTGCATTGAAAGAGGCGCAGGTCGAAGCCCAGCGCCTGATTGAGGCCACGCAGTCGGCGCTGCACGAGGATGCCAGCCTGCTGTCGACGCTGGAGCGGGCCCACATCGACGGCGCCATTGCCAAACTGCAGGCAGTGATCATGGGCGATGATCGCCGCGCGATCGATGAAGCCATGCGCGACTTGAGTGCCGCCACCAACGAATTTGCAGCACGACGCATGAACCAGAGCGTGAAGCGTGCGCTCGCCGGCCGGAAAATTGATCAGCTATCACTATGACCCAAATTATTGTTCTGCCCCACGTCGAATTGTGTCCGGATGGGGCGGTGATCGATGCTGCACCCGGAATCTCGATCTGTGATGCGTTGCTCGGCAACGATATCGAAATTGAACACGCCTGCGAGAAGTCCTGCGCCTGCACCACCTGTCATGTCGTCGTGCGCGAAGGCTTCAATTCGCTGGCGGCGGCCGAGGATATCGAGGAGGATCTGCTCGACAAGGCCTGGGGCCTGGAACCCAACTCGCGCCTTTCGTGTCAGGCTCTGGTCGGTCAGGTTCCGCTGGTGATCGAAATCCCGAAATACACCATCAACATGGTCAAGGAAGGGCACAAGAAATGACCACCTTCCCCCCGGCCCCCTTCCCGAGGAAGGGGCGCGAATGCGCCCCGACGGGAAATGTGACGGCCCACCCTCCTTCCCCCGCCCCGAGGGCGGGGGTGACTAGTCACCTCCCCCGCTTGGCGGGGGAGGGCGGGAGGGGGTGTCGATTGTTTTCCCGCGCAAGCGCGGGCGGCCCTGCGGAGGCGACGAAATGAAGTGGACCGACAGCCTCGACGTCGCCATTGAGCTGGCCGAAGCTCACCCGGAGGTCGATCCGACCAGGATCAACTTTGTCGACCTGATGCGCTGGGTCATGGCGCTGCCCGGCTTCGAGGAAAACGAGAGCCACTGTGGCGAGAAACAGCTCGAAGCGATTCAGCAGGCCTGGATCGACGAGCTGGACTGATTCCATGCTGGTCGACACCCACTGTCATCTGGACGCCGCCGAGTTCGACGGCGACCGTGCGGCGGTGGCTGATGCGGCGATGCAGGCCGGAGTAAGGCTGATCGTGGTGCCGTCGGTAGAGCGCGCCAATTTCGGCGCCGTCGCCTCGATCTGCCGCGATTATTTCGGTTGTGTCGCGGCCTACGGCATTCATCCCATGTTTGTCGAGCGGGCCCGCGAAAGCGACCTCGACGCCCTGCGCGAAACCGTCCTGCGCGAGCATCCCCTAGCCGTGGGTGAAATCGGCCTCGATCGCTTTGTGGAACCGCGCGACGACTTGCTGCAGGAGTTCTATTTCACTGCCCAGTTGAAGATCGCCAGCGATGCCGGCCTGCCGGTGTTGCTGCATGTCCGTCGTGCCATCGATCCGATATTGAAGCAGCTGCGGCTTTGTCCGGTACCCGGCGGAATCGCCCATGCCTTCAACGGCAGCCGGCAGCAGGCAGACGAATTCATCAAGCTCGGCTTCAAGCTGGGCTTTGGTGGCGCGATGACCTTTCCGCGCGCCAGCCGCATCCGCGAACTCGCTGCGACGCTGCCGCTCGATGCCATCGTGCTGGAAACCGATGCACCGGACATTCCGCCCGAGTGGATAGTCGGCGCCCGCAACACGCCGGACCAACTGCCGCGCATTGCGCAAACGCTGGCCGACTTGCGCGGCATTGCCGTGCAGGAGATTGCCGAGGCCACCACGGCCAATGCCGCCGCGGTGCTTCCCGGGCTGGCCCGGATTCACTAGAATCGGCTCTGACTTTCCCCCAACCAACCCCAATAAGGAGCGACCCATGAGTACAACAATATCCCTGCGCGGAACCCCCGTTCGCGTCGATGGCGATTTGCCCGCTGCCGGATCGAAGGCCCCGGATTTCAAACTGACCAGCGCGGCGCTGGCCGATGTCTCGCTCAAGGACTTTGCCGGCAAGCGCAAGGTCCTGAACATTTACCCGAGCATCGACACGCCGACCTGCGCCACCTCGACCCGCAAGTTCAACGAGGCCGCCGGAGACCTGCCCAACACGGTCGTGCTCTGCGTTTCCGGAGATCTGCCCTTTGCCGCCAAGCGTTTCTGCGAACTGGAAGGACTGAAGAACGTGGCCCATCTGTCCACCTTCCGCCATCCGGAATTCCTCAAGGCTTGGGGCGTGGCCATGGCCGACGGACCGATGGCCGGACTGACTGCCCGCGCCGTGGTCGTGCTGGACGAAAACGACAAGGTGATTCACGCCGAAATGGTGCCGGAGATCGCGCAGGAGCCCAACTACGCGGCAGCGCTGAAGTCGCTCGGCTAAGTCACGGCACAATCGGCGTGTTGCCAGCGCCGACTCTTGAAAAACAAACGGGAGCTTCGGCTCCCGTTTTTTTAGGCCGACGCCTTGTTGGCGCGCTTGCGTTCGATTTCCGTGAGGAAGCGCTTGCGCAGGCGGATCGACTTGGGCGTGATTTCGACCAGTTCGTCGTCGGCGATGAATTCGACGGCGGATTCGAGCGTCATCAGTATCGGCGGCACCAGACGCACGGCTTCGTCAGTGCCTGACGATCGAACGTTGGTCAGTTGCTTGCCCTTGATCGGGTTCACCACGAGATCATTGTCGCGGCTGTGGATGCCGATGATGATGCCTTCGTAAAGCGGGTCGCCGTGACTCACAAACATGCGACCGCGATCCTGCAGCTTCCACAGGGCATAGGCGACGGCGGAGCCGTTATCTTGGGAAATCAGCACGCCGTTGCGGCGTTCAGCCATGATGCCTGCCATGGGGCCGTAGTCGTCGAAAATATGGCTGGCCATGCCGGTGCCGCGGGTCAAGGTGAGGAATTCGCCCTGAAAGCCGATCAGGCCGCGGGCGGGGATGCGGTACTCGAGCCGCACCCGACCCTTGCTGTCCGACTCCATGTTGAGCAATTCGCCACGCCGGCGGCCGAGCTCTTCCATGACGCCGCCCTGATTTTCGTTTTCGATGTCGACCGTGAGCAGTTCATACGGCTCGCACTTCTCGCCGTTGATTTCCTTGAACAGCACGCGCGGGCGCGACACCGCGAGTTCATAGCCTTCGCGGCGCATGGTTTCGAGCAGGATGGTCAGATGCAGTTCGCCGCGGCCGGAGACCAGGAATACGTCGGCATCCTCGGTCTCTTCGACGCGCAGGGCCACGTTGGACAACAGTTCCTTCTGCAGGCGCTCGCGGATCTGGCGGCTGGTGACGTACTTGCCTTCCTTGCCGGCCAGGGGCGAGGTATTGACCTGGAAGTTCATGGTCAGCGTGGGCTCATCCACCACCAGCGGGGCCATGCCGACAGGCGCGGCCGGGTCGCAAATGGTGACGCCGATGCCGACCTGTTCGATGCCGGTGACCAGCACGATGTCGCCGGCTTCGGCTTCGGTCGCCTGCTCGCGCTCGAGCCCGGTGAACATCATGATCTGGGCGATTTTCGACTTGCCCTTGTTTTCGTCACCGTACATCACGGTGACTTCCTGGCCTGCCCGCATGCGGCCCTGCTTGATGCGGCCGATGCCGATGCGGCCGACATAGCTGTTGTAGTCGATGGAGCAGATCTGCAACTGCAGCGGCTTTTCCGCGTCGACGTCGGGCTGCGGCGTGTGCTTGATGATGGCCTCGTAGAGCGGGCGCATGTCGGTGCCGGGCTTGGTCGCGTCGAGCATGGCGAAGCCGTTCAGAGCCGAGGCGAAGACCACGGGGAAATCGAGTTGCTCTTCGGTAGCGCCGAGCTTGTCGAACAAGTCGAAGGTATGGCTGATGACCCAGTCGGGCCGTGCGCCGGGGCGGTCGATCTTGTTGACCACGACGATCGGCTTCAGGCCCAGCGCCAGCGCCTTGCGCGTGACGAAGCGGGTTTGCGGCATGGGTCCTTCGACGGCGTCGACCAGCAGCAGCACGCCGTCGACCATCGACAGTACGCGCTCGACCTCGCCACCGAAGTCTGCGTGCCCCGGCGTGTCGACGATGTTGATGTGAACGCCTTCATAGTCGATGGCGCAGTTCTTCGACAGAATGGTGATCCCGCGTTCCTTCTCGAGATCGTTGGAATCCATTACCCGCTCGGTAACAGCCTGGTGGGCGGCGAACGTGCCGGATTGACGAAGCAACTGGTCGACGAGGGTGGTCTTGCCGTGGTCAACGTGGGCGATAATGGCGATGTTTCTGAGGGCGCGGGACATAGTGGGGGGCAGTGGTTGTTTCGGTGGGTTGTTGCGGCGCGGAATAACCGAATATTATATCACCCTTATGCTTGCATTTCTGTTGAATTTTCAGGGAATTTTTTATGCTCGGTATCATCGGCGGCAGCGGCCTGACCCAGTTGGCGAGCCTGGATGTGTCCCACCGCGAGGTGGTGCGCACGCCCTATGGCGAGCCTTCCGGCCCGCTGACCTTCGGCCGCGTCGGCTGCCAGGATGTGGTCTTTGTCGCTCGTCACGGCTACGGACATACCATCCCGCCGCACATGGTGAATTACCGCGCCAATATGCATGCGCTGCAAATCTCGGGTGCGACGCAAGTTATCTCGATCGCATCGGTGGGTGGAATTCGAGGCGATCTCGGGCCCGGCACCCTGGTGGTGCCGCATCAGATCATCGACTACACCTGGGGTCGCGAGATGACCTTCCAGTCGGGTGGCGAGGGGCCCGTGGTGCACGTGGATTTCACCGAACCTTATGATGCAGGCGTGCGCAAGCTGCTGCTCGATGTCGCACAGCGGATCGGCGAGGAAATGGTCGATGGCGCGGTGTATGCCACCACGCAAGGGCCGCGGCTGGAGACGGCGGCCGAGATCGAGCGCATGCGCGGAGATGGAGCCGATGTCGTCGGCATGACCGGCATGCCGGAGGCCGCTCTGGCGCGCGAACTGCAACTGCCCTATGCGGCGCTTTGCGTGGTTTCCAACTGGGCGGCGGGGCGTGAAGATTCCTTGCACGCCATCAAGTTCGCCAGTGTCGAAGCGGTGCTGCACCTGGCCATGGGCCGCGTTCGCCGGGTCATCGAAGGAATTTGCCAAGCATGATGGCCCTCGCTTTGCGTACCTGGGATTCCGCTTTATGTCCCGAAGGGACGGTATCCCCTGGTGGGACGCGGGCAGGCAACGCTCGCAAACCCGGCTCGCTGCCCCCCCACGGGGGGCGCATTTCGCCTTGGGACGGCCCGGCGGCGAAATGATCCGCGAGATCCTGCGCATGGGCGACCCGCGCTTGCTGCGCGTGGCACAACCGGTGACGGAGTTTGGCACGCCGCAACTGGCCGCGCTGTTGCAGGATATGCGCGACACAATGGCGCATCTCGATGGCGCGGGGCTCGCTGCGCCGCAGATCGACGTCGATTTGCGCGTGGTCATTTTCGGCGGCATGTCGAATCCCCGTTACCCGGATGCGCCGGCAGTGCCCGACACCGTGCTGATCAATCCGGAACTCGTGCCGCTGGCCGATGAAGAGGAAGCGGGTTGGGAAGGCTGCCTGTCGGTACCCGGTTTGCGCGGCTGGGTGCCGCGCTGGAAGCGCCTGCGCTACGCCGGCTGCGACGAAACCGGTCGGCGTTTAGAGCGTACCGTGGAGGGATTCCATGCGAGGGTCGTGCAGCACGAGTGCGACCATCTCGATGGCATTCTGTACCCGATGCGAATCAGGGACTTTCGCCTGTTCGGCTTCACCGACGTCCTGAATGTTCCGGGTGTCGTCGACGAATAAGCGGTTGATGCCTGCCGTGACCCGGTTTTCCATCGGGCTGGGCAATCCCCTTTAGTTCAGGAGTCGGCGCCGGGGGGTGGCGCTTCATGCCGGGCTTGATCTTGCGGCCACTTCCACCCGGTTGCGCCCGCCATGCTTGGCCTCATACAGGGCGCTGTCGGCGAAATCCACCGTCTGATTGGGGAGCTCGGTGCCGTCGTACTCGCTGACACCGATGCTGACGGTCACGGCGATGCGCTGGCCATCGACCTCGATGGGCGTTGCCGCGATCTTGTGCCGCAGGGTCTCGGCGATACGTTGCGCTTCGTTGTGATCGCAGCCCCGCAAAACCAGCAGGAATTCCTCGCCGCCCCAGCGCACCGCGATGTCCGATTCGCGCAGTCCCGCCAGTAGCAGGCCAGCGACATGTTCGAGCACCCGGTCGCCGGCCAGGTGGCCGTGGCGGTCATTGACTTCCTTGAAGTGGTCGATGTCGGCGAGCAGCATGGAAAGCGGTTGCGGCACCCGGCGGTATTCGGCCAGCAGCTTGTCGATCAGGATGGTGAAGGCGTGGCGATTGAGCAGGCCGGTGAGTTCGTCGGTCGAGGCCATTTCCTCGATGCGATGCTGGTAGCGTGACAGCACCAAATGCGTCAGGAACAGCACCACCAGGGTTACTGCGAGGCTGATGGCGAGGTTGGCATACAGCGTGCGGCGGATGCCGGCCAGCGCCACCTCCTCGTTCTGCTCGACGAACAAGTACCACTTCAGTTCGGGCAGGTAATTGACGTTGAGGATGTGGTTGTCGCCATTGGACACGTACTGGTAGGAACCGGATCGTTCATGGAGGATGCGTTCGACCAGCGGCCCAAGCCCCGGAGTGCTGCGCAAATCCGGAACACGGTTGGTCTGGTTGCCGAAGACGACAACCTGTCCCTTGGCGTCGACAAAATAGATGGTGCGCTGAAACTGCTGCTGATACTCGGCAATCAGGCGGCGTACCGCATCCACGGTGAGCCCTATGCCCGTAGTGCCGATGTAGTTGCCGGAGAAATCGAAGACCCGGTAGTTGATGAAAATGGTCAGCGCGTCGGCGTTGGCCAGATCGGGGTCGACATTGATTTCGTAGTCCTGCTTCATGTCGCGGACGCGGTAATACCAGACATCGCGCGGCTCGTTGGGCGAGACGTGCTTGAGAACGCCCTCGCCGGTGTAGTAGATGGCGCTCCTGTCGGACACGAAAAAGCTGCTGAAGGCGCCGTAGCGCTGTTTCATCTCGCGCAGATAGCGGGCCATTTCGGCAACGTTGCGCTCACCCTTCAGCACCCAGTCGCGCAGGAAGGTGTCGTGCGCCATGGTCGAGGAGATCAGCACCGGCCGCACCAGATCCTTCTGGATTTCGGAATAGATATTGCTCGCCGTGAGCGGCAGGTCCTGGCCGATGATGGCGGTGCGAATCGCCTGTTTCGAAACGAAATAGCCGAACAGCGTGGTCGCGAAAAAGCCGGCCGTCAGCAACAGGCCCAGCAGCAGCAACAGGCCGCGACGGTCGAAAATGCGGAATTCAGTCATGGGACCGGCATTCTATGGCATCCGGCCTGGAATGCCCTGCAGGATCGATTCGGACCGGCGATAGCGGACGATCGCCATCGCCGTTTGCGCCGATCAGCTTGCCTTGGCGAGCTTGGCCTTAAGTCGTTGCGCCGTCTTCTCGACGCCGACGATGAAGCGGTTGTGCTTGCCGCGGGCAACTTCCTCGACCGCATCACGCGCCGTAAAGTCGAACGAAACGGCGCCGCCATTAACCTCGGTCAGTGTGACTGTGATATCCACCCACATGCCCATTAGCGTGGCGCCGACGTGATCCAGTTCGACCCGGGTGCCGACCGAGTCCTTGCCCGGCTCGATGTGCTGCAGCAGCAGATCGCGGCATGCCATCTCGATGTCGTAGAGCAGGTTGGGGGTCGAGTAGACCCGGCAGTCCTCGCCCATGAAGCTGATGGTGCGCTCGCGGTCGACATCGACGTGGCGGGTGGCCGTGAGGCCGGCTTTAAGTGTTTCGCTCATGATCTGTCCTCGAATTGATGTGGCTTGTTCTTCAAAAAAACGGGCTGACTTCTGTTTGCAGAAACTTTTCAGCGACGGCTTCTGAGGGAATCGGTGTACAAGCGGGCCTCAACGTAGCGTACCAGCGCCTTGGTGCCGCGCGCGCAGTTGCGGAACACGCAGACGCCCTGATCCATCAGGCCGGCGCACATGGCGTCGTAGAGCTGCCCGCCGTCGACGATGCCGATCACTGGCTTCTCGTTGCGCTCCACCAGCGGCGGCATCAGATGCACGGTGCTCTTCGGGTCCGTGATATCGAAACCGGGGCGCAGGGTGCTTTGTTGCAGCGCCCGCACCGCGGGTGCTGTGGGGTCGAGGCCGACCACGACGGCATCGATCTCGGGATCCTGCAGAAAGGCCTCGACGATTTGCAGGTGGGCTTCGTCATCGGCACCGGGATTGATGTCGATCGGGTTTCTGACCTCGACCAGGGCATTCAGCTTCTTGGCGAGCAGAATCTCTTCCAGGCGCTTGACCGTATCCTCGCTGAGGGCGCCCATGGTCATGGCAAAGGTCTCCGACTCGATGGAATCGGCCATGCCGACCGCTTCGAAGCCGGCGCCGCTGATGGCTCCGAGGCGATTGCCGCCGATCTTCTTTTTGTGCAGCGCGCCGGCGATGTAGAACAGGTCGTCGAAGCTGTTGAAGTCTTCGGCGACGATCGCTCCCGCCTGGCGCACCACCGATTCGAACAGGACCGGGCCGCCCGCGATCGACGCGGTATGGCCCATGACGCCGCCCATGCCGGGCGCGGTCTTGCCTGACTTGTAGACTACGACCTGCTTGCCCTTGAGCACGGCCTTGCGCACTGCCCGGGCGAAGTCGAGGCCGTCCAGATCCTTGAAGCCCTCGATGTAGATGCCGATGGTTTCGATTTCGGGCAACTCGGCAAAATAGCCGAGCATGTCGCCGTGGGTGAGATCGGTCTGGTTGCCCAGGGCCAGCATATAGCGCGGATCCAGCCACGGATTCTGGCTGATGCGGGTGATCATGAAGGCGCCGCTCTGGCTCAGCATGACCGAGTTGCGCTCGGATTTCTTCTGCGGCTTGGGCAGGCGCTCCAGCGGGATGAACCAGGAGTCGCAGGAGCCGGGATGCGACACCACGCCGAGGCAGTTGGCGCCGAGGAACACCGGGCCGCCGCCCGGCTTGGCATGGGCCGCGTTGATGCGCCCGGCCAGTGCAGCGGCGGGCTCGCGGCTGGCCTTGGTTTCGCCCAGGCTGCCGGGAATCAGCATCACCGATTCGACGGAGTCGGTTTCGATGATTTCATCGACCAGTTCGTAGACCGCACTGGCGGCCACCGCGACGATCAGCAGGTCGAGCTTGTGATCCAGCGCCTTGAGGCTTTCGACGCACTTGACGCCGTCGATCTCGGTCTCGCCGGCGCGGATGATGCACAGGCGTTCCTTGCTGTAGCCGCTTCCCATCAGGTTCTTCAGGATGATGCGGCCGAAATTCATGTTGGAAGACGATACGCCGATGATGCCGATCGAGGCCGGATGGATCAGCTTGTCGATCTTGTGAATCGGGCGGGGCAGGCGGCCTGTAGGCGGCGCGACGAATTCGCAATGTGCCTTTTGAACCGTCAGACGATCATCGCAATGGACGGGATTGAGCTCCAGACTCTTGAGTACGAATGCGGCATCCGTGTCGCCTGGCGAGTGGCAACTCGCCAGCGCAAGCATTTGTTCGAAGCAGTTCTCGAGCTGCTGGTCCGCGACGGGCTGACCATCGCGCTTGGGGATGGCGGCGAGTCGTTGATAGGCCAGCGTGCGTTTGAACAGGCCGAGGAAGTCGCTGGCGCTGGTCAATTCGGTGGCGGCGTAGACCGACGCCCGATCCTTCCTGAAGTTGCCTTCGTCGAGATCGGCATCCAGGCCGCCCAGCCCGGCGCTGATGACCATGCCGAATTCGCGGGTGTTGTTCAGGCTGATTCGGAGTTCGACGGCGTGCGAGCGTGGTGTCGGCGGCACATCCTGAGCGAATGCGATGTCCAGGCTGGCAAGCAGGGTACCCAGTTCTCCCGTGTTCAGCGAGTCGCGCCCCGCGGCGGCGGCTTGCCGGAACAATTCCGTCGTTACGGGCTTGTTGGCAACGGCTCGGGTCCTGAACTGTGACGGATTCTGCATGCTTTGACTCCCTTGGTGCCGCGATCGACAGGGTGGTGCCGGGGAGCAACTATAACAGATACAGAAATATCAATAAACTTTAGTCTTAATGTATCGTTTGATCTCCATCAAGTCGCGGGTTGGCTGGAGCCTGTATCAGGCAGCGGGCGTCGCCAGGCCGCCGAAACGTTCGTAGAAGTACGTGGCAGCGGGAGGCAGAGGGCCGTTGGCGGTCTCGCAAACCGCCAGCAGATGCTGCTGGGCGAGCGGGTAGGTGATGCTGTACAGGTCGCGGCAAAGCTGGCGGGCGACGCCGCCGCTCCAGTTGGCCGGAAGAAGCTGCGACGGCAGTTGGGGATCGTGCAGCAGCGCCCGCCGGAAGTGGTGCATGAGCAGCGTCTGAACCAGGAAGCACTGCTCGGGATCGAGGCTGCCGGCGGCGCGCATGGTGCGCAGTACCGGACGGAACAGTTCGATGAAGTCGTGATACTTGGCGGAAAGGACATCGAGATTCCAGCATTCATGCACCAGTTCCTGCAGCGGCTTGCTGGTCAGGGCACTGATATTGACGGCTTTCATGGCGACGACCTTGTCGTGCGCTCCCGTCTCCTGAAGGATGTCGAGCAGGGCGTCGGTATCCGCCGAGGGGTGGGCGAGTATGCCTGAGGCCAGCGCGCCGTAGCCCGCCCAGGCCAGTTCCTTGCGCAGGGCGTCGCGTTGCGCGCCGGCCAGCGAGCCGGGGATCATGACCAGTTGCCACTCTCCGCTCCAGGTGTCCTGCGGCGCGAAATAGATTCGGCGATAGGCGTGTTCGAAGCGGCGCCGGCCCGACGTGGTCAGGCTGTAATAGCTCTTGCGGCCCATCTGCTCGGACACCAGCCATTTTTCCTGGGACAGGCGATAGACGCTGGTGCGCACCATGCGCTCGTTGAGGCCAAGCGGTTGCACCAGCCTGATGAAGCTGCCGAGCCAGACCGTGCCGCCGTGCGGGGCGATGAAGTCGCCATAGATCGTGATGATCAGTGAGTTGGCGCGGGTCGGGTGCTGATCGAGGAAGTCCTTGATCCACTGACTGATATATCGGCTTTTCACATTATTCCTAATAGACGGATCGGGGCGGTCGCGACGCTACACATTGTATTGGATCATCCGACCCGCAGCATTAGATAACTCTAATGTGATACAAAACCATTGCATCAATTCTGGCAAAAGTGTATCGTAACATCAATAGGGTCAAATCTGACCCCGATACGAACAGACGAGGCGGGCAATGCAACACGAGGCGGGTGTGGGCATCGAGGCACATAACAAATACGGCGCGTATCGCTGGGCGGACGGCGCCGGCACGGATTCGCACGAGACGGTGGCGGAAGAGGTGCCGGTGGCGCTGGTCTATAACGGCATCTCTCATGCCGTGATGCTGGCGACGCCACTGGACCTGGAGGATTTCGCCCTGGGTTTCAGCCTCAGCGAATGCATCGTCGGCCGCGTGGGCGAAATCCACGATCTGGAAATCGTCGAGCGCGACAACGGCATCGAAGTCCATATGCAGCTCTCCGCCGAGCGCGCCCACATCCTCAAGGAACATAAGCGGACACTGGCCGGACGCACCGGCTGTGGTCTCTGCGGTTCGGAAAGTCTCGATCAACTGGCCAAGCGGGCCGCTACCGTCCGTTCTTCTGCCGTGCTGAGCGCGGGAGCCTTGCCGCGTGCCTTGTCCGCGCTGCAGGACATGCAGCACCTGTTTCAGTTGACGGGGGCGGTGCATGCCGCCGCCTGGTGCGACTTCAACGGCGGAATCCATCTGGTGCGGGAGGACGTGGGGCGCCACAACGCGCTCGACAAGGTGATCGGCTCGCTGGCGTCCCAGCGCCGGGCGTTCGATGGCGGCTTCGTCCTCATGACCAGCCGTGCCAGTTATGAAATCGTGCAGAAGGCAGCGGCTGTCGGCATTGCGGTAGTCGCGGCGGTTTCTGCACCTACCGGCATGGCAGTCAGGGTGGCGATCGACTCGGGGGTCACGCTCATCGGCTTTGCCCGCGGCGAGCGGCATTGCGTCTATTCGCATCCCGAACGCGTTCAATAGTCACGGAAACAGGCGAGGAAAATCAGCATGGCAGCAGTCCAACCGAAATCCGTCAAGCACGTTCCGACCCTTTGCTACAACTGCGTCTCCGGTCCCGACTTCATGACCGTCAAGGTGGTTGATGGCGTGGCGACCGAGATCGAACCCAATTTCGCTGCGGCCGAGGTGCATCCGGCGAAGGGGAAAGTCTGCGTCAAGGCCTACGGCCTGGTGCAGAAGACCTACAACCCGAACCGCATCCTCACGCCGATGAAGCGGACCAATCCGAAGAAGGGCCGCAACGAGGATCCCGGCTTCGTGCCGATCTCCTGGGACGAAGCGCTTGACCTCGTCGCCGGCAAGCTCAATGCCGCGCGCGCCAAGGGTCTGGTCGACGAGGCCGGGTTGCCGCGGGTCGCCGTCAGCCTTGGTCACGGCGGCACGCCGTCGAATTACATGGGCACCTTCCCGGCCTTTCTGGCCGCCTGGGGCCCGGTGGATTTCAGCTTCGGGTCGGGCCAGGGCGTCAAGTGCGTGCATTCCGAACACCTCTACGGCGAGTTCTGGCATCGCGGCTTTACCGTCGCCTCCGACACGCCGAACGCCCGCTACGTAATCGCCGTCGGCGCCAATGTTGAAGTGACGGGCGGTCCCTGCGCGGTGATCCGTCATGCTGATGCGCGGATCCGCGGCTACAAGCGCGTCCAGGTGGAGCCGAGCCTGACGGCGACGGGCGCCTGCTCGGCCGAATGGGTACCGATCCGGCCCAAGACCGATCCGGCCTTCCTGTTCGCCCTGATCCACGTCCTGATGCACGAAAACGGACTGGGGAAGCTCGACATTCCGTTCCTGCGCGACCGCACCGCTTCGCCGTACCTGATTGCGCCGGACGGCCTCTATCTGCGCGACCCGCAGAGCGGCAAGCCGCTGGTCTGGGATGAAGTCTCCGGTACCGCCGTGCCGCATGACACAGCCGGCGCGCAGCCCGCCGTGGCAGGTGCCTACCGCCTCGCGCACGCCGTGGTGGTCGATGCCGACAAGGAGCGCCGCGAGTACTCCGACGTCGAAGGCAAGACGGCCTACGAGATGCTTTTGCAGCACATTGCGAAGTACACGCCGGAATGGGCCGAGACGATCTGCGACGTGAAGGCCGCGACCATCCGCCGCATCGCCAACGAGTACCTCGAAGCCGCCAGTATTGGCGAGACGATCGAGATCGACGGCAAGACCTTGTCCCTGCGGCCGGTCGCTGTGACGCTGGGCAAGTCGGTGAACAACGGCTGGGGCGCCTACGAATGCTGCTGGGCGCGCACCGTGCTGGCCGCTTTGGTCGGCGCGCTGGAAAACCCCGGCGGGCTGGTTGGCACCACGGTGCGCCTCAACAAGTCGCGCGACAACCGCCACCTTTCCGTGGCGCCCGGCGAAGACGGCTTCATGGTCCAGTACTTCAATCCGACCAGCAAGGAGGAGTGGCAGTCGACGCCGTCCACCCGCAACCTGCACCAGACCCTGGTGCCCATCGTCGGCCACAACGGCGCCTGGAGCCAGGCCCTCGGCCCGACGCAACTGGCCTGGATGTTCCAGGGCGAGCGCCCCGACGACTGGTCGATGCCGATGCCGACGCTGCCGGACGTGTGGATCGTCTACCGCTCGAATCCGTCGATCTCCTTCTGGGACACGCGGCACCTGGCGGAGGTTGCGGCACGCTTTCCGTTCATGGCCTGCGTGGCCTACACGGTCGACGAGACCAACTACATGGCCGACGTGCTGCTGCCGGAGGCGACCGATCTCGAATCCACCCAGATGATCCGCATGGGCGGAACCAAGTACATGGAGCAGTTCTGGGACTACAAGGGCGTGGTGCTGCGGCAGAAGGCCGTCGAGCCGCAGGGCGAGGCCCGCGACTTCACCTGGATCACCACCGAGCTGGCCAGGCGCACCGGCCTGCTCGACCCGTATTTCGGCGCCATCAACAAGGGCATCTCCGGCGTTTCGCCGCTCAAGGGCGAGGGCTACGATTTCAGCCTGGATCCGGCCAGCGAACCGGCGCCCGAACAGATCTGGGACGCGGTCTGCCGCGCTGCCTCCGTCACGCTCTCGGAAGGCCGCGAGGAGCACGACCTGGAATGGTTCCGCGAAAACGGCTTCTTCGCCGTGCCGATGTCGCGGCTCGAGTGGTATTTGACGCCGACCATGGAAAAACTCGGGCTGCGCTACGAACTGCCCTACCAGGAACGCCTGCTGCGCGCCGGTCGCGAACTCGGTCGGCGGCTGCACGAGAAGAAGATGAACTGGTGGGATGAACAACTTTCCGAATACACCGCCTTGCCGGAATGGCACGACGTGCCGGGGCGCTGGATACGCAACCTGGAAAAATCGGGTGCCAAGCTCGAGGACTTCCCGTTCTGGCTGCTGACCACCAAGAGCATGCAGTACCACGCCGGCGGCAATGCCGCGATCGAGGTGATGCACGAGGTGGCGCAGAACCTGCGCGGCCATGCCGGAGTGATCATGAATGCGAAGACCGCGGCCGGCCTCGGCATCGCCGAGGGCGACCGCGTCGAGGTGCGCTCCCACATCGGCGCCACCTACGGCAAGGCGTCCCTGATGCAGGGCATCCGGCCGGATACCCTGGTCATCATCGGCCAGTTCGATCACTGGGCGACCCCCTTTGCCAAGACCATGGATGCGCCCAGCCTCAACACCATCGCGCCGATGTCGCTCGACCTCACCGACGCGACGGGTTCCGGTGCCGACATCGTGCGGGTGGGCGTGCGTCGCGCGGAGGGGATGGCAGCATGAAGCGCTACGTGATGAGCATCGACCTGCGCCGCTGCGTCGGTTGCCAGACCTGCACCGCGGCCTGCAAGGGCGCCAATGCAACGCCGCCTGGGATTCAATGGCGCCGCGTGCTCGATATCGAGACCGGCGAATTTCCCGATGTGCGGCGGACCTTCCTGCCCATGGCCTGCATGCATTGCGCCAATCCTCCTTGCGAGAAGGTGTGTCCGACCCGGGCCACCACCAAGCGCGCCGACGGCCTGGTGGCGATCGACTACGACCTTTGCATCGGTTGCGCCAATTGCGTCATGGCCTGTCCTTACGATGCCCGCTCCATCGTTCATGAGGCCCATTTCGCCTATGGCGACACGCCGATGGCTTCCGAGGCCGCGCGCTTCGATCCGGACCGGATCGGGGTGTCGATGAAATGCACCTTCTGCGTGGATCGCATCGATCTCGCGGCACGCACCGGACAGATTCCGGGCGTCGACCCCGAGGTGACGCCGGCCTGCGTCAATTCCTGCATTTCGGGCGCAATGGAGTTTGGCGACATCGAGGATCCGGAAAGCAGCGTCAGTCGTTTGCTGGCGCAGACGCAGCATTACCGCATGCACGAAGAGCTGGGCACCGAACCGGGCGTGTACTACATTTGGGATCAGTCATGAAGAAACCCCTCCTTCGCGCCTCCAGCCTGGCTTCCCCCAAGCAGCAGCACAATTGGGACTGGCGCGCGGCGACCAATTTCATCGCCGGCGGCGCCGGCGGGGGGCTGTTGCTGTGGGCAGCGGTGGTCAATGCGTCAGCCGATGCCACCCGGATGGCGATCCTGCTGGGCCTGATCCTGATCGGCAGCGGACTCACCTGCGTCTGGTTCGAAATCGGCCGGCCGTGGCGCGCATTGAACGTGTATCGGCATTTCGCTACTTCCTGGATGACACGCGAGGCGGTGGTGGCCCTGGGAGTGTTCGTCGCGGGCGGGCTGGCCTTCCTCACCGGCGCTTCCGCACTGAGCTTCCTCGCGGGCATTCTGGGTCTGACGTTTCTGTACAGCCAGGCGCGAATCCTGGCGGCCAACAAGGGGATTCCGGCATGGCGGCATCCACGCAGCATCTCGCTGATGATCGCGACCGGCCTTGCTGAAGGCGCCGGCTTTCTCGTCTGCGTGCTGTCGTTGTCGTCCACCCCAGTGGCCTTCCCGGTTCTCGCCGGCCTGATCGCGCTGATCGTCGTCCGGGCATATTTCTGGAAGAGCTATCTCGGCGGACTGGTTGCCGACGGTGCGCCTGACGCGACACTGAAGGTGCTGAGCGGGATTGCCCCGAGATTGCTGGTCGTGGGTCACGTGCTGCCGGCACTTGCTGTCGTCGCAGCCATGGCGGGAATGCCAGGGCGGGCAGGGTTGAGCTTTGCGGCGGGGATCATGGTGGTCGCCGGCGGCTGGTTCCTGAAGTTCACGCTGGTCAGACGCGCGGCGTTTACCCAGGGGTTGGCACTGCTGCACTTGCCGGTACGCGGGCAAGGCACGGCCGGCGCGGCCGCAAAGCCAGGCTGGAAAGTCGCGCCAGGGGTCAAGGCAGGATAGCCGGACGCAAGAAAGAAAACAGGGAGTGGGGCCAGAGAGCCCCATCGAATCGGAGGAGACGGAATGTACGAAGTACGCTTTCATGGCCGCGGCGGCCAAGGCGCCGTTACGGCGGCATCGATGCTCGCGTCGGCGCTGCTGGAAGAAGGCAAGTATGCGGTGTCGATCCCGTCCTTCGGTTTCGAGCGGCGCGGCGCGCCCGTGGTCTCCTTCCTGCGCTGCAGCGATCGCGAAATCCGCCAGCTGACCAACATCTACACGCCCGACTGCCTGATCTGCGTCGATCCGACGCTGGCGAAGTCGGTCGATATCTTCAGCGGCCTCAAGCCGGGCGGCACGCTGGTGCAGGCTACGCACAAGCCGCTGGCCGAAGTGGTGATCGCCGATACGGTCGGGGTGGTCGGCCTGTGCGACGCGATCGGCATCGCGCTCGAGGTTTTCAAGCGCCCGATTACCAATACCATAATGCTCGGTGCATTCGCGAAGACGACCGGAGTGGTCTCGCTGGAAGCGCTCAAACGCTCGCTGGAAGAGTCGGATTTTCGCGACGCCGGTCTGGCGCAGAATCTCATCGCGCTGGAGCGCGGTTACAACGAGACGACGGTGCACACCATCGAGCGGAGGGTCGCGGCATGAGCCGGCACGACAGCTACCCCCTGTTCGACTTGGCCAAGGCCAATGTGCCGGACGATCTTTGTCCGGTCGCGACCGTGGTCAGCCCGATGCTTCCCGGCGACTGGCGCAGCATGCGACCCGTGGTCAACCGCGACAAGTGCGTCAAATGCGCTGTCTGCTGGCTGTATTGCCCGGTGCAGTGCGTCGAGGAACATGCGGCCTGGTTCGATTTCAACCTGACGACCTGCAAGGGTTGCGGCATCTGTGCCAACGAGTGTCCGCAACGCGCGATCACCATGGTTCCGGAGGCGACATGACTACCGCCACCCTCGCAACCCCGAACCAGGCCAAGCCGGCGAAACAGAAGGTGATCCTCTGCGAAGGCAACGAAGCCGCCGCTCTGGGCGTTGCGCTGGCGCGTCCCGACATGGTCGCCGTGTATCCGATCACGCCGCAATCGTCACTGGTCGAGCACGTCGCCAAACTGATCGCCGATGGCCGCATGGACGCCGACATCGTCGACGCCGAAGGCGAACATTCGGTGCTCTCGGTGCTGCAGGGCGCAGCCCTGGCCGGGGCGCGGACCTATACCGCGACCTGCGGCCCCGGTCTCGCCTTCATGTTCGAGCCCTATTTCCGCACCTCGGGCATGCGCCTGCCGATCGTCATGTCCATCGTCACGCGCGACGGCATCACGCCGCAATCGGTCTGGGGCGGACATCAGGACGCGATGACGGTGCGCGAGGTGGGCTGGGTCCAGGTGTATTGCGAGACCGTGCAGGAAGTTCTCGACACCACCATCATGGCCTTCAAGATCGCCGAGCACCACGACGTGATGCTGCCGGTGAATGTCTGCCTCGACGGCAACTACCTTTCCTACGGCACCTCGCGTGTCGAACTGCCCGATCAGGCCGAGGTCGATGCCTTCATGGGCGTCAAGGACGTCAATTGGCACGTGGCGCTCGACCCGCTGCGGCCGATGGCGGTCGACCCGCTGACCGGCGGTTCGGGCGGCAAGGGGCCGTCCACCTTCGTCCGCTATCGCAAGGGCCAGTGCCGCGGCATGCAGAACTCGCTGCGGGTGATCGAGGAAGTGCATGAGGAATGGGCGCAGCGCTTCGGCCGCCGCTTTGCGCCGCTGGTCGAGGAATACCGCATGGACGGCGCCGACTACGCGATCATGACCCTGGGCAGCATGACCGGCGCGGCGAAGGATGCGATCGACGAAGCACGCGACGCCGGCAAGCGGGTAGGGCTGATCAAGATCAAGACCTTCAGCCCCTTCCCGGTTGAAGCCCTGCTCAAATCGCTGGCCAAGGTGCAGGCGCTCGGTGTGGTCGACCGCTCGGTCGGCTTCCGCTGGAACTGCGGGCCGATGTACCAGGAGACCATGGGGGTGCTGTATCGCCTCGGCAGGCACGTGCCGTCGATGAGCTTCATCGGCGGCTTGGCCGGCGCCGACATCACGGTCGGGCATTTCCATCGCGTCATCGAGGCCACCGAGAAACTGCCGAGCAGTCCGGCGCCGAGCGAGCCGGTCTGGCTCAACGAGAAGGATTGATCATGGAACAGACCAAGTATCTGGTGGTCGGCAGCAGCCACGCCGCGCTCGAAGCGGTAACCGCGATCCGCATGCACGATGCGACCGGCAGCCTGACGCTGCTGACGCGCGATCCGCACCTGCCTTACTCGCCGACCGTGCTGCCCTATGTGGTCTCCGGGCGTTCCGCGCCCGAAGGCATCTTCCTGCGCGACGAAAAGTTCTTTGCCGACAACCATGTTGCCTTGAAGCGCGGCACGGCACTGAAGGCGCTGCATGCCGACCGCAATGCGGCCGAACTGGCCGACGGCAGCGAGATCGCCTACGAGAAGATCCTGCTCGCCACCGGCGCTTCACCCGCCATTCCGCCGATTCCCGGCATCGATACGGTGTCGTATCATGTGCTGCGCACGCTGGACGACGCGACGAAACTGAACGCTGCGATCAAGCAGTCGAAGCAGGCCGTGGTGATGGGCGCCGGGCTGGTCGGCATGCACGCCGCCGAGAACCTGGTCAAGGCCGGCGCCAAGGTCACCATCGTCGAAATGGCCAAGCAGCTCACCGACGGTTATTTCGATGCCGTTGCCGCGAGCCTGATCGAAAAGGCCTTCACCGACAACGGCGCGACGATTCTTACCGGCAGTCGCGTCGTGAAGCTCGCGCCTTCAGCCGTCGGCGCAACGCTGACACTGGAAAACGGCACGACGCTGGAAGCCGATCTGTTGCTGGTGGCCACCGGCGTCAAGCCGAACATGGAGTATCTGGCCGGCAGTCCGGTCGAGCACGATCGCGGGATTCTGGTCAGCGACACCATGCAGACCAGCGTCGCCAATGTCTGGTCCGCCGGTGACTGCGCGCAGGCCAAGGGTTTCTTCACGGATGGCAAGGTGATGAATGCCATCCTGCCGGACGCGACGGAACAGGGCCGCATCGCGGGCATGGCCATGGCGGGCGATCCCGGCCTGAAGCACTACCCGGGCGGCGTGCCGCTCAACGCCTATCATTTCTTCGGCCGCCATGCGATTTCCGTCGGCAGCAGCAAGGTGCCCGACGGCGCCGAGGTGGTGACGCGCTTCGACGAAAACAGCGGGCGTTATCTCAAGGCGATCTTCAAGGATGGCTGCTTGCTGGGCATCTATGGCGTCAATGAATTCTTCGACGGCGGCGTCATGTGCCAACTGATTCTGCGGCGGGTCGATCTATCGGCCGTCAAGGACCGCTTCGTGGCGAATCCGCTGGCTGTCGGCCGCGAACTGATGTCCAAACTCTGGCGTTAGGAGACGACCATGGGAAGAAGCTACAACACCATCGCCTTCGACGCCGCCAAGTGCGACGGCTGCGGCGACTGCATGACGGCATGTGCGACGGTCAAGACCGGAAGCACCGACAAGAGCCGCTCGCGCATCCAGATCGTCGGCGATGAGAGCGACGGCTTCGAACTCGCGCTGTGCCGCCAGTGCGGCGATCCGAAATGCGTCACGGTCTGCCCGGCCGCGGCATTGACCAAGAACTTTGATTCCGGCGTGATCGAATGGAATGCGTCGAAGTGCGTCGACTGTCTGTTGTGCACGGTCGGCTGCGCCTATGCCGGCATCGCGCTCGATGAGGGCGTCGGCCACGTCGCCAAGTGCGACATGTGTTACGCAAGCCCCGACGGCGCCCCGGCCTGCGTGCCGGCCTGTCCGCACGATGCGCTGACCTACATCACGACTTCGCGCATCTACAACGAGGTCGGCGACTGGGAAGATCTCTTCGCTCCGGGGCTGGCCGGCTGTCAGGGCTGCAACACGGAGCTGCTGATGCGCCACACGCTGCGCCGGGTCGGGCCGGAGACCGTACTGGCGACGCCGCCCGGCTGCGTGCCCGGCATGGGTTCGGTCGGCTTCAACGGCACCACCGGCACCAAGGTCCCGGTTTTTCATCCGCTGCTGACCAATACCGCGGCCATGCTGGCCGGCATCAAGCGGCAATACAAGCGTGTCGGCCGCGAAGTCAATGCGCTGGCGATTGCAGGCGACGGCGGCGCTTCCGACGTCGGTTTCCAGTCGCTGTCCGGCGCCGCCGAACGCAACGAGCAGATACTTTTCATGGTGGTCGATAACGAGGGCTACATGAACACCGGCATGCAGCGTTCGAGCTGCACGCCGTATGGCGCCTGGACGTCGACCACGCCGATCGGCAAGGGATCGGGCGGCATGCCTTCGCAGGGCAAGACGCAGGATGCCAAGAATCTGCCGCTGATCATGGTCAATCATCGCTGCGAGTATGTCGCGACGGCGTCGACAGCCTACATGCAGGATCTCTACGACAAGCTCGACAAGGCGATCCAGGCCTCCAAGCGCGGCTTTGCCTACCTGCATGTCTATTCGCCCTGCACCACGGGCTGGCGCTTCCCGACCGACCAGAACATGGAAGTCGCGCGCAAGGCAGTCGAAACCAATTTCGTGATGCTCTGGGAGTACAACCCGAAGGATGGCCTGGAGTTCACGCGGCCGGTGGATGATCCGCTGCCGGTGACCGAGTATCTGAAGGCGATGGGGCGCTTCCGCCATCTGAGTCCGGATCAGATTTCACACATACAAGGCAAGGTCGTGGAAAATCTCGCTTTCGTCAAACAAATGGCTCATCGACAGAGCGCTTAGGGGGAAGAAAAATGAGCAAGCAGGATTTGCCGGGCAGCGGCCTGGAACCGATCGAGAAGGCAAGCCGGGACGAACTGCAGGCGCTGCAGCTGCAGCGCATGAAGTGGTCCTTGCAGCACGTCTATGACAACGTGCCGCACTACCGCAAGAAGTACGACGCCGCCGGCGTGCACCCGAGCGACCTCAAGCAGTTGTCCGACCTGGCGAAGTTCCCCTTCACCACCAAGCTCGACCTGCGTGACACCTATCCTTACGGCATGTTCGCGACGCCCATGCGCGACGTGGTGCGGATCCATGCATCATCGGGCACCACCGGCAAGCCCACCGTGGTCGGCTACACGAAGAACGACATTGCCATGTGGGCGAGTCTGATGGCTCGTTCGCTGCGTGCCGCAGGCTGCTCAGCCGACGACGTCATTCTCAACTCGTATGGCTACGGGCTGTTTACCGGTGGCTTGGGCGCCCACTATGGCGGGGAGTATTTGGGCGCCACGGTGATCCCGATGTCGGGCGGCCAGACCGAAAAGCAGGTGCAGTTGATTCAGGATTTCAAGCCCACGGTGATCCTGTGCACACCGTCCTATGTGCTGACCATCGCCGACGAGATGAACAAGCAGGGCATCAAGCCGGACCAGACCAGCCTGCGCGTGGGCGTCTTTGGCGCCGAACCGTGGACCAACGAAATGCGCCGCGAGATCGAGGAGCGCCTGGGCATCGATGCCGTGGATATCTATGGGCTGTCGGAGGTGATGGGGCCCGGCGTATCCTGCGAATGCGTCGAGACCAAGGACGGCCCGCACATCTGGGAAGACCATTTCTACCCGGAGATCATCAATCCGGAAACGGGCGAGGTGCTGCCCGACGGCGAAGTGGGCGAACTGGTATTCACCTCGCTGTCCAAGGAAGCGCTGCCGATCATCCGCTACCGCACGCGCGACTTGACGCGGCTCTTGCCGGGAACGGCGCGCAGCATGCGGCGCATGGAGAAGATCACCGGCCGCAGCGACGACATGCTGATCATTCGCGGAGTGAATGTCTTCCCGACACAGATCGAGGAAATTCTGCTGAAGAACCCGAACCTGTGCGCCCAGTATCAACTGCAGGTATCGCGTGAAGGCCACCTCGACCAGCTGGATGTCTATGTCGAGGTGCGCGCCGACCTCTCGAACTCGATCAGCGAACAGAAGCGTCGCGAAATCGGTGCCGAGGTGAAACACCATATCAAGTCCCTGGTCGGAGTCAGCGCAGACGTCCATGTCGTCGAAACCGACAAGGTCGAACGAACGCTGGTGGGCAAGGCGCGACGGGTGATCGACCGACGTCCGAAATAGAAGGCGATTCACAAAAGGATTTCAAGGCGGCCCTCGAGTCATTTGTCTCGAGCGGCCGCCTTGGAGCGGAAGGACCGGGGAGAAACCATTTTGTCGCAGTTCTTGCAGTTCCTGTTTTCAGGCATCACCGTCGGCGCCACCTATGCCCTGGCGGCGCTGGGCTTTACGCTGATCTACAGCGCCAGCAACGTGATCAATTTCGCCCAGGGCGAGTTCATCATGCTCGGCGGCATGCTGACCTTCGTCTTCATGCAGTCGGGGATGCCGATGCCGTTGGCGATCCTGCTGGCGATCGCGATTCCGGCACTGGTCGGAATTGCGCTGGAGAAGCTGGCAATCGAGCCCGCGCGCGATGCCGAGGTCGTGACGCTGATCATCATCACCATCGGCGCCTCGCTGGTCATTCGCGGACTGGTCCAGATCTGGCTGGGCAAGGGCGCGCACACCTATCCTGCCTTCTCGGGCAGCGACCCTATCGAGGTCGGCGGCGCCACCTTGCTGCCGCAAAGCCTCTGGGTGCTCGGCATCACGGCACTGGTGGTCATTGCGCTCTGGTACTTTTTCAGTCGCACATTGGCCGGCAAGGCCATTCTGGCCACCTCCTGCAATCCGCTGGCGGCGAAACTGGTCGGCATCAACACGCAATGGGTGCTGTTGGTCAGTTTCGCCCTCTCGGCGGCGCTGGGGGCGATCGGCGGCGTGCTGCTGACCCCGATCACCCTGACTTCCTACGACGTAGGAATCATGCTGGGCCTCAAGGGCTTCGTCGCCGTTGTCGTCGGTGGCCTGGGCAGCGGCCTGGGTGCCGTAGTCGGCGGATTGCTGGTGGGAATCATCGAAGCCATGGCGGCCGGTTACATCTCTTCCGCCTACAAGGATGCGATTCCCTTCATCCTCATCCTGTTCATTCTGTTCTTCATGCCGCGCGGCATTTTCGGCGCGCAAGTGACGGAGCGGGTATGAGCGTGCTGAAGCGGAATTACCCGCTCATGATCCTGGCTGCGGTGCTGCTTATGCTGCCGCTGGTGTTGCCCAACAACTATTATTACGACATCGCCATACGCATGGCGATCAACGCGATCATCGTTCTTGGCCTTAATCTTCTGATCGGGTTCGCCGGCCAGATCAGCCTGGGACACGCCGGCTTCGTCGGCATCGGCGCCTATGCTTCGGCGATTCTGCCGACGCATTTCGGCTGGCATCCGCTATTGGCGACGGCTGCAGGTGCGGCGATCGCAAGCGCCATTGCGGCGATTGTCGCGCGACCGATCTTTCGCCTGAAGGGGCACTATCTGGCGATGGCGACGCTTGGCCTGGGAATCATCACGGCGATCGTGATCAAGAACGAGGCGACTTATACCGGGGGTCCGGACGGTATGCCGGTTGCGGCGCTCGGCCTGATGGGTTTCGAGATTTCCGGGGAAAAGCAGTGGTACTGGGTGCTCGCCGTGCTGCTTCTGTTCAGTTTCTGGGCAGCCCGAAACCTGATCGATTCTCCCTTCGGCCGGGCCCTGCGGGCGCTGCATGGTTCCGAGGTGGCGTCGCAGGTGATGGGTGTCGACATCGTGCGCTACAAGGTCGCGATCTTCGTCCTGTCGGCTTTCTTTGCCAGCCTGATGGGCAGCGTCACCGCGCATTACATCGGTTTCGTCACGCCCAACATCGCCGATTTCTTCCATTCCATCGAACTGATGACCATGGTCGTGGTTGGCGGCATGGCGTCCATCTACGGCTCGCTGATCGGGGCCGTGCTGCTGACCGCCTTGCCCCAGGCGCTGTCGACCTTCGAGGGATGGGAAACGGTGGCCTTCGGCTCCATCCTGATCCTGTGCATGATCTTCATGCCAAAGGGATTGGTGCCCACCCTGGCGGCGCGCTTCGGCCGCAACGGGCAGGAGGACCGCTGATGGCGCTGCTCGAAGTCGATAATCTTTCGATCGCCTTTGGCGGCGTCAAGGCCGTGCAGAACGTCAGCTTCTCGGTTGATCGCGGCCTGGTCTATTCCGTGATCGGGCCGAACGGGGCCGGCAAGACAACGTTGTTCAACCTGATCACCGGGGTCTATACGCCGAGCGAGGGCGAAATCCGGCTCGACGGACAGTCCATTGCCGGCGTCGCACCGCATGAACTGGCCTTGAAGGGCATGGCCAGAACCTTCCAGAACCTGCAGATCTGCATGAACATGACGGCGCTGGAAAACGTCATGGTCGGGGCGCATTTGCAGCTCGATCGCAACCTGATCAAGGCCATGCTGCGCTTTCCGGGCATCGCCCGGCGCGACCATGCTTTGAAGGACGAGGCGCGCGAACTGATGCGCTTTGTCGGGCTGGAGAGCTACGCGAACCTCGGCGCCAGTTCGATGCCCTACGGGGCGTTGAAGCGGCTGGAGATCGCCCGCGCGCTCGCCGCCAAGCCGCAGATACTTTTCCTCGACGAACCGGCGGCAGGCCTGAACTCGAAGGAAACGGCCGAGATCGATGAACTCGTGCGCAAGGTCGCCGATAGCGGTGTCACCGTGGTCCTGGTCGAGCACGACATGAAGATGGTGATGAACATTTCCGATCGCATTCTGGTGCTCGACTACGGCAAGAAGCTGACCGAGGGCACTGCCAGGGAAGTCCGGGAGAACCCTGATGTGATCGCCGCCTATCTGGGCAGTAACGTATGAAGATGACACTGAGGAAAAGTTCGTGACCGAGGCCCTGCAGACGATCAGCAGCGAGCATCGCAGCATGTGGCAGTTGACCGTGATGCTCGACGAGTTGCGCAAGCAGTTGGGCAAGCCGGACGAGAAGCCCGATGCGGAACTGTTCGGGCTGATCCTCGACTACATCGAGCACTATGTCGAGCGGGTGCATCAGCCCAAGGAGGAAGCCTTCCTTTACCGGGCGGTGCTGGATCGCACCGACGAAGGCAGGGGCATGATCGAGGAGTTCCAGCGCGAGCATGCCGCCAGCCCCGAGATTGTCGCCGGGCTGCGCAGCCAGTTGAAGGCCCTCATGCAGCATTTTCCGGAAGGCGTTGCCGAATTTCAGGCGTCCCTTGAAGCCTACATCTCGATGATGCGGCATCACATCATGCGGGAAGAAAACGAGTTGTTTCCTCTGGCACGCAAAATACTGACCAACGTCGATTGGGACGAAATCAATACCGCCTTTGCCGACAGTCATGATCCACATTTCGGAGAAAGTGTCCGCGTCGAGTTTCGCTCGCTGATGTCGCGCATCGTCAATCAGGCACCCGATCCGATTGGCTTTGGCCTCGTTACGGAAGTGAAACCGCAGGCCGAGGCCAACCCGGTGCTGCTATCGGTCGAGAACCTGAGCAGTCAATACGGGCGCATACAGGCGCTGCGGGGCGTCACTGTCGAAGTCAGGCAGGGCCAGCTGGTCGCACTCGTCGGCGCCAATGGCGCGGGCAAGACGACCTTGCTGCGGGCGATCTCCGGAGTGCAAAAGGTAAGCGGCGGCAAAGTGAGTTTCGCCGGGCAGGACATTACGCATATGCGCCCGGATCAGCGCGTCCGGCTGGGCATCTGCCAGGTTCCCGAGGGGCGCCAGGTGTTCGGGCCGCTTTCAGTGGAAGACAACCTGCGGCTGGGCGCTTATACGCGCTGCGACAGGGAGTCGATCAAGGACGACATGGAACAGATGTACGCCATGTTTCCGATCCTCAAACAGAAATTCAGGCAGGCGGCAGGAACCCTGTCCGGCGGACAGCAGCAGATGCTGGCGATGGCGCGGGCGCTCATGGGCCGACCGAAACTGCTGCTGCTGGACGAGCCCTCGATGGGTCTGGCGCCGCTGCTGATCCAGGAGATATTCAACGCCATCATCAGCCTGCGTGAGCACGGCAAAACCGTTTTCCTGGTCGAGCAGAATGCCCAGGCCGCGCTTTCAATTGCAGATCAGGCTTACGTGATCGAGACCGGGGAAATCGTTCTTTCCGGTACCGGGGCCGAGTTGCTGGTGAATGAGCAGGTGAAGTCGGCTTATCTGGGTATCTGAAGTGGGCGCGTTTGGAGTTTGTTTCGTTGCATGCTTTGCGATAGTCCTTGAAATCATCCTGTTGCAGTAGTTGTCATTCAAATAACACTAGGAGGAAACAACCATGGTCAAACACTCATTGCGCAAGATCGTCACTGTTGCCGCAATCGCATTCGGCACCAGCCTGTCTGTCTTTGCCGCCGACCCGATCAAGATCGGTTCGGTGCTTTCGGTCACCGGTCCGGCCGCATTTCTTGGCGACCCCGAACTGAAGACCCTGCAACTCTATGTAGAGAAGATCAACAAGGAAGGCGGCGTGCTCGGACGCCAGTTGCAGTTGGTGCACTACGACGACGGCAGCGATGCCGGCAAGGCGAATGGTTTTGCCAAGCGCCTGATCGATGACGACAAGGTGGATATCATCGTCGGCGGCACCGTCACGGGTTCCACCATGTCGATGATTCCGCTGGTCGAGAAGGCAGAAATGCCGTTCATCTCGCTGGCGGGTGCGGTCGTCATCGTCGAACCGGTCAAGAAGTGGGTGTTCAAGACGCCGCACACGGACCGCATGGCGGCCGAGAAGGTATTCGACGACATGAAGAAGCGCAACCTGACCAAGGTCGCGCTGCTCTCCGAAACCAGCGGTTTCGGCGCTTCGGGCAAGAAGGAAACCGAGGCCATGGCCTCCAAGATGGGGATCACCCTGGTGGCCAATGAAACCTACGGGCCCAAGGACACCGACATGACGCCGCAACTGACCAAGATCAAGAACACGGCGGGCGTTCAGGCCGTATTCGTCTTCGGTCTCGGTCAGGGTCCCGCGCTGGTCAACAAGAACTACAAACAGCTCGGCATCACCCTGCCGCTGTACCACGCACACGGCGTCGCCTCGGAAGAGTTCATCAAGCTCTCCGGGCCGGCGGCAGAAGGCGTTCGCCTGCCGGCGGCCGCTCTGCTGGTGGCCGACAAATTGGCTGCCAAAGATCCGCAGAAACCCGTGGTCACCGCCTACCGCAAGGCCTATCACGACCGCTTCAAGGAAGATGTCTCGACCTTCGGCGGCCACGCCTATGACGGCCTGATGATGGCGGTCGATGCCTTCAAGCGTGCCGGTTCCATCGACAAGGCCAAGGTCCGCGATGCGATCGAAGCCACCAATGGCTACATCGGTACCGGCGGCAAGGTCAATATGTCGGCCACGGATCACATGGGTCTGGACCAATCGGCCTTTCGCATGCTGGAAATCAAGAACGGGGATTGGAGTCTGGTCAAATAGGCTTGTCTGTCCAAAGAAAAAGCCCGCTTCGCGCGGGTTTTTTTTCGGCAAGCGATGGGCTTCACCTCATGGTCAGTAGGTTTCCACGTGGTAGCGGCCCTGTTGCAGGAGTTCAGTCCGCAGTGATTTCCAGTCGAGTCCATGGCGGCCGCAGATATCGCTGAAAGCTCCATCGACGCCTGTCTCCATGCCCTTCAATCCGCACAGATACAAATAGGTATTTTCGTCGCGCAGCAGGTGCGCAACATCGTCACCGCGTGCGCGGATGAGATCCTGCACGTACTGCCGGGGTTGCTCGGGGACGCGCGAAAAGGCCAGGTTGATGTCGACGAATTCCTTCGGCAACCGGGTCAGCGGGCCGAAGTAGGGTAGTTCGCCTGGGGTTCGGGCGCCGAAGAACAGCATCAGCTTGCCATCCTCGCTGGGAATCGACTTCCGGCGCCTGCGCTCGGTCATCGCCCGCATCGGCGCGGAGCCGGTGCCGGTGCAGATCATCAGCAGATTGCTGCCGGGATGGTTTGGCATCAGGAAGCTGGTGCCGTAGGGGCCGACGACATTGACCTTGTCGCCCTTCTTCAGGTCGCAAAGGAAATTCGACGCCACGCCGCGTACCGGCGCACCCTCATGGTCGGCGGTAACCCGCTTCACCGTGAGCGACAGGTTGTTGTAACGCGGACGTTCACCGTCGCGCGGGCTGGCGACCGAGTAGAGGCGCACGTGATGCGGGCGGCCAGCGGCGTCGAGCCCCGGTGGCAGGATGCCGATCGTCTGGCCTTCGAGCACCGGAAACGAGGCATTGCCGAAATCGAGCACGATGTGGCGGATATCGCTCGATGCATCCTCCGCCGTCAGGCGAAAGTTGCCGCTGACGTTTGCCACCGCAGGTTTCTGAATTGAGTAAAGATTGATGTAGGGGTGCGCGGCCGACCACGGCGGAGGGGCGACGCCGCCCTGACCGGATGTCGATGCTGCGGCAATCCGCTCTACCTCATCGGGCAGTACCGCTGACGAACTGCCGGCTGCGGCCGGAGCGCTGTCTTCCAGTGCGACCTGTTGCGGCAGCGTATCCCACAGCAGTTGCTCGGCCAGGGGATAGGCAGTTTCCGCCTGAACATGGCGCCAGTTGTCGATGGCACCGGTCGGGCAGGGCGAAATGCAGTTGTAGCAGAACTTGCATTTGTCGACGTTCACCACGTAGTTGCGCGAGTCGTGGCTGATCGCGTCTACCGGACAGGTTTCTTCGCAGGTGTTGCAGCGAATGCATATCTCGGGGTCGATCAGGTGCTGACGCAGGATCGTCGCACGCGTTGTCGTGGCCGTGGTCATTTCATTTCCTTCGGTCGGTTCGTCGCTTCGGCTGATAGAAGATACCAGCCTTCCGGCCGCAGCGGACTGCGGCCGGAAGGCTGGGTGACTGCCGCCTGCCGCTTAGTTGAAGCGGACGTACTCGAAGTCTATCGGCTGATTGTTGATGCCGCGTGCCGGCGGCGCGATCCAGTTGGCGTACTTGCCCGGTTCGGCAACGCGGCCCATGAGCGAGCTGACGAAGGCGCGATCCTCGATCGAGGGCAGCCACTGCAGATGATGATGCGTCCATTCGGCTTCGGAGAGCACCTTGCCCGCCGGGGAGATCTTCGCCGCCGACAGCGGGCCGATCTTGCGGTTGAAGGCCTTGTGCGGTGCGCTGAGGATGAAGGGGATGCCGGCCTTCTGGATGACCTTGTTCCAACGCTCGATGCCGGCGACGGCATCGCGAACGTAGTCGTCCCGCAGGCGCTCGTTGAGGGCGTTGAGGTAGGGCGCCTGGACGGTAAGGAGCTTTCCATCGCCAACTTCGAGCACCGGATACGACGCATCGCTGAGCTGATGGTCGTCGTCCTGCTTGGTTTCCTCGTAGCGGCCCTTGAGTCCGGTGTTGTAGAAGGTGGCGGCATTCGATGAAACGTCGGCGCCGAAGAGGTCCATGGTCACGCTGAAATGGAAGTTCAGGTAGCGCTGGATGGTCGGCAGGTCGATCACGCCCTGGGCGCGGATCTTCGCCACGTCGTCGGTCTTGAGCTGGTTCATGACCTCGCAGGTGCGCTGGATGACGCGGCCGACGCCGGATTCGCCGACGAACATGTGGTGCGCTTCCTCGGTCAGCATGAACTTGCAGGTGCGTGCCAGCGGGTCGAAGCCGGATTCGGCCAGCGAACAGAGCTGGTACTTGCCGTCGCGGTCGGTGAAATAGGTGAACATGAAGAAGGACAGCCAGTCCGGGGTGCTTTCATTGAAGGCACCGAGGATGCGGGGGTTGTCCGCATCGCCCGAGCGGCGTTCGAGCAGGGCTTCGGCTTCCTCGCGGCCGTCGCGGCCGAAGTAGGCGTGCAGCAGGTAGACCATGGCCCACAAATGGCGGCCTTCCTCGACGTTCACCTGGAACAGGTTGCGCATGTCGTAGAGCGAGGGGCAGGTGAGGCCGAGGTGGCGCTGCTGTTCGACCGAGGCGGGCTCGGTGTCGCCCTGGGTGACGATCAGCCGGCGCAGGTTGCTGCGGTACTCGCCCGGCACTTCCTGCCAGGCGGCCTCGCCCTTGTGCGCGCCGAAATTGACCTTGCGCTCGGCTTCGGCCGGGTTGAGGAAGATGCCCCAGCGGTAGTCCGGCATCTTGACGTAGTCGAAATGCGCCCAGCCGCCCGGATCGACGCTCACCGCGGTGCGCAGATAGACATCGAAATTCTGCGAATCGTCCGGGCCCATGTCCTTCCACCAGTTGATGAACTCCGGCTGCCAGTGTTCCAGCGCGCGTTGCAGGGTCTTGTTCTCGGAAAGGTTGACGTTGTTGGGGATCTTCTGGTTGTAATCGATGCTCATGGCATTCTCTCCTGTTGGGGGTAGGGGTGCTTTTTTATCCGGAAACGTCAGACGCGTTCCCAGTTGAATTTCGCTTTGTTGCCGCTGCCGAAGACCTTCAGCGCGCCGGCTTCGCCGACGGCATTGGGGCGGATGAAAATCCAGTTCTGCCAGGCCGAGAGCCGGCCGAAGACGCGGGTTTCCATGGTTTCGCCGGGGCCGAAGCGAAGATTGGCCTCCATCGCCGTCAGCGCGTCCGGGGAGAGGCTGGCGCGCTCTTCCAGGACGAGGCGGATCTCGTCTTCCCAATCCAGGTCGTCCGGCGTTGCGGTGACGAGGCCGAGTTCCAGCATGGCGGCGGCGCCTTGCGGCTTGCCGATTGCCGCCTTCGCGGCGGCGATCGGGGCTTCCTCGCCATAGAAGCGGGCGGCGATGCGGTACTGGCCATTGACCATCGGGTAGCTGCCGAAATTCATCTCGGACAGCGTGATCTTCGCTTCGGCCTGCTCATCGTCGGGCAGCGACAGCATGTAGCCGCGGTCGGCGGCGAGCAGCAGTTCCGCCAGTGTGCCGACGAAACAGGTGTCGCGTTCGACCAGCGCGATCAGGGTGCGCGAGGTGACGTCGAGGCGCGCCAGCGTCCGGCGCAGCATGCCGGTCACTTCGCGCACGAACCAGTGTTGCGCGTGCTTTGCCAGCGCGGCGTCGGCATCGAGCACGTGTTGCGCGTTGCCGCTGGTCTTAATGACCCAGGTGCCGATTTCGAGATCGTTGGTGCGCAGCATCAGGATTGCGTCATCGAGTTCGCGCGCCATCAGCAGCGGCCACCAGGAGGAGCCGGCGGCGACAATTCCATCGATGCTGTCAGCCACCGCCGCGGACGGGGCGGCGACAGTCAGCGTGGCGCGGCGTGTCTTGCGGTCGATGATCACATCGACGGTTTCGTAGTGATAGCCGGCCTCGTCGATCATGCGCTTGAGGGCGGGCAGGGCGACTCCCTTGGCATCGGCGGGGCGGTCGCTCAGTGCGGCGAGTTGCGCCGCGCGCTGCTGCACCTTCTCCGCGAATTGCTGGGGCTTGGCGTAGTCGTCGATGAGGCGCCATTCCTTGGCGCGCTGCGCCCGTACGCCTTCGGTCAGCGTGCAGAACATGTCGGCGTGGTCGCGCCGGACGTGGCGTTTGTCGGTGACGCGGGTGAGGCCGCCGGTGCCGGGCAGTACGCCGAGCAACGGAACCTCGGGCAGGCTCACGGCGGAGGAACGGTCATCGATCAGGATGATTTCGTCGCAGGCCAACGCCAGTTCATAGCCGCCGCCGGCCGTCGTTCCATTGCAGGCGGCGATGAACTTGAGTCCCGAATGGCGGCTGGAATCCTCGATGCCGTTGCGCGTCTCGTTGGTGAATTTGCAGAAATTCACCTTCCATGCATGGGTCGAAACACCCAGCATGAAAATATTCGCGCCGGAGCAGAAGATGCGGTCCTTTGCGCTGGTGACAACGACACTGCGGACTTCGGGGTGCTCGAAGCGGATGCGCTGCAGCGCGTCGTAAAGTTCGATGTCGACACCCAGGTCGTAGGAGTTCAGCTTCAGCTTGTAGCCGGGTTTGATCCCGCCATCCTCATCGATGTCGAGATGGAGCGTGGCGACCGCGCCGTCGCAGTTCAGGCGCCAGTGCTTGTATCGCTCGGGATGGGTGTCATAGGTAATGGTCTGCCGGGGGGCATCTGGATAAGTCATTCGCTTCTCCGTGTTGTGTAATGGGTTTACTTCTGTACTGCGAGAGCTTGGCGCAACTGCATGAGGCAATCCTCCGGTGGACGGCCGGTGGTATCGACGGTGACGTCCGCCTTCGAGTACAGGGGCTCGCGCGCGACGAGGATGCGGCGCATGTCTTCCATGGCTTCGGTATTGCCTTCCATGGGACGGAAATCGCCCTGGGCGACAACGCGCGACATGTGTTCTTCCGGGGTGGCCTTGACCCAGACGGTAAAGCAGTTCATCAGTAGCAGATTGAAGGTTTCCGCTTCGGAAACGATGCCGCCGCCGACGGTGATGACGGCGCTTTCATGCTCGGCGATGAAGCTTTCCAGGCAGCCTCGTTCAAGACGTCGATAGCCGGGCTGGCCGTAGAGCATGAATATCTCGTTGAGGCTCATGCCGGCTTCGGCCTCGATCGCGCTGTTGAGCTCGACGAAGGGCAGGGACAGCTCGCTGGCCAGCGCACGGCCGAGCGTGGATTTGCCCGCACCGCGCAGGCCGACCAGGGCAATGCGCTTGCGGCGCGAAGCGTCTTCGTTTCCAAAATCACGCATCAGGCGCAGCAGTGCTTCTTCGAGCCGGTTGGGTGAGAGTTGTTCGAGGAAGCGGGAGATCAACCGGTATTCCGGCGAACTGTGCTGCGCTTCCAGGAGTTCGATCAGGGAAACGCCGAGGGCATGCGCGACGTGGCGCAGCACCATGATGGAAGGATTGGTCTCGCCGCTTTCCACCTGCGCCAGATAGCGCTCCGAAACATCCGAATTCAGCGCCAGACTCTTGCGCGACATGCCGCGCCGCGCGCGTGCTTCACGTACGCGGAGACCGAGTGCCTGGATGAATTCGGCGTCGGCGGCTTCGTCGATAAGGGGCAATGGCGCCGCTTGGTCGGCTTTTGCGGGTGATTCCATCGTGGTTTGACGTTGGCTTGAGAGGAGTGGAGATCTCTAATAGGCACTATAGTACATGATTCAGATCAAGAAGTGAAATATTTTTTTAAACCTAAACTAAAAGTGGGTATTAAAAGCTTGTAACTCTTTGAACAAATGCTATAAACAAGTGGCGAGCAGGGTCAGGAAAAATAATGCATTCCCCTATTGACGAGGGCGTTTTTTTATCTCATACTTCGCTCAGAATGTGCAGTATGGTTCAGCAGAGGAACAATAGTTCCAAGTTCAACTAACCTAACGAATACCGCGTCCGGAGCACAGTGGTGCGACGGACAGCTAACGAGGAGGCAGCAATGGCTGATGGTATGTTCGACCAGTTCAAAGACTGGTATGAGAAGCGCCACGACTATGCGCGAGACTGGAAGGCGCGCACCGGTGGTCAGGTCGTCGCAACGATGTGTACCTACACCGCCGAAGAATTGCTGATCGCTTGCGGCATGCTACCGGTGCGTGTGCTTGGCGCCCATGAACCGCAGAACGTCACCGAGCCGCATATTTTCGGCATGTTCTGTCCCTTCTGCCGCGATTCGCTGGCCCAGGGCCTGCTTGGTCGCTACGATTACTGCGAGGGAGTGACTCTTACCCAATCCTGTATCCAGTATCGCCAGACCTTCAGTTCCTGGCGCAGCAATGTCCCTACCGTGCAATGGGATTACTACGTAGCGATGCCCAACGATGTGCAGTCGCCGCATGCGCGCAAGGCCCATTACGCCGAACTCCAGTCCTTCCGCACCTTCCTGCAGGCGCTGACCGGCAAGCCGCTGACCGACGACATGCTGCGCGAAGCGCTCGCCGTGGTCGACGAGAACCGCCGCCTCCTGCGTGAATTGTTCGAGTATCGCAAGGTCGCCAATCCGCAGGTCACGGGCGTCGAGGCCCTGTATGCCTCGATCACCGCCCAGTTCGTCGACAAGCGCGAGCACAACGAGCAGCTGAAGAAAGTGCTGGCGGCGTTGCCCACACGCAATCTGAACCGTCCCGAAGGCGTGCGCTTCATGACCATCGGTTCCGAGAACGACGACCTCGCCTTCATGGCCATGGTCGAATCGGTCGGCTCGACGATCGTCATCGACGACCAGTGCTCCGGCACCCGCTACTTCTGGAACGAGTCGAAGCCCGAGGACGACGTGATCAAGGCCATCGCCGACCGCTACTGCGACCGCCCGGCCTGCCCGACCAAGGACTATCCGGTGCATACGCGCTTCGATCATGTGCTCGGCCTGGCCAAGGAGTTCAACGCCCGCGCCGCGGTCTTCCTGCAGCAGAAATTCTGCGATCCGCACGAGGGCGACTACCCGGATCTGAAGCAGCATCTTGAGGACAACGGCATCCCGACGCTGTTCCTCGAATTCGACATTACCAACCCCATCGGCCCCTTCCGTATCCGTATCGAGGCCTTCCTCGAAACGATGAGCGACGAAGAGCTGTTCTGAAACTACGGGAGAGAATGATGACTGCACAGAACAAATATCCGACCGAATCCCTGAAGCTGTGGGGCAAGGCGAAGCAACTGCGCGAGCAGTATTACCAGAACTACGCCCGGGCCAAGGACAACGGCGGTTTGCGCTGGTCCGGCTCCGCCTGGGCGCTGGATGCGGTGCCGGCAGGTCTCGGTGACGACGTCTATTCGCTGACCGGCGAGCCCTACGCGGCCGCTGTTGCGCACGACAAGAAGTTTGCCAAGGAGTGCATGGACGCGGCCGAATCAGTGGGTTTTGCCCGCGATCTTTGCTCCTACATGCGCATTTACTGGGGTGGCATGCACCTCGACAAGTACCTGTATGGCGGCAAGTTCCCCAAGCCCGACTTCATTTTCCAGACGCAGATCTGCTGCTCGCACTCGAAGTGGTACCAGCACGTCGCCAAGGAAGAGAAGGTGCCGCAGTTCTATGTCGACGTCGGCGTCGGCCCTTACAAGGACATGAATGCCGCGCGTCTCGACTACGTCAGCAACCAGATCCACGACGGCATCGAGTTCCTCGAAAAGTCCACGGGTCGCACGTTCGACGACGAGAAATTCCTCAAGGCGGTCAAGAACGAAATGCGCTCGACCAGCCGCTGGGCCGACATCTGCGCCCTGAACAAGGTCAAGCCGGCACCGCTCGACGAAAAGACCATGTACTCGCTCTATGTTCTGGCGACCTTGTCGAAGTCCTCGCAGTGGTGTGCCGATTTCTACGACGAGCTCTACGAAGAAGTGAAGGACCGCGTCGCCCGCGGCATCGCCGCGGTGCCCAACGAGCGTTGCCGCATGATGTCGGATACGCAGCCGCCCTGGTCCTTCCTCAAGATCTTCCGCTACCTCGAAAGCTTCGGCGCGGTGTCGATCGGTTCGCTCTACACCTTTGCCCTCGAAGGCATCTGGGAAGACAAGCCGGACGGCAGCTGGGGCGGCCGGTCCTTGCCCTGGGAGAAGGGCATCGAGATGAATACCCGCGACCAGATAGTGCGCCTGTATGCCGACTGGAATTTGTCGAAGCCGCAGTGGCAGCACTTCTTCGATCCGCGTCTGAAGACCGCAATGATGCTGCGCATCGTCAAGGAATGGCAGGTCGATGGCGTCATGCTGCACCTGAACCGCGGCTGCGAAGGTCTTTCGATGGGCATCATGGAGAACCGCCAGGGTATCGCCAACTCGGGCGTCCCGATCATGACCTTCGAAGGCAACATGGGAGACGAACGGGAATTCGACGAAGTGCGCACC